>JALVXB010000043.1 GCA_027023025.1 Caldisericaceae bacterium | reverse complement strand
TTCTATTACTTTTATCCATTTGTAAACTTTATTTATTTTGTTATCATCTATCTATGGTTGGATTTACACATCTTGGCTTTGGTTTACTTTTAGGCACTGCTTTTCACAGCAAGTATGCATTTATTCTCAAGGCACACGACGCATAAGCAGAGAAATCTCTCCAAAAGAGATTTTTTAAATATGTCGTATATTTACACTACTTTTAGCTATTGTCTTGCGTTGGATAGGCTTTTTACTTTTCTTTATTAGTAAAGCAACAAGAATTACTATCACAGCCAAAAGCACTACGATTACAAAAATGTATAAAATTTTATCGGAGCGTAGCGGAAAATTATTTTTCTGTACTTTTTCAAGAGATATCATATTATCACTCATACCCATATACTTACTACGAACAATCTTTGCGTCAAAGTACTGAATATTAAGCTTTGCCTTTGACTTAGTTAACAATTTTTTGTTATCTTCAAGAAACTCCATATAGCCTTTGAGGTTTTCTTGCAATTCTGGATTTACGCTGCCGTAGTCCGCAAGCTCTTTTATCCACGAATCAATTCTACTGGTTGCAGCATCAACCATTCCCTCATTTGAAATTTTGTCTTTAATAAAAACTCCTTTAGCAGGGTTAAATTCGAGATTTTTTAATACGAGATGAGGATATAAAAGATATATCGAATGTTCTGCCGAATTTACCGCAAAATAATTAACATCGTACTTTATAGCGTATCCGGGCTTTTGTGAGAGAAGCAACTTCTTTTTACTTTCAAAGTCCGACTCTGTTTGAAACGAACCCAGATTTAAAGAAACAATGTATCTAAAAGGCGGGGTCTTCTCATAGTGGCATTTCATAGGAATTTTGATTTCGTCTTCTAAAGGCCGATAGAAACCGGAGGTTATCCCCATTAAGTTTAGATAGTTAAAATTCTCCATTCCTGCAGGAAGTGTGTATACAAAATTAATTGTTGCATAAAATTTTTTACCTTCTTTTGCGTTAAGGATTTCAACATCGGGAACAAAACACTCCTGGAAAGGATACACCTGTTTTCTCTGTAAATCACGCGCATAAAAAGAATTCGCTGCTTCCCATACTTTTTTCCCTGAAATTTCCTTTGAGTATTGAAACCCCTTCTGCAAAGCAAGAAATCCTGCATAAGGGTCATCCCCTGCAAATTCTGCGTTTGAAAGGTGGAAAAAGTAGTACGCAATGGTCTGTTTTTCTTCTGGATTCTGAGAATTAGATAGATCGTTTTTAAAAACATCGGAAAAATACCAAAACATATATTGCGGAAACGGCAAAAAACCTCTGGTCATAGCCCAGCTATCAATCCCGTCTAATGCTTGATTATATGCCGAAGTTCCGTATAGCGGGCGAAACCGTCCCAAAAAGTTATGTGAATACAACGCTGCTTCTAAAATCTTATTTTTTACGCTCCCACTTTTTGTGTGCAGAAGTGCCTCATTTAATTCGTCCGTCAAAAATTTTTCAAAGTCCGCTGAACCACTGCTAAAAAGAAAGTCAAATTTGCCGCTTGGTGCACTAAAACCTCCCAGAGGGTCGTCGGGGAGAAGCACTCTTGCGTACGCATAGTAATCGTCTTCGCTGTTTGTTTCCATTGCTTTTTTCCTCAAAGGCTCTATTTCCTTATAAAAATTGTACGGCAGGAATTCAATTTCTATGTTATTTTCGGGCTCGTAATTTTTCAGATGATAAACGATGTGGTTTCCCTGGACTTTGTAGCCCTCTGGTGAAATTGAAATTATATACGGATAAGTTGCCCTGCCCTGCATAGAAATATCTATATTTAACTCTCCAATAGTTCCTTTCCACAATGCACCTGTTTTAAGGACATACAGGAAGTATCCAGGCTCGGGCAATACTGTGTAATCCACCTCGACTAACTTCTTTTCATTTTTTGCAAAGTGAACCGTAAAAATAAGCCAACGGGAATTATTTTCCGGGTTTACAAGTTCTGCTTTAACCGTTTTTCCGTTTACTTTCACTGTAGGTTCTATAATCCGGAACTCGCCTTCTATACGGGGGATATCAAAAGGAAAACCAATTTTTTGGTCCGTTTCGTCGCCTGTGTTCTTAAAAATAAACTTTGCCTGAATCTTTGCGCGGTCAGTAACCTTATCTGGATGTATAGATCTTCCGTTAAAAAATGTGATAAATAAGTCCTCTTTTTCCATTTCTATGCTGTTATTGTGGTATGGTATAACATTAAGCCCAGCCTGATATATAGGCCCTCCATCAGCCAAACTCACTCCTGTAAAATTGCTCAAGAGAACCAGCACTAAAACCGCACACACCAAAAATTTTTTCATACTTGCCTCCTCTGAAGATTATACCTCTCATACATTAGACGAAAAACTCGCAAAAAAGTTCCGTGATTATAGAAGATTTTTGAAAGAGTTTTGAAAAAAAGTTTTGGGAGAGGATGGAAAATCTGTGAGAATGGAAATTTATAGGGAATGTCGTTAAGGCAGAGACTCTTCGCTTCGCTCAGAGTGACAATAGCACATTCCTCCCCATCGTCCTCAAGCGAGCGAAGGATCTCACATTGGAAAGGACACGGAGTTTCCTTTCCAACTTTTCTTCCTATGGGTTATAAAGTGAATTAAAAGGAAGTTGCCTCAAAGAGCGATTTTGCACTATAAAAAGGTAAAATTTCTGCTGCGCTTTTTCAAAGGTAAGGTGGTTAAGACAGACTCTTCGCTCAGAGTGACCCGCTGAGGGAAGATTGTTGATTCAGAGATGTTTCGTTGCACTCGATACTGCAAAGTAAAAAATACATTGTTGTTATGGCAGAGATTCTTCACTTCGTTCAGAATGACCACTCCCCGTTATCCTCGAGCGAGTGTAAGCGAGCGAAGGACCTCATCTCATTTGAAAAATACACGAGATCCTTTTCTAATTTTTACTCACAACACACAGGGTTTCAGATAAATAAAGATTTTGGTGTCCATATAAAAAGGTGATTACACAGGTTCATTATTATAGAAAATGTATATTGACGAGGTTTATCCGACATAAAAACAGTTTGCTTCATTAAAAAGCAAAAAACTGATTTAATGTAGTACAACACAGAAAATACTCGCCGTGCAAGAATTATTATGGAAGATAGAAATCTCGGCAAATAACTTTTACTTGACAGGCAGACCAAAAATTCGGTTTAAGGTAGATGCAATTTCAAACCTTCTTACTTCACTCAAAGTGGGGTAAACTGTCCCGCTAAAAAGGCATTCCACCCCGTTTTCCTGAATACAGTCCTCAAGAGATTTTACAATAGAATACGCGGGGTCTACCTTATTTTGGCTTTTTATACGAAGCAGTGCCCTGCCAGAAGCAAGGAACTGTCCGCTCTCAACGAACTCTTCAACGAAGGTAAGATTGATCTCTGTCCTGCCAATCTGCAAAATACTTTTACCCCTCAATTTCACTTTTTCTTTTAGCACGCTTTTCAAAAATGCCTGCGTATCCAGCACACGGTTACGCACTTTTTTCATTTTGGGGATAGCGGTAAAATCTCTATTTGAAGGTATTTCTTTTGCAATTTCCTTTGCTCGTTCCGTTTGCTCAAGCGGCATATAGCGCTCCATAACAATCACGGTGTCGCACACATCCAGATAGTCGCCCGCACCTCCAATTACCAGGACACTCGAGATGCCGAAGCCGTTATACAGATCCCTCAACCTGTCGATTAAAGGTATAATTGGTTCGTTTTTGACGAGCCTTTGCATTCGTGCATCCCGTATCATAAAGTTCGTCGCGCAGGTATCCTCGTCAAACAAAAGCAGTTTACTCCCCATCTCAATTGCCTCAGAAATTGCTGCAGCCATTGATGTAGAGCCAGACGCATCCTTACTTGAAAAGTGCTCCGTATCTTTTATCTGTGGGAGATTTTGCAGAAAGTTTGAAATGTCAACATTTGTAATGCTTCTTCCGTCTTCACTCCTTATTTTTACGGCGCTTTCGTCGGTTATAACATACTCGCGGCCGTCGCCTATTATGTGATTGTAAATGCCCTTGTGTATTGCTTCAAGCAAAGTCGTTTTGCCGTGATACCCTCCGCCTGCAATAAGCGTAATGCCTTCTTTAATGCCCATACCGCGAATAACTTTACCGCCGGGCAAACTTATTTCTACTGCAAGTGAGTCAGGGGAAGTAAACGGCACTGCGCCAACTTCCAACCTGCGCTCGTCCACTCCGCTGCGCCTGGGAAGTATAGAGCCGTCAGCAATGAACGAAACGAGCCTCATTTCGCTAAGCTTTTTACGAATAAAGTGCTGCTCTTCGGAAAGAGTAATCACATTCTCTATTGCTTCACCTGAATAGTTTTTGAGAAAAAGCGTTTGCCCAGCAAGGGTAAAAATATTTTCGAACAAACGCAGTGCATTCTTTCCGTTAATTCTCCTGCCGTTTGCAGGAAGCCCCACGAAAATACGCACGACGATGCTATCTTTTGTAATTTTTATGCTACTCCTCTGCAAAACGACCTGTGAAGGTTTAGGCACAAACAGTTTTCCGCTGTGCCCCGTCCCACCTTTAAAGGAGAGTGCAGAAGACTTTTTGTATACACTTCTAACAAGGAAGTCTTCCAGAGCAATTCTTCTGTGCCTTTCGTCAAAAAACCGCTCAGGAAAACTATTCTTTACGGTAACTTCTGCAACTGATGGAGCGGCAAACGGGTCACCCTGAACATGCGTAAGTTTTACAGATACGCCGTTCTTATAAAACTTCTTCCCCTGAAGTTCTTTATACGCTTTGTATCCCTTACCATCAATGCGGTTAAGAATTTGCACGAGATTTTCCATCACGCGTTAATTCCCACCAAAAGATCCTTGAAGTAGTGCATAAGGGGAGCACCAACAAACCTGAGAAGTTTTACCCCAACGAAAAACGGGGAATCAATGTCTCCACTCTCGGTAATGATGCGTTTTGCCTCGTCGTTATTTAATCCTTTCAAAAAGAGTGCTTTGTCCCTGTCACTCATTGAGCGGTAGATACGCCTTAACAAAAGTCCGCGTTTTACTATTGGCGTAATTTCTCTGTCTACATTACTTTTGTATTCGTTAAGTGCCGAGACATTCTCCGTTTTTAGCGCTTTTACGACGGCTTCTGCAGCAAAGCGTGCAGCCTTCATCCCTGTGTAAAGCCCGCCACCAGAAAATGGCTTTATTTGCAGTGCAGCATCTCCAACGCGCAACACTCTGCCGTTAACAATTTTTTTTGCATAACCAATTGGTATAATCCAACCAACGAGATTTAACCTTTCTACATTAGCATCCTTTGTAAACTCTGAAGAGCGGAAAAACTTTTTTAAATCATCCACGATGTTTTCAGTTCTGTCCGTTCCAAGACCTATGTGTGCAAGTCCTCTTCCGATAGGTATAATCCAGGCGAACCAATTGTGTGCAAAACTACTGTCCACATACATATAGACGCTTTCACTGTCCGGCAAAGAAACTTCCATATCCGTCTGAATCGTGTATATTACTTCAGATTCGTCGTCATTAAAACCAAACATCCTGTTCACACCGCTTTTTGCACCCGATGCAATAATAACGGAACGCGCTTTTATTGCCTTTCCGTTTTGCAGGTAAAGTTCACTATGTGTTCCACGCTTTTTTGCAGAAACGACGGCAGAATTTGTAAAAATTATTACTCCGTTTTTTTGGGCTTCTGCTGCAAGTGATTGGTCAAACTTTTCTCTGTTTATTACAAACGCCCGAGATTCTTCACTTTTAAAAGAAAGCAGTTCTTCATCTGCAAAAAGGTAGGCACCTTTTATCGTGTTTAGCACGAGTTCTGGCTTTACGCTATTTTCTTCAATAAAACGCGCAGACACGAGCCCCGAGCAGTGACTCGGATAACCAATTTTTACTCTGCGCTCCAGCACACAGACGCTAAATCCGTTTTTTGCAATTATATTTGCCGCTGTAAGCCCTATTGGACCTGCACCAATCACTGCGACATCGAAAGTTTCCATTTTTTATGCAATTCCCTATTAACAAATAAGTTGCCCCTGCCTGCTAAAAGACAAGGGCAAAATAATCGTTTAGTCGTCGCCTTTTAGTCGTCGTACTTTTACTAAAACTACTCTCTGAAGATTTTGTAGTCATAAGTGACTTCAGCGGCTTTTTTCAGCATTGCACTTGCAGAACAATACTTCGTTTCAGAGAGTTCTATTGCCGTTTTAAACTTGTCTTCAGGTACATCACCCCAGATCATGTAAGTGAGGTGGATTTTTGTATAAACTTTAGGATGATTGGGTGCACGCTCTGCGGTAATCTCAAGTCTAAAATCTTTGTAATCCACATGCATTTTGTCCAAAATAGAAATTACATCCTGACTGGTGCAACCTGCAAGCCCCATAAGTAGAACTTCCATTGGGCGTGGACCAGCGCTGTGCCCCTGAAACTTTTCAGGACCGTCCATTACTATCCAGTGATTGGAATCGCCCCTTGCAATTACAGTAAGACCGTATGCTTTCTTCAGTTCTATTTTTACTTTATTTTCTTCTGCCATATCTCCCCTCCTGTAAGTCAAGTTTTTATTTATATTATTACAAATTACTATAAATTGCAACTTCTTCTGTAAGGTTTTACTTTTCGTCCTCTTTGTAATTTTTGCAGGAATAGTAGCGCGTAAGCCACATACTCAAACCGTCCAACCCCGGGAATAGGACTCGCTCGTGGATGTTTGACTGATCTAACTTGTCGCGAATTTCCCACTTAATTTCTTTTGGAATAATTACTTTTTTGTAAAGCTCTGGATGTGCATCCAGAATGTCTTCCATTTTTACGGTAGCGCGAGATGTAACGGAGTGCAGTGCAAACTGGTTAATGATACGCTGGTCCATCGAAGGCGGTTCAAAAAATAACGCAAAGTCCTCTTCGTCTTCAGGCGAAAAGTCTTCGATCGTCTTAGCGATCTTTGCAAGCATCTCAGTCGTAAATATGTCTGCATTTTCCTCGTCGAGAATTTCCTTGAATCGTTCGGGCAAAAACTCGTGCAACTTTATATAATCCACACACCAGATTACCCCGTCTTTGTCGTACTGCTCCATATTACTCGTTGCAAAGTGCATTGCAATAAGAGGAGAATAAGTCCAGTCGAGCAACCTCGTGGGAAGCCCGTGATGCCGTGCAATGGAGAGCCAAGTCCATATAGTATGTTCGGACGGATTTATACCTGCATACTTAATAAAGTTTCTGATGAGATGCTGTTCTAAAACCCAGTAAGAACCTCCAAGCCGCATCAAACCAGTTTTAAGCGGATAATTCTTATCAGACAGGCCTCTGTAAACAAAATCCGACCTGAACCTGCCAATGCTTTTTAGAGTCCTTGACTCTTTATAGAGGAGATCTACAATCTCTCCCCAGGAATGCACCACATACTCGTTCATTTTGCACCTCCAACGATTCTTTATTTTAAGAAATTAATGAAATAAATCAAACCACGCTAATTTTGCCTACCAGACGATGCGAAACATTTATATCTTAATTGCAAAACATTTCTGCGCTGCCTGGATTTTCCTTGTCACTTTGAGTATAGAGCAGAGTCCCTGCTTTTGCGGCAAGACACCTTTGTAGAATTTATATTTTTTAGGTCATTCTAAACGAAGTGAAGAATCTCTGCCCTAACGGCAATGCATTTCGAGAAAGTGCAGCAGGAATTTTTCCTTCTGGTTTGTAGAAAGATATTTTTGTAACTTATCTCCCGTTTACTTTCCACCTTCACAGGAAGAAAAATTTGAAAGGAAACTCCGTGTCCTTTCTAAAGGCGATGAGGTTCTTCGTAAAGACGGCTCAGGACGACGGAGAGGGTTATACTGAGCGCAGCGAAGAGTCCCTGCCTTAACGGCAATGCAACAAAAGCACCTCATTTATACTATGGTTCTTACTATGCGGAGAACTTATTTCAAAACTTTTTTAAAAATTCTTCCAAAATCGTGAAACTTTTTGTTATCTTTTCCGTCTATTGTATAAAGGTGCAAAAATTTAACGAAAAATTTAAGTGAAGAAAGTGGAAAATTGTGAATATTTTTTGAGAAATTGCATCTACATAAGTGAAAGGAGAATATGAAAGAGGGATTTGAAAAAGTGGAAAAGAAAAATAGAGACTGGTTTTACAGATAACAAAAACGCTTTTTACAAGGAGGCGGTGTAATATGAATGTAGGTGGCATAAAAACTAACTGTTGAGCAAAGGTAAAGTTGCAAAGAGGTTATTCATAAAAATAGGCGTGCTCGTTAAAAGCCTCAATGCAAATTACCTTTACAGACTTCACAGAACCCCCTTTTGAACCCATTAATCTCCGCACCAGAACCTGAATCTCAATAAGTGCTTTGCAAATGAAGCGAAAATTGCACCGAAACATAAATTCGTTTGCAAAATTTTTAAAACAAACTAAAATTTGAAAAGAGAAAATAATGAAAAAGATTGTTTTATTTACATTTATTTTAATACTACTGTTTACGCTTTGTGTTCATCCGGTTTTTGCAGATGGACCTCAATTGACAAGTGAATACACAACGAGGATTTTAAAGAACCTCAATCCCCACATTATAAGTTATAATGTAGATACTCATGTTGTAATTTATGATAATTACAAACCTATTCTTGTAACTCCTCCTGGTGAACCTTCTAAAAATGGCGAAGTTTCGTGGGCATATTTTGTAGAGAAAAAGGGATTTGAGAGGATGGATAAAGTTTCCTTTAAACAAAGTGATGAAAGAGAAAGCACAAATGGTTAGAGAATTTAAAAAAATACACGGGAATAATAATTTCAATCCAACATCATATAATCCTGGATACTTTCCTGATTCATCCTCTGTTTCGTGTACTCAATGTCCTCAACAGCATGATAATTGGTGCGGTCCTGCTGCTACCCAATCAGTTCTTTCAGGTTGGGGTATAATAGGCTTGCGCCAGGCAGACCTTGCAAGCGAAGAGGGTGTCCATAGTAATACAAACGAGAGAACGAGTACAGAAAAAATTGCGATGACATTAAACGATAAGACTGGCACATCTTTCTATGAAGTTGACCACTTTAATTGGAATGACGCTCAAACACTCTAGTCCTATGTACTCGTAGACATAGGATATTGGGAAACCCACGAAGCTTTTGTTGGAGAAGTAGATACAATCCACTTAACTGACTGGAGAAATAAAGTAGAAGATGGTAAAACTAAAAATAGAGTCCATTATATTGCAATTTATGGTTACTGGACTCCGACTGACAGCACGCCACCTGAATCAGATTGGCAGAATGCAAACATCTACTACACTGACTCTGCAACATCGCTCTATCCAAAACTTCATAAATATGTAATACAAGATTTTACTGATAGAGATAATGATAACGCCTCTTACCTTAAGGCAAACAACCCGTATCCTATAATTGCATAAAGGCATAATGTAAGATAATGAAAAATAAATTTATAATTTTATTGTTAATTTGCCTGATTTTTATCATATCTTTCGGTAATGGGTGTAAAAGTAAAATTTCGTCTAACTTGCCTGAATCTAACCTGCCTGAAGAATCGTTTTCCACAAAACCTCTCACTGTGAAAACGAGTAAAGACTTAACTAATTATCAGAAAGAGTTTATAAAGATAAGGGACTTTAAAGATGACGGATTTCCCATTTTGAACGGTTTTCGTTGCTATAAAAACATAGCTTTGATAAGTGGCGGATTTGAAAAAAAGACGGAACACCAGGGCACCCAGGCAGCAATAGAATACGATAGTACGATCGTTTACGATGTTAAGTCTGATAAGATCCTGAGAGTTATTAAGTACGACGAAAAAGATGGTTTTACGAGTGTTTTCCCTTTTGGCATCAACGAGAATTGGATTGTATATTACGAAGACGACGATGACGAATTTAATCCTAACTTCAGATTTTACGCAATTAACAGAAAAACAGGTAAGACTAAACTAATCCTTGAGAGAAAGAGGGGCACGACGAATTTTTTACTAAAGGAGAAAATATCCCTGAAGGTGTTGGCTGGTGGATATCTCCTCCAAGGGGCATTCTGCACGGAGATAAATTTTATGCCGAAATTTATGTATCGGGAAGTAAAGTTGAAAAAGATACCGGCACCTTACCGGTTATTAGCGATAGCGTTTACGAAGTAGATCTAAACACAGGCAGTATAAAAAGAATAATTCACTTAACGGAGCGTTATGCGGGAATATCTGCATTTACGGCAAACGATCATTACATCGCATTCTCTCTTACGGGACGAGATTTTAAAGAAATGACGACATATTCTGATATCTATCTGTACTCATTTAAAGACCACAAAATCAAGAAGTTCACGGACAATCGCCGTTCAGAAATCCCGATGCTAACTTCTGACGACTGGATTATTTATCAGGTATGGCAACCTGCCGAGCTTTCTCTCAACCCTCCTAATCCTACACCAGAAGAAGTTAAAAAAGGATGCTTCTACAATGTGATGAGGCCCATTAATAAGAAAGGACCTGTTTTTAAAATTGAAGCAGAAGGTAAGTATCCGCTTTATCCTACCTGCACTGCTGTGTCCCCAACTGGAAGATTTGTTCTTTTTGCAGGCCCACGCCATATTCTGGACAGAAAAACAAACACTATTACCACTTTAAAAGGCTTTCCTGCATTTCGATTAAACCAATTTCCCTCCGATAATATTCTACTTGGGGTTGGTTTTTTACCCGAAAAGATGGTAACTCGAGAATCCTACTTATGGAGCTGGTTTTACATAGTAGACATTAATAAGTTACTTCAGATATTGGGAGAGGAATAGTTTTTCAGAATAGGCCGGGTGAAAGCCCGGCCTGACTCTCCACACAGATAATATGAAATTCCGTGCTTTTGTAGATAAAAGCAAGAAACTTTTTACAATGCAAGTTGAGAACGAATATAACCATAAGCGTAAACTTACGCTATATCCTGTTGCATGCAACAACTACAATTGCTATAAGAGAAAAGTAAACATTTCACAATCCTATTCTAAACAGAGCGAAGAGTCTTTTCCTTAACCAAAAAACTTTTTTGTGGCGTCGTTCTCGAGTGGAGTGAAGTCTCTCTGACTTGATAACTTACATTTTATTGCGTCACTCTGAGTACAGTGAAGAGTCTCTGCCTTAAATGCAAAACTTTTGAGCCATTTGCATTTTTCCAGTCATTCTGAACGAAGTGAAGAACTCCTGCCTTAACCACTTCATCTTTTGTTAACATTAAAAACATCAAACTGTACGCCAATGCTTATGAGGTCCTTCGCTCGCTGGCGCTCGCTCGAGGACGACGAAAGAGTAAGTACTCGTCAGATCCACAGAGTAGGAGAGCACACTTCCAGAGTAAAGAGAAAAAAGTGATTGAAAAGCTGCGACCGCCCCGCTGTCACTCTGAGCGCAGTGAAGAATCTCTGCCTTAACTGCTGCGAGAGTAAAATTATCAATCCCATAGTCCTGAAATATTGGTAATAAAAGTTCTTGTAGCATCATATCACAGTAAAAGATCGTGCACGAAAATTACACAGATGCCTTAATTCTTTACGGCCTGACAAAATAAAAGCATTTCCATTGGGAACACCACAAACAAACCCTGTATTTATCAGGTATCTTTCAAAATCGCTAATTTAAGGTACCTTAGAGCGCGATCTTGAGAAAAATCGGGTAAATATACCTGCAAAACGCTTAAAACGCCTTATTTTAGAAGGCAACAAAGCTCGTATTTATCAGTGTTTCTTTGATTCTGGCCAAAATTAAATGTGATTTATCAGGTTATAATTTTCAGAAACCCTTTATTTATCTGCATTCTTTAACGACCCGATTTCTCACTTTTTCGAACAAAAATTCGCTATTTTGAGCATATAAAATATAATGATAATAATTCTCATTAAATGCAGTATTTTCAGTATTTTTTCAGCTCTCGACTTTACTATTGTACAATCAAAACAGTCACTAAGTACAGTTCACTCCTCTTAAAACTTATAAGCAATTCACACAATAAACGGCAAAGTGCAGCAACTGCCCAGGTGAAAGGTAAAACACTTACAGAATAGTTAAAGCTATAAAAATTTTAGATGTACCGTTATAGACCAAAAAACTTCTTACGCAGCACCTTGCAACTCGTCTTCAAAGAACAGTGATTGCAAAGAGCACGGTCGACTGTCCGTTCTGGGACTTTCCTACCCGAAAGAAAATCTTTCATGTCTTTAATCTGCTTTCGAATGCCAGAGATAACGAGTGAATATTCTTCTTCTGTAAACACTTCTTCTTTTAACTCACCGTCCAGAATGTAAAGAAGCACTGGCTCTGCCTCTACACCAGTAATTTGCTTTACGGCGTACTTGTATAGCGCAATTTGCACGGCATCTACTTCAGGATCTCTGTCGCGCGTTTTGTAATCTACAATCCTGATTTTTCTCTCATCGCGCAACAGCAGGTCAAAACGGCCGCATATTTGCGTGCCAAAAAAGTTCACCGAGAACGAGCGCTCAGAAAGAATAAACATGTCGCGAATTTCAGAAGTGCTTTTCCCTGCCGTAATACCTTCAAAGTATGCACCTATTGACTTAATGTACTGCCAGGCATCTTCCAGGTTCGTTCTGTAACTTTTACTCTTTATTGCCACATTGTAAAAACTTCTGTAGAGTGTATTTTCAACGACATTCAAGTCGTTTTCACTCTCGAACAGCGTACGGGTAACGAGCAAGTCTGTAAATTCAGAAAGCACTTTGTGGACAAAACTTCCCACACTTTTTCCACCGTAGTAAAAGTGGGCAACTATTCCTTTTCTCGAAAAGTAGAATTGCAATGGACACTTAAAAGCAGTAACGACATCACTTACCGAGAAGTCACAGTCTGCTAAAGACCCACTTTTCTCCATACTTTCTATTAATAATTCTTACTTTATTACGGTTCGCAAGGTTAAAAAGCGCAGCGTCAACTTCCTTTGCATTCTTCTTTAAAAGACTTAAAAGTTTGTCGTAAGAAATAATTTTGCGCGTTTCAAGGATTTTTTCTA
Organism: Caldisericaceae bacterium; assembly: GCA_027023025.1. GTDB lineage: Bacteria > Caldisericota > Caldisericia > Caldisericales > Caldisericaceae > S143-107. Next base: position 62,788 of record JALVXB010000043.1, on the reverse strand, counting down.
TTTGCCTTTCAACCGCATTCAGGCCGTTTTTCTTGGAGTTATTCTTCGTTTTAGCAGTAACAGGCTTTCTATTTCTCACGCTCTCTTTTTGGGACACTTCACCGATATCTGCGAAAACTGTCCGCGCAACTTCTGGAAGTGCTTCTCCAATTTTTTGCCTGGCAAATCGTTCCACCTCTTTTATTTCTATGTCCAGATCTCCAGACTCTGCATCTCTCAGCATCTTCGAAACCGTAATAAGGACTTCGCCTACCTCTGTGGAATAGTAAACGACTTTTATTCCGTGCTTTCTTAGCAGTTCATTCGTCTTCTTCGCAGTAGCACGCACCGGCAAACTGTTGCTTCTTAGAAGTAGTGCAAATCTAATCGTGCGCTTCCTGATAAATCGCGACAAGTGGCTGACACAACTGTACAAAGAATGCTTCGAATTATTCACTGCAAATCCCGTTTTTCCGAGTTTCAGAATTGCGTATGTAGGAGTTTCCTTCAGGACATCGCTCCCTTCTACGATTTTTGCAAGTAAATCCGTAAATTCTTTTCTAAACTCACTGTCACTGTATTCTACATTTCGGATGTAATTTTTAAAACTACCCTGAACCGTATCTTTCTGTTCGGTAAGTTCCCCGCTTTCCAGCAGGTAGTCCAGCGCTTTAATGAGTTTTCTCGGGTTTTTATTACCCTTCCTGTAGAGAGTTTCTATCTGGCTTTCAGCAAAAGGAAAGTATGGATCGTCAGGCAAAGTGCCAATTTTACTGAAGTAGTGCCTGTTGCGCGCTTTTACGATTTCCTTTGCCTGCTCGAGGTTAAGCGGTAAAATCGTCGTCCTCTCTGAAAGCCTGTCCAGAATGTCTTTTGCCAGAAACTTCGTCCACTTTTTAAATGTTTGTGTCTGCACAGAAAGAAGAAACAACGAGTTATTCGTATTGTTGTATATACTGAGAATGTTTTCAAAAAACCTCTCTATACCTGCTGAATCCAGATGCCTGTCCAGCGTCTCCACCTGATCTACTGAAATAATAAATGGGAACGGAGAAAACTTTATCAACGAACACAATACATTAAATGCTCCTCTCTCGCCAAGTGCAAAGCATTCGTCAAGCCCTATCTTCTGTAGTTCTTTTTTGCCAAGCGTTTCGCCTTTCATCAGTTCAAGTGCAAGAGGCGCTTTCTCTTTATCTTCAAGGGCAAGCAAAAGAGTAAAAAAGTAACGGGGATATTCCACATAACGCGCGGCCAGTTTGCGTGCCATTACATTAAGAATAAGACCTTTTTTGTTCTCAGGTATGCTGTTAAAAAGACTTTTTGCGACGAACGGCATCTTTTTGTTGTCCCTGATCATCCCCACGATGGACGCTGCGGTAGCATCGTGCAGTGCCTTTGTGTTTATCAGCCGTGCACCTTCCTGCAAAGCATAACCAATGATGTGGTCGATCGGGCGAGAGCGCAAATTCGGATGTTTCTTCTCAAGGCTTTCCACTGCACTTTCAAGTATCGTGTAAAATGTAATTCGCTTTATGTATGTATAGGGCACTATGTTCACGAAAAGAAATTTTTTACTTTCAGCGCTGCGCGCAACGCGCCACAAAAAGTGCGACTTTCCAGAGCCCGGCTCGCCTTGAAGCACAAAAATAAGCGACGCCCTGCTTGACTTTACCGTATCCAGTGCATCAGTGAGCTTTTCAAACGCCCTGCTGTGGATCGTCTTTACATCAACGACTTCGCTGTCCCACGGAGTCCTTACTATACTGTTTTTGTACGGTGAAAGGGCTTTGAACTTTTCCGCTAAGGTCTTTTTATCCATGTAATGTAAAAGAGAAAACCTCTTTCCTTATCGTCTATGCCTCTCTTTCGCTCACTTTCTTCAAGCGTTTCGGGGTTATTCGCTTCCTGCAGATAGATAACCTCGTTTTTGTCCATTTCGAGTAGTTTTTTGTCCATCTCTTCGTCCGTAAAACGAAACCCCATCTTCTCTAACTCTCTTTTAAACTCTGCAATTGAAACGGAATCGCCAGCATTTTCTCTCTCGTTGATGTTGTCGTATGCAATGCGCATTTCTTCTTCATCGGGAAAGTCCTGTTCACTTTTTGCTTTTCCTGCACTTTTTTTGCGCGTTATAAGGAACACTTCGTCCACATATTCGTAAACGCGGTCAATTTCGTTTTTCAAAGCAGAAAGGTCTTTGTATACTTCTCGCAAAACTTCTTCAAATTCCTCCTTTGTGATGTAGTTTACTTTTTTCTTTAGTGTTTTTTTGCCCTTGACGCCTGCAAGGTAGTATCTGCTGCCAGACTTCACGATAAGGTGCTGAGATTCAAGGTCTGCGAGAAATTGTTTTGTGAGTTTGTATTCCGCGCTGCTCCGTTTTCTCGTTCCGGAAAGCTGTGTTAATGTCATTCCTTTTTTACCGGACTCCCTGATAAGTTTCAACATCTCTTCTTTTGTTTTCATCTTTCCCCCTTTATATGAGTTTTACTTTTAGTACACTTACAAACTGCTTTTTCATGTAATCCTCGTCCTCTTTGGTAAGCCCTTTTACACCCATAAGCGGAACGATCACATCGTAGCCGCGCATTCTTGCATCTGCAGCCGTATAGTGCACGCATATGTTCATTGCAACACCCGTAATGTAAAGCGTGTCTATCCCCTTCGCTTTGAGTTTTTCGTCGAGGTCCGTGCCGTAAAAACCAGAGTATGTAGTCTTTTTAATCACTGTGTCGTCAGGGTCGGGTTTCAACGCAGAAACGACTTCCGCACCCCACGAGCCCTCCACGCAGTGCCGCGGCCACAGGTCAAATTCTGGGTCGTTTTCTTTGTGGGAATCGCAGAGGTAGAAAACTTTTCCGCCTTCCCGTTTAAATGCCACCTTAAAACCTTTTATGTACGGTACGATCTCTTCTGCACCCTCTACCTTCAAAGCGCCTTTTTTATCGACGAAGTCGTTCAGCATATCGACGATAAGGAGAGCCTTTTTCATCACATCACCTCCAACCGATATTATACCAGAAAGACTTTTTCTTTACAGGCCCGCTCCAACACGCTTTCTGCCGAAATTACATAAGGTCCGTTTTGCGTAATCCGAACGGAAAAGTTATCCTTATCCACTTTTACGATACGCTCCCCGTCCGCCGCAATAATCGAAGGCACATACTTAATCCCGTACGGCGTGTTAACGGGAATTTTCTCCAGAGAACGAACACTTAACTGAACGAGTTTTCCTGGAAGAATAGGTGCACTCACAGTACGCCCGTTTCCGTCAAATACACAGTGCCCGCCCATTGGCATATCCCTCCCAACAGGCATTGAAAATGCAAATATTGAAGAAAGCCCTGTTTTGTCCCACCGGGAAAATGTAACGAATAATTCTCTTAATTTGTCAACTTCGAAAATTGCCTTCGAACCAACGAATTCTTCTGCAGTAACTGCAACATCCACCAGAGCGATGTCTATCAGCTCGTCGCCTCTGAAAATTTCAATGCGTTTTTGCCTCTTTAGTTCAGACGGTTTTATTCCAATTTTTGAAATTGCGTAAAGCACCATGCCAACTGCAGAACCGTCCGTCGTAAACGGAAATGCGTTGTTCGTACCCGTTGCAACCGGAATGAGAGGGACACTCCCTGCTTTCTTTGCAACGAGCCTGTTCGTCCCGTCGCCTCCCAGCGTAACGATACAGCACACGCCGCTCTTTGCCATAAGCGCAGCAGCCCTTTCCGTGTCGCCTTCACCCGAAGGTGGAAAGTCAAGGATTTTTATCCTATTGCCAAATTCTTCCTTCGTATATTGCCCAAAGCCAAAGAGGTCCGGCATAAAAACAAACTCCGTGCTCCCGTTAGAAAGTGCAATGTGGACGATTCTCTTTATAATGTTAAGTTTCTCAAAGTTGTTAAAAGTAAATGCATCCGAAACAATCCTCCGTATGTCTTTGCCCGATTCCGGGTTTGCAATAAAACCTATTTTCACCATTTACCTCCGCGGATATTATACCGCTTGCAGTTATTCCTGCAACGAATTTCTTCAGCAAAATAGTTTTGTGGCTATAAAAAATATTTAATTTTCTGCAAGTTTTTTTACGATTTCGGCAAGTTCGTCTTCAGAAAAGTAGGAGATACGAAGTTCGCCTCTGTCTTTTCCTCCAACGATTTTCACTTTCGTCCCAAGTGCCTTCGTTAAAAGTTCCTCTGTTTTTGTAATAAGGCTTTCTTTTTGAGAGAGTTCCCTTGCGAGTTTTTCCGTATCACGCACGGAAAGACGGGATTTAACGACTTTTCTGTAGAGTTTAATTGCGTCACTTTCACTTACTGAAAGCAAACTCCGCGCGTGTCCAAAGGAAATTTCACCGTTGCGCAGAGCACTTTTAATTGCTTCTGGAAGCTTCAATATTCTAAGATAATTCGTTACCTGCGGCCTGCTCATTCCAAGCATTTCTGCAACCTGTTTGTCGGTCAGGTGAAAACGCTCTTTCATGTTTTTAATTGCACCTGCAACCTCAAGCGGATTAAGATCTTCCCTTTTCAGGTTTTCTGAAACCGCCATACGGAAAGCATCTATGTCAGAAACATTTTTAACGATCGCGGGTATTTTATCCCACTTCAAAAACTTTACTGCTTCAAGTCGCCTTTCTCCTGCAATGAGTTCAAAGAAGCCACTTTTCTTCCGCACGACGATAGGCTGGATTACGCCAAGATGTTCGATAGAGGTTGCAAGGTCAAGAATAGACTTCTCGTCAAAGCGCATGCGCGGTTGAAACGGTGAAGGGACGACTTTCTCTACTGGAATAGAAACGACTTCTTTGCTATCGTATTCGGATGTGCCCATTTTTTACTTACAGAAGTTTTGAAAGTACTTTTGAGCCTTTGTATATACCTTTCTGCCCAACGAGTAGCAGTTTACACCGCGCCCGCGTAAGCGCAGACTTAAGCATGGACTCGCTAACGAAGTCGCCGCCCACTTTTTTCGTATTCGTAAAAGAAATAAATACTACATCTTTTTCCACTGCACCCTGGGGTTCAGATACGAGAATGTCAGGTATTTTTGAATCCGCAAATAAATCGTCAAGCAACGCTTTCTGTCGCTCATAAGGGACAATTACCCCAATATTTCTGCGCTCAATGCCCGCTTTTACGAATTCTTTTACTGCCTCTACTATAAACGAGGCTTCCTCTACATTCCATTGATTGTTAACACCCTTATTATGCCCTTTCACATAAATTGCCTGCACATACTTTTCAGGGTTTACTACTTCCATAAACTGCGGCGAGATGTTCTCTTTGTTTAATACTTTAAATTCTTTATCGTCACTTTGCAGAAGTTTGTCAGATAAAACGGGTTGGAGGAAGTGTAGAATGTGTGCGCCAAAACGATGCTCTGTTTTTAATACGGCTTTCGAAGATTCCGGCAGTAGACTTTCGAGGAATTCGCAATCCCCCGGCGAAGAGAGAATAAAGTTTTTTGAGAGTCCCATAACTGACTTTGCCAATTTCTCGTCTACCGTCCCGTTGGATAAGAACACCACATAGTCAAATAGTTCTTTTCTGCTGAAAAGTGCAGGATCGTTTACAGAATAAACGGAAATTTTGCCTTTTTCAAACCACGGAGAAAGTGTCTCCCTGAAAAATTGCTCTGCTTCTTCTTTCCTTGACTCCGTTGCAACACCCACAGTGCTACCCCTCTGTAAAAGTTCGCTGAATGCTTTCCTTAAAACGAACTTTTTCCCCGTGCCGTACTCGCCTTTCAGACAAAACGCAGTAGAAAATCCCAACAATTTATTTATTGCCTCGTTCTGCTCCTTATCGTCAGTAAAGTGCCTATTTTCACCTACTTTAACCTGTGCACTTTTTATTGATTCGTCTGAAAAAACACTTGAATAAAGGTATCGGAATAATCCTTTGTACAAGTGCGTGCCTACCTGAGGAAGAGGCGATATCTTTTCTGGAGAAAGAATTCCTTCTGCGCTTTCTGCTACAATCTCTCTAAAACTTACACTCTTGCTTTTTGCAAATACTCTTCGCTCAAGAGGAGGTTTTTCACTTACTAGGAAGTCTTCTCCACTTTTAATTGCCGCCTCGTTGCTTAAAATACCGAGTTTATAAACACTTTTATCAGGTTCGTCAAATTTTTCTTTTAGCACCACGCGCGTGGACGATCTCAGCGGGTTTTCACCACTCTTTATCGTTTTAAGCAGGATAGAGCGATACTTCAAAGCGTCCTTAGCAGCATCTACAAAGTAGCGTTCAAATTCCTCTTTTTTCTCGTCATTTTTATGCACCTTTCTGCAGAATTCCTTTAAAGGGCACCCAAAGTAACAATCGTTTTCGATATCCTTTTGCCAGAATTCTTTCAGATTAGGAGAGAAAAGTTCTCTGGCAAAAGCATTTTTACGCGACATTACTTCTGATACGGCCTTTGGCGTAACTGAGTGCTCTTTCATCTTTCCACTCGCTTCGTCAAGAGTGACGAACTTACTTTTATTTTCTTCCAAAGCAACGAGTATGCCTTTCGTTTCGTCTCCGTCGAAAACCACTGGAAACTTACCAAAGTGTAAAATGCTTCGCAAAAGTACGCCGGACTTTTCAGAGAACATTACAGGCCTGTAAGAAAATTTGCCTCGCAACTCCTTTGGATATCTGTTTGCAAACTCTGCAATTCTGTTTCCCTGAAATTTACCCTTTGCACCGTTGTAAAACATAACTTCCTTGTTTTCTTGGATTTCTTTGTGCGTACCAAAAAACGAGAAAATAAGAGCATACTCACAAAAGTGCGCATATCTTAGGTCCTCGTAAAGCACCGGGACATTCGTATAAGTAGAAACTACGCTTTCAGGAGTAACTTTGTAAGTCGTCCCAAGAAAGCGTTTTTCTTCTTTTACATTGATAAAAGAAACACTTATTCCCGGCTGAATGTCGTATTCTTCGTCTGCGATCACTTTAAAAGTGCCCTTTCCGTCTTTAACTACAATTAACTTTCCCTCTTTTGTGCTTCTTACAGATTCAACCGCTCCCTTTACATCCATTACGCACCTCCTTGATAAATTTTATAGCAATTTTGCATTATTGCAAACCGTACAGGCGGGAGGTCCAACAGTGTCAAAAGTTTTTATATACATTCTTATACAATTCACTTAAAAATTTTAAATGAACGCCCAATTTTATATACCAATAATTCTAGCCAGATGCCTATACATTGCAATACTTCTTACGCCTTGACATTTTAGTTTTTTGGGATATAATTAAACTGAATTTAGGAATTTTTGAGCGGAAGGAGGGATTTATATGGCAAGGCTATACACGAGGAGGCAGTTGTATACGAAACTTACGCGAAGACAACGCGAATTCCTCGAAGTACTCGTTGAACTATACAACGAAACCGGCAAACCCGTATCGTACAAAGATGTTGCTGAAAAAATGGATGTAAGCAAGTGGACTGCCTACGACATCATTCAGGAACTGCTGAAAAAAGGGTTCCTTAAGGTGGAATATCGGCTAAGGCCAGGACCAGGTCGTTCTGAAGTGCACTACATACCAAAAGATGCTTCAATGGTGCGCGTCGGCGCAAAGGACCGGAAAGCTTCGCTTGAACTTATCTCCAGCTGGATCAAAGACAAGATCGAAAAGTACGAGAAAATGGGAATCTCCAAGTCAATTTCCATCATCTCAAGGAAAGTAGAAAAAGAAAAACACCCGCTTTCAGTCGTACTATACACCGCTTCCTTATTCATAATGTTTGCCAAAGTATTCAAAATTGACATCGGCAACTTCGTTAATCTCGATAGTTTAATGGCGTCAAAAATGCAGCCGTCGGTGCTCCTGTCTTTTCTCACAGAGCTAATGTTCACACTCTCTGAAAAAGAGGAAAGTGTTTTAGAGAAAATGAACCTGAACAGTTACACATTACAGAAGTTTAAAGTTTTGCAGGACAAATTTAGAGATAATCTGCCTCTCGTAACCCCGGAAGAGCAGCGCAAGGTCTTGAGCGTAATCGAAGAATTGATATAATGAAAAACAATACTAAAACTGAAAGGAGGTTTTAACGATGAGTTTAGGTGAAAATGCGAAAAGATTGGTGCTTTCAAAGACCCTTGATAGTATTGTGAATTATCTGCAGAAAGATCCCGAAAGAAATGTATATAAGGCAATTGATACACTTGCTGCACTTGCAAATAAGTTTTCTTTCCTCCCCGTATTTAAAGAACAGATAAACGGAATTAAAAAACTTGCAGAAAACGACAGGCCAGGAATCCACCTTTTAATCAATTTACTTAAAGATACGCGTCCCGATGTTGCAAGAAAACTTGCCCAGAACTTCGTCGTGAATGCTGCATGGATTGGAATTCCAAAACAGCGTGCCTACACGAAGAAAGAAAAAGTAAATGTGCCGTGGTTTATGCTTATTGACCCCACAGAGAAGTGCAACTACAACTGTATTGGTTGCTGGGCAGGATCGTACGATCAGGCAAAAACGATGTCCTTTGAAACACTTGACAGGATTTTAACAGAAGCGAAAGAGATGGGTATTTACTTCATCGTACTTTCAGGGGGCGAACCAACACTGTATCCGCACCTCTTCGACATCCTCAAAAAACACAACGACATGGCATTTATGTTCTACACGAATGGTTCCATCATCACTGAAAAGTTCGCAGAGAAGTTAGCAGATGCAGGTAATGCCGTGCCGTGCATAAGCGTAGAAGGGTTCAAAGAGAAAACCGACTGGAGAAGAGGTAAAGGTGCCTGGGACAGAGTAATGAAGGCAATGGATAATCTGAAGAAAGCTGGCGTACCATTCGGGTACTCAGTAACTGAAACGAGCGTGAATGTCGACGAAATTCTTAGCGACGAATTCGTTGACTTTATGGTAGACAAAGGTGCAAAAATTGCGTGGTACTTCCAGTACATTCCTATTGGTAGAAACCCTGATGTCAGTTTAATGCTTACTCCAGAGCAGAGGCTTAAGTCCTACCATAGAATCCACGAAATCAGGGCAACTAAACCTCTGTTTGCAGCAGACTTCTGGAATGACGGGCCTTACACCGGCGGATGCCTTGCAGGAGGAAGAAGATACATTCACATTACGGCAGACGGCGGAATTGAACCGTGTGCATTCATTCACCTCTCTCAGGGCAATATCAACGACATGTCCCTGAAAGAAGCACTACAACTTCCGTTCTTCAAAGAAATCCAGAAGCTTCAGCCGTACTCTGACAACCTGCTCAGCGTATGCTTGCTCGTCGACCATCCTGATTACTTCAGAAAGATTGGTTCTTTGCCAGGCGTAAGAGGTACGGACGGCACACTGGAAAATATGTACAAAGATGTCGGTAAACACCTTGACAAACTTTCCAAAGAGTGGGAAAAACTTTCGCGTCCTGTGTTTGAACACGACTTCCCTGATGTTGCAAAGAAGACGAAAGAATACAAGAAGAAAAAAGAAGAAATCCTTAAAAAGAACGGGGGAGACATCGAACAGTTCTACGTTTCTGACGAAATTGACAAATAGTGTAACAGTAAAATGAGCAAAGAAAAGAAGGGTGGTATTGAGAACCTTGAGAAGAGGATTTCACAATCCACCCTTCTCGTGCTTTTAACGATTATCGTTATCTTATTTTTTATATTCAGAGAAACAAACTTTAAGAGCCTGATTCACAGAATAAATCTATTCTATCTGTTCATTCTCATTCTATGCCTTTTTGCCGTATGGTTTTTTAACGGAGTAAAATTGTACCTCGTCGTAAAACTTTCCGGCGGAAAAATTCGCTTTCAAAAAAGTATTGAAATAATGTTTGCCTCTATATTTGGCTCGAACATCACGCCATTTTATTCAGGTGCAATTCCCACTCAGGTGTACTTTTTATCCAAGTTTGCAGAATCTATAGGGCGTTCCACTGCAATCAGCGTCGTCTACATGATCCTTACACTTATCGTATACCTCGTTTTCTCCGTAATACTTCTCGTTACCCCACATCAATTCATAAGCAACGGGCGAAACACATTCTTTACGAGCCTTGCAATCTTCGTATTCGTATTTTCATTTTTTACATTCTTCTTTATGAAGTATCCCCAAAAGATAAAACGGGTAATAGAATTCGTTTCAAAGAAAATTGCAAGCGAAAAGTTCGACCCTTCGTCTTTAGAACACTCTATAGACGAATTTTCAGAAGGACTTGCACTATTTTTTTCAACGAATAAATTACTTGCTGTCGTAACGCTCTTTATTGCGTTCGTTTCACAGTCGTTTTTCCTTATGCTCACGCCTCTATCGTTTAAAGCACTCAGTATATCTGCACCTCTCAGGGAAGTTATTCTTACTCAAATTGCAATGCAGTTTACGACGAGCATCGGCGCAACACCCGGAGGAATTGGCATTATGGACGCCGCATTTGCTGCATTCTTTAAGCCGCTTGCACCGCACGCAATTGCACAACTCACATTTCTATACAGAATGGTTTCCTTCTACATTCCTACACTCGTTGGAGGTTTGTTCTTCTATAAACTTCTAAGGGAAGAAAAAGCGCTCCACAAAAAGACGAAAAGTAAAAGAGATAATCCTTTGAACAATCCCAATAGTTCCGTATAATGAAATATGGAAATTGGTATAATTGGCGCAGGCAGAGTTGGCGGTGCACTTGCAATAGCACTTTCAGAAAAGAACTTTCCCGTATGCATCGCAAGCAGGCACAAAGAAAGTGCAGATTTTATTGCATCCGTTTCAAAGGCACACAGTGTTTCTATAGAAAATGCAGCGCAGTGTGAAGTCGTACTTCTTACCGTAACGGATAGTGCCATAAAAAGTGTTGCAGAACAAATTGCGGATTCCGTAAATAAAGAGCAGGCCGTAATGCACACGAGCGGTGCTCTATCCTCAGAAGCAATTAACTTTCTCAAAGCAAATGTAGGCTCCCTGCATCCATTAAAGTCTTTTGCAAACCCACAGGATGCAGCAAAGTCATTAAAAGGCACGATTTTCACATTCGAAGGCAGTAAAAAAGCAAAAGAAGCAGCCGAAAAAATTGTCAGTGCAGTAAACGGCAGGTTCATTAAAATAAATCCGAACGATAAAATACTTTATCACCTTGCCGCCGTGCTCACCGCAAATTACACGGTCACACTCTTTTCACTTTCTCAAGGAATATTAACTTCCATTGGTTTTTCAGACGAAGATGCAAAAGAATCACTGCTTGCTCTGTTAAAAGGCGTCGTGAGAAACATAGAAAAAAACGGAGTAGATAATGCACTAACAGGCCCGATTTTGCGAGGAGACGCAGAAACGATCCGTATGCACCTTAACGCAATAAAAGACGAAAACTTGAAGGATATTTACATTTTCCTCGCTTTTGCTACACTAAAAATAGCTGAAAGACGGGGGCTCAACAGAGAAAAAATCAAAGCGATAAGGAAGGTGTTAAATGGGTAAAGTTACCGTACCTAAAATTAAAAAAATGAAAAACAAAAAGATAATCACAGCGCTTACTGCGTACGATTATCTTACTGCACGGATTCTGGACGAAGCAGGTATTGACCTTATACTCGTAGGAGATTCCGTAGGAACTACACTTCAGGGGCTCAATTCTACAATCCCCGTAAAAATGGAAGAAATGTTGTACCACGTGCGCATAGTAAAACGGGGCGTAAAAAATGCTTTGCTCGTCGGAGATATGCCTTTCCTCTCTTATCAAACATCGGAAAGCGATGCGTTAAAAAACGCAGGCATGCTGCTTAAAGAGGGAGCAGAAGCAGTAAAGTTAGAAGGCGGCGTGCGTGTTGCGCCTCTTATAGAAAAGATGGTCTCTTACGGTATTCCCGTTTTAGGACACATAGGCTTAACCCCGCAATCGATAAATGTATTTGGCGGATATAAAATACAGGGAAAAACTGAAAACAAAGCAAAAATGCTTATTAACGACGCAATCGCATTGCAGCAGGCAGGTGTGTTCAGTATCGTTCTGGAAGGCATGCCTGAAGAAATTGCAAAAGAAGTTACGGAGAGTATAGAAGTGCCCACGATTGGCATTGGCGCAGGCAGGTTCTGCGACGGACAGATTCTCGTAATTACCGATGTACTGGGGATGGATCCCACTTTTACGCCACGATTCGTTAAAAAATACCGGAATCTGTACAAAGAAATTTTAGACGCAACAAAAGAATACATTTTAGATGTAGAAAACAAAAAGTTCCCTTCGGAAGAACACGTGTTTCACCTGAAAAAGGAAACCTCTTAAAGGAAACGGAGATGATACGATGAAAATCATAAGAAGCGCATCAGAAATGAAAGCATTTTCTGACGAAGCGAGAAAAAATGGTAAAAAGATTGGTTTTGTTCCGACGATGGGTTACCTGCACGAAGGGCACCTCTCCCTGGTGCGGTGTGCAAAAAAAGAAAACGAGGTCGTCGTTGCAAGCATATTTGTAAACCCCACACAATTTGCACCAAACGAAGATCTGGACAGTTATCCAAGAGACGAAAAAGGAGACTGCAAAAAGTTAGAAAAAGAAGGCGTAGATGCAGTTTTTATCCCAACGGCAGAAGAAATGTACCCGGAGGGGTTTCAAACATTCGTTGAAGTAACAAAACTCACCAAATACCTCTGCGGCCGTTTCAGGCCCACGCACTTCAGAGGCGTAACGACCGTTGTGCTTAAGTTGTTCAACATCGTAAAACCAGATAATGCATACTTTGGAAAGAAAGATTACCAGCAGTTCAGAGTGTTAGAAAGGATGTCCTTAGACTTAAACCTCGATGTAAAGGTAGTTCCCTGCCCAATCGTGCGGGAAAGTGACGGGCTTGCGATGAGTTCAAGAAACAAGTACCTATCCCCAGAGGAGAGAAAAGAAGCACCACTTATTCACCAGACGATAGAAAAAGGGAAAGAACTCATACTAAAAGGCGAAAGGAACAGCACAAAAGTAATACAGGTAATGAAAGACATGCTGAGCACGGCAAAAACGCTGAAGAAGATTGACTACATTTCAATAGTGGACATCCACACACTGGAAGATGTGCCTTACATAGATAGAGATGTGCTTATCGCAGTTGCTGCATACTTCGGAAAGGCACGGCTTATAGATAACACGGAGGTATTCCTCAATGCAAAGAATAATGCTTAAGTCGAAAATACATCGCGCCAGCATCACGCGCTGCGACCTGAACTACGAAGGTAGTATTACGATTGACCTTGCACTTGCAGAAAAAGCGAATCTCAGGGAATTTGAACGCGTTGATGTGTACAATGTGACAAACGGAAAGCGCCTGTCCACTTATGTTTTATACGGGGAAAGAAATTCCGGGGTTATTGGATTAAACGGTGCAGCAGCACGACTTGGCGAGGTGGGCGACCTCGTGATCATTGCTTCCTACGCAGTATACGACGAAGAAGAACTGAAAAACTTTAAACCTGTTATACTCCTCGTTGACGAAAATAACAAAATAAAAGAGGTTAGGTAAATAACCAATTCCACTTAATCCGTCTAAGGAGTATTGCTATAGCAATACTCCTTTTTATGTAGAAGTTGAAATTCCACCCTTTTATAACTAAAAATAATTAGAAAAAGGGGGTCTGTACCTTTTTAAAGAAACGAGATCCTTCGCTCGCTAACGCTCGCCCGAGGATGACCACCTTTCTGCCACTCTATATTTTTTCTGTCACCCTGAGCATAGCGAAGAGTCTTTACCTTAACCACAAAACTTTTTAGATTTTGACATATTGAGCGCATTTCCACTTTAATCATAAAATCTTTTAGACTAGTTGCATTTTTCCTGTCATTCTGAACGAAGTGAAGAATCTCTGCCTTAACAACTTTACCCTTGTGAAAGCACAGTCGACGAATTTCGTCTTTTGTTTTACAGAAAACCATTTTTGTAACTTACCTACCAATTTGCTTTTCCCCACATAGGAAGAAAAGTTAGAAAGGATGCGAAGTTTCCTTTCTATTCATTGAGGTCCTTCGCTCGCTAACGCTCGCTCGAGGATGACGGGAAGGGAGAGGTTCTTCGCAAAAACGGCTCAGGACAGCGAAGAGAAGATAGACGCCCGCTCGAGGACGATGGAAGGCTTTGCTCCATATACTTATGGAAGCAACAACTGTGGCCGCTATACTGCGGAAGAGAAATATTTGCCAGAATAATTATAACTTATAGAGAATTTTCGGTAGGAATGGTTCTTTTATTAAAACGGTAAGTATCTTAAACCTTTAAGCAGCGTGTAAAGTAAAATGCTTTTATGAATACATTTGCTAAGAAGACGGTACCCGTTTTTCCACGATTAAAAGAACAGTGCCCTTTAACACCTTTACAGAAATTCTATCTAAAAGAGCAACATTACTCAGAGTGAGCGTTTTTGATTTCGTAATAACTTTATTATAGAGAGGATATTTAAGCCCAACGGTTTTCTCCACTTTCGCACGAATCGTAAAAGGATAAATTGAAACAGTATCTCCTTTATTTACTTTCACACTCAACATGCCATTTGTAATATATATGTCCTCATTCTCTTCACAAATCCTGGCCTTTTTGCCTTTTTTCAGGAGAGAGTACAAAACAGAGAGGTTAAAAAGCAAATGGTCTGTGCGCTTACCACCCATACCAGTAAGAGTAAAGTCTTCAAACCCTCTATTTATTGCGTAATGCACGGCAAGTTCCGTATCTGAATAGTCCTTTTCACGAGGGTACTGCAAAACCTTTACACTTTTTTTAACTTTTTCGAGTACTTTTTTGTCTATTGAGTCAAAGTCACCGATTGCAACATTCGTCTTTATCCCGTAGCTAAAAAGAACACCCGCCCCGCCGTCTACCCCTATTACAAAATCTGATTCCGCAGCAAGACTCTTGAGAAATTTTCTGGAGTTTGCCTCTCCATTAGCAACTATGAGTACTTTCTTGCTATCTTTCATAAGCAAATTATACGACAAAAACGATAAATACATAACACACCTTAGAATAGCACATCTTACATTAAAAGGAGGTTAAAAGGTACGCAAGATATTCCGTTTACTTTTGTTAAAGCCGCTTACAACTTTATTTTTACTAAAAATATCGTATAATTAAACACAATGTGTGAAAGGGGGTGATACAGATGAATACAGGAGGTTTTACGGCAAATGCACCGCTGACAGGACTTACAGCAATTGGCACAGTCATAGGACTTTATCTCGTTATTCTTCTTTTCTTACTGATTTTTGCAATAGCAACGGCTGTCGTCGCCGGCAAAAAAGGAAGGAACGCTTTTGGATGGTTTTTCATCGGTCTTTTCACCGGTCTATTCGGACTTGCAGTAGCATTAGCAATGCTTCCAAGAAAATACTACATCCAGAGCGAAGAAGACGATTTCTAATTTTTAATACGCTGCCCTCGCAAAGTGAGGGCAGCATTTGTATCTTTTGAGGGTCGTTCAAAAATTTTTTACACATACTTATTTTAAGGAGGTGGGGTAAATGAAAATTTTCATCGACACGGCAAACATCGACGAAATAAAAGAAGCGCTTTCGTGGGGCATCGTGGACGGCGTTACGACAAATCCGTCTTTAATTAAGAAGGCAGTAAATTACTACAAAGAAAAAGGCAAAACCGTTACGATGGAAGAATACATAAAGGAACTTCTTGCATTCGTAGGCAAGGGGAAACCCGTAAGTCTCGAAGTAATCGGAAGCACTGAAGATGCAATGTACAAAGAAGCGCACACTCTGTTTGACAGGTTCAACAGCATAGCATCCAATGTCGTGATAAAAATACCGGTAAATCCCGAAACAGAGAAGGGCGGAACGCATCTTTTTGACGGGCTAAAAGTAATTCGCAGGCTACACGAAGACGGAATACCCGTAAATGTAACGCTTATTATGAACCCTTTGCAAGCGCTCCTCGCAGCAAAAGCAGGTGCCGACTATGTAAGCCCATTTGCAGGAAGAATTGACGACTATTTACGCACAAACGCCAAAATAGGGTTCGAAAAGCACGACTACTATCCTGCAGCAGGAGTAGAATGGGGAGAAAAACTTCTCAGTGACGAGGGAATCGTAAGTGGAGTAGACCTCGTCGCAAGCATCCGTGACATATTTGACAACTACGAATTTGAAACGAAAATCCTTGCAGCTAGCGTAAGAAATGCACGACAGGTAAGAGAGCTTGCAGAAGTAGGTGCAGACATTGCAACAATTCCTTTCACCGTGCTAAAAGAAATGATCTGGCACTACAAAACGAGTGAAGGAATGAAAAAATTTGCAGAAGACACGGTTGAGGAGTACAGAGCACTTTTTAACAAATAGCAGATAACTTGACAAAAAACACGCTTGTAATAATATTTTTACGATATAACTAAATTTGTCGAAAGGAGAGGCATATGGGAGAAATAAGTGAAAAAGAACTACAGTACTGGGACAAAATCGGAGATGTAGTAGATCAACTTATCGACTTGATGATTAACTACAGACAGAGCGGACATCCGGGAGGCTCCCGTTCAAAGAGGCACATGCTCATCACGCTAATGCTTTCCGGTGCAATGAAGTGGGACATCAGAGATCCCGTAAAGAGATTTTCTGATAGATTTATTCTTTCCGCAGGACACACAATTCCGCTCGTTTACGCAGCACTCGCCGTAATGAACGGCGCAATGCAGAAAAAGTTTGAAGAAACAAACGATCAGCGCTTTGCACTGAAAAGGGAAATCGCTCTCTTACCAGAAGACCTTTTAGGTTTTAGAAGGAGAGGTGGTTTGTCCGGACACGCAGAATTTGCGGGAAAAACTCTTTTTATTAAGTTCAATACAGGGCCCTCAGGACACGGGCCAACGGCCGCAGCAGGTGAAGCAATAGCACTGAAACGAGCAGGTGCAGGTAGCGTAAAAGTGATCGCAATCGAAGGAGACGCAGGTCTTACGCCGGGTGGATTCCACGAAACGCTAAACTCTGCCTGGGCATTAGGGTTGGACAACCTGTTCTTCCTAATAGACTGGAATAACTTTGGAATTGACGACCATCCGTTAAAGTCCACAGTTTACGGCGGGCCAAACGAGTGGTTCTCCTGCCACGGCTGGCGAGTATTGGGAACTGAAAAAGGTTCGGACTACAAAGAAGTTTCGCGTGTGATTAACGACCTTTTCGACCCGAATAAAATAGAAAAGTTCGTGCCGAATGCAGGATGGTTCAAAACGAGAAAAGGCAGAGGATACTTAAAGTACGACAACAAGTCACACGGCTCACCCCATCCAATGAACTCTGAAATTTTCTGGGAAACAAAACGCCCGTTCCAGGAGAAGTACGGAGTTGAATTCGTAGGATTTGGAAAACCGGCACCTGCAACTGAAAAAGAAATTTACGAGCAGTTCAGAGCAAACATAGAAGTTGCAATGAGTGTTATCTACAACGACAAAGAACTTATGGATTACCTCACTAACAAACTCGTTGAAATCGGAGATTCTGTACCAGAAGAGATGCCTACACTTAAGATTTCCGACAAGCCAAACGAAAACCCCGTTTACGATAGCGTAATTACGGACTACAAAAATTATCCGAAGGAACTATTTGCAAAACCAGGAACAAAAGCCGCAAACAGAGAAGCGTACAGCAAGTGGGGCGCATGGGTTAATGCCTACACGGCAAAGAAGTACGGAAGGCCGCTATTTATTGCAATGTCTGCAGACCTTGCAGATTCCACAAAGATTTCAGGATTTGCAAAAGCCTTTGGTGACTTTTCTGGATACGGATGGTACGATAAAGAGAAAAATCCTGACGGCGTACTGCTACCTCAGGAAATTACCGAGTTCGTAAATTCAGGTATATCCGTAGGCATTGAGGCGATTAACCTTGCGAAAGACCCGTACAAAGAATTCCTTGGATTCTATTCCACCTGTTCCACATACGGCTCATTCGCTTACCTAAAGTACGGAATGATGAGGCTCTATTCACAGATGGCTCAGGATTGTCCCGTAAAATTAGGAAAAACAATCTGGGTAGAAGGACACTCAGGACCAGAAACAGCCGACGACTCAAGAACTCACTTTGGCATTTACTCTCCTGGAGTAAGAGACTTATTCCCGCAGGGAAAAGTTATAGACCTGATACCGTGGGAGTTTAACGAAGTCCCCGTGTTACTTGGGAGAGCACTACAACTTGATGTCCCCATTATTGCACTCGTCCTTACGAGACCAAAAATTGAAATTCCAGATAGAGAAGCACTCGGGCTTGCATCGTACATGGAAGCAGCACACGGCGCATACATCATGAAAGACTTTGAAGAAGGCAAAGAGAAAATGGGCACCGTAATCGTCCAGGGCACGAGTTCCACACTGGGAGTAGTAAAAATCGTAGACGAATTAAAAAAGGCTGGAATCAATGTTCGTATCGTTGCTGCTCCAAGTTACGAACTCTTTAGAAGAGAAAGTGAAGAATACAAAAACAAGGTGCTTCCGTGGAAGTACTTCAACGATGCAATGGTTATTACGAACGAATCAATCAAACTTATGCACCATTGGATTGCAAACCCCGTCGTGAAAGAGTATTCACTCTCGTCAGACTGGGACAACAACTGGAGAACCGGTGGCACTCTCGACGAGGTCCTCGAAGAAGCACACCTTGATCCAAAACACATCTTTGAAGGCATTGAACGCTTCGTAAGAGACCGCGAGAAAAGGCTCGCAAAACTCAAAGAAATTTTATAAAGTTTTACCCATCACAAAAAACTAAAAGGCACCTCCACTTCGGGGGTGCTTTTTTTAATGTAAACTTATTTAAGAAGTTAAAACAACGGAATCATGTTGAAACTTTTTAGCCCCATTTCGTACTTTGATGCGCCAGATAGAGACAGGTGGAAGTGCTTTCTTAAATTTTGTACGGCATCCCTGAGCGCCTCTTCACTGCCTTCCTTTAATTCTAGTTCTAACTCGTTGTACGGAATTCTGCGTTTGCCCTTCATAAAGTACAGGAAATCAAGAGAAGCTTCGATAAGAGCACCGTCTTTTTTAAAGTGTAATATGTGTCTTTCATTGTCTACCATTAAACTTTCTCTTAAAGGCTCGCCGTCTATAATTTCCAGTATTTTAGGAAAGTTTTCTGCCAAAAATTCTCTGGATGTTACATCCTCTCCGTTAAGAAGAATCTTGTTCTGTTCCTCTCTTATGTAGATACCGTCTTTTGCTCTACCGTTACTCTTAAGCGTTACCACTTTTTTCCCGTCTTCTTCTCTTAACCGATACGCAAAGTTGTTGTAGAGCAAATGAAAATTCGGCGTATCAAAGTAATGGCTCACGAGGTGCAATACCCCTCTTTTTTCAACTTTCCACCCGCACAATTCTTCTAATTCCTCTACCCTTTCCAGCGTTTTTTTAGACGCTGCAAACTTTACTTCAATCTCCGTTCCCATAAGCCCCTCCTCGTCGAAAGATTTACTTATTATCTTTCTTTTTATTTAATTCTTTCAGGTAAATCGTCCGCTTGTATGCCGCGTATATTGCTTTTTCTATTACCGTGCGCAACCCTCCTTTCTCAAGTTCGTACAACGCTTCGGCAGTAGTCCCACCTGGAGAAGTAACCATGTCCCTGAGTTCAGCAGTATGCTTTGACGAATTAATCGCAAACAATACAGAACCAAGCGCCGTTTGGTACACGAGCTCTCGTGCAGTATGTCGGGAAAATCCCAGATGGACGCCCGCCGAAATCATTGCTTCGAGAAACAAAAATACATACGCAGGCCCGGTTGCACTCAATGCCGTTGCCATATCAATGTAATTCTCTTCCTTTACGAACAATTCCTTACCCATAGAAGCAAGAATTTCTTTTATGTGTGCTCGCTCTTCCTCGGAAACTTCTTTCGTTGCCGTCCAAACACTCATTCCTTCCCCAATTTGCGCAGGCGTATTGGGCATCACGCGGACGACTTTTTTGTGGAGGAGCTTTTTTTGCAAACTGTCGATATCCACACCTGCCATTATGGAAAGCACGATTTGACTGTCCTTTAGTGCGTCTTTTACTTCTTCAGCAACTTTCGGAAAAACCTGAGGCTTTATAGAAAGAACGACGATGTCCCCAAAACGCGCAGCCTCCACATTATCCTGAGTCATCTGTATGCCGAACTGCGCTTTTACCTCTTCAACGCGTTTTTTCCGTGGGGCACTTCCTAAAATGTCCTCCTTCTTATATAAAGACTTACCGAGA
This sequence comes from Caldisericaceae bacterium, assembly GCA_027023025.1. Classification (GTDB taxonomy): domain Bacteria; phylum Caldisericota; class Caldisericia; order Caldisericales; family Caldisericaceae; genus S143-107. The sequence goes on along the minus strand of JALVXB010000043.1, from coordinate 42,662 downwards.
ATACACTTTATCATCGATGTAGCCATAGTGCCTGTTCCAATAAAAGAAATTTTCATCTACTTCCTCCCTTTTCTGTTAAAGTTTTCAAAGAAGTCTGTAAGTTTTAACCGTATAAAACCTAATTCTATTGCTCTAAACAGTGCAGCAAAGTCAATGTAGTAAAACTCAAAAGAACCCGTAAAGTCTTCGCCAAACGCAATCCTTAAAAGCTGCTTTTCTTCCAATTCCTTATTCTCCTCTGCAAACATAAACTTTAGTTTGTTTAGTTTTGCAACAATACCTTTTCTGGTTCTCGTCGTCCTGAAGTACTTTTCCTTGATGATAAGTATGTCTTCGCACATCTGTGCCTGCTCTTCTGCAGGAATTGCCTTCCACAACTTGTACTGTTCCATAAAGAACTTATCCGGATCCCCAGTTACGACGCCCAGAACAAATGGAGAAATTTCCCTGCCGAAGTTTTTTTGCAACAGGACTAGAACATTGAAAAAACGAGTGTCCCAATATTCAGGGTCAGTACTCGTGTCAATCCTAAAGTCAAATACCTTTACTTTACCTTTACTTTTCGTATTGTACGAAACATTGTAAGAGCGAACGATAGATCGGCAAACGCTTTTCATTCTTCGCACACTTTTGTCGTCACTAAGTTTAGTGATAATGTGCAAAGACTCAGGCATAACGACGACGACAGTTCTATCGCCGATCTGAATGTTGTCAAATACCACGGAGTTCTGGTTTGCAATCATCGCAAAACTCAGTTTTAGTTGCCCAAGCATACTCTCAACTTTCTTAACCGCATTGCCAAAGTCCAAGCCGTTCACCTCCGTTTTTAATATTATACTATTTACCTTAGTTTTGGCAAGTATTAATGTTTATAACAGTTTATTTTGTATGTAGTGTTTTCATAATAAAAACAAAATTTCAGCAAAACGCTTTCCCGCCGCATTATATGTAGACATGTAGCGTATAGACCTTGACAACTCAATTTTAAAATGCTAAAATACCTTTGCTAAGAGGTGGACAATGGAAGAAATTATAGAATGCGTGCCAAACATAAGCGAAGGCAGAAGAAAAGAGGTCGTTGAGGAGATCGTAAAAAATCTCCGCTCTACTGGTGTTAAAATTCTGGATTATTCGTCCGACCCTGACCACAACCGTTCCGTAATTACATTCGTAGGAGATAAAGAAACCGTCAAAAGAGGTGCTCTGCAGGTTGCAAGAGATGCCGTTCGCCTTATTGACTTACGAAAACATCACGGCACACATCCAAGAATGGGCGCAGTAGATGTCATTCCGTTTATTCCCATTAAAAACGCTACGATGAAAGACTGTATAGAAATAAGCAAAGAGGTAGGAAAACAGATCGCAGAAGAACTTCGCGTGCCTGTATACCTCTATGCAGAATCTGCAACGACCCCTGAGCGGAAGAAACTTCCAAACATCAGAAAAGGTGAATTCGAAGGTTTCTTTGAAAAAATAAAACAGCCAGAGTGGGCACCAGACTTTGGGGAAAGAGAAGTGCACCCAACGGCTGGAGTTACGGCAGTAGGCGCACGAGAATTTCTCATTGCCTACAACATAAATCTTGCAACCACAGACTTAAAGATTGCAAAGAAAATCGCACGCTCTATAAGAGAAAGCTCTGGTGGCCTGCAGTACATTCAGGCAAAAGGCATGGAACTAAAAGAAAAAAACTGCGTACAGGTTTCAATGAACATATTGAACTACAAAAAAGCACCACTTTACAGAGTATTTGAAATCGTGAAAATGGAAGCTGCAAGGTACGGAGTAAACATCGTTGAAAGTGAACTCATAGGCCTTATGCCAATGAAAGCAGCTCTGGACAGCCTTGCATTCTACCTGCAATTTCCAAAGCTTTCCACTGACCAGATAGTGGAAACGAAAATTTACGAATAGGAGGGAGCAATGGAAAAGCAAATTGCAGATCTCGTCATCTTAAACGCAAAGCAACTCCTCACGATGAAACCTATACCGCCATTGGACGACGAAGGCGAGGATAATCCACTGGGACTCATAGAGGACGGCGCAGTAGCGGTAAAAGACGGAAAAATTATTGCAGTAGGCAAAACAAACGATGTAATAAAGCAAATCGACTTTGGAAAAAATACGGTGCACATAGATGCAAATAAAAAAGTCGTGATGCCCGGGTTTGTCGATCCTCATACGCATGTCGTCTTTAAAGGAACGAGAGAGAGGGAATTCCTTTTAAGGCAACAGGGCGTACCGTATGCAAAAATTAAAAAAGAGGAAAATACGACGATTATTTCTACTGTGCGCTGGACGCGCAAGGCAAGTTATGAAGAGTTACTTGACATTACCAAAAATCACATTTACAAGATGATTGACTGGGGAACCACGACGCTCGAAATAAAAAGTGGATACGGGCTAAACCTCGAAGAAGAAATAAAAATACTGCGTATTGCAAAGTACTTCAAAGAATATTCTCCTCTAAACATTCGTTCTACTTTGCTTGCTGCACATGTCGTGCCACCAGAATACAATATGCGTAGCGAAAAGTATGTTGAACTCGTAATTAACGACATTATACCAATTATTACGAAAAACAACCTTGCCGATTTCAACGATGTGTGGTGCGAGAAAGGCGCATTCACGAGAGAGCAAGCAAAAAAAATTCTAAAAGCAGGTTTTGACTATGGACTCAGACCAAAAGTACACGCAGACGAAATAAGCGATGCGGGAGGTGCAAAACTTGCTGCAGAAGTAGAAGCAATTTCTGCAGATCACCTGGTACACTCGAGCGAAGAAGGACTGAAGAAAATGAAAGAAGCAGGCGTCGTCGCAGTACTGCTGCCAATTACGACTTACTCACTTGGAGAGTGCACATTTGCAAATGGAAAGAAAATGCTCGACATGGGACTCACTGTTGCATTGGGAACAGACTACAATCCCGGCACTGCAATGTCTCCCTCAATGCCGCTCGTTATATCGTTTGCAGTGGTGCGCCTGAAGATGGACATCGTAAGCGCTCTTTATGGTGCAACGCTCAACGCAGCAAAAGCAATAGGTATGGAAAAAGAGGTGGGCAGTCTTGAAGTAGGGAAACGCGCAAACATCAATGTGTTGGACATACAAAATTACGAAGAAATACCTTACAGGATTGCAGAAAATTACGTAGAAAGAGTTATTTCAAACGGTGAAGTTCTCAAATAGGAGGCAACGATGGAAGAATTAAAGCGTACTCCGCTTTACGAGGAGCATAAAAAACTGGGCGCCAAAATGGTGCCGTTCGGCGGCTGGGAAATGCCTATCCAATACACGAGTATCATCGAAGAACACCTTAATGTCAGAAGTAATGTAGGTGTGTTTGATGTATCGCACATGGGAGAAATAGAACTCCACGGGAAAGATGCTCTAAGTTTTGCAGATTACCTCGTAACGAACTCAGTAAAGAAAATGAAAAACGGAAGAGTAAAGTACACACCTATGTGCTATCCAGACGGAGGCGAAGTGGACGACCTCTTCGTCTATAAAATTAAAGACGACTTCGTACTGCTCGTAGTAAATGCAAGCAACTACGAAAAAGACCTTGACTGGATCTTACAGCACAAAGAAGGTTTTGATGTCGATGTACAGGGAAAAAGTTTCGACTACGGTGAAATCGCGGTGCAGGGCCCAAAAGCAGAAGCGTTTCTGAAAGATTACTTCGAAGGGGAAATACCGCTTACGGAACTTAAATATTTCCATTCTGAGTACGGCACTCTCTTCGGGAAAAAAGTACTGATTTCACGAACAGGCTACACTGGCGAAGACGGCTTTGAAGTATACTCTGATTCAAAAGACATCGTTTATCTGTGGCAAACAGTACTTGATAAAGGAAAACCGTTCCACATCATGCCAGCAGGGCTTGGCGCACGGGATACGCTTCGCTTTGAAGTCGCATACTGGCTATACGGAGACGAAATTGACGAAACGACAAATCCTTTTGAAGCAGGGCAGGGTTTTGCCGTAAAGTTAAAAAAGGAAAAGTTCATAGGGAAAGAAGCACTTGCAAAAATTAAAGAAGAGGGTATAAAGAGAAAATTAGTAGGGCTGGAAGTTCCTCACGGCGGAATACCTCGCCACGGTATGAAAGTCCTTAAAAACGGACAAGAAGTAGGCTACATTACATCGGGAAACTTCTGTCCTTCGCTGAATAAAATATGTGCAATGGCGTATGTGCCCGTAGAATACAGTGAAGCAGGAACCGATGTAGAAGTCGAAATAAGAAACAGAAAAGCAAATGCGAAAGTGGTAAATCTTCCATTTTTAGAACCAAGAGCAGGTAAAAAATAATTGAAGGAGGTACGCATGAAAGTATCAAAACTCGTACAAAGAGCAGGCACAGAAACGGCGTTTGCCGTACTTGCAAAAGCAAGAGAGATGGAAAGACAGGGGAAAAGTGTCGTCCACTTTGAAATTGGTGAACCAGACTTCAACACGCCAGAAAATGTAAAGCAGGCAGGAATTAAGGCGATCCAGGAAAACTACACCCATTACTCCCCTGCACAGGGCATTCTGGAGCTTAGGGAAACAGTAGCGGAGTACATTTCAAAAACACGAGGAATAGAGGTTTCGCCAGAAGAAGTCGTTATTACCCCTGGAGGAAAAGATGTTATTCTATTTACTGCAACGGCAATTCTCGACGAAGGCGACGAAGCAATTTATCCAAACCCCGGGTATCCTATTTACGAGTCAGCAATCAAAATCGCAGGTGCAAAGCCCATTCCTATGCCTCTTAGAGAGGAGAACGACTTTGCTTTTGACCGCGAAGAGTTTAAAAAACTTATAACTCCAAAAACACGCCTTATCATCGTAAACAGTCCGGGAAACCCGACGGGCGGAATTTTGTCCGTAGAAGACCTTGAATTTATTGCAGACATAGCAAAGGAAAACGACATAATGGTATTGTCCGACGAAATTTATTCGAGAATTATTTACGATGGAGAATTCCACAGCATCGCGTCTCTTCCAGGAATGAAGGAGAGGACGATAATACTTGACGGATTCTCGAAAACTTATGCAATGACAGGCTGGAGGTTGGGTTACTCAGTTTCAAACAAGGAACTTGCCAAAAACTTCGTTAAACTCGCAACGAACTCTTTCTCCTGCGTAACGACATTCGTCCAGATAGCAGGCATAGAAGCACTGAAAGGCCCACAGGACGCAGTTGAAGAAATGAGAAAAAAATACGAGGAAAGAAGAAACCTAATCATTAAAGGACTTAACGAAATCCCGGGTTTCAGGGTAAAGATGCCTAAAGGTGCATTCTACGCATTCCCCAACATCGAAGAAACGGGAAAATCCTCTAAAGAACTTTCCGACTATCTGCTTAACGAGGCAGGCGTTGCAACGCTTCCCGGAACTTCGTTCGGAAAGTACGGTGAAGGATTTATTCGTTTCTCCTACGCAACTTCTTTAGAAAACATTGAAGAAGGATTAAAGAGAGTTAAAGAAGCAATGTCAAAACTGTAAAAAGTTTGGCTAATAGCATCTACTCAATCCGGGCCTGAAAGCCCGGATTATTTATTTTTAATTCACATTGCCTTCATAATTGCCTTCTATAATGAGCCAGGTGAAAAGAAAAATCACCCCTAACACAACAATATCAAATGCAGGCGTGCGTTTCCTCCTCCTTTTTCGTACGCCTGTTTTCTCTTTTAATACCCTATGCTTAAAGTAATGATTGTGATCTTTCAATCACTTAAATATGCTAAAGTAGATGAAAAAAACCATACTGTAGCACCGAGGCGTTTTACGAAGTTACGAAGAAAATTACCCATTCTTTTGTCGTATTAAGTGAAGTACTTCTAACTTAGCAAGTTTACCCTTTCTAAAAATTGTTATTCCACTCAAAAATACTTTTTATCATAGTCCTTCTTTAAGAAAAAGCTGTACTTAACTTTTTTATAAACAAAGGATTTTCACATTAACGGTAAAGTGGTTCTACGGCACTATATAAATCACTTCAACTATCGTGCTTCTACGACATTTTGCTTACACACACTTTATAAATCCCCCGTCAATTGGGATTGCGCTGCCCGTTATGTAAGAAGCCTCTTCAGATGCAAGGAACGCTACGACAGAAGAAAATTCTTCCACCAGTCCAATTCTTCCCATAGGAATGTCTTTAATAATTTTTTCTGCTTCACTTTCAAAAGTCGTCCCTTTTTTGTTCGCACCGCTTTCAATCAAATGTTTTACCCGGTCCGTCATAGTATATCCTGGCAGCACGGCATTCGCAGTGATGTTAAATGGCGCAACGGCATTCGACACACTTTTTATAAGCGTAATGACACCTGCCCTGGAAACATTTGAGAGAATGAGGTTATCCAGAGGCTGTTTGACACTTACGGAAACAGAGGCGATGATCCTCCCCCACTTATTCTTTTTCATGTACGGAACTGCTGCATAAATCCCGTAAATCGTACTCATTAGGTTTAACTTAACGGCAGAAAGGTAGTCTTCTGGCTTTATATCAAAGAACCCTCCTGGGGGCGGGCCTCCTGCATTTGTGAATAAAATGTGTACCGTGCCAAACCTTTTTGCCGCAGTTTCTACAGCACTAAAAACATCTTCTTTCTTAGTTACATCTCCCTGAAAAATTGCAACTTCCCTTTTTGTCCTGTTTTCTATTTCCCCCTTTGCCCTGTTAAGATTATCCAAATTCCTGGACATAATAAGGACATTTGCACCCTCTTCTGCGAGTTTCAAGGCAACGCCTTTTCCAAGACCTTTGCTGCCTGCCATAATAACCGCGCTTTTGCCTTTTAATCCGAGATCCATCGTTCCACCTCCCAAAAACATTATAAGATTTTCAAAAAATTATTATAATGCAATATGCATCTGAGCGGGACGATCGTAAATGTAATAACTGTGATAACGGGAAGTGCCCTGGGACTTCTCGTCGGGGAGCGTCTGTCAGAAAGATTCAAAACGGTTATCATCCAGGCAATAGGGCTCTTTACCTTTCTCATTGGGACGTCAATGATGCTTAAAGCAGATAACTTTATCGTAGTTTTTTTATCGCTTATCCTGGGCGGAATAACAGGCGAAGCACTGAAGTTAGACGAAAGACTAGAAAACCTTACAGACAGGTTAAAAAGCAAAGTTTCTCCGAATTCGCCGCACTTTACTGAAGGTTTTATAATGGCAACGCTTATATTTTGCGTGGGTGCTATGACGGTCGTGGGATCTATACAGGAGGGCTTAACGGGAGACGCAACGCTCCTTTACACAAAGTCAGTTATGGACGGAATTACCTCTCTAACTCTTGCATCCGGACTCGGTATTGGCGTAATGCTTTCGGCCGTTTCCGTTTTCGTCATTCAGGGAAGCTTAACGCTTCTTGGCAGCGAACTTCAATTCCTTATGGGAAAACCGTACTTAAACAATCTCACCGCAGCAGGCGGCTTGCTTATTATAGCACTAGGGCTTGAACTGCTTGGCATTAAAAAATTAAAAGTGCTTAACCTTCTGCCTGCACTCGTTTACGCACCTTTATTCGTGTACATCGCATCTCTCCTGTAAGTTCAACTTTCAAGATAGGCTTAATTCCTCTTTTTTTCTATGTAATCTCCGTATTGATTTTTAAATTTTAAAGCATATAATCGGATTGTGTGCAAAATACGAAAATCGAAAGGAGATGAAAAAATGGGTTCTATTTTGATCAAAACGGAAATTCCAGGACCAAAAAGCAGAGAAATTGCCAGAGAAAGGGAGCGTTTTGTTGCGTCACCTATGGGCTCACTTGCTCCATTCTACATTGAAAGAGGGCACGGTGCAGTCGTAGAGGATGTCGATGGAAACAGATTCCTCGACTTTACAGGCGGCTGGGGATGCCTCGTCGTTGGGCACTCACACCCACGCGTTATTAGCGCAGTTAAAGACCAGGCTGAAAAGTTTCTTCACACTGACTTCACCGCAGTTCCTTACAAGCCGTTTGCAGACCTTGCAAAGATGATTGCAGAACGCGCACCTGGGAACTTCGAAAAGCAGGTTGCTTTCTTTAACAGTGGAGCAGAAGCCGTAGAAAACGCAGTAAAGATTGCTAAAGGCGTAACGCGCAGAAAGGCAGTCGTCGTTTTTGAAAATGCGTTTCACGGAAGGACGCTTCTTACTATGACGATGACGCACAAGGCAATGCCCTATAAATATATTTACGGACCATTTGCATCGGAAGTGTACAGGCTTCCGTTCCCAAACCCACATACGAATAAAATGAAAATTGGAGACTTTGAGCAGGTTTTAAAGGACAATGTATATCCGGAAGATGTTGCAGCAATCGTAATTGAGCCTATTCAGGGAGAAGGCGGGTTTAATGTTCCGCCAGAAGGTTTTCTCGAAGAACTGAGAGCTGTATGCGACAAGTACGGCATTATGCTGGTAGCAGACGAAGTGCAGAGCGGATACGGAAGAACAGGAAAGCTCTTTGCAATACAGAACTGGAATGTCGTGCCAGACCTCATTTCCCTTGGAAAGTCTATTGCGGCAGGTCTGCCTCTTTCAGCAGTAGTAGGTAAAAAAGAATACTTCGACAAACTACCTGGAAGTTCGATAGGTAGCACATTCGGCGGAAACCCTGTTGCGTGTAGGGCAGGGATAGAAGTGTTGCACATTATAGACGAAGAAAAACTTCTTGATAGAGCAGTCGAATACGGCAAAATCATCGACGAAAACTTCAAAGAACTTCAAAAGAAGTACTCAGTCGTGGGAGAAACACGCGGAATTGGAGCAATGCGAGCAATTGAATTCGTAAAAGATAGGAATACCTGGGAACCAGATGCAAAGACAGCAAAAGCGGTTATTATGGAATCGTTGCAAAAAGGTTTGATTCTCGCAGGTGCAGGCATACACGGTAATGTTATCAGACTTCTTATCCCTCTCGTGATGAGTGAAGACGAACTCAGAGAAGGACTCGAGGTTCTGGATAAAGCAATAGCAAAAGTTATAGGCAAGTAGAAAGTTAAGCAAAGAATCGCTTTCTTCGTATTTTCCTTAATTTTATACCAGTGAGGCAGATAACCTCACTGGTATTTTTTATCAATTAAATCAATTTCATTTATAGCAAAACTAAAATTTTCAATACTCTAATAAGGTTTCCATCATGAGGAGAGTTTTTAGCAATTACAGTACACCAGAAATTTCATTCCTTTTTCCACTCTTCTGAACACAGTAAAAGATTTCTATTTTTGCCATTACCGCCCCTCTTCACTGTCACTCTAAGCATAGAATGGTTCAGGATTGTTTAAGAGAGAATATGTTTAAGACAACAAAATAACTTTGCCACTATGAGCACATTTTCTCTGACACTCTGATATTTTTTCCTACCACTCTAATATTTTCCTGTCACTCTGAGCGCAGCGAAGAGTCCCTGCCTTAACAATGAAACATCTTGGGAATTACATTATTATCAACATTGTCCTGCACTCCAATCTCTTATGAGGTCCTTCGCTCGCTGACGCTCGCTCGAGAACAACTCCATTCTTGTCACTCTGAGCAAAGCAAAGAGTCTCTATCCTAACAATCCTACCTCCCTGGCGCACCATTCTGAACGCAGTGAAGAATCTTTGCCTTAACGATACTACTCTTTGTTAATATTTAAAACATCGAGTAGTATGCTGTTTTCTTATAAGATCCTTTACAAAAGCGGCTCAAGTATGACTCACCAAACCCTGCATTTATCAGGGATCGTTTCAAAATCGCTAATTTAAGGCCCGTAGACGCAAATCTTGAGAAAAATCGGGTAATTATACCTGCAAAATGCGTTAAACGGCCTTATTTTAGGGCATAAGAAAATCGCAATAAAGCCTGTGTTTATCAGCATTTCTTGAAAATCACTTTGAAATTATCAATTTGAACAAAATTACCGAAAATAGAAATCCGCATAAATAAAGGCTTTCTTGAGGGTCAAAAGTGGGCAAAATCCGGCCAAAAAGCGAAAAATTGTTCGGTTACTACAAACAGCTTATGTATGTCTACTTCGTAGTTTCCTTATCTTCTCCGCTCTCGATAGGGAACATTCTTTTCAAAATTTGTTCTGCAATAACCGCAAAAACGAGCAACCCAATTGCAGTCCATTGGTTTGGAGTAAGGTGCAAAAAGTGCACCGGGATGTAGCGCACGAATTCCACGAGGAATAAAAGCGGTGCAAAAACATAAATAAACTTTATAAATAACTCTCCTTTGTACTTTCTTCTCTTTGCAAAGTAAAAAACGACGGCAAAAAATGCAATCCACCCTGCAAGAGAGTCCATAAGTTGCGCGGGCATAAGAGGCACATTTAAATTATAACATTCAGACTGCGGATTGGTAAATACATTCACCAGAGGAAATATATGTGGCCACCACTTAGGTGCAGGGAGTCCGTAGCAGCACCCGTTGAAAAAACAGGCAAATTTTCCAATACCGTAGCCAATTGCAATACCAGGCGTTGCAATATCCAGTGCATCCCAGAAATTTATTTTATAAATTCTAATCGCAATATACCCTGCAACAATACCGCCAAGCACTGCACCCTCAAACGACATACCGCCTTCCCACACGGCGATAAAGTGGTACGGATTTTTTAAGTAAAAAGAAAGGTCCGGAGAAACGAGAATCCAGAAAATGCGTGCGCCTAAAACACCGCCTATAATCGCCCAGATAGAAGCAGACAAAAAGGTATCTTCGTCCGTTATGTGAAACTTATTAGAATAGTGCAAAGCAATAAGTATTCCTGATATTATCGCAACTGCAACGATAACACCGTAAGTCCTGATCGTAAAATGCCCTATGTGCAAAAAAATTGGGTACATTCTGTCACCACCTTTCAGTAGAGTTCGTCTGCATCCTCTGCAGAAGGTGCAGAAACACTTTCACTTACTTCTTTAAAAAAACTCTCGTTATATTCCCTTACCCGCATAGGAACGGGAGCCATAACTGCGTAGCCAAAAAGCAAAACTTCCTGAGGCTGCAGCGTGCGAAGAATTTTTTTCAACCTGCTTCCTCCTCCTACTCCCTGAAAAACGGCATCCATATCCTTCTCGTCCATAAGTTGCATAACAAAACGCGTGCCTACCTGCGAAAGTACCTCAGAATCAATTTCTGAAGGCCTCTGGTCTATTACGAAAAGCGTTACATTGTACTTTCTCATTTCGCGAGCAATTGTGCCGAATATGTTTTTGTCTTTTATATCGCTGGAAAGCAGTTTGTGCGCTTCTTCTACCACAATCATAATCCTCTTGTTTCTTTCTTCTTCGCTTGCACTTGCATAAAGTTCGTGAATCCTTCGAGTAATAATGTTTGCAACGGTAAAGTACGCAAGCGGATTGTTTGCATACTTTCCAGAAAACTGCACGACGACCGAAGTGCCGTTTTTAAGGTATCGGAGTATTTTTTGCACACTACTGTCTTCTTTAATATTTTGTATAAAGTCCAGACTCAAAAGTTTGTCAAGATGCCTGATAAGAGCTGAAAGAGAGGAGGAGTTCACCCCCCATTCCTTTGCTTTTTCTTCTATTTCTGCTTCGGTTGCACTTCTTAACTCTTCAACATGCTTCAGCCACTTATCTCCAAAACGCTTATTAATTATCCATGCAGTTTCTTCCGAATGCTGAGAATAGGAAAGTAAAAAGGAAAGCATTGCTATATCCGCCGCAGCGATGTCTCCATACGGAATCTTAATAAAGTCATCTGCATTGCTATTCTTATCTGACACATCGAATACCTTTACTTTAGTACCAAACAAACCTTTTAACGACTTGAGCTTTCCTTTCTTTTCACTTTTTGCAAATTGCCCGTACTCGTTGTGCATGTCAAAGATAAGAAGTGATGCAACATCGTGCTTTATAAGGCCTGAAAAAATAATTCTTCCAAGAAATGTTTTACCAGAACCCGTAATACCGAAAATAGCATTATTTCTCTTTGCAAGTTTTTCAAGGTCGATGTAAATCCGCTCGTCCATCGTGAGAGGACTGCCTACATGAAATGCTTTTTCCGCGTTCCCCCCAAATACGATTCTGATGTCGCGTTCGTTTGCCTTCCTTGCATCAGAGAAGTGCTCAGGAATCGTTTTTATCGTAACAACCCTGTTCGTAGACTTTTCTATCATAAGATACGGCGTAACGAGCACTTCGCTAAAAGTAATAGCACCTTTTACGGCAATTCTCTGAACTTTATTCTCAGGAGGATTGAAGAATACGTCCTCGTTTGAAGAACCTATTCGAATGTCTTCTATAATACCAAAATAATCGTAAAGGTCACCCTGAACGACGATAAAATCACCTATCTGGAGCGATTCCGAGTTAACCGTTTTATTCAGCCTGATTAAAAACCCATCACCTATCGAACCAGACTTTAGGAAACCTATCGAACCATTCATATACTTACACCGTCCATAATATACTTAAGTGTTTGGTAATCGTTTCTCAATATCTTAGAAATATAAGAAAAAATTCTTACATATTCGTCTTCTTTTACTTCCAATAAATCGTTCAGGTAAGCGTTAATAAGCGATACAATGATTTTATCTCTTTGCGGAAATACACTTTTATCAATAGAAAATAGAAAGTCAAAAAAACGCAATTCTTTAAAGATGAGATCCCTTTCTTCCTTCCGTGTTTCAAATAATAATGTATGTATTTCCACTACCTTATTAAGAAACAATTCTACAGAACCTTCACTTAAAGTACCAAAAGGAATCGCCTGAAACATCCACTTCATAAGTGCAAACACCTGTGGCTGTTCTCTTTCCAGTTGCTCTATGCTCTTTCCGTATGCAATTGGCATACGGCCAGGAATTTTGTTGTCTATCGAGTGCGAAACGACGAGACACAAAACACCACGATCGCTTTTCAGGATAGTCCCGAGAGGCGGAAGAGCACTTCTCTCCCCCTCAGCAACGAGTACATCAGAGCGAACTGTGATTACTTCTCCTATGTGTTTCATATTCGTATTATAGCATTTTATTGCAAAAATAGTATAATAGTATTCAAAAACGATAGGAGGTGCACCATTAGCAAGATAATTGACGGGAAAAGCTTATCAAAAGACATAGAGCAGGAACTTGCAAAGGAAGTTGAAGAAATTAAAAAGCACGGAATTACTCCGTCTTTATCCATTCTTCAAGTAGGCGATAACAAGGCAAGCGAAACCTATGCACGAAGTATCAGAAAACGAGCAGAGAAGCTTGGCGTTTATGCAGAACACTTTAGAATGAACGAAGAGGCATCAGAAGAAGATGTACTTTCAGCAATTAAAAAGTTAAACGAAAGAAAAGAGATAAACGGAATTATCGTAGAGTTACCTTTGCCAAAAAACATCGACAGTAAAAAAGTACTTGCAACTATTAATCCCGACAAAGACATCGATGCATTCCACCCGATAAACATGGGGAGATTGCTTGAAGGAAACCCTATGTTTATACCGGCAACTGCACAAAGTGTAATCGAAACGATAAAACGCACGACGAGCATTGATGGAAAGTCCGCAGTAGTTATTGGGCGCAGCAACATCGTGGGTAAGCCTGCTGCACTTCTTTTACTTGCTGAAAATGCCACAGTCACAATCTGCCACTCCCATACAAAGAATTTGCCACTCGTTGCAAGCAAAGCAGACATTCTCGTCGTTTCGACGGGAAGACCCAAAATGATAAACAGGCATTTCGTAAAGCGTGGTGCTGTAGTAATAGATGTTGGAATCAATAAAGTAAACGGCAAGATCGTAGGAGATGTAGACTTCGACGATGTAGTGGATGTCGCAGGTGCAATTACACCCGTTCCCGGTGGAATCGGAGTACTTACCACCTTAATGCTTATAAAAAATACTATAAAAGCTGCAAAAATCCAGAATAATCTCGAATAAAAAATTACCCCCGCCCCACATTATGCATATCCATCCAAAAGGCGGGGTACAATTTTCCTACTATGTAATTTTTTCGTAATTACAACCATACGATAGACATTTTGTATCCAAACTTTCTAAACGACAAAACTAGAGTAACTTGATAGTGCAGTTTAAAGCAGGCGCTACTCAACTACATATAAGGTTAATACCTCTTAATCACTTGTAGCTTTCTCTCTTTTATAGCTATAAATATGCAAACTTCAATTTTATTAAACAGTAACTTTTCCGTTTTTACTATTTATTACTATCACCTGTGGTTTTTTCTGTCCTATTTTTATCTTCACTTCCCTGCATGTATTCAAGGAAAAACGCAAGCAAAATAGCAAAGAAAAAACCTGCCGTTCCCGCAACTGCTATATTGAACAGTTTCTTGGGCTTCACTGGCTTATTCTCTATATATACCCCGCTTATATAATTAAAACCGTGGGTATTGTTTAATACACTTTCAATAGCAATCAATTTATCTGTTAGAACATTCTGTTTATCACTTAGCTCAGAATACTCACTCAAATCTTTAGAGTATAAAATGAAGGAATCAATATCGTTTGGCATTTTTTGGTTGATTAAATTAATTACTTTCTTAGCGGAATATAGAACTTTTTCGTTTTCCTGAATCTGGTGCTGCAAAGAAACCTTATAATTAGTAAGGAATTCTTTTTCTTTATTATATAGAACGCCATATTGAGAAGATTGGAGCTTTATCATTAAATCTGTGAAGAACTTCCTTATATTATCTTTATCTGAATTCTCAAATGTTATAGACAGTATTTTTGTATTCTTTACAGGATTAACAGTGAGAAAAGACTGGATAGACGAAAACGGAATTTTACAATCTTTAGAAATAATCTCTAAAAAAGCGTTAGACTTGACAAAATTTGCAATTTCGTCAGGACTGAAAGAAAGCCCGTCAAAAACTACACCGTTAGAGGTAGTGGATAACCAATTCCCGATTTGAGCCTGAGGTATAAATGGTAATTCCAACATTGCATTTCCTTTATAAACTTCCGGTGATATAAAGACAAACACAGTTGCAATAAGCATAGAAACAACTGTAATACAAATTACAAGCCATTTCCACTCTAACATTACATTAATATAATTTTTCAAACTTAATTCTTTCTCACTCATAACGCCTTCCTACATAAGTATATTACTTTGCTTAACTAAGTTTCAAACAAAGCTTATTTTGAAATATTCAAATAGCCTGATTCACCATATGAAAGCCAACTGCCCAACTTCCTCTGCATAAATTTTGGCGCTACTGCGTATATTCTCAATTTGTACTGCCCTGAAGCCAAATTATTAGGTATTTTATACAAATAAGAATTCACACTTTTAGGTAATCCTGTCTTCACCGTTACCCATTTCCCTCTCTTAGGAATAAGGAATATATTGTAGTATTCTACATTTTTTATATTTGACGCTGTCCACTTAATTTCCAAATTTCCTCCTGCTTTTACGCTTTGATTTGGCATAGGAGACAAAATCGTAATAATCGGTGCGTATTTTTCAAATTCGTCTTTTGCCTCCCGTAAAGACGGATTATACCGAACCGCATAAAACAAATTATGCACGGCCTCTGGCATCTTTCCCTGTTTTTCGTAAAGAACGCCAAGCCTATAATACGCGTAAGCATTCCTTCTATTGTACTTAATTGCAAGCTGATAATTTTGTATCGCTTTGTCTACATTACCCATTTGTTCGTACAGTTGTCCAAATCCGAGATACGCATCAGAATTTTTCGGATCCAGTTTTAATGCTTCTTCAAACTGTACCTTCGCCATTACGGTGTCTTTCTTGAGTTTTAAATACGCAAACCCCAGCGCAGCATGGCCGCCTGCATCAATCGGGTTTAGCTGCACCGCTTTAGTGAACTCGTCTATTGCTTCTTTATTTCCAGTTTGCAAATAAAGACGGGCAAGTTCAAAGTGGTACAGGAAAAATTCCGGACAGTGTTTTATCGCTGCTTTATACTGTTCCTCTGCTTTTGTTATAAACTGAGAAGGATTTTGAGATGCAGGAATAAGAGCCTGAAAGTAGAAGTGCGCAAGGTCGTAATGATACTCGGAACAAAGCGGGTCTGTACTAGTTGCTATATTAAACATTGAAACGGTTTTTTGCCATGGCACACGCCCCATACTTCGCTTTGCATTAAAATCTGCCCGTGCCCCTATAAATGGGAATAAAAATACGAAAAACATCGCAGTTATAATGCCATAAACACCTACTAATTTACCGATGTTATTCTCCTTTTTTCTATGCGTATATTTTTTTGTTTCTATCTTTTGTTTTCGCAAAGGACATACTAATGTAAAGTACTCTCGCTCTTCCGTTTGCAGAAGAACGGCAAACCCAACAAAGAAGAGAAGCGGCATAAACATAAGCGACCAGTCAAAGTCGACAAATGCATGTATAAGCATACCCATCAAACCACTGAACAACGCAACATCCAATATACTATAGTGTTTTTTAATCTTATTAACTGCTCTTCTAATTAACTCGTAAAGCATATAGAGAAATGCCGCAGCACCGACGACACCTGTTTCGTCCAACACTTGAAAGAAAATACTGTGTGGGAATTTTGAAAAGAAGTAAACAGAACGGTACTTCATGTACACATACTGATAAGTGCCATTGCCCGTGCCAAATATTGGGTGCTCTTTTAAAATTTTCAAACTGTCTTTAAGCATATTCTCGCGATCGCCAAGCGAAACATTAGACTTTCCACCAAAGAATGCAAGAAGAGTTACGACCCTCTTCCAGAAAGACTTTATAACGGGTAAGAATAAATCGCTTTTTATCAGAACGAGAAAAGCAAAAGCCAGAACAACTCCAGCAAGCCCAAGTGCACTTAATTTTCTGTCACTTCCTTTAGCAAATATAAAGTAGATAATTAATGTGATGACGAACGCAATAATTCCTCCTCTTGACTGCGTAAGTAAAAGCGTAACGAGAAAGAATAAAGACAACGAACCGTAAACTAACTTTGCAGTTAGGCTATTCTTTTCAAGCCAAAAACCCACTGCGATAAAGAACTGCAGAATAAGGAACGCGGCAAATGTGTTTGCATATTGTAGGGTAGAAGAAATACGCAAACCCTGTATAAGGCCATTATTTTTCAAAAACACAAAGAAGGCACCCTGCAAATGGTTTCTCATGCCTACGAATGCAAGAATTCCCAGAGCAGAAAGTATCAACCCAAGAAGCAAAATTGCGTTAAGTATAAACTCTACATCCCTTTTGCCGTTTATACTATCGTATATAATGTAAAACAAAGAAATGTATATAAGTACTTTGTAAAACTCAGTGAGAGTCGCGTGGAAGTAAACCGTAAAAAATAGCGAAAGAAACGCTACGCCAAGATAGACAAAAATTCCTTTATCTGCACCACTTTTTCGAATCTGCTCCTTTTTGTAAACTTTTTTAAGCAAAAACAAAGCCATTGCAGGTAAAGAAAGAAGGAGAGTTGCATAAACTTCCCATGGAAAATAGCCACCCTGAAAAATACCTGCAAAAAATAGAGGAACGAGAGCGAGAATTAAAATAATAAAGTTAACATTAAATTCTGTCTTTTTTCGTTCGACGATTTTCCTTTTTCCTTGTTTTTTCTTTTTCATAATAGAAATTATAAGGCCTAAGTGTAAAAAAACAAAACATTTTCAAAAAAAAGAGAATGAGTGTAAAATAAGAACGATCAGAAATAAAGAACAGGAGGCTAAAATGGACAAAAATTCCGGTAAATTGAAAATGGAATGGGCAATGAGAAACATGCCTATTATGAAAAATATCGAGAAGCGCTTCAAAAAAGAAAAACCGTTTAAAGGCCTAAAAATTGCAATGGCCTTGCACCTCGAAGCAAAAACTGCAAATCTCGCATACATATTAAAGGAAGGTGGAGCAACAGTTGCAATCACAGGCTCAAATCCCTTAACCACCCAGGACGATGTAGCAGAAGCACTAGCAAGAAAAAGCGTAAAAGTGTATGCAAAATACGGGGAGAGCGAGAAAGAATACTGGGAAAACTACAATAAAGTACTCGACATAAAGCCAGACATTATAGTAGACGACGGCGGAGATATGGTATATCTCGTACACACAAAGAGAAAAGAATTGCTTAAAAATATTATTGGTGCAAGCGAAGAAACAACTACAGGGGTAATCCGAGACAAAGCACTGCAAAACGAAAATAAATTAAAGTTTCCTGTAATCGCTGTAAACAACGGGCAATGTAAATATCTATTCGACAATAGATACGGGACAGGACAGTCCACATGGGACGGAATAATCAGAACGACGAACATCACGATTGCAGGTAAAAATGTCGTAGTTGCAGGCTTTGGCTGGGTAGGCAGAGGCGTTGCAGTAAGAGCAAGAGGGCTCGGCGCACGCGTATTTGTAACCGAGGTAAACCCAATAAGGGCAATGGAAGCACACATGGAAGGCTTTACTGTACTGCCAATGAAAGAAGCCGCAAAAGCAGGAGATATATTCGTCACCACAACCGGCGACACAAATGTTATCGATAAAAGGCACTTTGCACTGCTTAAAGACGGTGCAATCCTTGCAAATGCAGGACACTTCAATGTAGAAATTAACATGCCTGAATTAGAAAAATTCGCCGTAAAAAAGCGTATCGTTAGAAAAAACATTACAGAATATACACTACCTAACAAAAACAGGGTTTATGTATTAGGGGAAGGGAGGCTCGTAAACCTTGCCTGCGCAGATGGACACCCCATCGAAATAATGGACCTTTCGTTTGCGCTGCAGGCACTTTCCGTAGAATACCTGTTAAAAAACAAAGGAAAGTTGCAAAACAAAGTCTATAATGTTCCGGAAGAAATTGATACGAAAGTCGCAGAGGAAATGTTAAAGGCAAACAAAATAAAAATCGACAAACTTACTCAAAAACAGATAAATTATTTAACAAAATCCCATTAAGGAGGCAGAAATGTCATTTATTATAACAGTTTATGTGCCATCAGGTATAGTGATGGCATCAGACAGCAGGCAGAGCATTACTATACAGAGAAAGGACGATAGTGGCAAAGAATACCCGCCAATACAAACGGTAAGTTCCGACTATGTATACAAAACATACCTGCTAAAAGCACAAAATGTAGGAATCAGCACATTTGGAGAATCCCTGCTGGGAAAAGTGCCTATGGATTTCCACCTTAAAGAGTTTGAAGAAGAAAAGCTTGATGCACGCGACGATGTCGAAAGTATCGCTGAAAAACTGCTGAATTTCTTTAAAGTAAAGTTTCCTAACGCAGATACTTCTTTTCACATTGCAGGATACAGAAAGAAAGGCAAGGTAAGTATACCGTTTGTTTATCACTCGAATATAAAGAGAGGCGAACTAAAAAGACTGAATTATTCCCAACAAATGCAAAAAGTGCTTTACGGTGCAAGCTGGGGAGGAGAAGGCGATATTATTGCAGAGATTTTACAACCTGCATGGACTCGAAACCAAAGCGGACAATTCGTGCAGATACAAAAACCACCGATCATCTGGGATGCAATGCCTTTGCAGGACGCAATTGACTTTGCAATTTACGCAGTAAAAACAACGATAGACACCATCCGCTTCCAGGCACGGCTTAAAACAGTAGGCGGCCCGATAGATGTACTACTCATAACACCTGAAGGTACTCGCTGGATAGCAAAGAAAGAACTACACGCATAAAAAGATAAGATTTTTAATTTTAAAGGGTTTACGGTTTACAGTACATCTTTTAACCGACAGGTTCTACATAGGTTATAGTGATACTGCGCGTTTTTGGGTCCCACTCCACGGTGCAACCAAGAGATTCTGCAACAAAACGCACAGGAACCATAGTGCGATCATTTATTATAATCGGAGTAACAGCAGGATTCTTATTATCAATAAGCGTAAACTGTCCATTCACCTTTGCGCTATTTTTGCCTATCCAGAGCTCCACTTCGTTATCGTTTAACTGAATAGTAACTTTCCTATCTTTCGGATCCCAGGAAATTTTTCCGCCAAGCGACTCCACTATTGCGCGTATAGGAACAACCGTCCTATTCCACTTCGGAATAATAACAGGTTTTGTACCCCTACCAGGGTCTACTTCCACAATGTTTCCGTTTACAGTCATATACGGATCGCCTATTCTCAAAACAATTACGACTTTTTTAGGCTTCGGCTTTTTCTTATACAATCCTGTAAAAGTGATAATATCATCTGCCTTTAATTCCTTTTTAACTGGCTGGGGAGTAATATATCCTTCCACTGGTTCAAAAGTTACTGTATAAGTTCCAACAGGTACATTTTTAATAACAAAACTTTTACCACTTCCATCGTAGTTTTTAGGTCCCTCTATCTTAAATTTTGCATTATCAAGGTTAGTCACCACTACAATTGAGCCTGTGCTTACCTGCGGTAATTTTTCGTAAATGCCCTCAAAATGTATAGACGAATTTCCTTTCAATATCTTTGTTTCACTTTTAGGAGTTTTGTACCCGGAAACATCCTGGAAAGTAATCGTGTATTCTCCTTCTGGAGCATTGCGCACAATGTAATTTGTCCCTTTGCCGTAATAGTGTCTTGGACCCTTGATAAGGAAGGATGCCTGGTCAAGATTCGTCGTTACCGTAATAACGCCCGTTTTGGAACCAAGCGCGTAAACCCACCCCAGATCATCGCCAAAATACAGCGTTCCGTCAGCACCAATTACAGGAGACGAATGAATAGCACTTCTTGCAGTAAAATCAAAAATTTCTTTTCCGGTTTTATCAATAGCAAACAGATCACCGTTGTTTGTTCCAAAATAAATAGTATCGTCAGATGCAACGATAGGTGAGGATTCTATTGGACTATCCGCATTAAACTTATAAATTACTTTTAAATCTTTAGAAAGGATGTACAAATAATGATTGCTTGAACCTACAGCAAGGTCTCCGTTAGAAAGAAGTGCAGGCGAAGTAAGAGATGCACCCTGCGCTTCAAAATGATTTAAAATTTCTCCATCAGTAGAAATTTGATAGATAGTTCCAGAAGCAGTAGATACATATATACTTCCATTATGCACAAGCGGGGCTGTACGTATCTTACCAGAAAGTGATTTTTTCCAAACTTCCTTTCCTTCAATAGAAAATTTATAGAAGTCGCCGTTGTCATTTCCAAAATATACAAATCCATTAGAATACGCAGGAGAAGACCATATTGGAGCACCACTATTAAATTCCCATTTAAAAGATGTTGTATTACTACTTACATCTTTAGCATACAGATACCCGTTATCATTGCCTACGATAAGCAATCCTTCAGCAATAAGAGGAGATGAATGGAAATCACCATTCACAGAAATCCTGTAAAGTTTGGATGCAGTAAGAAGATTATACTTGTATATGTAAGAAGGATTCCCTCCAACGACAAAAATATAATCTCCATATATTGCAGGAGTGGAGTAGATAGACCTCCCAATCGAAATAGAAAACGCGCTTACACCCTTATTTGGCTCAAAACCATAAAGAAGCCCTTCAGTAGTTACAAAATATACTACACCGTTTTCCGAAAAAACACCAGAAGAAATAATTTTACCGGAAATTCTGTGTTCCCACTTAATCTCGTCACTCTTTGGTCCTTCAACATTCTGTTGTGCAGTTCTTTCTGCATTAACTCTGTACATCAAAGGAGGAATGTAATCTGCAGCAATAGAGGTCGGAATTTGCAAGATAGAAAGCGCAAAAATTAAACCCATCAATAAATAAAATATTTTTTTCATTAGGAATCATCTCCTTTATTTATTATACAAAATTGCACAAAGAAAACAAATTCTGATGACCTTAAGACTCACGAATTAGATCGGAAAACAACTTCTCCTCGAGTAAAAAAATACCGTGAGAAAAGTTGCGATCCTGAGTGCCAAGAGTATCGTAAAGATTGGCAAGAAAAGACATTTTCTTAAAAGTCTCTTTTGCTTCGTATGTCTTGCCACTCCTGAGAAGATATATAGATTTTGCAAATAAATAATCAAGATCTTTACCAGAATCGTTTATTCCTAAACTTTTTGCCCTGTCAAAAAAGTAACCTGCGCGATTTGTATCGTCCGTAAGAACTGCATACGCAACGGAGCTCCACAAACAAATACGCCCATCGGAAGGATATAAATTACGGGCACGCTCAAGGCTGGCCAGGGCACTACTATCGTACAAAAAAATCATAATCTTACCACTTTCGAACGGGTACCTGAAGTCATTTTTGTTTAGCCGTTCTGCCGCCTTGTATTCAGATAGAGCACTCTTTATAGAAATTAGATCGTCCGCACTATTTAAGTGTTCCACTAAAGCACTACCGTAATAATATCTGTAAACTGCACTTTCGGTATCCAACTTTATAGCTTTTTTAAAGTAACTTCTAAATTCAGAACTATGCGCACCTTTAACGGCAAAGCGGGCTGCAACAGTCTTCGGAAACAGAGAGAAAACGACAAGTAGAATTATAACTGCTGAAATGCCTGTTAAAAAAAATTTATGTTTACGCTTATTCGGAACGAACTCTCCAGGAATGAGCAAGGCAAGTACTATAAAAAGGATAATAAACATAATAGGATAGGTATCCACATCAATGCACATGTGAAACAACAGCCCTACGAAGCCAGAAAACAGCATAGCGTAAATTACATCGTTCTTAAAGCTCAAAATGTATTTAAGTGACTTCGAAAGTACATAAGTAATAAATCCGAAAAATGTTACGGTGCCGGCAATACCTGTTTCTGCAAGGAACTTAAAAAACAACGAGTGAGGGTCAATCCTGAAGTGCTCTGGGATAGTTTCAAACTTCGTAAAGGTATACCTGAAAGAACCAAGCCCAAATCCAGTAATAGGCCTTTTACTAAATATCCGTAAAGAAAGAAGCGCAAGGTGAATGCGATCGTAAAGAGATTGATTTTGATTTATACCTATAAAGAACTCTGCAAGCAGTTTATTCCTGAAGAAGTTCTCCAGAACTATTTCTCTTGGTGCAGCAACTGCAATAAGCAAGGCCGCACCAATAAACACTAAGCCCCATTGTTTTAGAAACTTAACCTTCTCACGAGAAACGAGGAAAGCCGTTAAAAGCGCTACGGCAAAAGCAATGTACCCTCCCCTGGAAACGGTAAGAAACATTAAAAAAATAAAAAATACCGGCACGATGTAAAGCAACAATTTTACAAGAGGTCTTTTCTCTTCGTAGAAAATTCCAAATCCAAGCATCGTTTCCAGAACGAGAAATGCTGCAAATGTGTTTGCATAACCCCATATAGATGGTAAACGAAATATCAACAGGTTATAAAATTGAACATAACTCATCACACCGATTACGAGCCCAAACCCAACGAGAATGTAAACACTTACTAAAAGATCTTTTTTACTTTTAACGAGATTTACCACTACGATAAATAGCAGAATAGGGGTAATGACTTTGTAAGTAGAAACGACGGAATCGTACCTGTAAATAGAAGTAGTAATAAGAAGCATAAATACTGCAATCACGGTATAAACGAGCGGGCTTGCGGTGAGTATGTGGATTTCGTTAGACTTAAGCATCCACAGGGTAAACATCACAAAAATAAGTAATATTAACAATGCGAAAAGATAAGAATGATATATCCAGATAAGTTCGCTATACCTGGATATAATGCCTGCAAAAAATAAAAAAGTGACTACAACAATAATAAGAAATCTTTTTAATACACCTTCCACTTCACCTCATCCTTCGTTTTCCTCATACCAACGGACAGTCTTCTTTAATCCTTCAAAAAGATTATATTGCGGTTTAAATCCTAATTCTTTCTCAGCTTTTGCTATATCCAGGGCAATTCTCTGCACTTCGCCCTTTCTTGGAGGTGCATATTTGGGAATAATTTTTTTGTTCGTCACTTTTTCAAACATTTTGACGAGTTCGTTCACCGAAGTCTCGATACCCGTCCCTATGTTGTAAATCCCTTCTTTACCATTTATCGCAAGCAGGTTTGCACTCACCACATCTTCCACATAAATGTAGTCCCTCGTCTGGTTGCCGTCCCCAAAAATTACGGGCTGCGCATTCTTCATTATCTTACCAGTAAAGATGGCAATGACGCCCGCTTCCCCCAATGGGTCCTGCCGCGGTCCGTAGACATTTGCATACCTCAAAATAACGCGCTCTATACCAAATAGCCTTTTAAAGTAATGGAGATATTGCTCGCCGCAGTACTTTGAAACTCCGTACGGGGCAAGAGGTGCAACAGGCGTTTCCTCAGTTGCAGGAAGCGTTTCTGGCTCTCCGTAAATTGCCCCACCCGTTGAGGAGAAAACAACCCTTCTAACATTGTGTTTTACGGAAAGTTCAAACACATTTATTGCACCTATCACATTCGTAGATGCGTCAAACTGAGGATTCTCTACTGACTTCCTCACATCTATCTGTGCTGCAAGGTGAAAAACTACCTCTGGCTTTGATTCGTTAAACACTTTCTCAAGGGCATCTTTATCATGAATGTCTACATTAAAAAATTTTACAGAAGGATTCAGATTTTTCTTTTTTCCAGTAGAAAGATTATCAACGACAAAAACTTCGTGCCCTTCTTTTACAAGCCCGTCAACGACATTTGACCCTATAAAACCTGCTCCTCCACTTACCAGTGCTCTCATTAAATTCTCCTTTCGTATTATTAAATATAAAATCCCGGCCGACTAACTAACCGATCATATCTCCTCGCAAATCCGCTTTAAGTACTTTTTAAGTTCTTCGCCAATGCCCTCCCGTTTAAGTGCAAATGCAATGTTTGCCTTCAGATAGCCTGTTTTTTCGCCCACATCAAAACGCGTGCCTTTAAACATATACGCGTATATCTTCTCTTTGTACGCAAGATTCCTTATTGCGTCCGTGATTTGCACTTCTCCGTTCTTACCCGGTTTCGTAGTTTCGAGAGATTCAAAAATAGACGGCGTTAAAATATACCTTCCGACAATTGCAATGTTGGAAGGCGCCTCCATAGGATGAGGTTTTTCAACGAGGTCTTTCACCTGATAAAGCCCATCCGCTATTTTCTTTCCCTCAATTATGCCGTAAAGCTTCGTGTCCTGCATAGGCACTTCCATCACGGCAAGAATAATTCCGGGATGTTCTTTGTAAACATCTATCATCTGCTTCAACACAGGAATATCAGAATCGATAATATCGTCTGCAAGCAAAACGCCAAACGGCTCATTAGAAATAAAACCCTTTGCGTGCCAGATTGCGTCTCCAAGGCCTTTTGCAATTTTTTGCCTTACATAGTAAATCGAAACCATTTCGCTAATGTTACGCACGATGTTTAATAGTTCGGTTTTATTTTTCGCTTCAAGTTCCCTTTCTAATTCTACAGCATAGTCAAAGTAATCTTCTATTGCTCGTTTGCCCCTTCCAGTTACGAAGAGTAAGTTTTCTATTCCAGATTGAACTGCTTCCTCTACGACATACTGAACGGCAGGTTTATCTACAATAGGAAGCATCTCCTTTGGCTGCGCTTTAGTTGCGGGAAGAAGCCTCGTTCCAAACCCTGCAACAGGAATCACTGCTTTACGAATATCCGTCACCTTGCATCACCTCCACCACATTTTAAAAGATATTTCCTTAAATGCAAAAAGCCCGCCTTTCGGCGGGCATTAAATTTCGTTAAATTAAATGTCTATATAACTCCGTATGCGAGCATCGCCTTTGCAACTTTAAGGAAGCCTGCAATATTAGCACCTACGAGCAGGTCGCCAGGTGCACCGTACGCGGCTGCAGCTTCAAGGGATGCCTTGTGGATTTTCTGCATAATCTCACGAAGTTTGCTGTCCACTTCTTCTCTCGTCCAGGAAAGCCTCATGCTGTTCTGAGACATTTCAAGTCCGGAAACTGCAACTCCACCTGCATTTGCTGCTTTTGCAGGGCCAAACATAATGCCACTATCCTTATAAATGTGAATTGCATCAAGAGTGGAAGGCATATTTGCACCTTCTACGACAGCGATCACTTTACTCTTTGCAAATGCTTCTGCATGGTCTGCATGTATCTCGTTCTGAGTTGCACACGGAAGGACGATGTCAACTTTCAATCCTTCGTCTCTAATTACATCCCATACGGATTTGCCTTCGTAATATTTTGCATGCGGATATTCAGTTGGATACTCGCGAATTCTTCCACGCTTTACATTCTTAAGGTTCATAATGTAGGCAAGTTTCTTTGCATCAATGCCTTCTTCATCAATTACTGCACCATTTGAATCGGACACAGAGATAACTTTTGCACCAAGCTGTATGGCTTTTTCAATTGCGTACTGGGCAACATTTCCTGCACCGCTTACGGCAACGACCTTGCCCTTCAAATCCATTCCTTTTGTTGCAAGCATTTCAGATGTGAAGTAAACTACTCCGTAGCCGGTTGCTTCGGGCCTAATTAAGCTTCCGCCGTATTCAAGGCCTTTTCCAGTAAGTACGCCTGTGTGTTCATTTTTAATTTTCTTGTAATAGCCGTAAAGGAAACCAATTTCCCTTGCACCCACTCCAATGTCGCCAGCAGGGACATCTGTATCAGGACCAATGTGGCGGAACAGTTCCCTCATAAATGCATAGGAGAAACGCATTACTTCTCTGTCGCTCTTTCCTTTCGGGTTAAAGTCAGAGCCACCTTTTCCTCCGCCCATTGGAAGGGTGGTTAACGAATTTTTAAAGATCTGCTCAAAGCCAAGGAACTTAACGATACTCAGGTTTACAGACGGATGGAATCTCAGCCCGCCTTTGTAGGGACCGATTGCGTTGTTAAACTGAACTCTGTAACCCCTGTTAACCTGAACCTCGTGATTGTCGTCTTCCCAAACGACGCGGAACATAATAATTCTGTCGGGCTCAACAATTCTTTCGTAGATTTTTTCTTTGACGAATTCCGGATGCTTTTCTTCTGTGGGTTTAAGGCTGGTTAAGACTTCGGTGACTGCTTCGATAAATTCTGGTTGATTCTTGTCCACGGTTTTTACCTTGGCGATTACATCGTCAATTTGTGACATATCCTACCTCCTATAAATTTATTTTTTAAAAATCCCACGCATTCAGATTATAACACAAAATAATTTAAAGAAAAATATTTTTCAACTTGTTTGTGCAAATATCGCACAAAACAAAAACAGATCGCATTAACAAAGATTAATTCGTCAGCCTGGATTCAGGCAATATTTCAGAGAACCTTATCTTTTCTCTTTAGCTTTTCCGAAAAGATACTCGTATTTTTAAACGCGTATCAAAAATATAATTTAAAATCTATTTGCATTTTTTTCTACGCATCTTATACTTAAACAAGTAATAATACATATGCAGAGAACTTGAACAGTTTCTTTATAGGCAATTCTATAGGGGAATATGTTAAAGATATGGAGGAGGGTTAGGAAGTGAAAGAAATCAAAAAGATAACAAAGTTTTTAGAAAGCAGGAATTTTATAATCTTTGCATTGCTTTTTGGCTCTTTTTCATCAGGAAAAGCAACCGATATGAGTGATATAGATTTAGCCATATACCTTAAGGAAGATATTCCTATTATGGAATATGGTAATTTAATATCGCAGTTAGAATCCTTTACAGGAAGAAGGATAGATCTTGTAATTTTAAACGACCTGTACGATAAAAACCCGCGCTTTGCTTATCAAATACTAAGTACTGGAAAGATTCTATTTGTAAGAGATAAAAACTTATTTTCTGATTATAAAACTAAAGTTTTTCTTTACTATTTCGATGCAGAACCTATGTTAAAATTAATAGACAAAGCTTTTCTGCAAAGAATTAAGGAGGGATACATTGGCAAAAGAAACTATATTGGAAAAATTAGAAACACTTGAACAGAATATTTATTATCTAAAAGAGTTTAAAGAAAAGCATACACTGAACGAGGTTCTAAATGACAAGACACTTGAATGGGCTTTAAGATATGGTATATTTGAGTCTTCACAAATTGTTATAGATATTGCCTGTGCAATAAGTGCTGATTTTAACTTAGGAAATCCTAAGAGCTATAAAGAATGTATCGAACTTCTAAAAACCAATAACTATATAAGTGAGCCCGTAGCAAGGGACCTTGTTAAAATAGCAGGTCTGAGAAATTTATTAGTGCATGAGTACATTAAAATCAGTATGGAAAAGTTATTTAATCTTTTGTCAGAACTTGAAACTTTCGTAGAATTTATTGCACAAATAAGGAAAAATTTGTTATAGAAATGACATTCTTATGTCAGGGAAAGTGCAAAATTTTCTTAGTGAATTAAGGTAGTGAAGAACGCCCCCACTCCGCCACTCTGAGTACAGCGAAGCATCTCTACCCTAACCATTTTGCCTCTGAAAAATCATAGTCAATAAACCTCCCCTTTTGGCGTGTAGAAAGATATTTTTGTAACTTGCTTCCCAATTTATTTCTACCTCAACAGGAAGAAAAGTTTGAAAGGAAACTTCGTGTCCTTTCAAAGTAAGGTCCTTCGCTCGCTAACGCTCGCTCGAGGACGACTCTTTTTGTCACTCTGAACGAAGTGAAGAGTCTCCTCCTTAAAAATATTTCTTCATAACAAAAAGATAAAAACTTGCATTATATAACGAAAAACAATACGCACCTACACTACAAAATGTTACTTTAATTGTGCTTCTGGAATGATGTCCATAAAGGCCTTTCGTATTTTATCGAAGTCGAGTTCTTCTGCAAATTTCTTTAATTTATCAATTTTTGCAAAAAACTCTTTTTCGTCAAAAGCCATCTCGTTTTCCTCAATCTTCAAAATGTAAGGATTCTTGGTAGGTACGACGATTTCATTCTCACTCCAGAGCTCTTCGCTAAGCTTTTCTCCTCCTCTATTTCCTATAATGTCTATTTTTACATCTTTCCCTAATTCCAATCCAGAAAGTCTCACGAAAAGTTTCGCAAATTCCATAATATTTACTTTTTCTCCCATTTTCAAGACAAAAATTTCGCCCCCATTCCCTAAAGCTCCTGCCTGTAAAACAAGCTGCACCGCCTCTGGGATAAGCATAAAGTATCTTTCCATTCGAGGATCCGTTATGGTAATCGTTCCGGTCTCGTTTATTTGCCTTTCGAATACTTCCACCACGCTACCCGCACTACCAAGCACATTGCCAAATCTCACGCTCGTAAAAACTGTGTCTGTATTTTTAGTAGCATAATAACGGAGCATAACTTCTATAACGCGCTTGGAAGCACCCATAATATTCACTGGGTTTACTGCCTTGTCGGTAGAAATGTTTATAAACTTTTTTACCTTTGACTTTATTACAGCATCCAGTAAATTTTTAGTACCAAAAACATTATTAATCACCGCTTCGTCTGGGTTTTTCTCCATCAATGGTACATGCTTGTGCGCTGCCGTGTGAAAAACAATGTCAGGTTTATACTTTTTGAATATTTTAAATATCTTCTCCCTATTTCTAATGTCACAAATTATGGAAACGAGATTCGTAAAGTGGTATTTTTCCGTAAGTTCTTTCTCTATGTAAAAAATTCTGTTTTCTCCTCTGCCAAGCAGCAAAATCTGCTTTGGATTAAGACGACTCACCTGTCTTGAGATTTCCGAGCCAATCGAGCCACCTGCACCTGTAATTAGCACCGTTCTTCCGGATATGTACTCTCTCACCGGTTTTTCGTCCATTTTTATTTCGCTTCTTGGCAGAAGATCTTCAAGCTGGACATTTTTAATGCTCTCTATGTTGATTCTTCCACCTACGATTTCCCAAATACCAGGCAGAGTTTTAATTTCTGCCCGAGTTTCCGAAGCTAATGCAACAATTCTACGGAGAACCGACTTCTGAGCAGAAGGTATTGCTATTAACACGATGTCAATGTTTTCTCTATTCGCATAGTATGGTAGCGAAGCAACATCTCCAAGTACAGAATATCCGTGTATGTGCGTTTTTCTTTTAGTAGGGTCGTCGTCTATAAACCCCACCACTTCGTACTTAAGCTCTGGATGAGATGTTATCTCCCTTAAAATTTTTTCACCCGCATCGCCAGCACCTACTATTAAAATCCTCTTTGTTGATGTATGCTTCTGAGCATTCCTTCTATTTCTTTCCTTGTAAAGCCTGTAAAAAAACCTTGCCGAAGTAAGAAAGCCTACGAGTAAAACATAAGATATAAGATAAGCGCCGCGCGACCAGTGTATTTTAGATCTAGAAAAGTAAAAAATAGGATATGCAAATAGCTTCGACAGCGTAGTAACCAAGAAGAGATCAGAAATTTCTTTCGTGCTTGAATATTCCCAGAGCTGAAGGGGTATTCTGAATATAATCTCCAGCGTTATAAATATGAGATTTTCTAAAATGCCGTACACATCGTCTATGTGAAGGTAATCCAGTTTTACAGAATAATCAAAGCGGGCAAAAACAGCAATGTACGTAGCAAGGTTATAAAGTACGACATCTACGAGCAATTTCTTTCCAGCAGAAATTAAAACTATTTTGTTTCTTTTAAACTTGCCCCACAAAGAATTCATTACGAAAATGACACCTCACGAATAGATTCTTTCAAATTCTTCACCACATAATTTACTTCTTCCTCAGTAATTTCAGTAAAAAATGGCAAAGCAATCGTCCTATCTGAAACAAAATCAGTTATAGGAAAATCCCCTTTTTTATAACCAAATTTTTCTCTATAGAACGGTTGCAAATGGATAGGTGCAAAATAATTCCTTGCCTGCACACCTTTTTCTCTAAGCAGTTTTATAATAACATCCCTTTCCTTCTTTCCAAATCTCTTGCTTAACCTGATCACATACACAAACCAGCTCATCCTATTTACATTAGGAGATATATAGGGAGTGATTACTTCTTCTACATCTTTTAATTTTTCGTTATACAATTTTTCAGCATCAGCACGCTTTTTTACGATTTCGTCAAGCCTTTTTGCCTGTGATATTCCAAGAGCACAGTTGATATCGGAAATTCTGTAGTTATAACCAAGACGCGTATGCTGAAGCCAATTATCACCTTCGCCTCGCCCCTGGTTTCTCATACTTCTTGAGAGAGTTGCTATATCTTCGTTATCCGTCAAAACTACCCCACCCTCACCAGTTGTTATTTGCTTGTTAGGGTAAAATGCAAATATTGCCGCATCGCCAAAGCTACCTGCTGGTTTGCCTTTGTATTCTGATCCAATTGCTTCGGCAGAATCTTCTATTAAGTAAAGGTTGTGTTTCCTTGCAATTTTCGTGAGTGTAACCCAATCCGCAGGCTGACCGAACACATCCACGGCAAGAATTGCTTTTGTTTTCTCAGTTATTACTCTTTCTATAAGCCCTGCGTCTATGTTGTAAGTGTCTTTTTTAATGTCCACGAATACGGGTTTTGCCCTTTCGAAAAGTATAGCATTGGATGACGCAATAAAACTAAATGGCGTGGTAATAACCTCGTCACCGTCTTTTATACTGAGAGAACGGATAATCAAATGCAGCGCACTCGTCCCGCTGTTTACCGCAACAGCATACTTGCGATGCGCAACTTCAGCAAGTATCCGCTCAAATTCTGGTAGTTTTGAACCTAAACTCAAATACCGTGTTTTCATTACTTCTTCCACTGCTCTAATGTCGTCTTCGTTAACCCACGGTTTTGATAAAGGAACTTTCACTTATTGCCCCCCTTTATAACCCTTGCAGGCACACCAACTGCTGTGACATTATCAGGTATATCGGTTATAACGGATGCACCTGCACCGATTACTGCCCAATTGCCTATTGTCTTCCCGGGGATTACTGAAACACCAACGCCCAGAAAAGCCCCTTTTTTTACTTTTACAGTACCCCCAGTATGACTGCCTGGTGCAATGTGTACAAAATCTCCAATTATATTGTGATGATCAACTGACACTGATGTATTTATTATAGTATGTTTCCCTATAACGGTCCCTGTATTTATAACTACTCCGCCAATAATCATACTGCCAACACCAATTCTAACATTCTTTCCGAGAATAACTGAAGGATGTATCACTGTAAAATATTTTTCATCAGGAAAATACAAAAACTCGACAATTTTTTCTCGCATAGCATTGTCACCAATAGCAACAACAAATTTGCCTTCTATCTCTCGTGCTTTTACAACAGGAGCTATAACAGGAATATTTAAAACTGTCCTACCTATAAGTTCCTTATTGTCATCCAGAAAACCCGCAGGAGTTATGCCAATAGATAGCAAAGTATCAGCAACTACCTGTCCATGGCCGCCAGCCCCTATGATGTATACTTTAATCCGTTTTTGCAATTTCGTCTGTCTTTCTCTCTGCATATAGTCCTTCTCCTTTTGCAACCACCCACACTGTTTTAAAAAGAATTTTAATGTCCAGCCAAAAACTCCAGTGTTCTACATACCACACATCCAGTTTTATGCGCTCAGGCCAGGTAAGTTTATTCCTACCATTCACAAGTGCCCACCCAGTAATACCCGGTTTCATAAGTAGCCGCTTCTTTTGAAAGTCGTTATACTTTTTTACCTGATACTCCAGAGTAGGCCGAGGGCCAACAAAACTCATATCTCCTTTTAGTACATTTATAACCTGCGGAAGTTCGTCTATTCCGCTTCTTCTTAAAAATTTTCCAACGCGCGTTACATAGGGATTATCCTTATCGATGTAAATGCCTTTAGTTTTATAAGGAGCTTCGGTCGTCATCGTCCTGAACTTAATTGTTTTAAATATCTTTCCATTTTTGCCCACACGCTCCTGCAGAAAGAACACAGGCCCCTTAGAGTCAACTTTAATAAGAACCGCTACCACCAAAAACAGCGGAAGCAGTATAACTAAAGCAACAAACGCAACTACCCTGTCAAAAATCTCTTTCGCTAAAAATTTTTTCATTTTCCCTATCACACTTTTATTGCAAATTTGTCCTATACTTCTGCAGTAATTTTTGAATTATTTTCAGTTGTTTTTCTATTACCTTTTCCTCATCAAAATACTTTTCAACTCTTTCCCTGCCCTTTTTCCCCATCTTATCTCTTAACTCTGGGTCTCTAGCCAATTTTATTATAGCACTACTCAACGCTTTAATATCTCCAACTGGAACCAAAATACCTGTTTCTCCATCAACCACCTCTTCACGAGAGCCTCTAATATTGGTTGCTATCACGGGAAGCTCCATTGCCATTGCCTCAATAATTGAGCGAGGCATTCCTTCTCTATAAGACGGAAGCACAAATATATCACTAATTGACAAAATATTCTTTATATCAGTTCGGGTTCCTAAAAAGCGAATAAACTGACTATGTGAAGGATTTTTCCTAAAATAATCTTTAATAAATTTTTCTGAAATTGCATTTGGTTCATTTCCTTTAAAGATTCCACCTACAAAGAGGAAATGCACGGATCTATCCATACGAATTACCGTTTCTGCCGCTCTCAGAAGATCAAATATCCCTTTTTCCTTATTCATTCTTGCAACGCAGGTAACCACAATTCCGTCTACAGGAATGTCAAATGAGGCACGCTTCTTAGCAAACTGATCATCAGACAGTACCTCTCTTTTGAAAAAATTTATGTCAATACCATTACCAACAGTAAGTATTTTTTCTGAAGGGAAGATATGCTTTTCTACTGCTAAGTTTGTATCTTCCGTGCTTTGAGAGAAAGCAAATGTAGTCCATCTAGAAAGAACCTTCTCTATAAA
The DNA here is from genome assembly GCA_027023025.1 of Caldisericaceae bacterium. Lineage (GTDB taxonomy): Bacteria > Caldisericota > Caldisericia > Caldisericales > Caldisericaceae > S143-107. Next base: position 9,108 of record JALVXB010000043.1, on the reverse strand, counting down.
TACAACAATATTTCTTTTAAAGGGAGTCATATTTTCATGAAAATAAAAACCATGAATCGTGTAAATTACAATAGGAATCCCAGCGAGTTTTGCCGCAATACGTCCAATAAATGCACCTATTGGAGTATGTACATGTACTATGTCATATTTTTTTGAACGCATAAGATTAAACAATTTCCCTACAGAAAGTATATGTTTAAAAAAGTTCAAATTGCGACTTATAGGTATGTCATAAACTTCAAATCCTCTCTCACTTATTTTATTGGAAAAGTTGCCCTTTGAGCATGAAGCTTCTACAGTATATCCACTCTCTCTCAACTTCTCCATCAAAGGCATTAATAAAAAGTATATTGTTACATCCACTGCAGCAATTTCAAGAATCTTTATTTTGCGCCTTTCCATTCTTCCAAAAAATAACCTATCGTTCTCTTTAAACCATCATAGACATCAATAATAGGTTCATATCCTATAAGATTCTTAGCAAACGCAATATCAGCCAAAGAATGCCGCACATCGCCTATTCTTGCATCTTTATGAATAGGTTTTAAGTCAATGCCTATTTCCTTTCTTATTATATCCGCAAGTTGGTTAATTGTGATTCTTCTTCCACAAGCAATATTTACAGTTTCGCCATGTGTTTCTTTAGTATTTGCTGCAAGAAGATTTGCTTGCACAACATTATCTATATAAGTAAAATCTCTTGATTGTTCCCCATCTCCATATATTACAGGTGGCTTGCCAGCTAAATAAGATTTAATAAATTTTGGAATTACAGCTGAATATTGTGAATCCGGATCTTGCCTCGGCCCAAAAACATTAAAGTAACGAAGTGAAATAGTTTCGAGTTTATAAACATCATAAAACACCTTGCAATACAATTCTCCAGCATACTTAGAAACTGCATATGGAGAAAGAGGATTTGGGTTCATCGTTTCAACTTTTGGAAGCATTTTTGAGTTTCCATAAACAGACGAAGAAGCAGCATATATAACCCTTCGAACATTGTTCAATTTTGCAGCATACAACACATTAAGTGTACCGTCGACATTATTGGCGTTTGATGCTATAGGGTTATCTATAGATCGTGGCACAGAAGGAAGAGCAGCCTCATGAAAAATTATATCAACATTTTTCGTAATTTCTTTTAATAAATCAAAATTTCTAATGTCCCCTTTAATGAATTCCACCTTATCTATAAAAAGCTCTATATTTTCAATCCGTCCAGTCGATAGATTATCAATTATTTTAACCCTCTCCCCCTTTTTTACAAGAGCTTCTGCAATATGCGAGCCTACAAACCCAGCACCGCCAGTAATTAGATATGTTTTCATCATCGGGAAACCCTCTTTGATGCCAACAAAATTTTAGTTAAGTTTTTCCTATACAGCATAATACATTTACAAATTTCACAATCCATTGTGCCTATTAATATTTTTAGCATATTAATAAACTCTGCATCCTCGTTACCTACATTCATTATAAAAGGCAAACTGTTATGTATAGATCTCGCAGCCTCAAATACCTTATCAACCTTTTCTACTTTAGCTTCTAAACCCATAATTCCTCCTTCACGCACAAGTATTTTAACTCTTTTTAAATATTTAAAAAGTCCATTATTCTCTCATTGCATTTTAAGCGGAAAAGTAGCAAATGGGAACATCATCCAGGCAAGAAATGTCCTATGTCGTATTGCTGTACCAAAGTTAGATGTTCCCCAGCTTAAGCCTATCCATACCGTAAAAAATGTTATTAAAACAAAAAATATTAGAATGCGCTTTGATTCTTTAATAACATTAGATCGTTTAATGAAATTAATACCCTTTAAAGCAAAACAAAAAAGAATTATATAGCACATACTATCTATAACACCAAACAAATCTATCGCCTTATGAATCGTCCAGAAAAACGGCCCAAAAAGGAAATAAAACATCCTTACTGGAGTCATCCATACTAGGTCAAAAATAGAATGAGGATAGAAATTCTTGAGATAGGCACTGCCTCCTCTCGCTGCTTTATTTAATACTATATCAAGATAAGAAAAACCTCCTTTTAAAACAGAGGTAACAGGCACTTTGTGGGGAAACACAGGAAAGAGTATGTACAAAAGCACTATAAAAATAATTATTATAATAATAGAGAATGACTTCCTATATTTTTGTTTTCTCGCTAACAAATAAATTAACAAAACTACATAACCAGGCAAAATTAAAAAGAATGCCCCATGAAAAAATACAGCAATTACTACAAAAACAGAACCCCACACAAAATCGTTAATATTATTCCTTCTGAGCCACTCGAGAAACTTCAAAAATGATAATGATACAAAAAATATGGCTGGCATCTCCCGCAATGTTAAAACAGAATAAAGTATAAAAGAAGGAAACAGCGCAGCTGTTAATGCAGATCTACCTGCCGCCTTTCTATTATTTGTTAAAAAAAGTGATGTGTAATATATATTGACTACCACCAATGAGCCAAAAAATACATTTAAAAGACTAACGACTGAAGTTGTCTGACCAGTTACAAAGTATATCAAAGCAATAATTTTTGGATACAATCTAACTTTTGCAAATATAGAAATATTTTTAATAGCCTCCCACCCAAGAATCTGGAATGACCGTGCATCACCATTCGAGTCGGGTAAATTGAGTCCCAAATTATAAAGAACTAAAAAAAATAATCTTAAAAAAAATGCAAAAAGCAATATACTTAACAGTGTTTTATCTTTTGTCCTATAACCAACTATTACTATAATCATAAAAAATACCGTAAAGAAAAAAACACTCCACATGTTCAAAAAAATGACAACTAACATAAATAAAGTACTCAATACGGCAGGAAGCAAAAACTTAGAGTTACCGTGAATAAATTCTCTGTACTTTTTTCTAAAAATAATTCTATTATTAAATTTCATATATCTATTTTATTCATTCATAATTTCTAAACAAACTATTTTGAAAAAACTTTAATGATCTACTGAATAGGTTCTTATTTTAATTATAAATTTATTAAATCTAAAAATGTAGACAGTTTTCAATTAACCGCTATTTACGCAGACAATACACTTGCAGCACTATAATAACCTCCAAGACCAAAATAGTAAAACAATTTAGCCATCTAAAAACAGAAAATTGGGCGAGGCCTAATTATAATCTTAACCTCACAGTACTTATTCTCTTGAAAATGAAACTTTTAAAGTACCTAAGTGCTCTTAGTATTATCACGATATCGCAATTTAACTCAATTATTTTTAGGTTCCTCTTTACCTTTATCCGAGAACTGCCTGAATATTTTGATTAGTTTACTAGCCCATTTTTCTAAAGAAAAATTTTGTTCTACTGTAGATCTAGCATTTTCACTTATATCTCTATATAATTTTTCATTCTCGATAAGCAAGGAAATTTTTTTTACCCATTCTTCCGTCGACGACGCAAGAAATCCGTTTACTCCATCCCTTATAATGTCCTTATTTACACCAACAGGAGAAGCTACTGAAGGTATACCCATCGCCATGTATTGAAGAAGTTTTAGGCCACACTTACCTTTAGAAACTGGTTCATCTGTCAAAGGCATTATCCCGATATCGAAAGATTGTAAAGTTTTTACCTCAGTTGATACCTCCCATTTCACATTCTCCACATTTATTCCGTTAATAGAAAAATCTTTAGGCGTACCAACGCATCGCAATATAATATTGTACTTTTTTGAAAGTAGTAAAAGTGATTCCTTTACGACCTCCAAAAATCTTGCTGTAATTGGCGTTCCAATCCACCCTATCACAATAGGGCTGTTCTTTTTAATCTTATGATTTAGTTTAGGTTTGTATTTATTGACATCTATAGTAGTAGGAACCACGATAACATTTTTATTAAATTTCATAGCATACTTTGCCAAATATGAATTCCCAACTGTTACAGCCTTACTTAGTCTTATAGTAGTAGGTATTTTACTTTTAAGAAAAAGTTTATGCTGATAGTATAAAAAAATAGCATCGTCAAAATCAAATATAATATTTTTATTAAACAGATACAACAGATATTCAAATACTGGCGGCAAATATGGAAACAATTCTTTTTGTATAACAACTAAGTCGTACGAGCCGGCATAGAATATTTTAATTAATCTTTTAACAAAAAGACTAATTAAATATAGTTTTGGACCTCTTTTATGAGCATATAGGTCATCGAGATACTTATCCTCCAGTAGAGGGAAGACATCCACTTTAATTGCTTGACTTTTAAAGTAATCTAAGTATTGATAGACTCTATATCTGCTACTCGCCCCTTTTTCTGAGTATTTGGTAAAGAATAATATTTTCAATTCTATTTATCTCTCCTTTCTTATTTTTGTATTCTTTATGATAAATGGAAAAGCATGCACCAAAAGTGCGTAAGCATGGACAGTTTGCCCTATTTCCCGTGCAGAACAACGCACTGTCGCTAAGATTAACCGCATTAAAAATTCAACAAAAATTACTCCAAGCATAAGAAATGTTGCCGAAAATATACTAAAGTGTTTATATCCATAAAGTATCCGACTCTGTAAGGAATAAAATAGACGCTTTGCTTTAATTTGCTCTGATGTTCCACCACCCTTATGATAAGCCTGGACTGTAGATAGATAAACACTTTTCCATCCACTTTTATATGCTCGGTAAGAGAAATCTAAGTCCTCAAAATAAACAAAAAATCGTTCATCAAATCCACCTAATTTCTCAAAAATTGAGCACCGTACTAGATAGAATGCACCAATTACATGATCAACGATCCGAGTCGTACGGTGATCCCATTCCTTCATAAAGTAACTTCGAAAGAAAGCAGGGAACAGTTTATCTAATCCAAGTATTCTTACCCAAAAATCATACGGCTTAGGAAAACGAGCACAAGTACGGGATATCCGGCCTTTTTCATCAACCAATTGTATGCCACAAATTCCTATTTTCTCATTTTTACACTGTTCCATAAAAGCGATGGGAATTTTCAGAGAGTTCTTAAACAATCTTACATCTGGGTTTAAAAACAACAAATAATCTGCTTGGCTTCCCTCAGCTCCTTGATTACACGCCTTTGCGAAGCCAAGGTTCCTATTATTACGAATAATGCAAAGCGGAAGTCCAAATTGGCGTATTTCGTTTAAGGAATTATCTTTAGAAGCATTGTCTACCACACAAACTCGCGATAATGTAAATCCAATTAAGTCTGCACTGGCAATAGAAGCCAAACACTGGCGAAGTTGTACACCAGAATTCCAATTCACAACAATAATATCAAGTTTTACATTATACTGTGTTGAAACACTCCCTTTACCATCTTGTAGCATCACATATTCATCCTCTCAAAACCTTGCTAAAAATAAGCGTCAATTCTCCATTAACAATTAAAAAAATTTATCGGCGTAATCTAAGTTTAACTTTTGTAAGCCATAGATTTTTTTCAATTATATACAACTATCTTTTTTATTAATAATCTATGCATCACCAAGATTTACTTCGTTTTCATAAATCCTTACAGGGAAAGATGCTTTCCTCCTAAAATCCTTAAGAATTTGTAATGTTTTATCAGTAGAACCATCATCGCAAACAACCACTTCATCTGGAAGACGGGTTTGCAGAAGAATACTATCAATTTGTTCCTGTAGATACTGTTTTCCATTATAGGTGTATATTGTCACTGACAGAAAATTACCACTTATTTCTTTGCTATCAATAAAATCTCTTCGCCCACATTCGGCTTTACACTTAAAAGAATCCACTCTAACAGTTGCATAAATCGTCCCAATATTCGAATACTTTGCAATTGAAACCCAGAAGGCGCACATTTCTCTCTACACTGAAGCAACTTGCTAGAAATAAATATTCCATTTGCATCCCTAACCGTTGTTGATGTTTTTATCTTTACAAATCCAGCTTTCTCTACAAGACAACGCAGCGATTGAACAGTAAAGATATGTAAATGACGAGGGGGCTCCAAACCTCTCCAATTATCTTTAAATATACTATGCTCCCAGCTTTCACCATTAGGAGTAACCATTACTATAGAACCACCCGGTTTGAGAATACGGTAACATTCACGCAAAAGTTGTACCGGATTATAAACATGCTCAATGAGATGGCTCATAGTGATTGCGTCAAAATAGTTACTTGGATACTGTTGATTCTTTAAAGAACCAAAATGCACTGTTAAGCCAATTTTTTTAGCATTTTCTACTGCAATGGGATCAAAGTCTACTCCTTCTACATACCACCCTAAATCTTTCATGTTTTTAAGAAACCATCCACTACCACATCCCACATCTAGCAGTCGTCCCCTAAGTTGCGCTGGCAAATACATGACACGGAAATCAAGAAGAGCACGCCACCCCGGGTAGAGATACGCCAATAAGCCAAAAAGTTTTACTAAAATAGAAGTTGATTTATTTTCATACCCATACTTAAGCGCTAAATAACCATTTTTTACTAAGCGATGTATACGCCGAAGCCATGTATTAGGCATATTTGTTGCCCCATAAAATTCATGAGTATAGTATCCTTCATAGAATTTATTGATTTCTTCTTCCATTGGCATTGGATCTAACCATATTAATCCGCATTCAGGATTAGAACATTTCAGGAGATTCCATTTTCCTGGTGCATTGAAAAGGTAGTCGCGAAGATCGTGATAAAGTAATTCTCCTTTACTACCACATAGTGGACACGATCGTGCCCTTTGAACTCGCACACCTTCATTTTCATATAACGAGTTCATACTCACTTATCCCAATGGGACAAATCTCGATTTACTAACTTCTCAAGTTCCCGATTGTGTTGATAATAGTGGTCTATAAGCCATAACCTTGTAATCTTGTTCATCTCTGCTCGTCTACCAATGTTGCTTAAGTACATCAATATTTTTCTCTTGCTCTTTTGAGGAACAAGCTTATAAAATTTGGTAAATCTCGCTACCATTTTTGCTATTTCAATAGCCTTAGTATTTGAAATATTTTGTGGCATAAGATCTTTTAATGTATACTCTGGATCCACACCAATAAATTTCCAGACTTCGGAAACAACAAATTGAGGATTATGTTGTAAATCTTCTAAAAAAATAACTTTAATGTGTGACTCCGGGAACAGATTCAAATAACGCTTAATCTGCTGAGCATAATATCCGCTATCTATATAAGTTCTAAATTTAGTCTTACCAGTTTTTGGATTAAGATTTCGAGACCAAAGCCGTGCTCCTTCTTCTCCTTCAAATGTAATACCACTCTCTATCCTCTTCAAATCCATATATATAGCATCTTCAAATGATAGCGGTTCCTCATTGCGACTATACCAATGCCACCAATGAGAATATGCCCTGTCAACAGGATTTCGCACAACTACTATTAACTTAGCATCAGGAATGCTTTCCTTAATCCTAGGAGCCACATAAGGAAGATACAAATTTCGATGCCTTGCTTCTCCTACTGCCTTTTCCCCGTGCCATCCCGAAAAGTATTTTTTCCAATAATATTCCATCCCTTTGTCGTATTCGGCCTCAAAGAAAAATGGCTCTTTTGGATCCGACATGTATACATCAGGATGCTGACTCAAATAATAATAAAGAGATGTAGTACCACATTTAGCTGCTCCTAAAATTAAAAAATTAGGTTTCTTCAAATTCATATTTTCCCACCTTGTTTAACATGCGAGGCAAACTCCAAACCTGTTGTACAACTTATATTGAGTAAAAACAATAAAGCAATTTTACAATTGCATTTACAAATTGAGATACAACTGGTATTGGCAATAACTCCTGTAATAATGCTTTCTATGATTTCACTAATATACTTTATATCAATTATCATCTTTTTTTTTCTGCGTAGTATCTAAGCAATATTCTAGAAACTTCTGGTCTCATAAATTCTCTTGGCGGTAATTTGCCTTCAGAAAGCATCTTTCTTACTTTAGTCCCACTCAGGTATATATGAAATTCACTACTATGCGGACAAGTTTTAGCTGTGGCCATAGATTCGCACTTTGTACAATAAAATGCATTTTCAAATTTTAATGGCGTAATGCCTATCTCTTCTGGTTTGAAATGTTCAAAAATCTTTTGAGCATCATATGTACCATAGTAATTACCGACACCTGCATGATCCCTACCTACGATAAAATGAGTGCACCCAAAATTCTTTCTACAAATAGCATGAAAGATCGCCTCCCTTGGTCCAGCATAAAACATATTCGCAGGAAACACTCCAAGTAAAACCCTTTCTTTGGGATAATAATTCTTTAAAATTACTTCATATGTCTTCATTCTAATCTTCGCTGGAATATCACTTTTTTTAGTTTCGCCCACGAGAGGATTTAGGAAAAGCCCGTCTACCATTTCTAATGCAGTTTTTTGCAAATATTCATGTGCCCTATGGATAGGGTTCCTTGTCTGAAATGCTACAACCGTTTTCCAACCATTTCTCTTAAATAATTTCCTAGTTTCTTTCGGATCTAACTTATATTTTGCTAAATCCCCGTAATCTAATCTTTTAAAAAGCCTTATTTTTCCTGCTATAGCATAGTCAGGCTCTGTGTAAATTTTATGTACACCTGGGTGACTTTCGTCCGTCGTTTTAAATATTTCCCTTGCTTCTATTTCTTTATTTCTTTGAAATTTATCACTGATTTTTATCGTACCATAAATTTCTCCGTAAACATCAGTTAATGTGATTATGTCTCTGTTATTTACATTTTTAAACATTTCTTCTGAAACAGGCAAAATTATAGGAATACTCCAAACAATACCACTTGATAATCTCATATCTTTAATAATATTAATATAATCATCATACCCAATAAAACCTTCCAGAGGACTAAAAAGCCCGGTTGCTATATTTTCCAATTCTCTAAGTTTATATATAGGTAATTTTAATTTTTTAAAGCCACCAGCCTCTTTTAAAAATTCTTCTTTCTCTTTTCCCTTTACAACTAAATCAACTAATCTACCGCCATGTGGATCAATCATTTATACCTCCTCGTATAATATATTTGTAGAATAGATAGTAAAGTATTTATCTGTTCTATGCATTGAAGTTTGTTATTCTCTCTTCGGGGAAAGGTTGAAGAAAGCTGTTGCCTCCTTGGGAAAGGTC
>JALVXB010000042.1 GCA_027023025.1 Caldisericaceae bacterium | reverse complement strand
TGATATAATAAGCCGTTAAAAATTTGTTAAGATGGCGAGGTGAAATTAAATGAAAAGAGTACCACTCGAAGTTAAAAAGAGAGATGTTAAAAAGAAAGGGTTGCTGAATAGTTACAGAAGGCAGGGGCTGATACCCGCCGTTGCGTACGGTGCAGGCGTAAAGGAAGCAACACCCATCGTACTGAACAGGAAAAACTTTTTGCGCATTTTAAGGGAAGAAGGGGCAAATGTCATTTTTGACCTTACCCTTGAAGGAAAAAGCTATCCTGCAATTCTTAAGGAAATTCAGAAGGACCCCGTATCCGATGTAATACTGCACATGGACTTCCAGTTAGTCGATCTCAATAAGCCTGTTTACACGACGGTGCCGGTTGAAACTACGGGGACTGCAAAGGGCGAAAAGATTGGTGGATTGCTCGACCAGACGCTTTACGAGCTTGAAGTGGAAGCGTTGCCGCTTGACCTTCCTGAAAAGGTCGTCGTGGATGTTTCCGATCTGGACATTCACGATGTCATCTTCGTAAAGGATCTAAATGTTTCCGATAAGGTGAAGGTCCTTACTCCTCCTGACACGGTGGTCGTGTCCGTCGTAACGCCTTCAAGGGAAGAGATAACGGTAACAGAAGCACCGGCAGAAGGCGAAGAAGCAGCCGGAGAGGAAAAGAAGGAAGAAGCGAAAGCGGAAACCGCAGAGAAGGGATAATTTCTCTTTTGCCTGTTTTTATTCGGCCAGTGGGGATACTCTCTGCTGGCCTTTTTTGGTATGTTTTAAGGAGAATGAGTAAAAATGAGAATTCTTTTTGTAGGAGATGTATTTGGAAAGCCTGGTAGGCGGACGCTGAAAAACCTTTTGCCCGTTGCAAAAAAGCAGTTTTCTCCAGACTTCGTTATCGTAAATAGTGAGAATGCAGCGCACGGAGCGGGGCTTACCGAGAAAATCGTAAACGAAATTTTCGATGTGGGCGTGGACATTCAAAGCGGAGGAAACCATTCGTTTGACAAGCGTGCGTTCTGGGCTGCATGGAGCAAATATCCGCGGGTGATTCGTCCAGCAAACTTTCCTGAAGGCGTCCCCGGAAACGGATTTGCAACCGTCGAAAAAGACGGAATGCGCCTTACCGTTATAAATTTAATGGGCAGGGTAACTCTGCCGCCTACGCTCTCCCCGTTCGACACTGCAGACAAACTCGTTGCTGAACTGAAACAGAATTCAGATGCAATCCTTATCGACTTCCACGCAGAGGCAACGAGCGAGAAAATGGTGTTTGGTATGTATGTGGACGGCAGAGCAAGTGTAGTGGTGGGCACGCACACTCATGTGCAAACTGCAGATGCGCGGATATTGAAGGGCGGGACTGCCTATATCACGGATGTTGGAATGTGCGGAGTGTGGAACTCTGCAATAGGGCTTGACTACGAAACCGTGCTCGAAAAGTTTAAAAAACTTATACCGTATCCTCTAAAAATTGCGGAAGGCACGGGCAAAATGGACTTCGTCGTAATTGATGTAAACAAAAGTGGAAAAGCAGAAAGGATAGAAAACTATACTTATGTCGAAGAAGGTTGAAGTAGAAAAACAAATTAAAACTCTTATCCCCAGTCTATTTAAAGAATTGTGGGACAGGGAAGAGCAAGTATTTTTGGTGGGTGGTGCAATAAGAGACCTGTACTTTGGCATAACGCCTGCAGACTTTGACTTTGTCGTTTCTGACATTGATTTTGTAAAGTCGTTCCTTGCTGAGAAAGGCATTCGGTTTTTTACTCTTGAAAAGAATCACTTTACTCTGGTGCGTGCAATTCTCAGCGGGAAAACGGCAGACTTTACGGAATTAAAGAATAATATTGAGACGGATGTGTCAGAGCGGGACTTTACGATAAATGCAATGTACTTTGATGTAAAGAAAGGCATGCTCGTAGAAAACCTCCTTTATGAGGCAGACCTTGAAAGTAAGGTGCTGCGCCTCGTAAGTGAAGATGCAATAAAAAAGGACCCCGTGCGCAGCCTCCGCGCCGTGCGCTTTGCAGGTGCGTTCGACCTTACCGTTGAAGCGTATACACTTGAGAAAATAAAAAAAGGTTTTTACCTGCTGCTTATGGTTCCAAACGAGCGGAAGTACGAGGAATCCAAAAAGATTTTTTCTATGCCGTTTGAAAAGGTTGCAGGCGGGTTTTCAAAAGTTTTCCCCGAGAAAAGAGTGGAGCTTTTTGCGTTCTCAGACGCAGTAAACGGTTGTTTTAAGTATAAGAAAATGAATAAAGAAGTGAATAAAAATATTTCGTACATCGACCTCTGCAAACTGTTTATCGTTTCAACTGTGCTGCACAAAAACGGAGACGCAGTCTTTGGAATGGGAGAAAAGGAAATGCGCTTTATTGAGATACTGGAAGGTATAGACTGCTCGTTTGACGCACTGTTTAACGCTTTTTACAAGCAGGGAATAAGCGTTGCAGTTTTTGCTGCTGCACTGCTCTGCGGAAGCGATATTGCAGGTAGAGTTTTAAGGTGGAGTTCTGTTTCTGTAAGCGGGGACGAGATTATGGAAAAGTACGGGGTAAAAGGCAAAAAAGTGGGGGAGATAAAGCGCAATTTAGTGAGGGAGGAATGTAAAAAGCTTTATGAGAAAGTTTAAAATTGTTACATACGGATGCCAGATTAATGTGTACGAGTCGGAGAAGTTTGCCGAATTTTTCAAAAGCAGCGGGCTCGTTGAGGCAAAAGGGATAGAGGATGCTGACATCGTACTTTTGAACAGTTGTGCGGTGCGTGGAAAGTCTGAGCAAAAATTGTACAGCGAAGTAGGCTACATAAACAAACTATTTAAAAAGAATGGAAAACCCGTTTCAGTAGTTACGGGGTGCGTTGCAACGGTGAAAGAAAAGGAGATCAGGCGCATCGGGCAGAAAAGCGTTGCGCTTGTTATGAAAGGCACGCGCTCCTTAAAAGAGCGTTTTGACGCATTGAAACAATTCTTAGGGATAGAATTTGTCGAGCAGAGGCGTGAAGTGCAGGGAGTTTTTGCGTATGTACCAATTATATTCGGGTGCAACAACTTCTGCACATACTGCATCGTGCCGTTCACAAAAGGAAGGGAGCGGAGCAGGACGAAGGAAGAAGTTCTCTCAGAAGTGCGTTTTTTGCTGGATAAAGGCACAAAGGAAGTCGTTTTGCTCGGGCAAAACATCAACCACTACGGAAGGGACTTAAGGTATAAAAACGGTTTTATAGAAATCCTTGAAGAGGTAAACAAACTGCCCGGGTTAGAAAGGCTTCGCTACCTTACCCCACACCCTGCGGACTTTACGACTGACGACTTAAAAAGAATGCAGCAGCTTAACAAACTCTGTCCGCACTTTCACCTCCCGGTGCAGTCAGGAAGCGATCGAATACTGAAACTGATGAAGCGCGGATACACGGTATCTCAGTACGAAGATCTTATCGAGCAGGTAAAAAAACTCTTTCCTGAGGCAAGCATTACGACGGACATTATCGTAGGTTTTCCGACGGAAACGGAAAAAGACTTTGAAGATACGAAACGCCTCGTGCTTAATGTAGAATTCGACAAAATTTTCCTTGCAGCGTATTCTCCGCGAGAGGGCACAGTTGCAGCAAAAATGGACGGCCAGATAGAGGAAAGTGTGAAAAAGGAAAGACTTAACACGCTTTTACAGATAGAAGACGAGATTTCTGCTCGTAAAAATAGAGCATACATAGGTAAAATGACGGAAGTGCTCGTCGAAACGGTAAAGGAAAACGAAGTAATCGGCAGAAACCCTCAGGATAAATTAGTAATAGTAGAGGGAAAAGGCCGTAGGGGCGAGATCGTTTCCGTAAAGGTAACGGATGCAGACAAGATGCACTTACGGGGTGTGTTAAGGGGCACACAGGAAAAAGACGAAAGGAGTGCGCTGGAAAAAACCGAAAATGACTAAAAAGGCAGTCGTTATTTTAGGGCCAACTGCAACGCACAAGTCAAAGCTCAGTATCGCGCTTGCGCAAAAATTCCCGTTTGAGATTGTATCTGCAGATTCAATGCAGTTTTACAAAGGAATGGACATTGGGACGGACAAGGTTCCTCCCGAAAAGCGCGCAGGCATTGCGCATCACCTGCTGGACATTATCACAATTGAAGAAGAGTTTAGCATTGCAGACTTCAAAAAACTTGCCCTGAAAACAATGCAGGAAATTTATCTTCGCGGAAGTATTCCTCTAATAGTGGGTGGCTCCGGGCTTTACATACGGACGCTTACGGAAAACTTCCCTGTGGAAGAGTCTGCACCTCCCGACGAAAAACTCAGGGAAGAACTTTCACAAATGGACATTTATAATCTGCGGAAACTTGCAGAGGAAGTGGACTTTGACGCTGTATCGAAAGTGGGCTTGCAGGATAGAAAGAGGCTGATCCGCATTGTTGAATACTACAAAAGCACGGGGAAAAAGATTTCTGAAGTTTCAAACAAACCTCAGGAAGTCCTGTTTCTAAAGATAGGGCTTATAAAACCGCGTGAGGTCCTCTACCGCGACATTGAAGAGCGTATCGAGCAGATGTTTGAGAGCGGATTTATCGACGAGGTAAAAGCGCTAAGGGAGCAGTATTTACACTGGTCAAAAACTGCGCTTCAAGCGATTGGTTACAAAGAAGTGCTGATGTACCTGAGCGGCGCAATTTCCCTTGACGAAGCGAAGCGTTTAATGAAACTTCGCACCCGCCACCTTGCCAAAAGGCAGATCACCTGGTTCAAAAAGGAAAAATGCGTTCACTGGATCGACAGCACCAACTTCTCCGAGGCGCTAAAGAAAGCAGAGGAACTCGTAAAGGAATTTTTGGGATAAACTGATTCTTTACCAGATGAGCGGACTGATGGTAAAAGATTCTGAGAAGATTATGTTTTAAAAAATTCTTATTCATATATAATTTGCTTATGAAGATAGGTGCACTTGATAAGTTTTCTTTGATAGATTATTCGGGTTATACGACTACAATTATATTTACGCAGGGGTGTAACTTTCGATGTCCTTTTTGCCACAATCCCGAATTAGTTCTGCCAGAACAGTTTGAAGAGCCAATTCCCTTTAAAAATGTCTTTGAATTTCTGAAAAAAAGAAAAGGGCTGCTTGACGCCGTTGAATTTACCGGAGGAGAGCCCACGCTCCAAATAGATTTGCTGGATAAGATGCGCGACATTAAAGCACTTGGCTACAAAATAAAGTTAGACACGAATGGGACTAATCCGGAAGTGGTGCGCAAAGCAATTAGCGAGAATTTGGTTGACTACATTGCAATGGATGTAAAGGGCTCTATTGAAAGGTACGACGAGATTGCTGGCGTTCCCGTAAATAAGGAAAAAATCAAAGAAAGCATCAACCTTATAAAAAACAGTGCACCGGATTACGAATTCCGCACGACGCTAATAAGAGGCTTTCACGACGAAACAGAAATGGAAAAGATTGGGAAGCTTATATCAAATGCGAAACGGTACTACATACAGAATGCACACTTTGACAAAACGGTAAAACCGAACTTCAAAAGGCACCCGCTTACGAAAGAAACGCTTATCAAGTTTTGTGAGATTGTAAAAAAGTTTAATGTAAACTGCGAAATCCGCGGATAAGTTTATCTATGGAAATTTTTATCCATTAAAGTACTTAAACACGAAGCATAAAACTTTTTGGCCGAAATTTTGCGATCCTTGCTCTGAGAGTTCGTATTTTTGTAGGCCGAGATTCTGCAGACCTTTACAATAAAAATTCGTACCTTTGCAGTATGTAAAAGGAAAGATTCTCAAAGGTTACCCGAGCAGAGCGATACGCTGTTCTTTATAGGAAATCCTATGCTTTTATTACTTGCTTTCCATGATCACTCTGGTTACATCCTCGCTATAAGTAAAGCGTTTCTGCCTTAACGACAAAACACTTTTGTAATACTTGCATTTTTCTTGTCACTCTGAGTGAAATAAAAAGTCTTTCTCCTGAAAACTTTGCCTTTTGTTTATATAAAATCGCACTGCACGCTAATTTCTTATGAGATCCTTCGCTCGCTGACGCTCACTCGAGTATGACGGGGAGGGGTCACTCTGAGCGTAGTGAAGAGTTTCTGCCTTAACCATTTTACATTCTGAACGAAGTAAAAAATCTCTGCTTTACTGGCGCAGCCCGTTTGAACACCAGCAAAAGAGGCTTGCATCTTGATGTAATGCTCTATTTAAATTAAATTTGCTTTTGATTTATTTCCTACTTTCAAAGGATAAAAGTACGAGATAAAGTAACCGTTTCACTGAATTTATTTTAATCATCTTTACTTAAAAATGACTGGCAAAAATTATTTATACGCTTTTCCACGAGGGAGAATGTCAATTACAAATATCTCGTTTTTCTGTGCACTCATCGTGAAGATTACTTTAAACTCTCCAACTCTTAAACGAAGAAGCCCATGATATTTTCCTGTGAGTATTTTTACATCCGGCTTGGGAACCTCTTTACCGTTATAGTAATTTATCAGATTTAAAAAGGCAGTATCTATTCTTTTCTTTAGATCACTGCCATATAAGTTTCTATGTTTTTTAGCTCTTTTACTTATCTTTATCTTCCAGATCATACTCTTCTGCTACTTCTAAGTCTTCTTCCTTTAAGGAATCTAATATTTCTGCAAGCTCTTCGTTCTCCTCGTCGTTGCACTCGGAAGCCGAAGCCATAATCTTGAAGTAGGTAGTATTGTACCCTTCTTCTTTTATCATCCTCATTAAAGATTCCTCAAGTATGCTGCTGATACTTTTTTTCTGTATGGCTTTAAGTTTATTAAGGATTGCCCACGCCAGAGGAGACATCGTTATACTATGCCTTTCTTTTGTAGTACTCATATTTCACCTCCTTATACATATTAGTCATCTATACGCATATCAATATAGAGAGATTTTAAGTATTGTCAATAGCATTACGAACAAATGTTTTAAAGTTATTGCTATATACAATTATTGGTAGTTTTTCTTATTTCTTCTAGAAATTTTTCTTAGTCGGTACCTTTTATCAAATCTTTTGGAGAGAAAAAGCAGGACTGCTAACAAGGTAATTTTTCCTTTATTTTCTTTTCGCCTTTTGTTTTAAGTTACTTTGAGCGTAGCGACTGAAGAATCTCTGCCTTAACCACCTTCCCCTCCCAAGCGTGTCATACTGAGCGAAGAGAAGAGTCTCTGTCTTAACCATTTTTACCTTTTGTTAATACTAAAGAAATTTAGCGTTTTTATACAAAATCATTTTTTCTTAACTTTCTTCCAATGTACTTTCCACCTCCATAGGAAGAAAAGTTGGAAAGGAAACAAAGTTTCCTTTCCAAAGGTAATGAGGTCCTTCGCTCGCTGACGCTCGCTCGAGGACGACGGGGAATGGAGAGGTCCTTCGCAAAAACGGCTCAGGACGACAAGAAAGGGGAAACGCTTTCTTAAGGATGGCAAGGGAGAAGTAAATCTTTCGCGAAGACGGTCGGAATAACTAAAAAGATAAAATCTTTGTAAAAAACTCAGACCAACAAAGCAAAAAGAAAAATTCGCTTTTGCTGTCACTCTGGGCGCAGTAAAGAGTCTCTGCCTTAACAACGAAACTTTTCGATTTCCTTATGTTGAGCGTAGCGAAACATTTCTGCCTTGAGGACATTCGCTTTGTTTCTATCAAAAACTATATAAAATTTTCGGAAGACCGCTCAAAACAGCAAATTGCCCCTAACAAGCCCTGTATTCATCAGGCCTAATTCAAAACATGCCATTTAAATGCCCGTAGACGCGAATTTTGAGAAAAATCGGGTAAATATACCTGCAAAACGCTTAAAACGCCTTATTTTAGAAGGCAATAAAGCCTGTGTTTATCAGTATTTCTTAAAAACTGCCACAAAATTATCAATTTGAACAAAATTACCGAAAATAAGAATCCGCATAAATAGGGGCTTTCTTGAGGGCCAAAAGTGGGCAAAATTCTTCAGAAGAACGAAAAATTGTTTGCATAAAAGAAAAGGCTGATGTTTGTAGAGCAACTACCAGAGTGGGGGTTTCTTGCTCCCTGGGGTGTAAACTTTGTCATTTAATAAAAGTGTGTAAAATTTAAAAAAAGGGGGTGCAATGAAAGACGAAAAGGCATTAGCGAAACTAATTTATACTGAACTTGCAAAGAGAAATGCAAAATCTGTTACATCGTTAACTTCCAGAATGCTTGAAAACGAAAAGACGGATAAACTTCGGTTTACCAGAACTCCTTTATTGAATTCGATTGGGCAGGAATTAGGGAAGTTAATGGCCAAGGAAAACTGGAAATTTGAAAAGTTGACGAAGCTATGGAAAGAGGGAGAAAGAGACGAAAGACTGATTGTGATAAGTGCCCTGGGAAAAATAAGCAGTGAGGATTACGAGAAGACGAAGCAGTTTGTTCTGAGCATTCTTGGAGACATTACGGACTGGGAGATTTGTGACCAGTTGGCTTTAAGGGTCGTTGCAAAACTTGCCGTGCAAAACCAGAAAGAAATTTTCTCTCTTATGGAACGGTGGATTACATCGAGAAATAAGTGGATTAGAAGGTTAGCTGCAGCGACAATTCCGCCTTATGTAAGGGCGAAACCAGAAGAATCGCGCACCTGTCTGGAATTTCTTGACAGAGCGATGCAGGAGCAAGACAGAGACGTCAGGAAAGCAGTTGGCTGGGCGTTGAGAGAGATTACGAAGAAAGATCCTGAATCTGTTTTCGTGTTTTTGAAGAAGTGGGCAGCAACTGGCGACAATAATACGAAGCGTATAATAAAAGACGGAATGAAAAAACTGCCTGAAAAAAAACAAAGTGCATTGAAGTCTTTACTCAATGGATAGTACGGTTAACGAAGTCTTTGTGAAGACGATTTTAAACAAGCACAAAAAGCGTGATCGATATTTTCTGGACGATTACTCTGTAAACCCTTATTCAGGATGTTCGTTTAACTGCCTGTACTGCTATACGAAGGGCTCGAAGTACGGAAAAGGCAGATCTAAAGTCCTTTCTGCAAAAGTAAATGCTCCTGAGGTTCTGGAGAAACAGCTCAGAAGAAGGGCCGAAAAAGGAGAATACGGAATTATTGCTATGTCAACGGCAACCGAGCCGTATCAGGGTGTTGAAAAGCACTTAAAACTAACCAGAAAACTGCTCGAGATAATTTTGAAGTACCGGTTTCCAGTCCACATATTGACTAAGTCGACGCTGGTTCTAAGGGATCTGGAGTTACTTAAGGAAGTAGATAAGAGTGCAATACTTCCCGAAGACCTGAGAGAGAAGTTCGATAGAGGCGTAATTGTTAACTTTTCGATGTCCACCCTGGACGAAAAACTGGCAAATGTACTGGAGGTAGGAGCGCCGACGCCAAAAGAAAGACTTGAAGCAATGAAAAGGTGCAAAGAGGTTCAGCTTTTTGCGGGTGTTTCCTACATTCCACTCCTTCCGTACATTTCTGATTCAGAGGAAAAACTCGACGAAATGATACGGACGGCAAAAGATTACGGTGCAGACTTTGTTTTTACCGGCGTGTTAACTTTATTTGGTAATGATCTGGCAGGTTCTAAAATACTGTACTACAGATTTCTGGAAAAGCGTTGCCCGGAACTTTTGCCGCGATATAAAAACCTGTTTGAAAGATCTTACCAGCCGCCGAAAGAGTATCAGGAACACCTTGAAGAAAAGTCCAAAAAGTTGTGCAAGAAGTACAGAATTAAAAAAGGAATTATTTAACGGTTTCAAACTAAAAAGTGCGTCCGTATTCATAATCGGAGTTTATCGGTGTTCCTTTGCGTGAAGATAGAAAACTTAAAGCGTGTCCGTACACTAAGCAGAGGCATTATGCACGGCGTAAGTGCAGTAAGAGCGTAATTGAGAAGTTTATAACATTTAAAAGTTTTAGCAGTTTAGATTATCCGTTTGTTTGATGTCTCGTTGTGCGCAGGTAAACTTAAAGGAGAAGTGTACAATTTTTGCAGTGTTACTAACAAAAACTTCCAGGAACGGCAGTGGTCTGCCTTAAAACTGTGGAATACGATTTGTAATTTTAAAAGTATAAATAATGCTCAGTGGGCTTTTCGGCATGCTCTGCTTTGTGTAAATCTTTCAGGAATTGCTCTTTTTGCTCGTGCTTTAAACAATTTTTATTAAGGGTGAATTATTGCATTGTGTTTTTTCCTTGCTATTATCGTTAAGTTTAGCCTCACTTCATGCTGTCTGTTCACTTTATAATTCTATAATTTTTGAATAAGTTCAAACGAACCATTAGGCATTTATAAGGTTTTTTCGATTAAGTGTTTCTCCTCTTGACTTGCATTACCATTTGTGATATCATTCACATAGAAATAGAGAAAAAAATCACAAATAGGAGGTGAAGAGTATGGATGTAAAAGTGACGAAGACGATTGACGAACGCGGAGAAGTGTGCCCCGTTCCTGATGTAGACACAAAAAGGGCGTGGAAGAGTATGAAATCGGGCGAAGTCCTTGAAGTTTTGGTTGACTACCCGCTTTCCAAGGAGCGCATTCCTGCAAATGCTGAAAAAGCAGGGCACAAAGTACTTGCGATTGAGGAAACAGGCCCCAGTGAGTGGAGAATCCTCATCCAGATCGGCGGGAAAGAGTAGGAGGTAAATAAAAAATGGAAGCGATTATCTTTGGACTTATCACAGGACTTGCCTTTGGCTGGATTCTGCAGAGAGGGCGTGTGTGCTTCAACTCCGCATTTAGAGACCTCTACCTTATGAAAGATAACTTCCTATTCAAAGCAATTACGCTTGCAATGGCAATAGAGTTGCTCGTGTTCCCTTTGATGGCGCAGTTTGGCTGGATTAAACTAAACCCAAAACCACTTAACATCGTGGGGCAAATCGTGGGCGGCTTTATTTTCGGAATGGGTATGGTCCTTGCAGGTGGCTGCGCAAGTGGAACGACCTATAGAGTAGGTGAAGGTAACACGACATCGTGGGTTGCAGCATTTACCTATGCGCTTACCGCAACTGCCGTGAAACACGGCGGACTGAACGGACTACTCAAAGCAATTTCGCGCTTTACAGTTAAAGTTTCTCCAACGACTTCTGCAAACCTTTACGATCCAAAAGTGGGCCCAACGCTTGCAACTGCATTACACATAAACCACTGGATTATTGCAATTATTTTCTCTGCACTGCTCTTCTGGTACGTATTTGGCACGAAAACGACGAAGAGGCCTGACGCAAAAATGAGCTGGAAGGCAATCGGCCTATGGCTCGTTCCTGTCGCTGCATTCGGTTTCTGGTCGAGCTACATAACGGGCAGGCACTACGGACTTGGAATAACAGGCGGCTGGGTGAGCATTACGCAGATGTATACGCAGGGTAAGATGTTGAACTGGGAAGGCGCAGAGGTGCTCGGCATTATTATTGCAGCGTTTATCTCTGCTCTCGCTGCAAAAGAATTTAAGTTCAGAGTGCCTAAGAGAGGCGTCGCTTACCTGCAGACTGCAATCGGTGGCACATTCCTCGGGCTTGGTGCAGCACTTGCATTTGGGTGCAACATCGGAAATTACTTCACCGGCATCCCGCAGCTTGGCATAGGTTCTCTTATCGCAGGTGTGTGCTTTATCCTGGGTAACTGGTTTATGAGCTGGCTTTTGTACGGGAGGTCCTAATATGAAAATTACGATTCAAGTGATGAAGCCTGCTTATACTTACGAAGACCTGGACAGCGCGCTCCACATTGCAGAGGCAGCGCTGAAGAGAGGGCACGAAGTAAGGCTGTTTCTTTTCTCCGACGCCGTGATAGGCGCTAATAAAGGAATAAAACCAATTAAGATAGACAGAGTAATTCCAGAGCGTATGCAGGCACTTATAGATAAGGGACTAAGAGTGGACCTGTGCGGAATTTGTATGGACTACAGGGGGCTTACTCCCCAGCACATCATAGAAGGTGCAAAACCCAGCGGGTTGCCAGAACTTGCAGAACTCGTTGCAACGAGCGATGTATTTATAAACTTTATGGCATAGGAGGAAGGCAGGATGAAAAGAGTTTTATTCGTCGTTTACCAGGCACCTGTTGGCTCAATATGGGTGAACGAAGCGTTCAGGACTACATTTGGAATGTACGGAGAAGACATAGAGCCTGCAATTGTCCTGATGGACGAAGCAGTTACCGCAATAGCAAAGAGAAACGAACCCGAAAGAGTGGGGCTCCTTCCCGTAAAGATCGTCCATAAGTACATTAAAAAGTACGGTACTGAGGTGTACGCAGTAAAAGAGGACCTTGAGAAGTTTAAAGTTACGGAAGTTGACGAAGGATGTATGGCAAAACAGATCCCCCTATCTGATGTGAAAAATCTCATTAAAGAGAGTGACTTTGTAATATTTATGTGAGGTGCGGATATGGTGATAATGATAAAGTACGGCCTGTACCACGAGATCGAAAAAAGAAAGATGTCTTTTGCAGACGCAGGCGACACGGTTGTCTTGATACAGAATGGAATTTTCTGGACGATCAGGGAAGCCTACAAAAAGTATGTGAAAGAGGGAGTAAAGGTAGTTGCACTGAAAGACGACTACCTTGCCCGTGGGTACGATGAAAAAGATTCGCCCGTTCCACTTATATCTTACGACGAACTTATAGAGATATTTGAAAAGGACCACAAAACAGCAGGATAAAGTAATTTACTTACCGATGAAATTTTTTGTGTCCCCGTTGCAGTGAGCGGGGACATTTTGCTTTTATGGGATAACTTTTAACGCTTAAATTTCTGGGAGTTATAACTATCCTGATAAATATTTCTCCTTCTTTAGAATAGTAACTGCGTTTGTATGCAAATATGTGACACAGGTTACGATTATAACTGCTATACATAGGATGACCTCTTCCTTCGTCGTCCTCTGGCGAGCGTCAGCGAGCGAATGGCCTCGTCTCTTTCGGAAAAGGTGTAAATTCTCTTTCTATTCTTAGTTACGAATATGTGTGATTTGAAATTTAACTGCCATAAAAACGCATTCTTTTTAATCTGCGCTTGCAAAAATTACCAAATAATTCTATAATTGTTTAAAGAGGAGGTGGGTACAGGTGGATGTACTGTTAATTAACCCTCCAGCACAGGGCGTTTACGATACTCTGGACATAAAACTGCCGCCGCTTGGCCTTGCCTACATTGCAGCGGTTCTGCGTCAGAACGGCCACTTCGTAAAAATTATCGACCTCAATGTGGACGAAAATCTCTGGGAACTCCTGTCAGAGCGAAAGTGGGGACTCGTCGGGATGTCCGGAGATACGAGCAGATACCCAATCTCTTTGAAAATTGCATCACAAATTAAAAAGTATTACGGCTATACTACAGTCGTGGGCGGCCCGCATGTCACATTTTTCGACGAGCAAACGCTGAAAACCGGCGTATTTGACTTCGTTTCGCGCGGAGAAGGAGAGTATGTTACCTTAAACTTAGTGAATGCACTTGAAAGTAGCGGCGACCTCACGAAAGTACGAGGTCTTTCTTTTATAAAAGACGGGAAACTTATCCGCACACCGTCTGAGCCACCGATAAAAGACCTTGAATCGCTTCCGTTTCCTGCACGCGACCTTTTGCCAATGGAAAAGTACAAGATCACGCGTTTTTACGGCAGGCCTGTTACGAATATGGTTACGACCCGTGGGTGCCCGTTTAACTGCTACTTCTGCTCGTCTTCGCAGTTTTTCGGGTTATACTGGCGGATGCGCTCCCCGAAGAACATCGTGGACGAGATAGAAGAAGTTTACTACAAGTACGGATACGACGCCATTGCATTCGTGGACGACAACTTTACGCTGCGTGCAGACAGAGTAATAGAGATTGCAAAGGAAATCATAAGAAGAAAGTTAGACATCTATTGGTGGGCGTTCTCGCGCGTGGACGAACTCCTGAAGCACGAGGATATGGTCGAGTGGATGGCAAAGTCCGGGTGCAAGATGATATTCTTAGGTATAGAAAGTGTTAGTAAAAAAGTGCTTGACGAATACAATAAACGCATCACGGCGCTTGATTCTGTGCAGGCCGTAAACCTTTTGAGGAAGCACGGAATCTCTGTGTGGGGCAGTTTTATCATAGGGGCGCTGGACGAAACAGAAGATATGATTAAAGACACGATCCGTTTTGCAAAGATGCTCGACCCGAAGGATGTGCAGTTCTCTGTGCTTACCCCGTTTCCCGGCACGCGGCTTTACGCAGATGCAGAGAAAATGGGCTTGATAGAACACAAAAACTGGAAGTACTACGACGGCGCACACGCAGTAATGCACACGAAGTACCTTACCCCAAAGCAACTCCAAAAGTTACTCAATTATGCTTATGTCTCGTTTTACATTAGGCCGCACAGGTTAGTAAAAATTATGCCTGCCATTTTCCGTTACCTCTTCAAACTACCCGCAAAAAGACGCAGAGAAAGGCGGATTGAACAGATGATAGAGGAAGGGCCAAAAAGCATTCCTGCAAAGGAGAATGTGTTAGCAGGTTACGGAAAGTAAGCCTGTGTAATTTAAATTCAGGTGTTTTTAAAGCTCGTAGAATTCTAAAGGTACAGTTTAATAAAAGCTACTATACTGCGTTGCTTACGGTTACACTTTTGAACTTTTTGTGAAATACTCTGAGAAGTTACATCTTCGTAGCAAGTTTATCTGTAGTAAAATTTTTTTTCTCTCGTATGCTTCGTGATAGGTCTCTCGTACACTCTTTAAAGTGTACTATTTTGCACTGTTTTTGTTGATAATACGCGACATATCCTTTCTGTAGATAAAGAGTAATATTAATGTTAAATATGTGTTTAATTTTAATTGGTAAAAATCGGTGTAATCCCGTTAATTTCAGCGTTTTATAGTGATATTTAGAGTTATAATAATTACTTGACAAACAATTGTGTAGAGTTTATAATAACCTTCGAACTTTATATTGTACCCTAGGGAGCGTAAAGGAGGTATTGTGAATAAAAATAACTTTTCTACGGTTGCAGTGGTTGGATTGGGATATGTAGGCCTGCCACTTGCAGTGGAATTTGCGAAAAAAGGGATAAGCGTAGTTGGAATAGACATAAGTACTAAAAGAGTAGAGTCTATTAATAGCGGAATTTCGTATGTAGAAGATGTGAGCAGTTCTGCTCTTAAAAAACTCGTAAGCAAAAAAAGGTTACAGGCATTTTCAGACTTTACTCCCGTTAAGCGTGCAGACGCCGTAATAATCTGTGTGCCTACTCCGCTTACCGAAAATAAAATACCAGAGATTTCCTATATAGTCTCTGCGATAAAATCTGCATCTCCATACATAAAAAACGGTAAGCTAATCGTTCTCGAAAGTACCACCTACCCGGGCACGACGGAGGAAGTCGTATTGCCTTTGCTCGTTGAAAAAGGGTTAACACCCGGAAAAGACTTTTACCTTGCGTTTTCTCCTGAAAGGATAGATCCGGGAAATAAAAAGTATCATCTTGGGAGCATTCCAAAAGTCGTCGGGGGTATAGATAAAAGATCTACCCAGATGGCGTCTACGCTTTACAAAATAATAGTTCCTTATGTTTTTGAAGTTTCTTCTCCGCGAGCGGCCGAAATGACGAAACTGCTTGAGAACACATTCCGGCTCGTTAACATTGCTCTCGTCGACGAACTTGCTATGCTTACGGAAAAGATGAACATTGACATCTGGGAAGTGATAGAAGCGGCAAAAACGAAACCTTACGGATTTATGCCGTTTTACCCTGGCCCAGGAGTTGGCGGCCACTGCATTCCAATAGACCCGTTTTACCTTTTGTGGAAGGCAAAAGAATACGATGTGGACATATCGTTTATTGAACTTGCTGGAAAAGTTATTAATTCGATGCCGGACTATGCAGTGAATAAAATCTCTTTTGCTTTAAACAGTATTGGCAAGCCTATCAGGGACAGCAAACTGCTAATATTAGGTGTTGCTTACAAAAAAGACATCTCTGACACACGAAAGTCTCCTGCGCAGAAGATATTTGCAAAATTGATGGAATGGAAAGCTGACATAAGTTACTACGACCCATATGTTCCGGACTTTGCGGTAAATGGGCAAATTTTCCACTCCATTCCGGAACTTACTGAGGACGACATTAAGAACAGTGACTGCGTCGTAATACTTACCGCCCACTCAAACATTGACTACGAGATGGTCAGTAGGAGTGCAAGCGTCATCGTGGACTTCAGAAATACGATAAAAGGGAAGGCAAAGAATCTATTCAAATTAGGAGGATAAGGTTAAGTGTATAGAGGGCGAAAACGGGTAACGAGCGATCCTTTCAAAAAACAGAAGATAGTTTACTACACTATTCTCATTTTTATAATCTTCGTAGTCGTTGCTTCTATCGTGTACAGTATGTTCTATGTAAGTGCAGAAGGTTTCTTGAAAGCAGACGAGATGAAGTTAGAGTCTCCGATTCTCGGACGTGTTGAAAGATTGTATGTGGATGTTGGAGACTCAGTAAAGCCAGGTGACCCTATAGTTACGCTAAACGATTTAAACGGAGGCAGTCTAACACTGAGAGCAACGATAATTAGAGATCGGAAAAACTGGGAAGTAGTGGAGAAGTTTTGCAACGAGGGGGAAGTCGTAACTCACGGGGAGCAAATCGTTTTACTGGAAGACAAAAATTACTACATCCTTGCGTTCTTTAAGGATTCCGTGATTAACGACCTGTTTTATAACTTTCCCGTATCCGTCGTGTTTAAAAATGGCGGTCGGTATACAGGACACATTTACAAAATTTATCCCGTGGTTTACCCTGTAAACGAGAAAAATAAGTTTTACAGGTCCGACACGCGCTTTGTTCCCGTTATGATAAAATTAGATGACTTTGACGGGAGCAAGTACTTTTACAATGCGCGAGCGAAAGTGTTTTTAAATAAATTGGAGATATTCAGATGGAAACGAAGTCAAACTCATTAAGTGACTTAAATTTACTTGTCATTGCTGAAGACTTTGACATTGTTGGTAATGTGGAAAAAGGATTTATAAGTGGAGCTGAGAGTGTAGAAGTCGTTACGCCCTGCTCTCGTAGAGTCGTGTTTAACGATAAAGACTTCGACCTTTTAATCGCAGTTGGTAGCGAAAACCTGTTGACTTTTACCAAGCGAGTAAGAAGTACATTACGCAACCCTATTCTCCCACTTATGTGGATTGCAAGCGAAGAGTCGCACATTTTAGAAAAAGCATCTGACATATACTTTTTAATAGATGAAGAAAATCCCGAACTTTACAAGATTACGAAAAAAATTCTTGAAATCAAGAGTGCGGTAAGTATGTTTGGGGAAATGGACATTAATTATACCTCGCTGGAAGTAGAGCAGGTTAATATACTCAGATATATGTTATCAAGAAAAATAATGGTAGCGACTCCCGTAGTATCTGAACACAGCAAGTACGGTTATATATTTCCCGATCTGTTTACGATTGGCAGATACGATACTTTTTCGTTGCTCGATAGTATGGAATCCGAAAAAATGCTTAAAGGAGAATTTGTCGATAATATCAGAATTTGTAAAAACTGCGGTTCTGCTCACATAGGGTTGAGGAAGGTGTGTCCAAATTGTGGCTCATCTAACATCAGGATGGAAGATTACATCCACCACTTTAGGTGTGGATATCTTGGCCCAGAAAGCGATTACAGAGTGGCAGGCTCAGATAAACTTATCTGTCCAAAGTGCAAACGCGAGTTAAAACACATTGGAGTTGACTACGACAGGCCTTCTCAAACTTACATATGCAACGAATGCGGGAATATATTTGAAGACCCGGACTACTCTTACATTTGCTTTAATTGCAGGGAAGTCTTTAAAGAAGACGAAGCAAAAAAGTTCATTGTGAAGAAGTACTTTATTACGAAGTTTGGCGAAGACCTCGCATTTAACGGTTCTGCAGCAGATGTACTGCTCGCGAGTGCTGCTGAGTCAGACCCGCGGTTTTTAGCTTACGATGTATTTTCCGTAATTCTCGACCACGAGAAAAAGAAAGCGAAGCGATACGGTAAAAGGTCGTGTTTGCTTGACCTAACTTTAGCAGTTAACGGACTTTCCGTTATGGACATCTACGACATAATAAGCGATACTGTAAGTCTATTGAAGTTGAATTTAAGAGAAACAGACATGGTTTCTATGCTGGACAGGCACATATTCGTTCTGCTTTCCGAAACCCCGTGTGACAAAGCGAAGGCTTTTCTGAAGCGCATTGAGAAAAAGTTAAAAATGATTTCTGAAGTAAAAAATTCCAGAGTAAAGATTTCGTTTGAGTTAATAGAAATTAAGCAGTAGGCTCTATGATACATAACAGCCTGATTCATGTAGCGCAGATTATCGTTGCCAAGATTTTCTTTGCTTGGGACGAATACTTGAGTTTTTTCTCGTCTGGTAGCAGGTGGCACTTTTTTAACCTCTTCTGGTTTTTCTTTGTATTTGATGTTCCGCGTTACATGTTTACGGACATAATAGCGCTTATCCTCGTTGCAGTCCAGCCGGGCAAGAAGCAAAAGATGCTTTTTAAGCAAAAATTATTAAAAGAGCAGCCGCTCGTGTCGATTCTTATTCCTGGCAGGAACGAAGGCAAGACGATTGAGAGGTGTGTGCGCTCTTTAAGAGAGCAGACCTATAAAAATATAGAAGTGGTAGTTGTTGATGACGGTTCTGACGACGACATGGAAAATGTTTGCAAAAGACTCGTTAAAGAGGGCTACATAGACATCTTCGTCAAAAACAAAGTAAGAGGTGGAAAAGCATCAGCAGCAAACCTTGCATTCAGGAGAAGCCACGGTAAGTACATAATCCACATGGATGCAGATTCCTCTCTCGATAGGGACGCGGTGATTAACATACTTTCTTACTTCTGGGACGAACAGTGCGGTGCCGTTGCTGGCAATGTAAAAGTTCGTGAACCGTATGTAAATCTGCTTACCGCATGTCAGGGTATAGAATACATAAAAACAATTTCCGTTGGAAGGCTAATTACTTCTCATTTAAAGATATTAAGAATCGTTTCTGGTGCTTTTGGCGCTTTCAGAAGAGAAGTGCTGGAAACGGTCGGCGGCTGGGATATAGGACCCGGGCTCGACGGAGACCTGACCGTTAAAATTATGAAAACGCGTAAACATGTGAGATTTGCTATGGATGCAGTGTGTCTTACCAATGTGCCAAAGTCTATTACTGCCTTAATGAAACAAAGACTCAGGTGGAACAGGAGTTTAATAAGAATGAGGCTTAGAAAACACCTCGACATTGTTGCGCCAGGTGAGTACTTTAATCCCTTTCTCGTGTGGTCCTGGTACGACAACATGTTTTTCAATGTGGTACTTGCGTTTAACTGGTTGATATACCACATATTCTTGATGTTTAATTATTACAGCAATATTGGAATAATACTTGGCGCAAACTTGATTTTGTACACGATTAGCAACTATGTCCAGCTTTTCGTGGGGTGGATCCTTTCCGAAAGAAAGCAGGACGAGGCAGGTTTATTCTGGTATGCTCCTTTAATGGCTTTGTATGTCGGTTACTTTATAAGGCCTGTCCGAATCATTGCCTATGTGGAAGAACTTCTCTTCAGGACTTCTTACAAAGATTTGTGGAACCCGAGGAAAGTTTCAGACATCGCCAAAAAAATTGGTATGTAAAGATTTTACGATACGGATGAGAACTTTGCCGTAGTCTCAAAGCATAATTTGCCTGTGCATTTAAAATAGTCTTTGTGTTAAGCGTTTTATCTTGCGGTTAGTTGCTTGAGTTTCTCCCTCAGTATGCGGAGTTCCTTTTTCTTTTTCTCGTTTGCTTTGTTCTGGGAAACGAGTTTTTCAAGGTATGCGATGCGGCTCTTCAGTTTGTTAATTTCCTTTTGTGCACTTTTCTCAGCGTTCTGTACCGACAGCGTTGCCCTTTTCTCCTTTCTCTTTTTAAGCACGCCGTTTTCCATCGTGTAAACTTTTTCTGCAATGCTGTTCAGCACAAACCTGTCGTGTGTTACTAATAGTATCGTGCCTTCGTAGTCCTTCAGTGCGCTTAACACGACTTCTTTGAGGTCTATGCTAAGGTGGTTTGTAGGCTCGTCTAAAATGAGGAAGTTACCTTTTATCAGAGAAATTTTCGCAAGCATCAAGCGGCGCTTTTCCCCGCCGCTAAGCTCGGAAACAGTTTTGAATACCTCGTCCTCAGTAAAGTCGAACAGCGCAAGGTAGTTCCGCGCTTCTGAAACTGTGTATCCGTAGTCCGTAATTTGCGAGATAAGTGTGGAGTCTGGGTCCATAACGAATGCGTCCTGAGGGAAGTAACCCACTTTTATGCTGGGGCCGAGTTTTACTTCGCCTGAATCGGGCTTTTCCACGCCTGCAATAATTTTCAGGAATGTGGACTTTCCGCTTCCGTTCTTCCCGACAATTCCGATGCGTTGCTTCCTCATAATAGTGAGGTTTACTCCGTTTAGCACCTGTTTTCCGTTATAGGATTTTTTGATGTTTTCTGCCCGCAGGACGATGTTGCTGCCTCTTTCGGCACTTTCCAACTTTAGTTTTATGTCGCGTTTTCTTTCCAGTTCAGGGATGTCTATTTTTTCGAGGCGTTTTTCTCTGCTTTTTGCCTGTGCAGAGCGCGTTCCGTAGCGGAATTTTTCTATAAATGCGCGCTCTTTTTCTACATACTTGAGCAGTTTCTTCCGTTCTTTTGCAATTTTTTCGTCCTCTGCTTTTCTCAGGGAAAGGAACTTCTCGTAATCCCCGCCGTATTCCCTGATTTTTCCGTTTGAAAGGTAAAGTATGTGTGTTGCGATGTTGTCTATAAATGTCCGGTCGTGCGAGACGACGAGCAAGTCTCCGGGGAATTTTTTCAGTACTGCTTCTAATAGTTCTATCGTTTCTATGTCTAAGTGGTTTGTCGGCTCGTCCAGAAGCAGAATGTCCGCTTTTGAAAGCAGTGCTTTTGCAATTTCTACTTTCGTGCGCTCTCCTCCGCTCATTTCGTACATCTTCCGCTTCAGCGTGTTTTTGTCCAGAGCAAGTTTTTCAAGCATCGTGTCAATTTCCTGTTTATAGGTGTAACCGCCTAAGTGCTCGTACTTTTGAAGGAGCGCGCCGTATTCCTCTCCGAAGTCCCCTTTCTTTTCTAATTCTGATAATTCCCGTTCTGTTTCTTTAATTTCCGTAAAGACAGTTTCTATTTCTTCTTTTCCGCTTCGCTCCAGTGCTGCTATCTCCTGAGGGACATACGCTACTTTGCCCTTTTTTACGATCTGCCCTGAATCTGGATGCAAATTCCCGTATATAATTTCGAGGAGGGTCGTTTTCCCTTCTCCGTTGTCGCCTATGATGATTTTTTTCTCCTTATCTACGGAAAAGCTTACGCCGTTTAAAATTTTTTTATTTCCACTAATAAAGGTTACTCCGTTTACAATAAGCATTTGTTTTCGTTTACCCCGCTGTTTGCAAATTTGATTATATCATATTAGAATAGTAAAAACTTTGCAACGGCAAGAGGTGAAATGTGGACATCGAAAAAGAGGTATTAATTGCGGCTGACGACTTTATTAAGAAGCACATCGCGCCGCACGAGGAAGAAATAGAGCGGGATGGAAAGTTCGTTTCTAACCTTTTCAAAGAAATTGGCAGGCACGGTTTTATTGCAATTCCTTTCCCGGAAGAGTTTGGCGGGTTGAACCTTCCGCTTACGATGTATGTTGAAGTTGCGGAAAAGATTGCATACTCCAGTGGCACTCTTGCCGCAGTTATGGGTGCACACTCCCTTTCTGCATTCTCTATTTTAATTGGCGGGACGAAGGCGCAAAAAACAGAATACCTTTCCAAGATGATCTGCGGAGATATTATCGGTTCTTTTGCTTTGACGGAGCAGAATGCAGGCTCTAACCCTGCGGACATAGAAACGGTTGCTGAAAAAGACGGCGACTTTTATGTGTTGAACGGCACGAAGGTGTTTACGACTAACGCAGGGCTTTCTGACATTTATGTCGTAATGGCAAAAACGGATAAAGA
>JALVXB010000041.1 GCA_027023025.1 Caldisericaceae bacterium | reverse complement strand
ACCCTGCGGACATAGAAACGGTTGCTGAAAAAGACGGCGACTTTTATGTGTTGAACGGCACGAAGGTGTTTACGACTAACGCAGGGCTTTCTGACATTTATGTCGTAATGGCAAAAACGGATAAAGAGCGCGGCGCACGGGGAATCTCCGCGTTTATAGTGGAAAAAGACGATAAGGGCTTTTCTGTGGGCAGGCAGGAACACAAAATGGCGCTACCTGGTTTGCCGAATGCTTCTTTATTTTTGAACGATGTGCGCATACCGAAAGAGCGCCTGCTTGGCAGGGAAAACCTCGGATTTATCATAGCGATGAAAACACTGGACATAGGGCGCATTACGGCGTCTGCTGGTGCAAATGGGCTGATGAAACGGGCACTGGACGAATCGGTGCGCTACGCAAAGAAGCGCGAGCAGTTCGGAAAACCGATTGCTACCTTTGAAATGGTACAGAATATGATCGCGGAAATGGGTGCTAAGTACGAAGCATCGCGCTTGCTTACGCTGAAAGCTGCAGAGATGAAGGATAAAAACCCGCGCATGCTGCCCAAGTTTGCTGCAATTGCAAAGTACTTCTCTGCAACGAGTGGTGCAGATGTCGCCCGCATGGCGGTACAGATTTTTGGCGGCTACGGTTTTATAGAAGACTATCCCGTTGCACGCCTTTACAGAGAAGCAAAAATGTACGAGATTATAGAGGGCACAAACGAAATTCAAAAGTTAATCATAGCAAATTCTTTTATAAAGGAGATAGAGTGATATGTACATCGTAATTTCAGGAAACATCGGGGCAGGAAAAACGACGCTTTCCCAGATTATTTCAGAGGAAATGGGGTTCAGCGTTTACTTTGAAGACTTCCACAGCAATTTATTCCTTAAGGACTACTACAAAGATATGAAAAGGTGGGCATTTGCAACGCAGATGAACTTCCTTGCGCTGAGGTACGAGCAGCTTATACACCATGTTTTGCTCTCACAGATCCCATCAGTGCTGGACCGCTCCATTTACGAGGACAGGGAAGTCTTTGCAAAGGCACTGCACGAAGACGGTCTGATGACGGACAACGAGTGGATCGTGTACGACAAAATGTACCACCTTATGGTGGAAAATTTGCCCACGCCAAACCTTATGATTTACCTTGAAAAAACGGTGGACGAACTGCTTCAAAACATAGCAAAAAGGGGCAGGGACTTTGAGAAAATCCCTCGCGAATACTTAGAGAGCCTTGACGAGCGTTACAAAGACTTTTACGCAAACTGGCACTTCCCGAAGATTAAAATCTCAGACGACCTGTTTGACAAGAAGAAGGAAGTAATCGAGCGCATAAAAGCGGCACTTTACGATTCCAGATACGAGTAATTTTTTCCTGTAATTTTTTATTTTCTATTACCCAACGCTCTGATGCAAATTAAGTAGGCGTGTCAATGCAAAGTTTTTACCAAGTTGTAAAAAAATTATTACGATTTACTAGGTGCTCGTTTCACACAGCGATAAAATCTGTTACTCTTGACAATTTGTTTATCTGTATTATTATATTAGTGAAAACAATAACTAAATTGCGGAAATGTAGGGGGAAGGTATGGATAAACAGGGCATTATAAAGATTGTTGAAAAGTATAAGTGCGACGCAGGAAAGCTTTTAAATGTGCTTGAGGACATACAGAAAGAAGAAGGATACCTATCCGAAGTATCTTTAAAAAATGTTTCTAGTGTCCTCGGCATTCCGCTTACGAAAATTTACAGTGTAGCAACTTTCTATTCGTTTTTTAACTTGAAACCTGTGGGTGCACACATCGTTACCGTGTGTATGGGGACTGCCTGTCATGTAAAAGGTGCGTTCCAGGTTCTTGAAGCGCTGGAAGACCTGCTTGGCGTAAAACCTGGCGAAACGACGGAAGACGGAAAGTTTATGCTGACGACAAAAGACAGGAAGTTTACTGTAAATACTGCGCGGTGTTTTGGTGCGTGTAGTATGGCGCCCGTAATTATGGTGGACGGAAAGATATACGGGTATGTGAACGCAAAAAAACTTCCTCTTATTTTAAAAGAATACGGGTGGGGGGTGAAAAATGAAAAAGATAGTAGCGATAGAAGACCTTGACAATATAAGAAAAATTGGCTTAAAGAAACTTATGCCAGATGTGCCGCGCGCTGCAGTGGGACTTGCAACCTGCGGTATTGCAGCAGGAGGAAACATCGTTTACGAGAAGTTAAAAGAAACTTTTGAAAAGGAAAAAGTGGATGTTTACCTTACGAAAACGGGTTGTTTCGGGATCTGCCATTCCGAGCCTATCGTAAATGTCCGTTTACCAGGTAAGCCGCTCGTTCTATTCAGTGAAGTAAAACCGGAAGATGTAAGTGAAATCGTTAAAATGGTAAAAGAGCAGAGTATTGACGAGCAAAGGGCGCTCTGCAAAATAGAAGAGTGGGACCACATAATTCCCGAGCATCCCATTTTTTACGGCAAAGGATTTAACGGAATTCCTTTGTGGAACGAGCTTCCATTTTTTGCGTACCAGAAAAAACTCGTAATGAGAAACGCCGGTATAATCAATCCTGAGGACATTGAAGAATATATAGCAGTAGGCGGGTATTATGCGTTGTTTAAAGCTTTGAAGGAGTTTATGCCTGACGAAGTAATAGAAGAGGTGAAGCGTTCAGGGCTGCGCGGTAGAGGCGGTGCAGGATTTCCCACGGGGCTCAAGTGGTCCTTTGCACGCAGGGAGAAAAGCGACATTAAATACATTATCTGCAATGCAGATGAGGGAGATCCCGGTGCTTATATGAACAGGAACGAGATGGAATCTGATCCCCACATGGTAATTGAAGGGATGATTATAGGAGCGTATGCAATTGGGGCAAGCGAAGGCTTTATCTATGTAAGGGCAGAGTATCCGCTTGCAATAGAAAGGCTTAGTAAAGCAATTGCTGACGCACGCGCATACGGTTTACTCGGGGAGAACATTCTGGGTACGGGCTTTTCGTTTGACATTCACATAGCAAGGGGCGCAGGCGCATTCGTTTGCGGAGAGGAAACGGCGCTTATCGCGTCACTTGAAGGTAATGCCGGCAGGCCAAGAAAACGCCCTCCTTTTCCTGCACAAAAGGGACTTTTCGGCAAGCCAACGAACATTAACAATGTGGAAACCTGGTGTAACATTGCACCTATTATTCAGAAAGGCGCGGAGTTTTTTGAGAAAATAGGAACGGAGAAGAGTAAAGGGACAAAAGTGTTTTCTCTCGTAGGAAAAGTGAAGAGGACAGGGCTCGTAGAAGTGCCGCTGGGTACGCCGCTAAAAACGATAGTGTACGACATAGGTGGTGGAGCAACTAACGGCAAAAAAGTAAAAGCAGTTCAAACTGGAGGGCCGTCCGGGGGATGCATTCCGGAATCGTTGTTTGACACGCCTGTGGATTACGAGCGTCTTGCTGAGGCAGGTTCCATTATGGGCTCTGGCGGCATCGTCGTGATGGACGAGGAAACCTGTATGGTGGATACGGCGAAGTACTTCCTTGAGTTTGCAGTTGACGAGTCGTGCGGGAAGTGTACGCCCTGCAGGGAAGGAACCTACCAGATGCTAAACATACTGAAAAAGATTACAGAAGGAAAGGGAACGCGTGCCGAGCTCTCTCTGCTTGAAAAAACTGCAAGAGTGGTAAAACTTACATCACTCTGTGGGCTGGGGCAGACGGCTCCAAACCCGGTGCTTACCACTTTAAAGTACTTTAAAGAGGAATACATTGAGCACATTGACGAGAAGAGGTGTCCTGCACTGGTTTGCAGGGCGTTGATAAACTACTTCATCAATCCAGATGCGTGTAGGGGTTGCACTATTTGTGCAAGGAATTGTCCTGTGGAAGCAATCGACGGAAAACCTGGATATGTCCACATAATTGACCAGGATAGGTGTATAAAGTGCGGCACCTGTATGGAAGTCTGTAACTTTGGCGCAGTGGTTAAACTTTCTGGAGAAAAGATTGAAACTCCACTTTTTCCGGTTCCAGTTAAGAGGGGGTGAGCGTCGTGAAAATGTTGAATGTCAAAATTAACGGAAAGGCATATCGGGTTCGCGAAGGCACGACGATTCTTGAAGCGTGCAGAGAGGTAGGCATACACATTCCTACTCTTTGCTATCTTGAAGAAATCTCTGAAGAAGGAAGTTGCGGCGTGTGCGTGGTGGAAGTAAAAGGTGCAAAGACATTACAGCGCTCCTGTGTTACGGAAGTCCGGGAGGGTATGGAAATTTTTACGGATACGCCTCTCGTAAGGGAAGCAAGGAAGTTGAATGTAGAACTTATACTTGCTCATCATAATATAGATTGCCCTGTGTGTGAGAGAAACGGCAGCTGTGAGTTGCAGGACATTGCTAACAGAGTGGGAGTAAAAGATGTGCGCTTTGAGCAGGCTCCTTTCTTTTATAAAGAGGACCTTTCGGCACCCGTCGTGCGCGATCCGTCAAAGTGTATTTTTTGCCAGAGGTGCGTGAATGTCTGTGACGAAATTCAGAGCGTAAGCGCTTTAAGTATTGCACATAGAGGTATGAGGACCTTCGTAGGTGCTCCGTTTGGAAATTTGCTGGTGGATACACCCTGCGTTAACTGCGGGCAGTGTATTATGTATTGTCCGACGGGCGCTCTTACGGAGAGGGACGATACGATGCGGGTGTGGGATGCGCTCAACGATCCTGATAAGTATGTCGTCGCGTCAACTGCACCTTCCATTAGAGCGTCTTTAGGCGAACTTTTTGGCTATCCGCCTGGGACATTCGTAAGAGGAAAGGTAGCAACTGCTCTAAAAATGCTGGGTTTTGAAAAAGTGTTTGACACGAACTTTTCTGCGGATCTCACCATAGTGGAAGAAGCAAGCGAACTAATAGAAAGAGCTAAAAACAACGAAAAGTTGCCCATTATGACTTCTTGCTGTCCTGCCTGGATTAAGTTTCTTGAGGAGTACTATCCCGAGTTTATCCCCAATGTTTCCAGTGCTAAGTCTCCGCAGGGAATGATGGGAGCGGTGGTAAAGTCTTACTTTGCAGAACAGATGAGTATACCGCCAGAAAAAATTTTCCATGTGTCCGTAATGCCCTGTACGGCAAAAAAGTTTGAGGCAGAAAGAAGAGAAACCTGGTCTCACGAGTTTCCAGATGTGGACGCAGTAATAACGACGCGAGAACTTGCCCAAATGATAAAAGAAGCAGGTATAGACTTTAAGAATTTGCCGGATTCTGAATACGACAATCCGCTTGGAGAGTATTCAGGCGCAGGCACTATCTTTGGCGTAACCGGAGGCGTTATGGAAGCGGCGCTGAGGACTGCTTATGACCTTTTCACTGGAAAGAAACTTGAAGATGTCGAATTTAAGCCTCTGCGGAACTTTGAAGGCATCAGGGTTGCGGAGGTGATGCTCGACGGAGTGAATATGCGCGTTGCAGTTGCCAATACGCTGGGCAAGGCAAGAGAACTGCTGGAGGCTATAAAGTCTGGAGAAGAGAAAATACACTTTATGGAAGTAATGGCGTGTCCTGGTGGGTGTATTGGAGGCGGCGGACAGCCGATCCCGTCAACGGACGAGATTATCAGAAAGAGAGCGGAGGCACTGTATACGGACGACGAGAAGAGCACTGTGCGTAAGTCTTACCTGAATCCATGGGTAAGAGAACTTTATAAAAACTTTCTTGGGGAGCCTGGCAGTGAGTTAGCGCATAGACTGTTGCACACGCATTACGAAAAACGCCTACTCTGGGAAAAGGTGGGCAAAAGTAATTAACTCTACATAAAGACTTAGTATAATAAGTCAATACCTTGGAGAAGGAATAGGGAGAAAATAAAGGAGAATAGCAGGCAAAAATAGCAACAATGAAGAACATAGAATGAAAAGGAGGAGCACAGCGAGGAAAAAATGA
>JALVXB010000040.1 GCA_027023025.1 Caldisericaceae bacterium | reverse complement strand
TATCCTTTGAGTATACGATGTATAAGAAGTTCTCACTCTTTACGAGTTTTATCAAAGACGGCTTACCCATACCTTCTGGCAGAATAACTTTAAACGGCACTTCTCTTTCTGCTTCACTTATCGTTACCACTCTTCCCCTTAAAGGAAAAGTGCCGTGGCTAAACTCTAAACCATTCTCACTTTCTTTACTCCCTGCACTTCCGTAGTTACTGCTTGAAGAATTGTACCGCTCAAACTTCCACGCCGTATCGCTATACCGTATGTGGTAGTAAGGATACGAATCCGTAAAGTTCGTGTCGTGGAATGGGTGCGAGCCGATAGCTATAAAAAGCGCTCCTAAAACTATTAAGTAAACTAATTTCTTAATAGGCGCCTCCTATAATTCTCTTTTCCGTAATTTCTTTTCCGTGTAATGAATGCACTTTTCTAGAAAGTGTTTTGCAATTTTTCATTTTTTCACAAATTTTCTTCTTCTATACAATAGACGAATTTCAGAGAAAAATTTCCCGCAATTTTGAAAGAATTTTGTGAGAATTTTTAAAAAAGTTTTGTCTGAGAAAACAGAAGCGTTTTTTATAGAGTACCTTACCTTTAAGATTCGTTTGAAAAACATCAGCGAGCTTTAACTTTTGCTTCGCTTCGTTTTGCTTTATTATGATGAAACAGGTGTTAATCCTTTGCTCTACTGTTTTTTACATCATTTTACGGATTCTGCAAAAGGGAGAATTGGCCTATAGTTGATACTTCAATTTTTAAGGCTATATTGTTTGTTATCTTTACAAAGGCTTATAAACCTGCATCAATGCAGTAATAATCAGGCTTTTTGCCTATTTTTGGCACGACTTACAGTATGCGAACAATTTTTCGCTTTATGAACTAATTTTGCCTACTTTTGACCATTAAAAAAGCCTCTATTTATGCGGATTTCTATTTTCGGTAATTTTATTCAAGTTGATAATTTTGTGGCAATTTTCAAAAAATCCCGATAAATAAAGGGTTTGTTCCAATTTCCGTATGCTCTAAAATAAGGCCGTTTAACGCGTTTTGCAGGTATATTTACCCGATTTTTCTCAAGATTTGCGTCTATGGGCCTTAAATTAGCGATTTTGAAACGAAGGCTGATAAATACAGGGTTTGTTTGTAGTGATTTTGCCGTTATTCAGAGACGGGGTCGTTAAGGCAGAGACTCTTCGCTCCGCTCAGAGTGACCCCCGCCCGTCGTCCTCGAGCGAGCGTCAGCGAGCGAAGGACCTCATCTATTTGGAAAGCATACCAATCTCCCTTTCCGCCTTTTCTTCTTGCGGAAGTAGAAAGTTTATGCTGGTAGAATTATTCTGTAATTTTCCGGGATTTATTTTGAAAAAATTCGGCTTTTATCTATTATGTTCTAAGGAAAAAGAGCGTGGCGGAAAATTTGCAGGAGGAAAAGATGAACGAAGTGGTGGCAGTAAATGTAAAAACGACGAAGTACAGGTGGGTGGTACTGCTCGTGTATATGTATGTTGCAGCACTCACGCAGTTATTCTGGCTGAACTTTGCAGGCATCGACACATATATGGAAACCGCTCTGCACTTCTCCGCGATGAAAGTCGGAATGCTTGCTGCCGTATTCCCTTTTACCTTTCTTATTCTCTCCATACCTGCGGGAGTCGTTTCAGACAGAAAAGGGTATAAATTTTCCGTTGGGCTTGGTGCAATTCTCACAGGCGTGTTTGCCGCTGTAAGGCTGTTTTCTCCGTATTCCTACTTAATGCTTTTCGTCTCGCAGTTTGGTATATCGCTTGGCCAGCCGTTCGTGCTGAATGCGATAACAAAACTCTCAGTTACCTGGTTTCCTGAAAACGAGGATGCAACTGCCGTGGGGTTTGGCTCGCTTGCCCTGTTTTTAGGGATGATCGTGGGGCTTGGTCTTACGCCCGTGCTGGTAAAAGACTTTGGGTTCGTAAAGATGCTCTGGGTTTACAGCGCGTTTGCCGTTTTAGGTATTCCACTGTTCTATATATTTACGAAAGATAAGCCTGACTTTCCTCCGCGCATTGAGAAAACGGATTTTGAAGTTTCGTATGTCCAGGGGATAAAAAACCTTTCAAAGATAAGGGACTTTATCCTTCTTGGTTTTGTTGCGTTAATCGGTATCGGCGTATTCAACGGTATCGTCACCTGGCTCGAAAAGATTTTGAACGAACTGCACGGCATTTCGATGCTCAAAGCAGGAAACATCTCTTCAATCCTCGTTTTTAGCGGGATGCTTGGATGTATCGTAATTCCTATGCTCTCGGATAAACTTCGTAAAAGGAAACCGTTCCTTATCGTTGCATCGGCAGTGGGTATTTTCTCTGTATTCGTCCTTTTGAGGGGGCAGACTTATTCTGTGCAGTTTGCAAATGCTGCCGTGTTTGGCTTCTTTGCAATTTCTATACTACCGCTTTTGCTTGCGATGTCTGCTGAAATTGCAGGGAGCAGGTTTGCAGGAATTTCTGCTGCATACCTCCAGCTTCTTGGGAACGGTGCAGCCGTGCTGATCGTGCCTCTTATTGAAGTGCTGCACAGGGTTAGCGGTGGCTATGCGCTTCCGCTTTACTTTATTGTTTTCCTTTTCTTCGTTGCGCTATTCCTCGCGCTTCTCATTCGCG
The DNA here is from genome assembly GCA_027023025.1 of Caldisericaceae bacterium. Taxonomy (GTDB): domain Bacteria; phylum Caldisericota; class Caldisericia; order Caldisericales; family Caldisericaceae; genus S143-107. The sequence continues at coordinate 20,507 of JALVXB010000040.1, read as the reverse complement.
AACCGAAAAAGTGATTAGATTGCAGAGGTGCAGAGCTATTTCCAGTTACAGGGAGTAAAGCCTGGTAATATTTTGCGCTTTAAATGTGTAATAATTTTAGATTCTTTAAACTTTCCTGCGTGTCCCTCTGATATTTTTTCTGTTACTCTGAGCGCAGCGACTGAAGAATCTCTGCCCTAACCATTTCACCTTTTGTTAATACTAAAAACTTCGAATAACATCCAAATTGCTTATAAGGTCCTCCACTCGCTAACGCTTGCTCAGAGACGACCACTCCGCCGTCACTCTGAGCGCAGTGAAGAGTCTCTACCCTAACAACGAACCTATGAAAAAACCAGAAACTGAAGGTCCTTCGCAAAAGCGGCTCAGGACGACGGAAAAGCAAAACGCTCGCTCCAGAATAGCAGGAAAAAAGTCATCGTATATACTACACTCACCTGTATGTGATTGTGTGGAAACATATCTCCCGTTATACTTGGTATGTATGATTGGAGATATGGGGGAAAGTGAGCAAGTTTGAGTTGGTCATTGGTTCTTAGAAACCGTTCAGAATGTTAAACCCACTTTCCCTGTTCCCTTAAAACCTGGACAAGTACATTGGGCATTAAAGCCCGTATTACGATGATAGGCAAAGGAAACATTCCATATCACAATCAAATCCATTTAATTATAGGAGGGATAGAGATGTTGTCAATGGATGATAATATGCTATCAGTAGGCATAGACATCTCAAAAGACAAAGTAGACATTGCTGTATATAATGGCAACAGCTATGTAACAGGTGTATTTGATAACAGTGTAAATGGTGTAAACAGAATGCTTGCCTTTGTGTTAAAGAACATTAATATTAATAACATTAAATTATCTAAATCATCTGAAACAGGTTCAAGTACATCAAACAGAGACAACATGTTAAAACAAAAAGGAGAAACAGAACCAAACAATCATACAATAGAACAATCCAATATTAACAACAATCAATCTTCCGACAATAAACAATACACTAAAGAGCAGAAAACAGTATCTATGAATGAAACACAAAGGCCCTTAAAGAAGAGGCTTTGCTTCGTTATGGAAGCAACAGGTACATACTACTTAACGTATGCTGATACACTGTATGATAAAGGATATACCGTGTATGTAATAAATCCCTTAATCATAAAGAGATACGGAGAAGAGAAACTGAGAAGGGCTAAAACAGATAAAGCAGATGCAAAGCTCATATCAGAGTTTGGATACTACAACATTATGAGCAGATTTGTTAAAGAAACCGATAATCCATTAGATAAGTACCTATTCAAACCAAACAGCAGTGTATCCATAAAGGTAAAGCTAATGCTTAAAACAATTGACCAGTTATATACATTAAAGAACAGGAATAGAAACCACATAGAAGCATTAAAGCAATACAAGGAAGAATACAGTAAAGAATCAATCAAGGTACTCAATAGCATAAACAAAGCAATTGATAAAAAGATATTGAAGGTAGAAAAGAAGATAGAGAAACTCATAATGGATAGTCCAGAGTACAGAGATGTATACAAAAGAGTTACAGACATACCAGGTATAGGTAAAAGGACAGGCAGTGCACTGATAGGATGGTTTGATACGTTCAATGGATTTAACAGTGCAAAGCAGGTAGCAGCATACATAGGATTAAATCCTGACATTAAACAATCAGGAAAGAGTATAAATAATGCAAACAGGAGTATATCAAGGATAGGAAATCCTTATCTAAGAAAGCTATTCTGCATGGATGCACTATCTGCTTCTCGTAGTAATACCCAATGCAAATTACTATACGAAAGGTTACTGATAAAAGGAAAGGATAAACCGCAGATCCTTACAGCAGTGGGGCATAAGCTATTAAGGCAAGCATTTGCAATAATTAAATATAGCAGAGTATACGACCCTGAGTATGGTATCAACAGATAGGATAGAGAGGAATAGTAATACAAAGTAGCAAACTGGAAAATGAATAAAATAAAAATAATAAAAATGAATTGAATAAAATGAATGATAAAACAAACAAAAAAGGAGAGCAAACCCTCATAAACAAATACATACTAAAATATTATATTTTCTTTCCAAAAGGTATTGACACAACACAGTACATCGTATGTTACAGTTATCGTTTTTATCGTTTCGTTTCCTACTCTGTCTACTGCAATAACGGAGAGTGTGTTCTTACCTTTTTCAAGTGGAACGGCCGTAGAAAATGCGCCGCTTTTGTCTGCGTAAAGCGCTGTGTCGTTTATCAGAATTAAAATATCTGGCTCGCTCGTTCCTTTAATTGTGATTTTGCCTTTTTGCGTGCTTGCAGGTGCACTTACAGAGAGTTTTGGCATTTTGTAAGTGCTTTGTATCATTTGTGCCCACCGTTCAAGGTCTGCCTTACTGTAATTTGCATATCCACCTGCTTCTTTGCTAACCCATATTTCAAACTCTGTTACATCGTATTTAAGCCCTGTTTTAATGGTTTTGTCCGTTAAGTCGGACGGCCCTTTTGTTTGCGCTGCGATAGGCGCGCCGAGTTCTGCAAAGAGATTGTAAATTGGAATTGCTCCCTTGCTGAACGTTTCCTGCAGCCCGTGATTTGAGAGCACGGCTCTTTCTCCGTATCTTTGCCTGAATTCTCTCATTAAAGAAAGCGTAAAGTCCATATTGTTTACAGGTTTTCCAGAATCTATTTCCCTTAACACATTAAAACTGTAGTCAATTGGCGTATTTTTCCAGCAGGCATAGTCGTCCAGAGCGCCTTTTAATGTGGCTTTGAATGCTGCGTCCGTGTAGCCTTTTGCCTTTAGGTTTGCGATTGTTGCATTATTAAAAATAGCGATAAATGGTTCGTCCGTTATCATTGCACCGGAGTTTACGCACACCTCCCTCAGCAGAATGTTGTCGTCGTATCGAGATGCAAGTTTTTGCTGAAACGCTTTCCATGCGTTTCTGTATTCTTCAGTCCAATACAAACCTACCTGGATTGTTCGCCCGTCGTTCAGCACAATGTTAACAGGTCCGCCTGCAAGTTTAAGCACCCAATCTGGCGGATTTATCGCTTTTGAAATTCTAATCTTTGCAAAAATGGGGTGCAAAGGATGTTCTTTATTGTACTTTGCAATGTCTGAAAGCGCTTTATCGATCGTAGAAAAATTGTATACTCCCTGTTCTGGCTCAAGTGCGCCCCAGGTCGTGTGGATAACGACGCCGGAGTAAACATCAGGATGCACCCTTACTTCTTTCAGCACATCAAATATCCCTGTTCTTAGGTCGCTTACGCTTCCCATTGCAACCAGCCCGCTCAGCGGCGGTTTGTACTTTGTTTCGCAGAGTTTTTTGCTTATCCCGTATGTTGGGGCAGTGCTGTATAAAAAAATGCCAAGCACAAATGCATATAGCAAGGCAAATATAAACAAGTGTTTTAGAAAACTATATTTTTTCATTTCTTCCTCCAATTTTTCAATCTTAGAACAAGTATATCATGTTTATTTGATTTACAGTAGTACTACCAGTTCAGGACAAGCTGGATAAAGAGTTATGCAATGTAAATATAGACTCTCATTTATTGTGTCGAAATTTAAAATGAAAATACTTTTGTATAAATAGGTTTGAAATTTGCACCGAAGATTTTTTTGTATTACTCTGTTTCCATTATTAATTTTTTAGCATTAGGTATTTTGGATGGAGACATGCTTAATTCGTCGATGCCCATTTTTAGAAGAATAGGTATTGCTTTTGGGTCGCCTGCCATTTCTCCGCACATTCCTGTCCACTTGTTGTGTTTATGAGAAGCTTTTATCGTCATTTCTATGAGTTTTAATATGGATGGATGCAGAGGATTATACAAATAGGAAACATTTCTATTAGTCCTATCGGCTGCAAATGTGTATTGAATTAAGTCGTTTGTGCCTATACTGAAAAAATCCACATATTTTATTAGTTCGTCTGCGTTTAATGCAGCAGATGGGATTTCGACCATAATGCCTACTTCAAAATCTTTTTTGTATGCTACGCCTTCCTCTGTAAGTTCTTTTTTTACGGTTTTCAGAAGATTATTTGCTTCAATAATTTCGTCTTTAATAGCTATCATAGGGTACATTATTTTGACATTTCCGTAAATGCTTGCCCTGAGTATTGCCCTGAGCTGCGTTTTAAACAGTCCTTTGTTTTTCAGACACAATCTTATAGCCCTTACTCCCAGGAATGGATTTAGTTCTTTTTCTAAACCTAAGTATGGGATCTGTTTATCCCCTCCTATGTCCAGAGTCCTGATAATTACGGGTTTACTGCCAAATGCTTCCAGGACTTTCTTATATGCGTTAAATTGTTCTTCTTCGGATGGGGGAATTTCCCGATCGAGAAACAAAAATTCAGTCCTAAACAGTCCAATACCATCTGCACCGCTGTTAATAGCTATGTTTATATCGTCTGTTTTGCCAATATTTGCGGAAACCTCTATTGTTTTACCCGATTTTGTAGAAACACTTAAAAATTTAACTTTCTCAAGTTCCTTTTTCTCTCTTTCGTATTGTTCTTTTTTTTGCCTGTATCTTGCAAGAGTTGTTTCATCAGGTTCCAGGATTATATCGCCTGTAGAGCCGTCTAAAATTGCCAGCATCCCATTCTTTGCTTCGGACAAAATATTTCTGACTCCTACCACTGCTGGAATTCCAAGCGCCTCTGCGAGGATTGCTGTGTGCGATGTTATGCCGCCTGTTTCAGTTACAAAACCTAATACATTCTTTCTGTCAAGGCTTGCAGTATCTGACGGGGTAAGATCCTTGGCAACGATAATTGCAGGATATGGTATGGAAGAAAGGCTCTGGGTCTCTATGCCGGATATTTTTCTCAGAAGTCTTTCCTCTACGTCTCTTAAGTCTTTTGCCCTTGCTTTGAAGTAAGGATTTTCCATTTTTTCCATTATTGCAACACTTTCTTCGAACGCTTTTTTGACTGCTGCAGGCAGGGTAAAATTTTGTTTTAGCAGTTCGTCTATTTTTTTAATTATTGTTGGATCTTTAAGAAAGAGAATATGTGCCTGAAATATCTCTGCCTCTTTTTCGGCATTTTTTCTCGTATTTTTGTATAGTGCGTCAATCTCTTTTTCTGCTGCGTTTATCACTCGTTCCAATATTTCTTTCTTCTCAGAGAAAGGCAAAGAATCTTTTTCTTCAGCATTGACGGGTAATTGTTTCGGCGTATACATAAAGATTTTTCCTATGGCTATTCCGGTAGATGCGCCTATGCCTTTTAGCTGCTTCATTCTTTTTCTCCAAAATTACTGTTTATCAGGTGTTCAATGGCTTCTAAAGCCTGTTTTTCATCTTCGCCACTCACAATTACTTCAATTTCGTTGTTTCTTTCAACACCCAGAGACAAGACCTCAACAATGCTTTTTGCATTTGCCTCTTTCTCTCCCTTTTTAATTTTTACCTCGGATCTGAATTTATTCACAGTTTGAACGAATTCTGCAGCAGGGCGTGCGTGCAATCCTACCTTGTTTTTAACCACGAACCGTTTTGTAATCATATTACCTCCTGATTAATCGTCGAGTAGATCTTTTACTTCTCTGACAATACGCGCTGGCTTGGTTGCAATCCTTAAAGGAAGGGATTTCAAGAAGCTGGATAGGTCAGAGAATGCTTCTTTCGACATTCGCTTGGGTTTAGTCAGTATCCGTTTAACCAGATCTTCTGAGTAGACTAACAGCATTTGTTTTTTGTCAAACGAGATTTCCATTCCGCACTCTGTGCACTTAATTTTCTGAAGTTCTCCTCCTACATATGTAAGCGTATGTAGCGTTTCTTTTTGGCAGTGAATGCAGTACAAAACTGTTCTCTCTTTTGTTACTCCCATGTTATCACCTCTTCTATCTTGCTTTCCAATGTGCTCTTTAATTTTTGCATAAACTGCGCAGCTACAGCGCCTTCGATAAACCTGTGGTCGCATGATATCGAGGCGCTAAATATCTTTTTAATGAAAATACCCCCCTCTTTCGGGATAACTCTGTCCTTTATTGCAGATATTGCCAATATTGCACTTTGGCCTGGGATAATCAATGCTCTGAAACTGTCAACTCCGTACATTCCAAGGTTGGATACTGTTAATGCTGCACCTTCCAGTTCTTCTATCGTCAGGTTGTTATCTTTTGCCTTTTTTATCAGGTCGTTTATTTTGACTGTTAGTTCTTTCAAATTTATATCTTCTATACTTTTAATTACAGGGACATACAACCCGTTTTTTGTAGTTACGGCTAACCCTATATTTATATGATTATTATAGGTAATGCTGCTTCCGTCGAATGTAGCATTTAAAATTGGAAAGTCCTTTAAGACATAAGCAATTATCTTTATTAGCACTGTCGTAATGGAAAGTTCTGGAATATAGTTTTTAAGCGAATTTACTTTTTCTATCAAGTTGTCTGCTATTATGTCGTAGTAAAGGGTAAATTGAGGTATTGCGTTGCTTTCAGACATTTTCTTTGCCATAGCTTTCATAATGGGAGTTAGTTCTTCTTTGTGTGCAGAGGCTAGTAGATCGCTTGAAGTAATCATATTGCCTGACGGTGATATCTGTTTTAGGTCGATTCCGCTTTTTTTTGCAATGAGCTTGGCATAGGGGGTTGCAAGTTTTTCGTTTCTTGTTTGCTCTCTAAGTTTGTTTGCCTTCTCGGTTGCTTCATTTCGGTATTTTTCTTCGGTTAGGTTTGTACTTTTCTCAACGTCTTCTTTTACTGCCTTTATTAAGTCTTCTTCAGAGTCCTGTGGTGTTTTGATTATGCCTATCGTTTTGCCAACTGGTAATTCCTCTCCTTCCTTTGCCACAATTTTATACAAAGTACCACTAACGGGAGATTCAATATCCATATTTGCTTTGTCAGTCATTATTTCTACAACAGGCTCTCCTTCTTTTACAGGCTCTCCTTCTTTCTTATACCATCTGGTTACAATGCCTGTTTCCATAGTCATTCCCATTCTGGGCATAATAATTTTTTCAGGCATTCCAGCCTCCTTTAACTATAAATTTGACTTTGTCCTTTATGTCCTGAATTTGAGGCACAGCATTCTTCTCAAGGTTCCTGTTGTACGGAATGGGCACATCTTTGCCAGCAAGGCGGAAAATAGGCGCATCAAGATATGCAAATGCATCGCTTTCTACGACGCGAGAAATCACTTCGTTTCCAATACCCCCCGTCATGCAGCCTTCGTACACTACAAGTAACCTGTGCGTTTTCTTAATCGAGTTTATAATGGGTTTTACATCGAGGGGCTTTAGAGTAACCAGGTCAATTACTTCTGCGGATATGGAATCTTCGTCTAATAATTGTTCTGCTGCTTTCAGTGCGCGGTAGGCCATTATAGAGCTTCCAACAACTGTAATGTCGGAACCTTCCTTTAGGATTCTGGATTGCCCTATTTTAACCCTGTAGTCTTCTAAAGGAACTTCTCCCTTTGTGTTATATAAAAGTTTGTGCTCTAAAAATAAAACGGGATTGTCATCTTCTATTGAGGACTTCAGTAGGCCCTTGGCATCGTACGGATTCGAAGGGGCAACAATTTTGATTCCTGGAATGTTAAAGAACCATGCTTCAACATTTTGTGAGTGCTGTGCGGCAGCACCTGTCCCTGAACCCTGCGGAGCTCTTATGACGAGGGGTACTTTAACCTGTCCGCCCGTCATATACCTGAGCTTTGCTGCCTGATTAACCAACTGGTCTGCGGAGAATGTGAGGAAGTCTGCAAACATTATTTCCACTATAGGACGCATTCCCATTATCGCAGCACCAACGCCTACCCCGGTAAAGGTGGCTTCACTCATAGGGGTTTCAAGCACCCTCCGTGGCCCAAATTCCTCTAGCATCCCCATACTTACGCCAAAGGCGCCTCCATAAACCCCAATATCTTCTCCCATTAGAAATACTGTTCTGTCCTCTCTCATTTTCTCTGTCATCGCTTCTCTAACAGCTTCTTTATATGTAATAATTCTCATTCTTTTTCACCTTCCTCAGCGTATACATACTTCTCCACCGTGTCTGGGTCAGGTTCTTTACTGGTGATGGCAAATTCTACACCTTCGCTGATAGTTGTCTGTACTTTATTTTTTATCATTTCCAATTCTTTTTCAGAGAGTTCGCCTAATTCAAATAGCCTTTCGGTAAATGTTTTTATAGGGTCTTTCTTCTTCCACTGTTCGATTTCTTCTTTTGTCCGATAGAGGTTTTTGTCGCTTTTCGAGTGTCCTTTGTATCTGTATGTTTTGGCTTCTATAAGAGTGGGGCCTTTTCCTGATCGTGCTCTTTCGACAGCTGCTTTTACTGCTTCGTATACTGCAATTACATCCATGCCGTCCACTGCAACACCAGGTACTCCAAATGCACAAGCTCTATCTGCTATGTCTGGAACGGAAACGAATCTCTTTACAGAAGAAGACATCGCGTATTGGTTGTTTTCGCACAGAAAGATTTCCGGTAACTTCCATATGGCGGCCATATTCAATGCTTCAAAAAAGTTTCCCTCGTTTGACGCACCGTCCCCAAAGAAACATAGCACGATATTATTACTACCTTGCATCTTTAGGGCGAGAGCCGCTCCTGTCGCTATAGGTATCCCTGCTCCAACAATTCCGGTAGCTCCCAGATTGCCCAGGCTGAAGTCGGCTATATGCATCGATCCCCCTCGGCCGTGGCAATAGCCCGTTTCTTTTCCTAAGAACTCGGCAAACATTTTTTTAATGTTGCCGCCTTTTGCAATCATATGCCCGTGGCCTCGGTGTGTGGAAGTAATGTAATCGCTTTTGTCCAGGGCAAAGATTGCTCCAACTGCTACGGCTTCTTCTCCTATGGAAAGGTGCATAGTGCCGTGCACGAGGTTTTTCATAAATAATTTTTCTGCCTGTTCTTCAAAAGCCCGTATTAACATCATTTTTTCGAGCATTTGAAGTTTAGTTTCTTTTGATAGCATTTAAGTACCACCCTTCTTTCTGTATTTTCTGTAAGAAGCAGGAACTATGCAAATAAACTTTAGTGCTTCATTCCCCTCGTTTTTTATACTATGGAGAGCATCCGGGGGCACAAAAAAGGCATCTCCTGGTTCCATTTCCTCTATTTGATTTTCAATTCTAATTCTTCCTTTACCAGAAATGACAAATATCTCGTGTTCATACGGGTGTGAATCTTCTTCTGTAGATGTGCCAGGGAGCATCTCGAACAATCTCATAAAAAAGTTATTGGCACCGGCTTTTTCGTCTATCAACCAGATTCTATAAACTCCTTTACCTGCTTCTTCTTTTGGTGAATCCTTGTAATTTACCTTCATTCCATATCCTCTTCCGTATCCGGGGGAGTACTCCCCCGGACGAAAAGCAACTATTCTTTTGTGGCAGCTTCTTCAGATGCTCCTGCAATAATTTCCCATGCTTTTCTATGTTTTCTATAGAAGTAAAGGAATACAAAGAAAACGACAAACAATGCTGCAACGCCGTACCAGCTATTCATAAGTTTTACTATAAACCAGGTCAATGGATTGGACCCATCGCAAATAGAACTGATTTGGGTTGCATTTGTAGGCATCTTAAATTGTGCCTGGATTGCCGCTTTTGTAAACAATGGGGAGAGATTTGTACCTATTAGTAATCCTACTGCAATAATTACTGTACCTATAATAACAGTTTTTAAAACATTTCCTCTTGTAATTGGTATTGTCATTACTACCATAAACGGGAGTACTGCAAGGTCTACTGCAAGCAACATCTGGTTTTGAGGAATTATTACCATAAGGATAATTGCAATTGGCACCAAGATCATAGCGGATGCTATTGCAGCAGGGTCCCCTACAGCTATAGCAGAATCAAGACCTATGTAAAATTTTCTGTTGGATGCTCTTGCCTTCATAAAGCCTCTTACTCCCTCTGATATTGGTATTAAGCCGTCCATAAGTATTGCTACCATTTTTGGGAATATATACATAACGCCTGCCATTGACATACCTAATTTTAATATATCAAACCATGATTTAGCCATGTTTAATGTTTTAAGGTTTCCTAAGAACCCTACAACAAGACCTAAAATTAAGCCAATGATAATCGGATCGCCAAAAAACCCCCATTTCTTGCGTATAGATTCAGGATCTGCTTTTATCTTATCCAAGTGCAATTTATCCAGTAACCAGTTAATAGGAATAGCAATTGGTACATATGCGGCTGAGAACCCGTGAGGTAGTGAAATGCCAGGAATCTTATAGTACTCCTGAACTGCTGGGGCCGTCCAGTCACCCAGGACTAGTACTAGCATAGCATCAATTGCTGCAGCTAACATACCTAACCACAAATTGTTTGTCAAAGCATACACCAATCCCCCAGTGAATGCAAAGTGCCAATAATTCCATACATCGACATCAATAGTATCTGTCCAGTGGAATATATACATCAAAAAGTTTACGAGGACTGTAATAGGAATCACGAATAGACCTATCTTTCCTGCAAATGCTATTGCAGCTGCTGCAGGCCATCCTACATCCAGCACAGGTAAGTGAACTCCTGTAAATTTAACCATCTTCTGTGCTGCTGGGGCAAGGTTGTTCAGGAAGTAGCCGAGGATTAAGTTAATACCGATAAAACCAATACCGATAAGTACAGCTGAACGAAAGGCTTTCTTAACACTGATTCGAAATATAATAGCGAGGAAGAAAATAATAATTGGCAGTAAAACTGTTACGCCCAAACCGCTAATAATGTCATTTAAAGTCATAATTCCCTCCTTTCTTTGTTAAGATAAAGTATTTGCTTTTCCTGCGTTCTATTTTTGAACATCACCTCCAATTTTACTAATTACTTCCTCGATTGCTTCATCTTCGCCAACACCGGTTAAAAACGCTAATGTTCTAACCACAGGTACTCCGAGATTCTCCGGTACAGGTGTTGTTGCAACAATGATGTCAATTCCTTCCAGATTACTTTCTACTTCAGAAGCCTTACACTGTCTCGTTTCTACCTCATATCCTCTTTCTGAAAGCTTTTCCTCAAGTTTACGAGAAACTACAGTGGAAGTTGCTATCCCAGTACCACAAACAACCAGAATCTTTAGTTTCTTCATTCTCCATCCTCCTTCAAGATATCTTTAAGTATTTTTTTGATTTGTTTTTTATTATCTGTTGATATTAAAGCTCTTATTGTTTCTTTCTTTCCAAAACTCGAGGTAAGCTTTGAAAGGAATTTTACATACTCATTTGGTTCTGAAACGGCAAGCAGAAATACTATGTGTATTGGAATTTCCTCTCTCGGTTTGTCCATTCTATGAAATTTTATTGGCGAAGAAAGGGTACATACAGCAACTCCAGATTTAATTACATGTTCGATATCTGTGTGGGGGATGGCAACATTTATATTACCAAGCTGTAATCCGGTAGGATACTTCTTCTCTCTTTCTATTACTGCCTGTTTAAATGTTTCTTTTATGTACCCATTTTTAAATAATTCGTCGGATAGAAATCCTATTACTTCCCCTGCGCTTCCGAAGTCCATCTTGGTAAAGATCAGTTTCTCATCTATCATTTCTTCAAATTTCATATATTTCTCCCGCCTTTTTTAGAAGTTTAGAAGAAATAATTTAGGTGTCAATCAGGATTTTACCTTAATATACAATAAAGTTAGTGTATTTATTTTACTATCTTAAGATATTTTACTTATAGGGCTTTTCAAGGATTTGCTTAATTTCTTCTTCATTTTTTGCAGACAAAAGTCTGGTTGCAATGTTTTTGTCCCTGCATTTTTTGAAGAGGTCATAAAATACGGTTTTCTCTTCGTTGTTTTTTACGAGCACGGGTATAAGGATGATTTTCGCGTCAATTCTATTCTTCGGATTGCCCATTTCCCTAAACGAGATCGTATTTTTAAGAGTTGCTATGGCAAAAGATTCTTTTTTTGAATATTTAAATTCGGTATGGGGTAATGCTATCGGGATAGGAGTGTTAAGCCCAGTGGGAAACTCTCTTTCCCTTGAGATAACAGCATCAATAAATCCTTCTTTTACTAACCCTTTTTTGAATAACTGTTTTCCAAGAATAGAGATGGCTTCTTTCCAGTTTGCAGCTTTTAGTTGTGGGATAATAACGCTTCTGTTGAGAATTTTCGAGAGTTCGTCTTTGGAGGGATAGGGGCATCTTCCTTTGACAATTCCCAAGATTTCCCTAATTTCTTTTCTTTCGTCGGAATTAAGAAAAGGAGAAACGACTATGTGTGGAACTTTTAGCGGTGGCAATGGAATTGTAGATACAACAAGATCTACTTCTTTGCTCAGTTTTCCCTCGACTATATCTTTATATGAACTTATTTGAACAACATCAAGATCCGGCATCTCATTTAATAGCCGCCAGAATAGTAAACTTGAAGTTCCCATAGCCATTGCACATACTACAGCAACCTTTTTTCTTTTTATTCTTGCATGTTTTATTTTTTCAACTGCCGTTGCTATGTACATTGCTATGTAGCCGGCTTCTTCCTCGGGAATATTTAAATTTAGCTTTTTACTAAGTATTTTTGTAACATTTTCGGCTATGTCAAATGAAAGAGGATATTCTTCTTTTATCTCTTTAAGAAGAGGATTTTTGATTTTCATGCCGTATTTTATTTTATTCAAAGTGGATTTCAGGTGTAGTGCCAGCATGTGAATAAACTCCGTGTCTTTTGTTATGGGTAACCCAAAAATATTATTTGCAATGGTGGCTATTTCTTTTGCATACTCCATATAGATTGAATGATCTTTATTGTTAATTATGTTCAACATGGAACTCTCTTTTACTTTTGAACTGATAAACGAGAGAGTGATGTAGGCAATGTCCTCCGGGAAAAATCTTATATTAAAATATTCCTCTATGCTTGGAATAAGGGAAGATGCTGATCTGTATACTGGGTGTTGCATTATGTTGAATAACTTTTTACTTTCGTAACGAATTATAAAATTGTGCTTTAGCCTATGCATACTCACTGCAATTTTTAAGACAAACGAAGCATAATCTTTATCGGTAAGATCTGTATTGTTAGCTGCTTCCATCTTACCTACGAAAGTTTTTATTGGGATAAATTCGAAGGCATCGATTGCATTAAACTTGAATAAGCAGCTCTTTTTGTGGGTGAACAGGCATGCCATCAGTTCATTTACCTTTTCAGTTTCAAATTCCTCAATGAAGTCAACAATTGCATTTCTCATGTTGTCTTCCGTAAAATATAATTTGTACCCGACTCCCGGTTTACCCACGAGATTAATAGTATGGTTACTTAACCATGTGCGTGCTGTTTTAATATACTTTAATACGGTTGGTTTTGATAATTCAAGCATATCACAAAAGTCTTCAACTGTAGGGCATTTTTTTTCTGTAAGAAATGCATGCAGAATAAAAGTTTTGGCATCTAACGGTAAATGTTTATTTTGCAGTTGTAAAAAATTTTTATAGATTTTGTTTTGTTGCTTTTCTCCTTCAATCCATAGCCCTACACCTGGTTTTCTCATTAATTTTGTGTGATGAGCTGAAAGAAGGTTTTCTATATAAGGCAGGTCTTTTTTAAGGGTATTTACATTGAGGCCGATATCTTGCGAAATGTGCGTAAGTGATACTGGGTGATGCTGCTTAATTAGATATTGAATAACTCTCAAGCTTCTTTCCAGCCTTTTACTTTTGTTTTTCATTTTGTATTGTTAGTATATTGCCTTCTTTAAATAAATTAAAAGGTCTTTTATTGGCCATACAATATTAGATACAGCTTCTGATTTTGTAACCAGTAAAAATAAAATTGAGTTGTATTTTAAAACATTCTTCTTTTGTACTCGTGTATAGAAAACCATAGTAGTATCTTCATTATAGCGTCTTTAATAACTCTTCTATAAACGCTTTGAGTCTCAGCAGCTCCTCTTTCGTTTTGCTTTTTTTCTTTTTGTCTTTCAGCCCGCTTTTGTATATCCGCTCTATCCGTTTCATCAGCGGCTCGATTGGATCCTTTGAAATGCCCTTTTTCGACTTTTTTACGATTTGCTCCGTTTCTTCTGAGGAAAGGTTTTCTTTTTCGATAAGATTAGCAACATTCATCATCGTTTTCACATCGTCTAATTTTAGCAGATGCTCCACATGCCTTGCCGTAATTGGAGACAGTGGGTCGTCCACCTTTTTCTGGATTTCTTCAGGAAGGTCCAGCAGCGAAACCCACCTGATGAGCGTCATTGGTGACTTTCCCGTGAGTTTGCAGAGTGCGCTCACTGTGTGCGCAAATTTTTCTGGCACATCGCGCCCCCGTCTATAGTTAATGAGCAGCGTTTTAATGCGCTTTCCTTCTGCAAACGGTTCGAGGTATTCTTTTATCGTGCGTGCGCGCTCAATCGGCGTAATGTCCTTCCTCTGCAAATTTTCTATAATCTGTATTTCTTTTACTTCACGCTCGTTTTCCGTGTTAATAACAATTGCGGGGATCGTGTCTTTGCCTGCAAGTATGCTGGCTCTCCACCTGCGCTCTCCTGAAATAATCACATAACTGCTGCCGTCTTTCCTTACGAGAATTGGCTCTAATACGCCTTTTTCTTTTATGCTGCTTGCGAGTTCTTTTAGCGACTCTTCGTCAAACAGTTTTCTCGGCTGGTTTTCGTCTGGTTTTATGCTGTTTATGTCCAGCGCTTCCACTTTGTAAAGAATTTTTTCGTTTGCAAGTTCCTCCACATAGTCGCTCTCGTATCGCCTTTTGAACGACTTTGGCAAACCCCTCTTTTTATTTGCTGGCACGGTCTAATACCTCCTTTACGATTTTTTTGTAGGAAGTTGCTCCGCTTGAGTTCGGTGCAAACCCGAATATGTCTTCTCCGTAGGCGGGGCTTTCTTCCAGGCGTATGTTTCTGTGGATTACTTCGTTAAAAACGAGTGGCCCGAACATTGCTTTTATTTCGTTTGTTGCATCTCTTGCAAGCACCGTGCGCGAGTCGAACAGTGTAATCAGCACGCCCAGGATTTCCAGAGTGCCGTTGAACATTTCTTTTACGCTCTTGAATGTATCGAGGAAGTCCTGCACGCCTTCGAGCGCCCAGGGTGACGGCGTAATGGGAATTACGACGAAGTGCGACGCAACGAGTGCGTTTATCGTAAGCAGCCCAAGCGACGGAGGCGTATCTATAATTACGAAGTCAAATGCATCGGCCAGCCTGGCAAGAGTCTTTTTTGCTTTGAGCGGGGCGTCGATTTCACCGGCGAGCATCCTTTCCACTTTTGCAAGGTGTATCGTGGACGGTGCGGCGAACAGGTTGTGAATTGAAGTTTCTTTTATTACGCCGTTTATGTCGAACTTGTTTTCCGTGAACATTGGGAGGATGCTGCTCTCCGTTTCCTCTGGAGAAAAAAACACAGATGTCGTGTTGCACTGCGGGTCAAAGTCCAGCAGCAGCGTCCTTTTGCCCTCTCGCGCGATGCCTGCGGCAAGGTTAATTGCGGTGGTAGTTTTACCCACTCCGCCTTTCTGGTTTGCAACCGTTATGACTTTCATTTGATCTCCTTTAACTCAATTTCGTACTTCCCGTTTTTAATAGTGAGGATGCCGTAACTTTTTTTGGAGCCCCCTTTTGGGAGTGTGATGGACCCAGGGTTAAAGTGCACTCCAGATGCAAACTTTTCTACGACGGGCGTGTGCGTGTGCCCGCTTATTACGACATTTGCACCTGTATTTTCTAAAAACGACGAAAACGCCTCAACTTTGTGTCCGTGCGTTACTGCAATAAGCAGCCCGTCCACCCACAGGTAAGCAACTTCCTGAAGCATTGGATACTTTATCACCATCTGGTCAACCTCCGAGTCGCAGTTTCCACGCGAAAAAATAAACGGCTTTGGAAAGTGGTTTATCAGTTCTGCAACTTTTGCAGGGTTGTAATTTTTGGGCATCGGGTTTCTGGGCCCAATGTATAACACATCTCCCGGGCAAATCACGAGATCTACATTCTCCTTTTTAAGCAGTGTTAATGCGCGTTCTGTGTCGTCCAGAGAACCGTGCAAGTCTGATATTACTCCAATTTTCATACGCATCACCTCTTTTCTATTTTACGAAAAAAGCGGATAAATTCAAATGAAATTTTGCCTACATTGAAGGCACTGCGTTGCACTTCACGCTCGTTAGCCTGGAATGGTGCGAGATTTTGCGTGATTGTCGTCTGGTATGTGCAAACTCGTCGTAATTTAGACTTTTTAAAGTCTAAGAAATTTGCTCTTTCCAGGGTGGAGTTTTGAGTGGTCGATGTACCGTGTAAATTTTGGCGAAGAACCACAAAAGTGTTTTTAATCTGGGAGTTTTTGAGAAAGCGTCGTCAGAAGGCGCGTTTTCAAGAAGTGAGCAATTTATGTGTAAGGTGAAGTTTTGCTGCATCAGGCTTATTTTTACACAAAACGCTTTTCCTTCCCGTAGAAGAAGTGCGCTTTTGGATGTGTAACTTTTATAAATCTTTGCTATGCCGGAAACACTTTGCAGTAAGGAATGTTTGCAAAAAGATTATTAAGGTGTTGCCATAAGAAGTTTACGCCTGTGCGGATTTTTAAGTTGCCGTAAACGCTTTCTCTGTGGGCACTTTCGTCTGGGCATATCTCGCTTTATTCGTTTGCCAGGCGTATCAGTGCAGGGTTTGCAAAGGAAAGAGTCTTGCAACTTTTCTCACACTTATGCTTTTTGCCCGTAAAGTGCTCTGTAGTGAGTGGTGCGTTTCGTTATTTTAAGTTAAATTTGCTTTTTTGACATTCTTTTATTATAATGAAAAAAATTACGAGGTATAGAGGAGGGAACTATGTGGAAAGAGTTTAAAAAGTTCGTAATGCGCGGGAATGTCGTGGATATGGCAGTCGGCATTATCATTGGCGCTGCATTCGGCGCTATTATAAAAAGCCTGGTAAACGACATTATTATGCCACCTATAGGTGTTTTGATTGGCGGCGTAGACTTTTCAAAACTTCAAGTCGTGCTCAAAAGGGCACAAGACGGCTCCGTTAAAGCGGCAATCAGGTACGGCGTGTTTATAAATGTCCTGATAGAGTTCGTAATTATTGCTTTTGCTATTTTCCTTCTCGTAAAGGCAATAAACAATGTGAAAGCAAAGGAAGAAAAGCCCACGGCACCGCCGGCACCTACTGAAGAAGTGCTTTTGCTGCGCGAAATAAGAGACCTTCTTAAGAAGTAAAATTCGCCTGTACTGCACGCGCCAGGTGAACTTTTGTTGAGGCATTTTTTATTGTTTCTTTTGCTGAACTCGCACTGAGTGTACGCGAGAAGTAGAGCGGTAAATCTGCCGGGCGCGTTTGTTTTGTATGTTTTTGAATTTTTGTAACCCGAATTGTGCATGTGAGTCGTAAGTCTCATACCTAACGATATAGTGCTGTATTGTGCACTTAGAACTTGCACTCGTGTTCGTTGCAATTAGCCTTTTATCAGTTTACATACGACTTTGCTGATTTGTCGCATTACTGGTAAGTAGCCGTCGTTTGTTTAAGAAGGACTCTAAATTTGGTGCCGTTGCTTGTCTGCGTGCAGTTTATACGGTATGCATCTTTGCAGAGAAGTTTGAATAAACGCTTTTATTAAATTTTTCCAATAACTTTTTTCCGATAACTGTAACTTATATACAGATTCAACTTACTTATTTACAGTTTAGTTATCGAAACATTGGACTTTGGTTTTTTGTAGTACTTGGAGGGTTTGCACTTACCTTGAATTTTCAAACGGGTAAAAACTTTTGTAAATTAAAAAAACCTGCCGCCTGCGATGCGCATAAAGCGACAGGTTAAAGCTCAATACTTACATTACTAAACTACAAATTACTTGTCGTGAAGAATGTTAAAGGCGTCTTCTCCGTGCAGATAAGAGTCAAGCCCTTCTTTTTCTGCGCTCTCGGGAACTCTTACCTTTGCGAATGTGTTAATAATTGCAAGCAGTGCATAGGTAACGACAAATGCGTAAACGATTGCAATAAGCACCGCAACGAATTCCTTTCCGAAGAATGCTGCATTGCCGTAGAAAAGCCCGTTTGCTCCGGAATTATTGACGGTTTTTGTTGCAAACAGTCCAAGCATTAAAATACCGGTCACTCCGCCCATTCCGTGGACGCCCCACACATCAAGTGCATCGTCCCACTTCTTTTTGTTTTTGAATGCAACGGCAAGATAACCTACGACCGACGCTGCAATACCGATAAGTGCTGCTGCTGCTGGTGTTACATAACCTGCTGCCGGGGTAATCGTCGCAAGCCCCGCGACTGCGCCGGTAAGGAAGCCCACTAACTTTGGTTTGCCTGCGTAGATAGAATCAAGGATGAGCCAGGTGGTTGCGCCGAATGCTGCACCAAGGGTGGTGTTTACGAATGCAAGCTCTGCTACTGTGTCAATGGAAAGAGCGCTTCCAGAGTTGAAACCGTACCATCCAAACCAGAGCATTGCCGTACCAATTGCAACGAGTGCAAGGTTAGACGGCGTATTCTTGCTTATGTACTTTCTCTTTCCCAGGTAAAAAACGGTTGCAAGCGCAGAGAATCCTGCAAGTGCGTGCACCACGATACCGCCTGCAAAGTCAAGCACACCCCACTGTGCAAGTATGCCGCCGCCCCAGATCATGTGGGCAAATGGATAGTAAACAACTAGCTGCCAGAGAATAAGGAACCATAAGTATGCCCTAAAAGTCATTCTGTCTGCAAATGCACCTGTGATAAGTGCTGGTGTAATTACGGCAAACATCATCTGGTAAATGAAGAACACGAGTAGAGAAATCTGCCCGTTGCCAGAGAATGCCGTTTTAACCGTTACGCCTCTAAGGAATGCGTGTGCAAAGTTTCCGATAATTGGGCCGTTTCCACTGAAACTCAGAGTGAAGCCAATTGCCCACCACATTATTATGGTAACGCCCATCGAAACGAAACTCTGCATCATAATCGTTACGACATTTTTGCGTCCGACCAGTCCCCCGTAGAAGAATGCAAGACCGGGCGTCATAAGAAGAACCAGTGCTGCTGCTACAAGCATATAAGCGTTGCTTGCCGAACTCATAAATCCACCTCCTTAAATAAATTTGTAAGTATCTATAACATTCCTATTATAGAACTTCGCTATTGAATAGTCAATATAATAATCCAAATATTGCAAAAACCAAACTATCTTTACGCGATTTTACTTCTGTTAGATGGGATTTTAGCGCCACTTTTATATCTCTGCTGGAAGTACTTCAAAGTAAATTTGTTTCTTTTATTAGATTTGTGTGTCTAATGTGTCATCTGGTACGAATTTATACTATCACTATTTTCGTGGGCATTTTGCGTATAGTTTAAAAAGTTTTTTCAATTTTGCGTTGTTGTTCGTCGTATGTATTGGATGCATTTGGGTGTATTTAACGGGAAAGCTCAAAGTTTTGTATTGTGTTTACTTATTTGATTATCTATTTGTCTTTAGAGGATACGCTTTTCCTCGTTGCGATTGAAAGTATCAAAGGACTTTTAGGATTTTACAGGCATAGTTTTTCTCACACAACCACTTGTAGTTGTAAAATATAGTCGCAAAATTGGATATCAGGCGAGAGTACTTTTTAAAGAAGGTGTATTTTAATTAATGGTAAAAAGGGCGAAAAAGCGCTTCTTAAAAATTGTTTTTGTTTTCCAGATATTTTTTGTAAAATGTAAAATAAGAATTTTAAAAGTGTTTTTTATAAGGGGGGATAAGTGGATTCGCTATTTATGGTAGGCTTTATTATTCTTTTGATACCCGGTATTTTACTGGAGAAAAGGTGGCTTTCGACTCGTAATCAAAATACCATTTTGTGGGCAGTTATTTTTTTCGTTGCCTCTGCGCTCTGTCTTGCTGGGTTTGCCTTATTTAGCAGATAGTCGTGGTGCACAAATAGCCCTGCGAGGTTCTTTTCACGGTTTAATTTGTTACATTCTGTAGATAACCGTTAAGTTTATTACGGGTAAACCACTTTTTACTTAAATTTAAGGTTCGGGTTAACCTTATTTTACTTAGAAATTTTTTCCCGATAAGTTATCCTCTGGAAATTACTGTTTGTCGTAATGTTTTGTGCTATTGCATACACAGCATACTATGTATTTAAATTTTGCGTATCGATCTGTCGTGATTAAGTCCAAGCCTTCTTCCATTTTCGTATTTTGTATGTCAGTTCTAAAGTGCTCTACAATAAGTAAGTACGCAATGTGTTTAAATTCTTTCTGGTTTTATCTCTGTATGTAATTAATTCAACTGTTGCATTGCATCTTGCTCGTTGTGTCTTTTTTAAAAGTTCTGATTTTAAACTTTCTGTCGTCGACCTCCAATCCTGTAAAAAATCCCGGACTTCGACGAACGGAATCTAAAGTGTAAAGAATTGTTGATTTTTTATTATATTGTTGTAAAATTTTATCGTAAACATTGACCCAAAATTTGCAGATTTGGACCTTACCTTGAAAATTTTACTTTCTTTTGTATACTAAACTGTGACGAGTTTGTAGCCAACCTATAAGGAATTGAAAC
>JALVXB010000039.1 GCA_027023025.1 Caldisericaceae bacterium | reverse complement strand
GACCTTTCCCAAGGAGGCAACAGCTTTCTTCAACCTTTCCCCGAAGAGAGAATAACAAACTTCAATGCATAGAACAGATAAATACTTTACTATCTATTCTACAAATATATTATACGAGGAGGTATAAGTGATAGGTAAAGAAAATAGTAAAAAAATAAAATTTATTACTTACGGAGCAGCGTTCCTTGCACTTGCTTCTTTCTTTCCTGCTTTGCACTTTCCACAGTACATCACTGGCCCGGTCGTAAACTTCACATTGATTATCGCAACTTATGTGCTGGGAACTTTAGGGGGTGTTACGATAGGGTGTTTTACTCCCTGGGTTGCATTTGCCTCCGGGCTTATGCCTGTTGCTTTCCTTCCGCCTATTATAATGGTGGGAAATGCGGTGCTTACCCTTTCTTTTGGTATTCTTAAACGGTTTGGCTGGAGCGGAAAAATTTCTGGCATTTTAGTTGGTGCGTTTTTAAAGTTTCTGTTTTTATCTTTTGCCGTGACGCACCTCGTAAAAGCGCCACCCAAACTCGTTGAAATGCTTTCCCTTCCTCAGCTTTTCACGGCACTTACAGGTGGAATAATTGCTTTGGTCGTAATAAAGACTGGAATAATTCCCGAAGACATCCTGAAGAAAAATTAGGACTTTTATCCGCGCTTTCCCGTTTTTCAAAAGGCGTTAAAATAAGGGAAAGTGTAGATATGAAAAAAGTAAAAATTGTTAAGTTTGCAGAAGGGAAATTCTCCGAATGCTTTGACAGAGTTGCGGAAGAGTGCGCGATAAATTTATTCGTAAACGGCGCACTTACTTCTAAAATATCTGCATCGTGCAGCAGCTACGAGCAGCTCGTCTACGGTTATCTGTTTACTGAGGAAATAATAAATAGTGCTTCTGATGTTCAGGATTTGCATTCCGAATATGCCGAAGAGAAAAGCGATGTGCTAAACTTTTTTGCCAGAGTAAAGTTAAGCAAAAGTATTTCTTCCCTGAACGAAAAAATTCCTGAAGATAGAGAAATTTCGATTACTACTGAAAAGTTATTGGAACTTTCAAGCAATCTTTCTGAAGAAAGTACTATTTTTAAACAAACAGGTGGCACGCACATCGCTGCGCTTTCCGACGGCAGCAAAATTTTCTCTGCTTTTGAAGACATTTCAAGAAGGAGTGCCGTTCAAAAAAGTATAGGAGATACCCTACTGAAAAACGCCCTACATAGGTATCCTGTGCTTCTTACCAGCGCCCGCATAAACGAAACGATTATGCACTATGCTGAGCGTGCGGGTATAAAAATTGTTGCGTCCCGCTCTGCACCTACAATGCGAGCCGTTGAAGTTGCCGGAAACGCCCACATTACGCTCGTTGGGTTTCTCAGGGAAGGACGGATGAATGTATACGCAGCGCCGAAGCGGATAATAAAAGGGTAAAATTTACTGAATAAGAGCCTCTTTTCTATTGCATTTTAGCGCCTATCTTTTAAGATAAGGTATGAAAATTGTCCGATTTATTGAAAACAATGTGTCGCTCGTGCTCCTTTTAGGCGTTCCGTTAGGACTTATACTTCCGTTCTTTGCTCCGCTCAAGTGGAGTTTGAAGTACATCTTGATGTTCGTGCTATTCGTTTCGTTTGTAAAAATTGACTTTCAGGAAGTTTTTTTGTATTTGCGTAGACCATTCCTTCCCCTTTATGTGAGCGGTATGAACATGTTCGTTGCACCGGTGCTCGTATTTTTTGCACTTTCTCTTTTAACGAACGACAAGAGTATGGTCTCTGCGATGCTGCTTCTTGCAGCCGTTCCTTCTGGCGTTGCTTCCACGGCAATGAGTGACCTTATGGGTGCAGACGGCTCGCTCACTCTTATCATAACGATTTTCAGCCACTTTATTGCGCCGTTCAGCATTCCTTTTCTTTTTTACGCTTTAATGAGAAAAGTCGTTCACATTAACTACCTCGGAATATCTATTACTATGGGGGAACTGATTCTTATACCGCTCGTCCTTGCGTACATCGCAAAGAGGTTTTACGGAAATAGTGCATTCGTCCAGTTTCTTTTCAGGCGAAACAAGTCACTTACCGCCGTGCCGATCTCTTTTATCTCACTTATCGTAATCTCCATTAACGCGCACTTTATATACGAGTATCCGCTTGAAGTTTTGAAGTACCTTGCAGTTGCTTACGCAGTTTACTACTTTTTTATCTTTTTCGGGCTTCTGGAAGTGCCAAAAATGGACGGCAAAAGGCGTATGGCAATTTCAAATTCCAAGACCTTTATGAATGTGTCTATAGGAATCGTGCTTGCCATACAGTTTTTTGACCCAAAGACTGCTCTGATCATTACGCTCTCACAAATTCCTTGGCCTACGATGTTTCCGCAGGTGAACTTCGTAATGAAAAAACTGCGCCTTAAGTAATTTTCGTTAGGGCTGATTTTGCTATGGATTAAAAAGTGGAGAAAGCGTCTTTGAAACTTCCACGCCGTTTTTATCAATGCAGACGAGCGCAATACGGAAGGGGCTATTTACATCGGGCATAACAAACGAAATAGTGCCGTTCAAACTTGTCGACATTGCAACGCTGACTTCACTGGAACTCGTTTCTATAATGACTTTTAGTTTTTTAGCAACCTGTGCGTTATTTTTAACTTCGTAGCGGATCGTAACAGTACTTCCAGGTTTTAACACTTCTTTTGACAACACGGTTTTTGGTGCAATGAGCGGTACAGTGGAAAAATACTTTTCTTTCACTTCTTTAATGCAGGCATTTGCGTGTAGTGCTCTGTAGAGGTTTTCGCACATCCGTGCCGTGTCACCATTTTTCTCGTAGCAGTCTGAAAGTCCTAAGTATGCAAAGCCGTTGTTCGGGTTTAGCGTAATGGCTTTTTTGAAGAGCGCTTCTGCGTCTGTAGTATCGTCTTTTAGTTTGCAAAATCCCAGTGCAGTAAGCGCCGTGCTGTCCTTTACTTTTGAGTTTGCGAAGTGCATCGCTTTGTATGCGTCCCGCGGTGCTTTGAAGTTTAGCGCTTCCTCTGCGTCTGTTTCTGCTTTTGTGCAGTTTTCTTCCGTATACGCGTAAGCAAGTGCAACTTCTGAAAGGATAGGTTTCCACAGCGGATTATTTTCAAAACTTTTTTCCCCGTATGTGACGGCGTTTCCGTCTTTTTCCAGCAGAAGGACATTAGAGATGTAGTAGGGGTAGGCAAAGTTCAGCGTATTAAGGGATTCTGCTTTTTTGTATGCGTTTACCGCCTTTGCAAGGTACGGCGTGCAGTCCGTTTTCTCGTATGCGAGTTTTTCGTACGCATAACCGATACTGTCGTAAAAGTCTGCGCTGCCTTTTTCGAGTTTTGCGGCAATGGTGTATCCGTTAATTGCTTTTTTAAGGTTGCCTGCTTTCAGCGCGGCGTCTGCCCCGTTTGAAAATGCAATTGCTGCAGTGCGCGGGATAATGGAAATAAAAATTGCAAAAACTACGAGGAGCGAAAGCGAAACGAGCGCAAAGTGCTTTTTCTCAACGCTTATTCTAAGGTGCAGCGGCTTTTCGCAAAGGCAAAGGGCAATGCCTACAAATAGCAGAATTTGCATAATGGGGAATGCAAAGTCGAGGTCCAGCAGCATGTGGAGAAGTATGCCAAGCGTACCGAAGAAGACAGCCAACTTTGCAATGTCCGTTTTTACCACTTTGAATGCTTTTACGAGCAAAACTATTATTGCGTAAAGGAATGCAAGTGTTCCCGCGATGCCCGTTTCTGCAATAAATCTAAACAAAACGGAGTGCGGAAAGCGTGCGTAAAAAAGATTAAACCTGTACTTCGTTATAGCGTACCTGAATGTGCCAAACCCAGTACCAAAAAGCGGGTGGTGCACGAATACATTTACTGCATCTTTTGCAAGGACGATACGGTCGTACAAAGAACGGTTCTGTTCGCCTGCAAAGAACGAAACGAGAACTTTCGCACGGGCTGCATTTTGCTGAATAGCGTTTGAGAAAAAGCGGCTATTTAGAAGTATAAATACGGTTGCAAAGATGCCGATAAGTAAAATGTTTGCCCAGATGTCTTTACGCTTTCCTGCGTAGATAATGAAACCTATAAGTGCAAGGATAAACGCAATTTCTGCGCCGCGCGACTGCGTGAAGTACAGAATGGACATAAGGAATGCAGCACTTAAAATAAGAAACACTCTTTCTGCTCTTTTTTGCGTGCGTGCAGACAAACCTAACGCAATAAAAAACGGCAGTATGAGAAATCCGCCAAATGTATTTGGATACTGAAAGAACGATGCAATGCGTGTTCCAGAGATAAAATTGTGGCCTACGGCGTATGTTGCAATGTGTGAATGTGGAAAAACTGCAACTGCAAGGTAAAATGCATATCCGGAAATTGCTGCAAACAAACCTACGAAAATAATTCCGTAGAGTGCAAATTTTTCGTTTGACCTATTGGCGAGGTTTGCAAAGATAAAAAATGCGGCAAGTGCTGCAAGTATGTCGTATGCCGTATGCAGGGAAACGAATCTGTAATACGAAAACAATGGAAGGAGTAAAACTATTAGTGTAAATAGGATTACTTCAGTGGAAACAGAATAAGCGTTCAAATGGTCTTCTTTCAATGTAACGAAAAGCGCAACTAAAAAAAGCACGAACAGAACGGCATCTGATGCGTAACTCTGCCACGCTTCAAATACTCCGTTAAACGCCGTAATAAAAATTAAATCCAGAAGTGCAATGCTAAGAATAGCCTTTTTCATAGATATATTATATAGTTTTCCGACAATTTATAATAAAGATTTTTACACGACTTACACAAGTAGCGTTGCTATTTTTAGTATAAGTGTTTATACTTTTGCTTCGTCAGGTGCGTGTATTAGCACTAAAAAGAAAAATTTTTATTTTCAGAAAGCGGAATAATTTGGCATAGAGATAAAACACATTTTTTATTTTTGTTAACATCGTAAATATTCTCAAAGCGTTATGTTCCACTCCCTCTGTTAAACAGTTCCAGTAAGGCGATAAACTTCACGGAAAAGAATTTTTAAAATTCTCGTCAAAAGGTATTGCATTGAATTTTATTTTTTGTATAATACTTCGGTTGTTTTCAAAAATGGATAAGAATTAAATTAATTATTATTGAGTTAAACTAAATAGTAAACGCAAAGTGAGTTACTTTAATTATGAAACCGAAGTGTACTTTTAAAATTTTATTAAGAACTAGCAGCATTTGAAAATATTTTATAAAGTGAACATTATACATTGACAAATTTGCAAACCTTAATATGTGATTAATGTATATAAATAAAAGATTGATTGACAATATGAACAAAATAGATATAATACTTTTTCAAAAATTATGGAGGTGAATATGTCTCAAAGAGATGAAATCTTAAAAGTTCTCACTGAACTACACAGCGAGAATCCAGACCTGGTAAACTTAGGTGTGGTAAGTCTTGACGGTTTACCAATTGCAGCAGTACTAAGCGAAGGAATGGAAGAAGACAGAACCGCTGCACTGTCAGCAACGATTCTTTCGTTGGGTGAACGGGCAACTGCAGAACTCAAAAAAGGTAAGTTAGAACAGGCGTATGTAAAAGGTGAAGACGGGTATGTAATCGTAACGGGCATCAAAAACATTGCTGCACTATACATCACGACTACGAAGTCTGCAAAACTTGGGCTCGTAATGCTTTCTATCAAGAAAGGCACAGAAAAACTATCACAAATTCTTTAAATTCCTGACAAGGAGGTTGAGAGAATGGAAATGGAGGATAAAATGAAAAAAATCTCAAAAGAAACTGCCGAAAGAGTGGCAAAGGCATTTAACAAAGCAGTATTGACTAACGACAACGGGGAAATTGACATTAAGGACAAGCGCTTTATCCTCGTTGAGACGGGCGACTATCCGTATGGATTAGGTGATGCAGGTTCTTTAAGGCCAGTGCTTTACCGCCAGGGTATGCAGGTCGGAAAGAATATCGTTGAAATTCTTAACGATGTAATGAAACAAGAAAGCGTCGAAGAGACGGTAGACAACACTCTTGGTTTCCTCGTCTTCAGTGGTTACGGCTTGTTTGAACTCGTCAGCGAAACGGAAGAGGAAATCGTAGTAAGACTGCACAACAGTTTTGAAGTGGACAGTTACAAACGGAACTTTGACAAACCTGCAAC
>JALVXB010000038.1 GCA_027023025.1 Caldisericaceae bacterium | reverse complement strand
TATTCAAGGGGTGGTGATTATGAGTAATGTTGTAATCCCTTTTTAATCAGGGCAAGATTCGGACTGACGGCTCGGGAAACGGAAGGTACAGTTTTATCCTGTAGTTGTAATCCCTTTTTAATCAGGGCAAGATTCGGACAAACCTTCCGGAAGCAGATGACGAACACATATTCATCGTAGTTGTAATCCCTTTTTAATCAGGGCAAGATTCGGACTTCTGCGCCTGAGTCTTCTCCATCAGCGAAATGGCAAGTTGTAATCCCTTTTTAATCAGGGCAAGATTCGGACAGAAACTTCTTTTCAATCCACCCTACACAGGTAAAAGGGCATGTTGTAATCCCTTTTTAATCAGGGCAAGATTCGGACACCCCTCGTATGGGCACTGATAAACAGAGGGTTTGCAGGCTCATTTTCGTGGATCTCAAAAAATCGTGCAATTGTCAAGGTATATTTTTACACTTTCTATGCAAATACTGCAGCAAAAAATAAATAAAACAACTACAACTTTTCCACTTTTCGTGGATCTCAAAAAACTTTCCTCTTTATTATAGTCATAAAGAGCCTAAATTGCAACAGTATTTTCTCCAGTTAAACGACGAAATACTTCTGGTCACGCACCACATCCACGAAACTGATAAAGTGAAGTGGGATATCGTAGGGCTATTTTTTTGTTCATTTCTTTTCCTCTTTAAAAGAAATGAAGTTTGTTATGAGTTTTATCAGTTGTTTTTTTTGCGCAGGTGGGCTTGTTGCAACGAGGTATGTTAATGCAGTCAGGGTGTTACTGCTGAACTTTTCAATTAACCGCGTTTTCCAATTCCTTCAGCCGTTTTTCGTTGAGCCGTGCTTCGTTCAGGGCGTAGCCCTTTATGAGGTACTTTTTCAGCACATCCGTTGCCCATATTCTAAATTGAGTTGCCTTTTTTGAGTTTACTCTGTACCCAACGGCAATTATTACATCGAGATTGTAATATATGATTTTTCTTTTTGCTTTTCTATTGCCTTCGTTTTGAACTGTTTCCATTTTGGAAACAGTTGACTCCCGGTTCAGTTCACCAGACGAGAAGATGTTCTTTATGTGCTTGGATATTGCAGCTTTTTTTACGCCAAATAGTTCTGCAATCTGATTGAGGTTAAGCCACAGCGTTTCTTCCTCTACTTTAACCTCAATTTTCTTACTTTCCGATTCGTAGATTATTATGCCATTGCTTTCGGCTGGCTGTGCTGAATCACCTGAGCGATTTGAACTGAGTTTCTTTTTATAGTTTGTGTTTTTATTCTCCATACGGAAATATTAGCATCGAATTGAAAAAAATGCAAAACTCAGTGTGCGGTAGTTGAGTTTTTGCCGCATAGTGCCGCTTGAATATCTTCAAAGATTTTTGCAAATGGGGATGTAAAGGTAAAGTGTGGAATTGGGGTTATCGGCTTGGAAGTTTGCATCGTAAAGTTCAAACTCTGCTTTTTGCTCAGAAAGCACTTACTCTTTCGCCAAAGTACAGGTGCAACTCTTGCACTTTGCAGGCTCCTTAAAATAATGCTTCTGCCTGACGGTGTATCAGGCGTAAAAGCATTAAAACTGTCTTTTCCAACATACGCATTCAAATTCACCTTCGCATACCTCCTTGCTTTTTTCAGGTGCAGCGTTGCCTTTTTTAGATCAAGGACTTTTCTTTGCACAACCTACACCCGTTGTAGTGCCTTTAGCACAGGTTGCCGTGCCTTCTCTCTATACATTAGACGGAAAACTCAACAAAAAGTTTCACGATTTTGAAAGAATTTTGCGAGAATTTTTAAAAAAGGCTTGAAAGGCAGAAAAAACTTGGCTGAAAGGAAAATTTTTAAAGTAGTTTTGTAAGCAAAGCGATAAAATCTGCTGTCCACGCTTCCTAAAGTGAGTGGTTAAGGCAGAGACTCTTCGCTCCGCTCAACATGACAGCGAGGCGGTCGTCCTGAGCCGCCTTTACGAAGGACCTCTCCCTTCCCCGTCGTCCTCGAGCGAGCGCAAGCGAGCGAAGGACCTCATAAGAATTTAGGTGCAGTTTGATGTTTTTTAATGTTAACAAAAGGGAAGGTTGTTAAGGCAGAGACTCTTCGCTGCGCTCAGAGTGACAAAAAGGCATCGCAAATATACACAAAAGTTTAAAACCAGATCGTATAGTCGTCCTCGCTGCTCTGCCCTTTTTCTAACAGGGCGGAAAAGTCTTTTAAAGGGTTTAAAAACAGCCCGGAGCGAAACTTCGGGTAGAACCACACGGACTTTGGGGGCAGCACCCTGCCTGAATCTGCAAAGCGCATTACTGCAGCGGGAGAGATGGAGCGCGGGAGAAGTGCTACATCAAACAAACCGCGTGCAGTTACTTCTCTCAAAAAACTCTCGCCGCGTGCGCCGCTTACATAAGAAACGAACTGCTCTTTATCTTTAATTTGCAGAATGTTTTTAAACACGACTTCATCCAGAATGGAAACGCCCGGAATGCCTGCGTATCGAGAATAAAGTGCCTTTTTTAGTGAAAGTTCGTAGCGCTTGCCCTGATAATACGCGACGAAAACCATTTTTTCTGAGAATGGAGGGAACAGGGAAAACACTTTTTTTGCGAATGCTTTCTTTGTGGAGGATTGCCCGTGCCCGAAAAATTTGTGAGAAAGCGCGTGGAACGCTCCGTTGCGACTTCTTCTGCTTCCTTTTTCAGAGAAGAGGCCTTTAGAAGTGATAGTCTCAGTGAGCGGAGTTTCGAACACATCAAAGTATTCTGACAGCGCGTCCATAAACGAAGTGCCTCTCCTGACAAACGCCTCTGGAAACTTAACGAGCCTGCTGTAAGGCGCCGTACGGGCGTCTTTTGCGGAAACTGCAGCGCCCAGAAAGGAACCACTGCGCTCGCGCATGCAGGCTGCCGTCGTCCTGTGGTTTCCGTCTGCAATGTAGAGGCGTGGAATGCGTAAAAAGAGGTTCTGGATCCGTTCGACCAGAGCGGGCTCGCTTATGCGGAAAACGGTGTGGCGCACGGCATCGTCCGTAAAGAAGTCGTACT
This sequence comes from Caldisericaceae bacterium, assembly GCA_027023025.1. GTDB lineage: Bacteria > Caldisericota > Caldisericia > Caldisericales > Caldisericaceae > S143-107. Next base: position 21,482 of record JALVXB010000038.1, on the reverse strand, counting down.
CTGGCGCGCCTTTCGTAATGCGTTTCAGGAGGTTTCGCAGCCGAAAACTCTCCCTGTGGATGAGAAACACGGGCCCTGCCTGCACGCCTAAGTTGTCAATCCACTTAATTCTGCCTGAAAGTTCTGCTTTTTTCGTTTCTTCCGTGCGTGCGATACCTCCGCTCCAGAATTCCTCACAGGAGAAAAGCCCCACGACTCCGCACTGGCTCTTGCTCATAAAAGATTCCCTGTAGATGTAGAGCGAGGGCACTTTCTCGCGGTAAAAAATTCCTTTCTCGAGGTATTCTGCAAGCAGTGCCCGTGCTTCCCCGTATATGAGCGTTTCGTCCTTTGTGTACGGTGCGACATTTACTTCCGGCTTCAGCACGCTGATAAACGAGTGCGGATTTTTCCACAGGATTTCGCGCGCTTCTTTCAAAGAAACTGAATCGTAGGGAGGCGCTGCAACGCTGCCTGCAAACTTGCTTTTCGGCTTAAGCGGCCTGAACGGTTTTATTATCGCCATACGATACGCGCACCTCCCTTAATTGCAAAACTCTCGTGCACAAAGCACCCAAAATTCGCAGAAAACTTTTCCACAGGCAGGAAGCTTTTGAATTAGCAAAGCGCCTGCCCCTCTCCAGAGTTTTTCCGTAAGTATTTTTAAGTACTGAAAAGGCGGTCCCCAACTTACGCACCCGTTAAATTTTTGGCAAGTTTTTCAGCGCTTTTTTAATCTCCTCTTCAGGGTATTCGTAATCTTCCAGCCTGCCGCTGAAGTACGCGTCGTATGCGGACAAATCAAAGTGGCCGTGCCCGGAGAAGTTAAACACGATCACATCGTCAGCAGACGCCTTTTTTGCTTCCTCTATCACCGCTTTTATTGCGTGGTTCGTTTCGGGTGCAGGCAAAATGCCTTCCGTGCGTGCAAACAAAACGCCTGCTTCGAACACTTCCCTCTGGTGGTACGCCTGCGCTTCTATCAGACCCAACTTTTTCATCAAACTCAAAATCGGGGCGTCTCCGTGGTAGCGCAACCCTCCTGCATGGATTGCAGGCGGAATAAACGAACTTCCCAGAGTGTACATCTTGAACATCGGCGTGACTTTTCCCGTGTCTCCGTAGTCGTAAACGTATTCTCCTTTCGTGAATGTGGGGCACGCCTTTGGCTCTACTGCGATAAAGCGGATGTTTTCACCCTCCATTTTGCGTGGGAAGAACGGCAGAATAAAGCCGCCGAAGTTGCTGCCTCCGCCCACGCACCCGATCATAATCGTGGGCTTTACGCCGGCGTCTGCAAGCTGCTTTTCCGTTTCAAGCCCGATTACCGTCTGGTGCAGCAGCACATGGTTGGACACGCTTCCTATTGCGTACTTCGTGTTTTTGTGCGTCAGGGCGTCTTCCACTGCTTCAGAAATTGCAATGCCCAAACTTCCGCTCGTGTCGGGGAACTCTTTCCTGATGCGCCTGCCCACTTCCGTCTGGTCCGTTGGAGAGGAAAGGCAGTTTCCGCCCCACGACTGCATCAGCAGTTTTCTGTAAGGCTTCTGCTCAAAACTTGCACGCACCATGTACACCTTCACATTCAGCCCAAACTGAGCGCCAGCAAACGAAAGCGCAGAGCCCCACTGCCCGGCGCCCGTTTCCGTTACCAGGTTTTTCGTTCCTTCCTTTTTGTTGTAGTACGCCTGTGCAACGGCCGTGTTCGGTTTGTGCGAGCCAGGTGGCGAAACGGATTCGTTCTTGTAGAAAATCTTCGCCTTCGTCCCGATTGCTTTTTCCAGATTGTACGCGCGCACGAGGGGCGTTGGACGCCACATTGCATACGCTTTGCGCACCTCTTCGGGGATGTCGATAAAACGCTTTGTGCTTACCTCCTGCTCGACGCACTCCTCTGCAAAGATTGCAGTGAGTTTTGCTGGGTCCACCGGTTTTTTCGTCTCCGGGTCAACGGGCGGCGGCAACTGCTCCGGCAAGTCCGGCAGCACATTGTACCACTGCTTTGGCAGTTCTTCTTCGTTCAGCAATACCTTTTTCATTTTTGCCTCCTTTAATTTTAAAATTTATAAAATAAAAAAGGCCTCGTTTCCGAGGCCTAACAAATCACAAATTTATTTACTAACTACGGGTCAAGCAAATGAAGCTCCCGACCTCGGAAACCGATTTTCTCCGAGGCGCCACCAGGACCAACCACTCACATTAAGTGTGCAAAATACAAAATTCGTTTTCATAATTGCGGTTATTTTAATACAAAAATTTTCTCTGTCAAGGGAAGGCTATAAAGGCACTTTTAGAATTAAAAGCACGGCCTTAATCAGCATTTTATTTACTAAAATACAGCCTGCTTTTACAATACGGGATCACTTTCTGCCCTACCTATTAGTTACCTCGTTTGTAAAATTTAACGATAAAGGCGGATTTTAGCATAGAATAAAAGTTTTTTTCACAAGATTATTCTTAATTTTTGATGTAATGCTATTACAATGAAATTGCTACCACCATAGTTTTTTCCTTTTCTGGAAACAAGTTTTTAAACATTTTCTTCTGGTACAGATAAGTTATAAAAACTCTTAAAGCTAACTATTAAACTTTATCTCTCTTTTAAGAATAATCATTATTTTTCTTCCGTAGTGATTCTATTAAAATTGGCAAACTTCTGTTTTAAAATCTGCGTACTAAAGGATCTTAAAGTATTTTGAAGTATTCGATAATGCCGTCTTTTTCACTTTCTATTGCAGTATTAACACTTTATTTATTAAAATCGTAAACCAATGCAAATAAAATTGGATCTACTATAAAAGCGAGGACAGAGTAATAATATAGTTAATTATTATTTTTTCTTATTAGTGATTAGCAAGGGAAAAATAGAAAAATCACTACTTACACGGCGTATCCCAATGCAACCTCTGCTCTGATCTGCAGAACAGAGAGTGCCAGGAGAAAAACCATCAAAAACGCAAAAACTCTTTTCTTCATTCCGTTCCTCCTCTTTTCACGAGCTACGGCGTTGCGTTAACGCACACGATACTTGGATACTTTGGTTTTGTGTTCCCTATTTTCTTATAGAAAGCGTAGATGTTGCCATTTGCATACCGCATGTACACATCTGACATTCCGCTGCCTGGCGTTTCGTCGTGTACGGGAACAATTGGGGTTTTGGACGGCGTGAAGTACTTGAAAGTGTAGGGTTTAAGGTACTTGTAAAGATTTTTGGTCTCCGTGCTTATTCCTAAACCTGCATCTGTAGGATCCTTTAGTAAGAGATCCGATACGGGCGCAAAGTAGAAGTACGTTTCCCAACCGACGAGTTTATCAGGATAGTTAGGATCGTACATTTGTCCGTTAGCCTGAATTGAAACGAAGAAGTACCCGTTTTCGTACACGTACGAGCCTGCAACGGCCTCTACGTCTTTCGGCTGTCCGTTTACGCTTATAACGGTTGACACGTACCCGTTCTGTACGTTTCTTCCGTAAGGTTTGTGAGGTATGGGCAGCTTCGTTGCCCGTTAAGGCGTCAAACCTCAGCATTTCTACTCCAAAGTTTTGATCTCTTGGATCCGTTGAGAAAGACACGCCAGGATCGTAAGTCGTTTCTGGGACGTAGAGAATACCGTTTACGAGAGAAAGCGGGGGCGATTCGTTCACGTAGCCTTTGTAGTCGTTGTCTATGAAGTACTTCGTCCACACGCTTTTGCCCGTATAAAGGTCTACGCACACGATTCTTTCAGGAGAATAGTATCCTTCGAACTGTCCGCAGTAAGGAGGCTTCAGGTTCGATTTTGCGTGAGTTTCCTGTATGAGCTTTTGAGTGAGTTTCGTTAAAGCAATAGATTGGTAGTTATAACTACTGTCATCATTTGGTTTAGTATAACAGAATTCTGGCATGTCAAGAATGTTCTCAAACACGTACAGGTATCTGCCTTTGTAAACGGGCATTCTGTTTGGATCTTCGCAGTAGTAAGACCAACCGTCGTGTCTTGCCTTCCACACGAGGTTACCCGTTTTTGTGTCAAAGTTTAAGAAGTTAACGAAGTAGTAATCAGCAAAATTTAAGTCGTAAGAACGGTTTTTGTCTTTATCGGATATGCCTCTGACAAACGTAGAAAATATCATCGTCACTTTTCCGTTGGGAGTGAACACGAGAGGCACTCTGTTTTTGTCCGTGATGTCGAGGTAAGTGTTTCTGTCGGGGTTACCCCTATACGAAATGTCCTGATAGAGAGTTTTTCTCAGGTTGTACGACTTTGCCCACATAATACTCATGTGGACGGGATCTACTTTTTTGACGTATACGTTCATCTTGAAAAATGGCGGATCGTAGAAGCCGTTGTTTGGCGTTGCGCAGTAGAGGTATCCGTCGTGGTAAGCAAGCCAATTGACTATCGCATAACCGTTCTGTCCTCCGTACCATCCAGGATCCACTTCGTTGAATATGACCTTGGAGCCTATCTTAACGCCCGTAAGGCTGTCGTACTTGAAGAGGTACTCGTGGTGTCTGTCATTTGTAGCCTGATACTTAGGCGGCTCACTCTTATCTGCAATTCTTTTCTCTCCGTACACGAAGAACGAATTGTGATCGGGATCAACTGCCATAGCGCTCCCTGGCGAAATGCAGTAGCCTGAAGAAGCACTCGTTGCGTCCTGGTCAAACGGTATTGCAAAGAGAACGTCGCCTACCTCGACGGGCGGATACGAGAGGGTGATCGTGATCTCTTTCGTCTGTCCGTTCCAGTCCACCTTTGCGCCTACTGATTCGGAAACGAACCTCAGAGGTATCATCGTCCTTCCAGGAGGAACGATTTCAGGCGCCTGGTCTGTTTCTTTGGTAAGGTACTTGTCGAACCTGTCCCAGAAGCCCGTGCCTCTTGCAATCTTTGCCGTTTTCTTTCCGATCCACAGGCCTACTTTGTTCGTGCCTACGAGTACGCCTACGAAGCGCTCGTGCGGATGCCAGGATACTTTGCCTCCAAGCCCTTCTGCTACGAAACGGATAGGCACGAGCGTTCTATTGGAGTGCGGATCTATGAACGGTGCAACGTCTATCTGTTCAGGTTGTCCGTTTATATATACCGTTTTAGAACCAATTTTCAACTTAATCGTCTTCGATATTGAATCTGCTTTTGCGCTCGTCATCCCTGCAAGTGCAAAAGTCACCATCGTTACTGCCGCAATCAGGACGGCAATCATTCGCTTTCTGCGTTCTCTCATGCAAGTCGCCTCCTTGCGATTGGCCAGCACCAGAATAAATAGTTCATAATTTTATTATATATTATAATAAACTCTCATAAAAATAAGTTACTTTTGGCGAATATTGGCAATTATCTAAAGTCCGAAGTGTAAAAACTCCTTGAACGATTAACTATTCAAGATAATTTAAGATTACACAAAAACAAAAGTGTCCGCCTTTCAACAAGGCGGACACTTCCCTATTTAGGAGGCACGCAAAAAGTTTATGGAAGACTTATGTTCATATCTTTTCCAAAGTCGAGCGTGTCTATCGTGATCTTTTCCGTTTTGCCTGAAGCATCCACACTCGTTATCTGGAGGCGTGTCGTATAATCCTTGTAAGGACCTTTGTTTATTACCCACAGAGTAATCGTGCCAAGCTCTACACCCGTCTCCGTTTTCTCTTTTCCGTGCAGCACATACTTCGTCGTTGAGTAACCGTTTACGGTTTCCTGTTTCACACGCTCAACCTTGTAAGAAACATTTCCTGTAGGGTCTTTTACCCACCCGTTGTAGGCTCCATACGCTTCGTTCTGCAAGGACTTAAAAGTTTCTATGTATCCTTTGGTAAGCTGCCCTATCATTCCACCGGGCATTTCCATCCACTTGCCATTTCCCTGTGACATTTTCGCTTTATCGCCTACTACATAAAGTTCAAAAGATTTCTTGCCGTCGCCTTCGTACACGACGATGTGTTGCTTCTTACCGTAGTCGTCCTGCTCGATTATCATCTTGCTCTTATTTTCAGAACCGTCGCTCGATTCAGTATAAATAATGGAGCGGTAACTCTTCACTTTTGACGGGTCCTTTAAAAGGTCTGCACTTACCTGCTCCTGTTTCTTTTTCAGCGTAAGCGTCACAGTCTGGTCGTTACCTGCGCTTACGGTAATGTCTTTCTGTGCATCTTCGTAACCGTCTTTTGTGGCTTTAATTGTGTAACTTCCTTCTTTTACGCTCTTGAACACATAATTCCCGTTTGCATCCGTCGTACCACTCGTAGAATCTATTGAAACAGTTGCGTCTGAAAGAGCGTTACCTGTATCGTCTACGACGAGTACTGCTACATTTCCGGTCGTTGGTTTCTGGTTACTGCCAGAACTTCCATTGCCTCCACCTCCACCACCGCAACCTGCAAACAGCATACTTATCAGAATAATTGACAAAATCAGGACAATTACCCTCTTTGTTTTAGTGACTTTCATAAAGTACACCCCCCTCTCTTATATAAAGTTAGGCAGTTTTCGTATCTATCACCCTTATCCACAAATCCCACCAGTCTAAGTGTATAGAAGTTTAAATTTTTGTCAAGTTGATAGAAAAAAGTAAAGAAAAACTGTTTACAATGCGATTTTTGCATAAAGAATGAATACAAAAGTTGTAAATCAAAATTGTTCGTGTGAGTAGATCTTAATACTATCAGAGGATAATACGCAGAATAACTACCAAGCTGGGTATATTTTAAATTTTTAAGTCGCGTAAAAATAGATTTCAAAAACACACTCAGCGAGCGTATCCTACGAGTTCCACGAACGCTAAACCCTGCAACCTGTCTTTTTCAAAGTGCACGCCTTCTTGCTCGAACGGCAAAAGCACTTCCCCGGACACTTTGCAGGGGCCTTCCCAGTAGTGCGGCGCAAACTGCGAGCGGAATTCGCAGTTCTTTATAAACGGCTCCGTCCTGAAGTGCATTACCTCGGTGCCGTTTTTGAAGATGCTTATCCGCCAGACGAGGGGGTACTTAACACCCGAAGGAAGCGTAAAAAACTTCTCCGGTACTATCCGCACATCTTCGAGTGGGATACTTTTTCCGTCTTTGAATGTATTGCCCGTAGTTATGTACTCGTCTTCTGCTGAAAATTCTTTTGAAGTGGTTTTTTCGGGATGCACGCTTTTTTTGAAGTTAAAAAGTTTCAATTTCCTGAATCCAAACACCATAATGTAGAGTTTCTGTTCGTCGAATCGAAGTGAAAACCAGTCCCAGGCAGAGTCAAACACGGTGAAGTTGCCAAACTGGTGGTCGTGCCAGGCGGTCCCCTGCACCTTTAAAGCACCTGCCCCTTCTTCCAGAATACCTTTCACGGAAGCGTTTGGATAGGTGAAGTAATAAGAGGCGCCACCTTTTCCGTGCGCCATCTGGAGCACCCCGTTTCTGCCCTGCGGCATCAAATCGTGCAAAGAGAGCTCTAATTGCAAGAGTAATTTTTTAACGATACCGTTCCGTGCATTTGTTTTTACAGGAATCTGTACATTAGCAAAAAATGCATTCTTACTTTTATCAAATGCAAGATAACTATCCTTTACACAAATTACTCTGCTGCTTTTTGGAGAGCGCCGCTTAAAAACACACGGAGAAACGGATTCTCCGTAGATAAACTTTTCGTTTTCGCCTGCGTCTGCATTTGGTTTGTATAATGCAACATGCAGCATACGGCTTTCAAAAGGCCGTTTTGCACGGAAGAAGGTGATTTCAAAGGCATATTGGAACTCGCCTGAATTTTCCTCTTTGCCCGCAGTGCTATTTTTCCTGGCAGGTTTTTCGTTCAAAAAACCCGTAAAGTACCACCACTCCACGGAAAACCGTTTGTGCGGAAAGTGGTCTTTCTCTGAAAATACGATCTCTGGAAGTCCTCCTTTTGGACGGACGAACAACTTCTCAAAAACTCTTGCTAAAATTAGTTTTGCTTCCATTTGCATAACTCCTGCGCAATTATACCACATCCTAAGGAAACGAAAAATAGCAGAGTTGGCGAGAGTTTTGGTCGCTCTGTAATTTTGTAACGCTTTTGAAATAGCAGGGTTACATTAAAAAGGTTTTTTGCAGAAAATTTTGCGCAAAGGCAGCCTGCGTCTGGTTGCTAAATTACGCGTAAGAGTTTTACTTTATGTCTTTTTTTCTACCTTAACGAGCCGCTCAAGCAGGTGTTCTGAAATCCCCAGAGACTTCATCAGTGCCCGCTGGCGCTTATCCTGTTCCTGCCTGTAAACATAAGCAAATATCGTAAGCATTACGATTGCGACCTTGAAAAATATTTGTGTTGCTTCAGCAGATACAGGAACATACCTTTTCAACACTTCGTACATAGAAGTCATCAGCACGATTATGATCTGCATGCCAAGGTCCAATTCGGCGCCTCTCTCGATCATTATAGATGCCATTCTCTTATTCCTTTCAAGAAAATCGTAGAGGCTCTCAACATAGTCGTCACTGCCGCTCTCTGCAAAAAACAGGTTGCTAATTTCTTTCGTCCAGAAGTCTATCGCCTGAGGGATGTCCATACCGTTAGCAACCATGACTTTTAGCGCGCTTTCGTCTTTTGTAAGCACATTTGCAGCCATTTCTACAGCCTCTTTAAGGTGTTCTTTCATAATTGGCGCAAGAGATTTAAACACATTCATATCTTCCTGAGTAAACTGCAGGTTGTTTACTATCTGCTCTACCTTTTCCATCTTTTCTTCCATTTTTAAAGACCTCCTTCTCATTTATTCAAACCTCGTATAAAATTATACTGATATTTTAAATTTTTTCAAAAAAAACTTACATATATGTATGTTTTTAAATATGTAGAAATGTTCTACACTTATGTACTTCCTATTATAAATTACTTTTTTCACATTTTACATTAAAATTGTAATTCACAATTGCGCATTGGAACTTCCAGTAGTGCTATACAGAAACATTAAAGTGTTTTATACATAGCAGAATTTTTAAAAATTGCTCGTAAAACTTTATCTGCCAATAAGTAAAGGCCTCTCTTTTGAGAGGCCTTTTTGTGAGCTATGTCAAAACAATTTATGAACGCTTACGGTTTTTGTGGAGCGTAATTTCCGCTATTCAGACGCCTACCGTGCATTCTGCCGAAAAACGGTTTCCCTTCGTTTGTTCCGTGCATTCCAAATCCTTTAGACGGCATCTTACCGTTTATCATTTGTTCCACGCGCTGTTTAATGTTTTGCATCACTTCGTCGTAGCGTTGCTGAGTAATGCGCCCGTTCTTCAGTGCAGTTTGCAGGTGTTCTTTTGCCTTGCTCATAAAGAAGTTTACGAGGTCGTTTGTGCTTTTTCCGTTTTCTTTTGCAATTTCTGCAAGCGTTTTGCCACTCTTTAACTCGTTTCTCAGTTCGTCCTGCGAAATGCCCAGGTAATTTGCGAGAGTTTCTGCCATTTCGTTACGATATGCACCATTCTCAGAGCCAGATAACCCAACGCTTCCCTCGCCAAAGCGGTTGCCGTATGCACCGTATCCATTTCCGTAGCGTGCTCCCGTATTACTTGTTGCTGCTTTTGGCGCACGCGTCCCTGCAAACGCCGTTGCAAAAATGCCGCCCAGTGCAAGTGCTCCAATTAGTACTGCAATCACAATAATCTTTTTACTCATCTTTCACCTCCATAAAATTTGCAGTTTTTCAAAACTTCCTTTCGCTGCATAGCCTATTCTAGTAATCTAATGTGAAATCATTATGAAAATTTTGTGTAGAAAGTGTGAAGAAAGGTCGGGCTTAAAGGCAATGCGCAGGGCGAAGAGCACCTGAAAGGGAAAACAACTCTAAAAAAGGCGCTTTTTCGTGAGCGTTTCTTTTGCTTCCTCTGGCAGGTAGCCCATCAACTTGTCAGTTACTGAGTAGTGGACGACGCCGTTTTTTATTACTTTCTGGACGAATCCCTGCTTGATCAGTTCGTTCAGAATGCGCGTGCTGTTTACTCCGCGGAGCCTGTCGATACGCGCCTTCGTAGAATCAGACTTCAGCAAAATTGCAATCGTTTCCAGCGCCTGCCTGCTGAATGTCACCTTTTTTACTTTTACGAACTTTCTGTAGTAGGTTTTGTACTTTTCGTTAGGCACGAACGCGTAGCCCTTTTTGGTAAGCTCCACATTGATGCCGCGCGCTGCGTAGTGTTTCTGTAGTTCGGTGATAAGGTCCAAAATCGTATCTGCAGAAAGGCCCAGAACCTCCCGGAGTTTGCCTATCGTAACGGGTTTTTGCGAAACGAAAAGAATTGACTCGATGATTGCCGTGTAGTCTTCTTTTTTCATACGCTTGATACTTTTGTTTTACGCCTCACTGCTCTTTTTGCCCTGCTTCTTTTGCGAAGTTTTATTGCGTTCTTTATCCTGTGGCGGGGCGTTTTCTCGATGGGTACTTTTTGCACTTACGCCGTTTAAGTTTTTCTTTACGAAGATTGGTGCAAACAAGTTTTCCTGATATATTACCACCTTTTTGTTCTTTGCGAGGATAAGGATTGCGAGGAACATCAGTATAACTTCTATCTTTGAGTGTTTCTCTTCAAAAAGCGACTGGAAGAGGAGTTCTCCTTTTTCTTCGAGCAGCGCGTTTACTTCTGCCATTGCCTTTTTGATTGAGTACTGGTTCTTTTTTACCGTTTTCGTTTCGAGCAGCCTTTCGCGTTCGAGAATTTCACGCACGATTTTTTCGAGTTTTGACACGGGCACTTCACGCACTTCTTCACGCTCTACATAGGTGTGTTTAAACTGTTCTCTCTCTTCTTTGAATGTGCGCCTGATTACTGCAAAGACATCTAAGATGTCTTCTTCCTCTGTGATTTTCCGCTCGCGCTTCTGAGGCTGGATGGCAAATAGCAATAGAAGCAGTTCAGACTTGAGGCGCACCAATATGCTGAGCTCGAGCAGCACTTCGCCTGCATCGAGAAAGTTACCTTTGCTTAAAATCTCCTCGATGTGTGCCCGCACGAGTCCCAGCAGATTTACCGAAAGCAGATTTTCTCTGCTCTTTTCGCCTCTACTTATAATTTCTTCTATCGCCGTGTTCATCAGTCAATGCGCATGTGTTCCATTGCTTCTTTCAGCGTTTGAGATGCAACTTTACGCGCTTTTTTGCTTCCCTCCTCAAATATTTCTTCTATTTCCTTTTTCTTTCCCTCGAGCGACTTTCTCTTTTCACGGATCGGGCGCAGTGCCTTGTTTATGTTCTCTGCAAGGTGTTTTTTGCAGGCTACGCACCCCAGCGCACCGCTTCTGCAATTCTTTTCGATGTCAGGTATTTCGTCTCTGCTGAAAATTTTGTGCAGTTTGAACACCGTGCACACTTCTGGATGCCCAGGGTCGTTCTTCCTTATCTTCTGCGGGTCAGTTATTGCACGCATTACTTTTTTGCGCGTGTCTTCCTCACTGTCTGCAATTTTTATGTCGTTGTTAAGGCTCTTAGACATCTTTTTCCCGTCGAGCCCCGGAATTGAAGGAAACTCCGTAAGCAAAGGCTGCGGTTCGGGGAACAGTTCTCCGTAAAATCTGTTGAACCTGCGGACGATCTCCCTTGATATTTCTAAGTGGTGCACCTGGTCCTTACCCACGGGCACGAAGTCTGCCTTGTACAGAATGATGTCTGAAGTCATCAGAATTGGATAGCCGAGCAACCCGTAAGATGCGTTCTCTTTTAACTTCAGGTCGCGGATCATATCCTTCACCGTCGTATTCCTCTCCACCCAGGGAATCGGCACGATCATAGAAAGCAAAAGGTGTAAGTAGGCGTGCTCGGGAACGCGCGACTGGATAAACAGCGTCGTCTTCTCAGGATCGATGCCAGACGCAAGCCAGTCGAGCATTACTTCTACGCGGTTCTGTTTAATGTCTTCCGTGTTTTCGTACTTCGTGGTGAGCGAGTGCAGATCTGCTATGAAGAAAAACGAATCGTACTTATCCTGTAATTTCACATAGTTCGCAAGTGCGCCGTAAAGGTGCCCGATGTGCAGTTTTCCAGTCGGCCTCATTCCGCTTAAAACTCTCTCCATATTACCTCCTTAGTTCTTTAAACAGCAAACTTTACGCCCACAAAAATAGCTTCAGGATTGGCATTACTATTGCGTTCATAATTGCGTCAAAGTGGAATATTGGAAACATAATAAAAACGAGCAGCACGAGCACTCCGTAGTAGTTCAGCCTGTCGTCAAGAAGCCACCTCTGAGGGTGTTTCGTCATTGCGTAAAGCACTTTTGAGCCGTCAAGCGGCGGTATGGGGATCAGGTTAAACACGCCGAGATACACGCTGTAAATAATGATGTACTTCGTGAGAATTATAAAGTAACTGAAGTTGTTCAGCATCACGGGAGAGTGCACCATCAGTTTGTAGAGCGGCGCAAGTGCAAGTGCCGTAAGAAAGTTCATACCCGGGCCTGCAAGCGACACGACGACGAGGCCTTTGCGAAAGTTCCTCAGTGCAAAAAAGTCTACGGGCACGGGCTTTCCCCACCCAAAACGGAATAGAAGCAGAGTAAGCATTCCAATCCAGTCGATGTGCCTGAACGGGTTGAGCGACAATCTGCCCATTGCCTTTGCCGTTTCGTCGCCCATTTTGTACGCAGCGTACGCGTGGCCAAACTCGTGCAGCGTAAGCACCAAAAGCACTGCAGGTAGAAAGAAAAACAATACATTTAACCAATAACTACTGTTAAAGTTCAGCATACATATCTCCTTTCGCAGCAATAACTCTTCTGAATAGTTTGCTCTATTATAGCAGAGAAATAAGCGTTGTAAACAATGCGTGGGTTTAAGGCGACGGAAGAATTTTGCGCAGCAGATAAGGATTTACGAGTTTCGTCCGTGCGTTGTCCGTATTCAAACCTTTACAAAATTTTGCAAAAAATTAATTTTCGTGTATAATGAAGTTATTCAAACGCAATCCAAACGGCCTGTGGGAGGTGATAAACTTGAGCGAAACTAATTTGGAAAAGGCTGAACCTAAAAATGCAATAATATTTTGTGAGGGTGCATTCGGTACTCTCGACGGAAAAACGGCAAACGGGCTCGTGCGCTACTCACCTATCTATAAAATCGTGGGGGTGATAGACAGCACGAAAAAAGGAAAAGACGCAGGAGAAGTTCTGGACGGAAAACCAAACGGCATTAAAATATACGGCAGTCTTGAAGAAGCACTGAACGACATAAAGCAACCCGTTCAATACTTCATCTACGGCATTGCGCCAAACACGCCTTTCCTGCCGCGAAGCCACAGAAAAATTATTCTTGATGCAATAAGGCACAGGATGAACATCGTAATCGGCCTGATGAACTTCTTGTCAGAAGACAGGCAGATGCGGGAGGAGGCAAAAAAGTATGGTGTTAAAATTATGGACATGAGAAAACACGCAACGATACGAAAACTTCACATGTTCTCTAACAGAATAAGAAAGGTAGATGTGCCGGTGATTGCCGTGCTTGGGACTGACACTGCAATTGGTAAACGGACGACTGCGTTAATTCTCCACAACGCATTGAAGGAAAACGGCATAAAGTCGGAATTCGTCGCAACCGGGCAAACTGGGCTGATGCAGGGCGCAAAGTACGGAGTTGCGCTGGACGCGATTCCTGCCGACTTCCTCGTGGGTGAAGTGGAGCACGGAGTCGTGTCTGCGTGGGAGAACGAAGACCCCGATGTGATTATCGTTGAAGGGCAGAGCGCGCTGGGACACCCTGCATTTATCAGTTCCTATGCGATACTGAAAGGTGCGTTGCCAGACAGAGTGATCCTCGTGCACGCACCAAAGAGAAGGTTTTACTGCGACTACAAAGACACTCCGATAAAGGGTTTGAAGAGCGAGGTGCGCTTGCTCGAAACGGTGCAAAAGGCACTGCGCTTTGGAACGGAAGCAAAGCAGACGCCAAAGAAAACGCTTCTCGGTATCGCGATAAACCACGAGAATATGACGGAAGAGGAAGTGGAAAAGTACATCGCAAGGTACGAAAAGGACTTTGGAGTGCCTGTAACTGACCCACTGCTTTTTGGTGTGGATAAGTTCGTTGACGCCGTGAAAAACCTCATATTAGAGAATTCGAAAAAACTGCCCGTGTAGTTTGCGGGCATCTGTGGGCCATCAGGCTTATAGCTGTGCATCTGCTTCACGCTCGTTTTTTTGCGTTTAAGTCCGAACGAAGGCTTCCGCGCGCTGCGGCCCTTTTCGCCGTACTGCTACCGCATAAAAATTTTTTAGCCTGTTTGTTTTTTGGCCTATCCCGTTTGCGCATTTCTACCGTAAGGTGTTCTCTGCTGAAGAGCTGTGTCTTTTCGTTTCTGCTGCGTGCTAAACTTGCAGGGCAAACTGCTGAGCGGTGCGTCAGGTGTACGCCGTGCAAAAACTACATCTCCGTGAAGCACTTTTAACTGAATGTTTTAACTGAAAGCCCTCTGGTAGTTAAACTTTTCGTGAGCACTTTTTCTTACCACGGTGCCAATTAGAGACATTACCCGCATCAAAGTGCGAGTATAACATCCATAGTTTACATTGCCGTAAAAGGACTTTTTGCTTTTGAGTCGAGGAGGTGCAGGGCACTCAGGAGATCGTCCTTGTAATTCTGGCAGCGGCTTATTCTCTTGTGTTTTTAGGACCGAAGTTAGAGTTAATGGACTAATTTGCCACTTTGCTAAAAGTCGTTTGCAGGCCGTTTGGCCGTCGATAATGTCGTCGCTAACTCTGGACAGGTAAACTTCTTTTAGTGTGTCAATCACAGGAAGCATAAAATCGCCACTAACGCTTATAAATACTTGTTTTATTGCTATTTTTACTTGATACGAACAATTTTTCGCTTTTCGGCTGGATTTTACCCACTTTTGACCATTAAGAAAGCCTCTATTTATGCGGGTTTCTATGTTAGGGGATTTTATTCAAATTGATAATTTTAGAACGGTTTTCAAGAAATGCCGATAAATACAGGCTTTATTGCGATTTTCGTATGCTCTAAAATAAGGCCGTTTAACGCGTTTTGCAGGTATATTTACCCGATTTTTCTCAAGATTTGCGTCTATGGGCCTTAAATTAGCGATTTTGAAACGAAGGCTGATAAATACAGGGTTTGTTTGTAGTGATTTTGTCGTTCTGAGCCGTTTTTGACAAAACAGTCTGTAAGTAGTTCTTAATAGTAACGAAGTGTAAAGCCGTTAAGGCAGAGACTCTTCGCTCCGCTCAGAGTGACAATTCACGAAAAGTATTTTATCGTTAAGGCAGAGTTTTTTACTGCGTTCCGAATGACTGCCTAAATACAAATGACACTAAAAATCATCGTAGTTAACACTCGCAAGCTCCTTCAGAATGACAGAAAAAATGCAAATATTGCAAAAGTGCTTTGCCCTCAAGGCAGCGATGTTTGTCTTCTCTCGCGAGATCAGAGTGACAGCAAAGGCCGTCCCCTAAAAACTTGAGGTATTCTCCTATCCGTTGGGAAACAGTGCAGCGTAAAGTGCAGAGAGAACTTCTTTGTAGTCTGCTTCTCCTGCTTCCACTTTATCCATTTCGCTTTCTAAGTGTGCCGTGTATCCTTCACTTACATATTCTGCAAAACGGCTTTTTTCAATCAGCGAAAGCACTTTAAACCCAAGCTTCGTTGCAAAGATGAACCTGCCTTTTGCTCTTATGTACTTTCGCTCAAACAGTTTCTGCACCGTCACTGCATAGGTTGAGGGCCGTCCGATGCCGCGCGTTTTCATCATCTCGATAATGTCTGCGTATGTAAGTGGCGGGACGGCAGATTTTTTGAGCAGCATTTTCTCAGCAGGATAGGTTCCCTCCTTTACCTCTGCAACTTTCACGGGATATACGAGATCGAAACCGTGCTGCAGGATCTCGGTGAGGAACTTTTCCGTCTTCCCAGCGCAGCATCCGTAGATGTAAAACTCCGCTTCCTTTACCTTTACGCCTTTCATCTGCGATGCAATAAACCTTCTAAATATAAGGTCGTATAATTTTATGTGGTCTCCGCTGAGGTAAGTTGAGCGCATAAGTGCAACAGTTCTTATGTCTTCGGCGTCGAGCGGCATAACGGGCCTGATGCACTCGTGGGCGCCTGCGCTCTTCGAAAACGCCCGCGGCACGAAGTACTCGCTTCCGAAGTTTTCAGAAATGTACTCTTTTGCAATGTTTATGCCGTTCTGTGAAACGCGCGTGCTGTCCGTCCTGTGATATGTAATAAAACCGTTTTCAAAGAGTTCCTGCGCAATTTTCATCGTTTTTTGCGGAGAAAATCCGTACTTTTCTGCGCTTTCCCTGAGCATTGCAGAAGTGTTGAACGGCGTGACGAACAGTTCTTTTCCAGATTCGCTTTTCTTCTCCACCGTAATGACCTGTTCTTTAGAAAATGCCTCTGCGTCTTCCTTTTTGCTGAATGTAAACTCCACTTCTACGCCGTTAAAGCGCACCTTCACCGCCCACACCTTTTTGCTCAAAGCAGCGGTGCGCTCTGCAATCCACTTAAGCACGGGCGTCTGCACCCTGCCTGCTGAAAGCGTGCGTTTCTTCAGCGCGTTCTGCAGGAATTGGGAAACCTCGTAGCCCACCCACCTGTCGGCGATTCTCCGCACGAATTGCGACGCAACCAGGTTCGTGTCCACCTCGCGCAGGTGGTTTACCGCCTCAGTGAATGCACGCTTTGAAACTTCGTGGAACTCTGCCCTGTAAATGTTCTCGTTGAACGCCTTGTTTGCAAGCGTCAGGTCAAAGGAAATTTTTTCTCCTTCTCTGTCCGGGTCGGTTGCAACGATTACTTCGTCCGTTTCAAACGCAGTAAGGTTGAACGCCTTGAGGATTGCGTCTTTGTTCTGTATCACCTCAAAAACGGGCACATACTTTTTCAAAATGCCGTACTTGCCCTCGTTTTGCGTAAGGTCGTAGTCGTGCCCAACGCTTGCTGCAATAAGCAGCACTCCGTTTTCCGTGAGCACCTCGTAAACAGGCGTGCCGTTCACTATCCGAAGCATCGGCTTCCCAAAGAACGAAGAAATCGTTTTTGCCTTGGTGGGAGATTCCACTACGACAAACGAGGTTTTTAAGTTCGTCGTGCCGCCTTCGCTCCTGCTTCTGTCCACTTCTTCCATTAGATCTTTCAGTTTGTCCGTGTTGAGTTCTTCAAATTCCACCCCGCCGAACCACCTCAGTCTCTTTTTCAGAGAGTAAAACGCCTTTTCGCTGTCCACCAGCAAGATGCTCACGCCTTTCGTAAGGTGCCCCTTGTAAAACCTGCTCGTCCTGCCGCTTGCCTGCACATATCCTGTTACATCGGAAACTACGATTTTCTCTCCGTCGAATGCAATCTCTGGAGAGCGGGCAATTTCGTCAGAAAAGCGCTCTACGAGTTTAAGGACTTCTTCTTTTATTGAGTCTAACTTCGTCTTTACGCTTTCGGGAGTTACGCTTACAAATGTCCACTTTTTGAGAAAGTCTGCGTACTTCTGGAGTTTAACTACTTCCTGCGGGGTGATTAGTTTGTTTTTTGCAAGGAACGGCATCAGCGTAAGCAGCACGAAGTAAAGCGTCCTGTAGTTTTCTGACTTTGGGTAAAATTCCATTTTGGGGACGCCTGCAAAGATTGCGTACCTGACGAATTGAGGCAGGTCCACTCCGCGCGCAAGCGGATTTCTGTAACTTGCAAACCCTACGAAAACGCACTGCCCCTTTTTGAAGAGTTCCTTTTTCTCCTCAAATTCCTCGTAACTTGCAGCGTTTACTCCGTTTTCGTTGAGGTATTTTATAAACGAGTGGAGCGTTTCCTTCGTTTCGTTTCCCGGCAGGAAGACGAGCCCTCCCCTGCCGAGCACTTTTAACAAACGCACCGTTTCCTCGAAAATGTTTCCGGGTTTTTCGTAAAGGTCTGCGATGTTCCTTAAAGAAAGCGAGGGACGGGAAACTTCAAAGTGCAACAAATACATAAAGAGTTTTACCCTGCTTGAGCGCGGGTTTGCTGTTGCAGAGGAGACGATAAGGCTTCCGTTTTTCTTCTGCGCAAGTTTCTCCAGTGCTTCGTAATTTTTCGCCTTTGCAAACGCCATTGCACTTTTTATGTCTTCCTCTGAAAACCCCAGCAGGGAAAGCAGGTCGTTTATCCTGCGTGCAGACTTTAAGACGGAATCTACATCGTCCGTAAAGACGAGTTTGAAGCGTTTGTTTATAAGGTGTTTATTTTTGTAAAGAAACTGCGATGTCGTAATAAGGATGTCGTAATCTCCTTTTGCAATTTGCTCCTTTTCTGCGCGCTTTCCCGTGTAGGCACACATACGGATGTTGCGAAAGCCCCACTCCTCAAAGCGCTCCTTCGCCTGCTTCACCAGCACTTTCGTGGGGAATATGAGGTATGCGTTGCCTAAAAAAGCCGCAAGCAGCATTCCAAAGGTCGTTTTCCCGATCCCGGTAGGTGCGAGCATTGCAAAGGAACTTCCCGCAAAAAACCGCTTTGCCCACATCTTTTGCACGGGGTTTGGAGGGCTGCCCACCTTGCTTTCAAAGAATGCGAAAAATTCTTTTGCCGTTTTTTCAGTTTCGCAGAAAGGCGCAAAGTTTTTTAAGGAGGGAATTGCACAGCGCTCTTCACCCTCTTCCATACAGTTTTTGCAGAAAATACCTTTAGCGAGGCGGAAAGAACAGATGTCCCCGCCGCAATTAGGACACGAATTTTTGTAAATTGCTTCAAGCACTTCCACTGCGCTGCACCTCTTCCTTTAAGTTGTCTTTTAAATTATATCACTATTCCCTATCTGCGTAAAAGTCTATTCCGTCTGAGAGTTTTAAAAACCAGTTGATAAACAGTGCCGCAATAATAAAGTCGAGTGCAGTAAAGATAACCGCAATAAAGAAAAATACGATCAGGTTAATTATCCCGTTTGGTGCACTGTAAGAAAAGAACGGGATGCCAGCAACGACTCTGGAGCCGGGAAATATGAGTTTTACGAGCACGCCTATTGCACCCAGAATTACGCCGCTCCAGAACCCAAACTTTGCAAACGATTCAACTGATACTCTCCTTAATGTAAACTTTTCCATCTTTGCCTCCTTTGTAAGTTTTTACGACTCTGTCACTCTTTCACTGCTTAAATACTACTGTGTTTCGTCAAGGCGTACATCGCTAAGCAAGTTTTCAACCGTGAAGTAGTACCAATCGCAAGATGCACCATTTCCGGCTACTACAGTATAGGCTATTGAAGAGTGAAAATCACCAAAATAAGCACTAAAAACAGACTTGTTTATAAACTCCACGCTGGTAAAGAATCCTCCGTGGGAAGTTACAGGCTGCCCAGCGGGTGTATCGCTAACCCCTTCCCACCGGGTTAAGCTGTTCAGTTCGTTCTTAAAGACGCAGGCGCTCCACGGGGCAGGTGCTTCTGCCGTGCAGAGTGCCACATTCCTGTATCCCGAACTTCCGCCGTAGCGCGGGTCGTAGCTCGATCTCCACAGTTTCCTTACGCCGTCAGGGTATGCAGAGCAGAAAATAGAAAAGCCTGCAAACTTAAACTCGCCACTTATTTTGGGCGGGATAAAGCGAGAAGGTTCAGGGAAGGCGCTTCCGATGAGCGCGTCCGCTGCGTAGTGCAGTGCGTACCTGTTCGTTACCTTGTAAATGCCCGCTTCAGCGTAAGCTGCGCCAGAGCCGTTTTCGTAAATGCGTTTGTATGCATCTGCTATCTGCTTCTGGAAGCCCCATGTGCTGAGGGAAATTGCCTGGGCTATGTCCGCATCCATTGGAAACGGGTCCTCTGCTATTACATCGGTTCTGTTTCCCGGCTCGTAGTAATACGCACCGCTTCCGTAAGGGTCAATTATAAATATAGAGTGGACGACGGACTTCCTTACGGTAGGCTTTGCATTTCCGAAAAATCCGTCTTTCGTTTTCGCCGTTGCAGTGTCCACTTTGCAGAATGCTGCTTGAAAAAGTGCTGCTTTGCCCCGGAATGCAGATGTTTTCCCTGAGGACGCCTTTCCTACAGGTATTTTTTCGTAAGACGCCCTCCCGTGCGTAAACATTGCAAGCACATCGTCCTCTTCGCCCTGAACGGTCATAGAGGCGTACTGCAAAACGGAGCCACTGTTTATAATAAAGATGTTTGCACGAAACGGAGTAGTGTTTGCAGTAAAGTATGCAGTGAGGAGTAGTTTAGGGGGTGGTTCGTTTTCGTTATCGCCGTTACCGAATTGTGCTTTAACTTTGCTGAAAGGTATAGTGGCACTACCTATCTTGATGTAGCCCGCGTATGTGTTTGTTGCGAAGGATCTCTTTAAAACTACGAGTGGTTTTGAAAGTAAGTTTTTACTTTTAAGTATTGGCTGCGGTATTCCAAATACTTCAGAAAGGTGTGCTTCTGCTTTTTGTCTTACTGCTGAAGTAATGGGTTTAATGTGAGGCAGGTCAAACTGTATTCTGTATTCCTGCCGTGGGGTGATGCTTACACTAAAGAGAGTGAGCGGTGTAGAGTTAAGTGTGCCGACAAAAGGGATAGATACGAGCAATACGATGATACCGATAGCGATTGCGCCGTTTAGCAACTTACTTTTGTTTGTATTTTTCACATTCACCTCTCAATCAATTCTATTTTGTTTTAAAAACTTTGCAAATTTATATAATTCAGTAAACTTTCTTCTAATGCCGTAAGAAAAGCAAAAAGCGCTTCTTCTTTCAGGTTGTTTTGCTAAACTTTGCATACGCCTTTTGTGTTCCCAAATTTCTCTCATAATTTTTCTTCTCACTTATATAGATGCAATTTCTACAAAAATGTTTCACAATTTTCTGTTTTTTCACTCAAATTTTCCGTTAAATTTTTTTCCTCTATACAATAGACGGAAAACTCGACGAAAAGTTTCACGATTCTGGAAGAATTTTGAAGAATTTTTGAAAAAAGTTTTTAGAGAGGGAAAGAAACCTGTGGAAATGAAGATTTATTGGGATAGTGGTTAAGGCAGAGACTCTTCGCTGCGCTCAGAGTGACAGGTGGCGGTCGTCCTGAGCCGTCTTTGCGAACGACCTCTCCCTCCCCGTCGTCCTCGAGCGAGTCTTAGCGAGCGAAGGACCTTATCCCTTTTAGAGCGGACACGAAGTTTCCTTTCCAACTTTTCTTCCTGCAGAAATAAGAACGAATGGGTAGTGATTATGTTGAAAAGTGTTTTACACAATAAAAAGATAAAATTGTTGGTTGCACTTTCTTAAATTTAAGGTGGTTAAGGCAGAGACTCTTCGCTACGCTCAGAGTGACAAAACAGTGCAGGTAATGGCTTACATCCACCCCCATTGTGCTGAGGAAAAATTTATTCGGATAATTATAACTACAGGGAGAGTTGCCTCTCTGTACTTTTACATCACAATATCAACTTGAAAATCCTTGCGGCAATAGAGTTTAAGGCCTTATCCGTTGCCCGCAAAGCGCGCAGACCACTTGAGCAAACAGGAGATATTCACAATTTTTTATGAAAAATCATCGAATTATGGAAGTTAAAAACCGTTCTATTTTACTAATTTCCTTACACCAGCAGAAAAAAGTTATCCACACTATCCACA
>JALVXB010000037.1 GCA_027023025.1 Caldisericaceae bacterium | reverse complement strand
ATTGTTCTCTGAACCTAAGTCCGAATCTTGCCCTGATTAAAAAGGGATTACAACATTGTTTAGTGTTTACGACGGAACTACTCATACATTTAGTCCGAATCTTGCCCTGATTAAAAAGGGATTACAAGCAAATCGAGGGACAGGTTCCCTCGAAACTCCTTTCTTTTTGTCTGCTTGCAATGAATTGCCTACAGGTTAAAATGTGAAAAGTGCTTACCTTGAAAAGTGCACGAACAGAGGAAGAAAAGTTAGAAAGGAAACCCCGTGTCCTTTCTAATGTGTTTTGCCCTGATTAAAAAGGGATTACAAGGAAATCGAGGGACAGGTTCCCTCGAGGCTCCTTTCGTTTTTTGGCGGGTGGCAATCAATTTTTTGGCAACTAATTTTTTATGTGTTTAATACTCGTATTGTTTTTTAGTATTTATAATTTCCAATTAAAGGCGTTTAGGGCAGAGACTCTTCGCTTCGCTCAGAGTGACACACCAGGAAGGGAAAGGCGTTTAGGGCAAAGATTCTTCACTCGCAAGTTCCTTCAGAGTGACGGAGAAGTACAGGTGACATAAGATTGCGGAGCCGTTAAGCAAAGGAATGTTCTATTGTACTCAAAGTGATAAAAAAAGAGAGTAATACAGAACCAACGAATTTACGACAGAGTTTTTCCGCCGCACAAAGAGTAATTGCTCTTTAAAGCAATCAGAAAATCATCTCCTTCAATATCCAAACTCTTTGCTTTATCTGCACAAAAATCTGCAAAGCGCAGATTCCAGCCACTTAAAAGCGAAAGTTTCTCGGGGCATTATAACTACCCAAAAAATACCTCCACATACAACATAACAATTGCAGCCGCTACCTCTGCAGGTATGCAGCGCAAAGTTGCAACGAAGGAGCATCTAACCGTCTAAAAACTTTTAAAATTTTCCTTTGTCGTAAAAACACAAGACAGGTTAAAAAGCACTCACGAAGTTACCGCCAGAAAAAACGAGAAAACCTGCTGCAGCAAGTTTAACGACGCTTACTTAAAGTGCGTGTGTTTCTTAAAGTAGTTTTCTGCAAATGCAATGTCTTTCTTAATCTGCTCTGAAAGCGCTGCGGCGCTATCGAACTTTTTCTCAGGACGCACCCGTTTCAAAAAGTGTAGCAGCACACTTTTTCCGTAAAGATTTTCCTCGTCAAGGCCTAAAAAGTGGATTTCTACTTTCACCTTTTTGCCGTTCTCAAATGTTGGATTAAAGCCCACATTGGTAACGGACTTAAAAAACTTGCCGTAGAGCTCCGCGCGCGTCACATAAACGCCGTTTGCAGGAAGCACCTTTTGCCCGTTTTTGTAGCAGAGGTTTGCAGTGGGAAAGCCAATTTTCCTGCCAATCCCTTTTCCGTGCACAACTTTCCCGCCCAAGAAAAAGTCGTATCCCAGCATCTTGTTTGCCTGCTCTATTTTCCCACTCGCTATAAGCCGGTGGATTTCAGAACTGCTCACGGGCGTCCCGTCCACTTTAAGCAGAGGCAGAGGATACACCTCGATGCCGCACCTTCCCGCAAGTTTGCGCATAAGAGTTATGTCGCCTGCGCGCCTGTAACCGAAACGAAAGTTTTCGCCGCACACGACTGCCTTTGCACGCACGGCACCGCAGAGTTCGTCTGTGAAAAACCGTTCTGCAGAAATACGCATAAACGCCTCGTTAAGTTCTGCAATATATATGTTGTCTATACCAAAGTGCTTTATCAGTGCAATGCGCTCCTCAAACAGCGTGAGGTACTTCCGCCTCGTTTCTTTTATGGGGTGCGAGTGGAATGTGTAAACGAGCGGAGTAAGTGATGCCTCTTTTGCTTTTTCAATTGCAAAGCGGAGCAGTTTCTGGTGGCCCGTGTGCACGCCGTCGAACATACCGATTGCAACGACCGTGTCAAACGGCACTTTTTCTCCAAAACGGAAAATCACTTTTTCCCTCCGTTTTTCGGTAGGTTTTTCCCGCGGTGCACGCTTCCTCCCGACGCACTTTTCCCAGGCACTGCGCTCTTCCCAAACACTTCTCCGTAAACGCTCTTTGCAGGGCGCACCTTTTCCGGTTTAACAGCGCCGTCCTCGATACGCGCAACTCCGAGAAAACGCCCGTCCTTATCCGTAACCGAAACAAAACGCACGGGCACGCTGTTACCGTTCAAAAATGCCTTTACCAAACGCCTGCTTCCACCGCTTTTCTCCGAAGTATTATTACTTTCAAAAAGCGTATCCCTTAACTGCAAAACAGGAAAGTCCAGCGCATCTTTAAGGGGCACGATTCCTTTTGTTTTGCCTGCTTTTAAGCTGGAAATGTAAGTTGCGTCGTTTATGGAAAACTTGCCCACCTTCGTCCTGCAAATTGCAGAAAGCGTTGCCGCACTCCCAAGCGCCCTGCCAAGGTCCCGGGCAAGCGCCCGCATGTATGTACCTTTCGAGCAGAGCACCCGCAGCACGAGGTTCCCCTGCTTAAACGACTTTACTTCAATTTCGTATATGTTTACCTTTACGGGTTTTGCTTTAACCTCTTCTCCGTTCCTTGCAAGTTTGTACATCGGCGTGCCGTTAACTTTTTTTGCGGAAAACACGGGAGGCACCTGCTCCACTTCTCCGATAAACGCAGATACTTTTTTCTGGACTTCGTCCATAGAGGGAATACTCTCAGACTTCTTCACGACTTTTCCGCTGATGTCGCCAGTGTCCGTTTCGACGCCGAAGCGTACCTGAATTATGTACTCTTTTGTGTCCGTATTGAGGTACGGGATAAAACGCGTTGCATCGTTCAGGGCAATCACCATAAGGCCCGTCGCAATAGGGTCGAGCGTGCCCGTGTGCCCCGCTTTTTTTGCCTTCATTACTCTTTTTACCTGCTCGGTGAACTTAAACGAAGTAATGCCGAACGGTTTAGAGACGAGCAAAATAAGAGAGGGGTACTTTTCCATTTTTTATCTTTACGCCTTCAACTTTCAAAAGTTTCTTTTTCAGTGGAACCGTGCCGCCAAATCCGCCAAGCGTGCCGTCGCTCTTTACGACTCTGTGGCAGGGCACGATGATAGGCAAAGGGTTTAAACGCATTGCCTGCCCCACGAAACGCGCGTACTTCACGGTGCCAAACACGGCTTTTGACACAGCCCCGTAAGATGCCACCTTACCGCGCGGAATCTGCTGCACCTTTTTGTAAACGAGTTTTAAGTTTACATTGACATCTTCAAATGTGTACTTAATTGCTTCTTCGTCCCCGTTCCAGTACTGGACGAGTGCATTCCTAAGCGAAACATCATTCTCTGCATTCTTTTTGCACTTTCCAAATGCAATTTTAACGACGACGCCGTCTATAAGAGTTATGGAAAGAGGAATCCCGTTAAAGTTTACGCACTTTATCACGGCGTAGCCTCTTTCTTCGTGATCTTTAAGTGCACAGTACGCGGAACGATCGTCGCTATGACGCTGCCTTTCGGAAGGCCGCGCACGGTAACGGGCACATCGTATTCACCTTCCGTAAAGTTCGACACGTCAACGAGCGCAGAAACGGTAGAACCCGTTATACTTTTCAGTTCGTCAGGAAAACCGTATAGAATTACGGAAACAGTTTGCACAGAAACAGAAACATCGTACTTCACACTGTCGTAATTCACAGTAAGAGGGACTTCCAGAACTTCCTTTTTGAGCGGAACGACACTTACGCTCACCGTGCACTCCGTTTTCCTGTTGCTCGCTTCGACATCGTCAGGCAAAGTAAACTTTACCGTGTACTTTTTGCTCTCAGTAATGCCGTTTATGTCAATTGGTACAGTGGATACGCTGCTTACTCCGTTTAAGTCAGAGAAACTTCCTTGAAGCGTCACGACGGACGGGTCAACGGTCACGCTCTTTACTGCAAAGCCTTCAAACGGCACGCCGCTTATGTCTGGAACAACGGGCACCGTTTTCGTGATGATCGGGTTTTTGCCCGGCAGTTTCACCACGCAACTCGACGGGTTCACCTGCACGCTCTCCACGCTCGCATCGTCCTTTACTGAAAGCATCACGGGCAGCACGAATGTGGACGGCTTGCTCACACCGGTGAGGTTTACCTCCACATAAACGCTCTTTATGTTCCTCAGCCTGCTCATCGGACCGGTAAGCGTTACTTCTGTAGGTGTAAGGATGGGATTTGCAGGCACGAAGTTCGGGTCGGGTTTTCCGGTAAACTTCACGATTATTGGAAGTTTCATCGTGGATATTTTTTCAAGGCTCACCTTCACCTTCGCAGGCGAAACAGACTTTATCTTAATAGAGGAAGAGGGCGGACGCACCTCCACAGGAACGAGGTACTCCCCTTCTTCTTTTCCTGCAAGGTTCACGAGCGCAGTAAAGTCTGACGCGTTAATGCCCAGTATCACTTTGCTCGAGCCTTCCGCCTTTACGGTAACATCACCAATTTCGTTCGTTATGTAAACGCCGTTTGCAAGGTTTATCGGCGTAACCTGCACTTTAAAAGAGCGCGTGATGATTGGCCCCTGCACGCCCACTGCATAGTACCAGAGGGCTACGGCAAGTATAAACGAAATAACGAGAAGGTTGAACACTTTTGCAAAAAACTTTCTCACTTCTTTCCCTCCCCGGTGCTCTGCGAAACTTTCGCTTTTTGTTTTTTAACTTCGCTCTGCACGAACGACGGCTTCGTCATAACGAGCAACAGTCCCCTTAGCTCAAGCGGGCTGAGGTAGCGGGTAAGCTTTCCCCGTGCGGCGAGCGATATAATGCCCGTCTGCTCGGACACGACGACTGCAACCGCATCCGTTTCCTCTGTAATCCCTGCAGCTGCTCTGTGGCGCGTGCCCACACCCTCTTTGTCCAGCGTTTCGTCCAGGGAAAGAGGAAGCACGCACCGCGCAGCGACGATTCTGTCCTTGCGGATAATTACCGCGCCGTCGTGCAGCGCAGTGTTCGGGAAAAATATCGTATTGAGCAGTTCCGCACGCACGAGCGAGTAAATCGGCACGCCCGTTTCTATGTAGTCGTCGAGGGGCACTGAACGCTCAATCACGATCAACGCACCAATTTTATTTAAAGAAAGATACTTTACGCTTTTTATAATCTCGTCCACTATTGCCTCAAATTCCGGGTGAGGCTCTTTTGCTTCTAAGGTAATACCCTTTGCAATGCGGGTAAACCACTTTCTCAGCTCCGGCTGGAAAACGACGACGAGCAAGAACGGCAGGAATGTGATGGAAAACTTCAGCAGCCAGTTCATTACGAAGGACACGGTGATTAGGTGTGCACGCGTGCTCGCCCAGGCAAGCAGCGCAACGACGAGGAAGTACACGCCTATCCCCTCTGCAAGCTGCAGCGTCCGGGTATTTTTAATTGCCTTGAGCGTGTAGTATATTATCGCCGTGACAATAAGAATATCCAGTATATTGAGGACAATATACCACGCACCAAGATTTTTAAACATTACTATTAAAGTATTTTCCACGCTTATATTTTTACATAGTTTACACTTTTTTGCAATAGCGGCGGGCACGGATTTCCACCAAAAAGGATTGGCACACTTACCGCAGATTTAGTTTAAGAAGCGCTTCTCTATTCTGAGAACGCTCTGTTCAAAGTGCTGCTGCTTATTAAGAAGTTTACCTTTGCACAAAGCGACTTTATTCTCTCAGCGAAGTTCGAAAACGCCTTTCCACGGGAAGAGCTCCACCGTAAAAAGCACGGCAAAATCTTTCAGAAAGTCTCTTCAAAAAGGCGCAGAAATAAATACTTATTTACACCCGGATTTAATGCCTTTAAAACATAATTTGCAATTTCAACAAAATTTATTTATAATTTGAAAATTTTTTGCTTTTAAGCTAAAAGAGGGAAAAATACGGTAAAGGAGAGGGAGCGCTTATGAAAAAAGTTTTAAGCGTTGTCGTTTCTATTGCGATAACGCTACTGGTTACTTCAGGTATCTGGACAGTTACCCCGGTAAAAGCAGCAGGCAATGTCTGGTATGTAAATGCAAGCGTTGCATCAAGCGGAAACGGCACGACGCCGTCGTCTGCTTTCAAAACGATTACGGAAGGAATTAATGCCGCGTCAAACGGCGACACGATTAATGTTGCAAACGGCACTTACGACGGAGAACCTTCAACGATCACGGTAAACAAAAAACTTTCCATTATTGGCGAATCAGAAGCAGGCGTTATAATCGATGCAGGCTCTTACGGAGGATACGGCATACAAATCACTGCAAGTAGCGTAACGCTAAAAAACTTCACGCTAAAAAATGCGCAATCTTACGGAATAAAGTCCGACGGTGCAGCAAATCTCGACTACGAAAACATCACTGTAGAAAACTCTGGAAAAAGCAACTTAGACTTCAACGGGTGCAGCAACATCACGCTGAACCACATTACGGCACGAAACAGCAGCCACGGAGTAGGCATTGCGCTTACGGATTCGCACGACGCAATCGTAAGTAATGTAACGACTAGCGGAAATGTGTGGGGTAACGGGCAGAGTATGGGTATGGCCGTTTACACCTACGGCAGGTACTATCCCGGCGGCTCAAGCAACATTACGCTCTCTGGAACTAACAGTTTTGGCGAGCCCGTTCCGCTGTATGTAGAAACGGACAACTACGACGGAGGTTCCGACTATCCAGTGACGAACCTTAATGTGTCAGGCGACTTTGCAAGCATCGTAAGGTTGCCCGTATCGTCTCCACACCAGATTTACTTTTTCAGGAATTTAAACGCTGCACTTACGACAGGTGCACAACTTGCATCAATCGGTTTTGCAGACGCAGTAGTAAACAACACTTCTGACATAAGCACGAACGGTGTAATTCCCACGCTTCCTGCAGCAGACTACGAGAACTACTTCGTTGGGGCAGGAATGCACATCCAGTCGGCAGTTTTTGCCGCAGTAAACGGCGACGCAATTTTCGTAATGCCCGGCACCTACACGGAGAATGTCGTGGTGGATAAGTCCGTTACTTTGAAAGGAGCAGAAAACCACGCTTCGATAATAAAAGCACAAAACACGCAAAACGCAATAGTTGCAATCAGGGCAAACGGCGTTACGGTCGACGGGTTTACCATCCAGGACGGAATTATCGGCGTGTGTGTATACGACGCAAGTGGGGCGATAATAAAGAACAACATAATTAAAAATTATAAAGGTTACGGATACAATTCAGCAAACAATGGCTCAGCGTGTCCGTTTGGATACATAGGCGAAGGTATTTTGCTGAACAACGGAAAAGCAATTATCCACAAAAACATAATAGAGGCAGACGAAGACGGAATTCCTGATCCAAACACTTCGATAGATTCCATTTATCTAAAGAATGGCTCCTTCGCAAGAATAACGGAAAATGTCCTGAGAAATAACCACTACGGCGGCACCAGTTGCCACGCAAGCGCATCAGGCATTTCTTTAAAAAATGACTCGAGCATTATTGCAATGGGCAACACGATTTACGACAACGACTTTGGCATTCACCCCGAAATCAAGAAGGACCACACGGTAAACCCAAAGGTAGTTGCACGCTACAACAACATTTACGAAAACGGTGATACATTCTCGACGAACTGCCTGGACGGCGGAGGATTCGTGTACGAAAAAGCCGATCCTGCCCTTCCCAACCCAGACCCCGTGTTCGATGCAACATACAACTGGTGGGGAGAAAGCGACAAATCAGGCCCGTACAACGCAGAAACAAACCCATCAGGGCACGGCGACAAAATTACGACGAGCAAGAACATTTCTATTCCCGTAAGTGACTACATCGTTTTTGACCCCTGGGCAGGAAAGGCAGGCGACAAAACGGAAGGAAGTGTAGAAGGCGTAACTGGAGGCACCGCTTCCTTAAATTCTATAGACAACACATTCGAGAACGGAACGATCGGTATGGGGGCAGACGCAACCCCAAACGGAAACGGCAGTTCTGATGTAATGCTCGTAAAGTATTCGCAGAACCCCACCTCCGTAAGTTTTAACGCGTCGTTCCCCGGTGCATTCTTTGACCTTAACGCAACTCAACCTGCAAACCTCGATAGAATTGTATTAAAACTTTACTATCCAGCAAACCACGGAAACCTTGCGCCGTTCTGGTTTGACAAAACGGAGAGCAAGTGGAAACTCTGCTCTAACTGGCAGGTCGTCCCAGGCAGTGTCACGGTAGATACCTGCAATGTGGACAACAGCAGTTATGCAGGGTATGTCGCAGTAACGATAGACGATACGACTTCCCCAACGCTCGGCGAACTCACGGGTACATACTTTACGCTGGGCGGATTAATCATTACTACGTCTGCAGGGCCAGGCGGAACGATTTCTCCTTCAGGCACGGTGTATGTAAGTTATGGAGAAAACCAATCCTTTGCCATCACGCCTATTCCTGGATACATAATCGACAAAATAATCGTGGACGGTTTACCTGCTCCAGTTGCTAACCCCTTTGGAGAAACTTACACACTTAACGAGGTGAAAGAAAACCACACGATACGCGCAGAGTTTGTAAAGAAACCAAAACCAATGTTTACAGTTACTGCAAAAGTAGAAGTATATGGAGGCCTTGCGAAGGTTATACCAAAATTACAGACTGTTCAATCAGGCAATCCTGCAAAGGTCACGATTAACCCTGAAGCAGGTTACCACATCACAAAGTTTACGGATAACGGTAAAGTCATTCCACTTTCAAAACTCATTAAAAATCCAAACGGCACGTATACCTACAAAATAAACGCAGTTTACGAAAACCACTATCTCGTCATTACTCTGGAACGCGACAAGTTCGTAATCGATGTGAAGACGAGTAAAGGCGGAACGATTTCTCCTTCAGGCACGCTTGGGAAGGTTACTGCATACTACGGAGAGAACAAAACATTTAAGATTACGCCTGAAAGTGGGTACAAGATTAAAGAAGTACTGGTCGACGGAAAAGCGGTAAGCATAAAAGACGGGGAGTACACATTCTTTGCAGTTAAGGCAAACCACACAATAGAAGTGCTGTTCGAAAAAGTTCCTGTTTCAAAACACCAGAGCGTTGTGGTTAACCTCAAAATAGGAAGCCCGTTTGTTACAGTAAACGGAGTAAAGAAACGAATTGATTCACAGGGAAGCAAACCTATTATTATGAACAACAGGACGCTTCTTCCGATAAGGGTGATTATAGAGTCTCTGGGTGGAAGTATCAAGTGGAACGGAAAGACGAGAGAGGTTACTATAGTACTCAACGGGCACAGCATAGTATTAAAGATAGGAAACAGCACCGCACTGGTGGACGGCATTAAAACGAAAATAGATCCAAACGACAGTAAAGTGGTGCCTATTATAATAAACGGAAGGACATACTTGCCTTTGAGGTTTATTGCGGAACACCTCGGTGCAACTGTTGACTGGGGCGGAGCAACGAAGACTGTTACTCTGTACTACTGGCCGTAAAGAGTATTACAGTGCTTAAAGAAAGCAGGTAGTGCAATTACACCTGAACATAAAAGAATGAATTGATTAAACGGCAGTTATCGGTGAAGAAGTAGAGAGGGCGGCATAAAGCCGCCCCGTGGTAGCTAATTATCATTGCCAAAACCTTGGCATAAAAATTGCAAGAATAAACGATACTAATGCTACGCCTAATAAAATATTTTTGTAATGTATTATTGGTATCGACAAAAAAACTAGAAGTAACAATAAATTTCCAATGGTTTTCTTTATCGCATAAATTTTACCACCATCTTGCAAGATTTTATGATCTTCTATATATTCTTTTGAAAGGTAAAGTTCTTCCATTGTTTTGCCTTCAGTATATGCTTTTTTGAGCTTCTTAATAAATTCTGTCCTACAAAATAAAATATTTATACCCCTAATAAAACCTGCGCCAAATTTAGGCACCAACATAAAAGACAATAAAAATAATGTATAAAGTAAAACAGATAAAACATTGCTTTTACTATTATCTATATATACAAAACAAAGTTCCATTGATAATAATGAGGAAAAAAGTATAGCTATTATTGATAACCACGATACTAACATAATCTTAGCAGAATTTTTATTAATAGTAATAGTAGAAAAACGCCCAATTTGTGGCCATTTTTCCAACAACTCTGTAAAGTA
Source organism: Caldisericaceae bacterium (assembly GCA_027023025.1). GTDB lineage: Bacteria > Caldisericota > Caldisericia > Caldisericales > Caldisericaceae > S143-107. Next base: position 14,765 of record JALVXB010000037.1, on the reverse strand, counting down.
GACAGATGCAGTAATACCAAATACAACATATATCAAATTTTTGGCAATTGTTGACCCTAACATTACCTTCACTCCCTATATTCTTTCAACCCCTCACACCTTTTCCGAAACGATGTCAGAAATGTCTGCAATGTCCCTGTCGTAGAAGTAATTCGTCTTGCGCGTCACGAGTTCCTCGTAGGTGGGCGCTTCCTCTTCGTAAAATACGCCGATCGGCACGCGGCCGTCAAACTCGAGCGACTTTTTCAGTGCAGCATCGAAGTCGTGCGGGTCGTAGTCCGTGTCCTCTAACCTGTAAACTCTCTTTCTGTAGTACTCGTAAGTGTCGTTGAATGTAACGCACGGCTGAATCACATCGACGACGGAAAAGCCTTTGTGGAAAATTGCGCGCTCAAACAGGTATTCGAGGTGCTTTGGGTCGCCAGAAAATCCCCTTGCGACGAATGTTGCACGCGAAATAATCATAAGGGAAATTGGGTTTATCGGACGCTCGGGGTTGCCGAACGGAGTGGAACGCCCCTTAAACCCCTGCGGGGATGTGGGGGTAAACTGCCCGGTGGTAAGCCCGTAAACGCTGTTGTCGTGCACGATCATCGTAATGTCCGTGTTGCGCCTTGCCGCCTGGACGATGTGGTTCATCCCCTCTGCGTAGACATCTCCGTCACCTGCAAAGCCCACCACGGTAAGCAGCGGATTTGCAACCTTTATTCCCGTTGCAAGGGGAGGCACGCGGCCGTGAATGGGGTGGAACGAGTTCAGGTCGTAGTAGTTCGTAATGTATCCGTGGCATCCAATTCCTGAGATAAGCACCAGGTTTTCCTTTATCAGTTTTTCGCTTTCGACATTTCTCTCAACGACATTCTTGAATGCAGCGTATATCGCGTAGTTCCCGCACCCCGGGCACCACTGTATTTTTTTGTTCGTCCCTATGTTTACCTTGCTCACAGGAGCACCTCCTTTATCTGTGCTTTCAGTTCAAAGGGGTCAAACGGCCTTGCGTCGTACCTCAGCAAGCGGTGGTTTACCTTCCGCATCGTTTTGCACTTCAAGAGCTCTGCAAACTGCCCGGTTGAGTTGTTCTCCACAGTGATGATGTTTTCTACGCTGTGTAAGACATTGTTTACCTTTTCAACGGGGAACGGCGCAAGCGATATTACCTGCAAAAACTTCACCGGCAGGTCCTGAATTGCTTCGAGGATTGCACCAGTCGGCGAGCCAAACGAAACGACGGCATTCTTTGCGTCTGGGTCGCCAAACACGCTTATCGTGTGCTCCCTTAAAAAGTCGTTTTCTATCGTTTCTGCCTTTTTCAGGCGCTTTTCCTTCATCTTTATCACATTCTCAGGCAAACTCGAAGAGTACCCTTCTTCCGTGTGCTCAGTGGAGTTCGTGTGGTTTACGACGCCTTTCATTCCCGGAAATGCAAGCTCGGAAATGCCGTCCTCAGTAACTTTGTATCGCTCGTATTGCCCGCCGCTCTGAAAGTACTTCACAGGCAGAGGAAATTTGCGCTTGTAGTCGAGGTTCACCGTTTTGCTGCTCTCTGCAACCTGCTTGTCCGTTAAGATAAACACCGGCGTCTGATACCACCAGGCGTACTGCATCGCACGCGCCGCTATGTCGAAACTTTCGTCCACAGTCCCAGGGGCAAGCACGATGCGGGGAAATTCTCCGTGCCCCACATTCAGCACCAGATTTAAGTCGCTCTGCTCCGTGTATGTAGGAACGCCAGTCGTTGGGCCTGCACGCTGCGCGTCAACGATAACGAGAGGTACTTCCGTTCCGCCCGCAAGGCTGATTGCTTCACCCATAAGGTCGATGCCCGGCCCGGACGTCCCAACCATTGCAGGTACGCCCGCATACGCAGCGCCGATTGCCATCACCGCAGCAGAGATTTCGTCCTCCGTGTGGAGCGCAGTGATGTTAAGGCGCTTCTGCTCCTTTGCAAGAAAGTGCAGAATGGGGCTTGCAGGGGTAATGGGATATGCAGTGTAAACCTTCATACCTGCACGCACTGCACCAAGAGCAGTAAGCTCGTTTCCGTACATAAGGGGGAACGGCGGCTTTTCTCCGCGTTCCAGCGGGCGGCGCGGGAAGTTTCTTTCCCTGGCCGTTTCGTAGCCTACCTTTGCAAGCGCGATGTTTTTGTTTGATTTTTCCTTGAACTCGCTGTTTAGCGTCCTTTCCACGAATTCAAACGGCACCTCGAGGATATAGGCAACGACGCCCAGCGCAATAGATGGCTTCATCACGGTAAGCGCATCGTTTTCCTTTACAATTTTAGAAAAAGGAATGTCCGTTCCGCTCTCTCCGTCCAGAATAATAATTGCGTCTTCTTTTGCCTTGCTTTTGTAGCGCTCGTAGATGTCTTTGTGGAAAGAGATCACGATGTCTTCACGCCCTGACTGTGAGAACACCTCGCTTTTTGACGCGCGCACTTCGCTGTAGTCCTGGCCGCCCCTGATCGTGGAAACGTAGTCGTCCATAATAAATATGTGGTGGCCAAAGCGGTTCAGCATTCTGCCAATTACGGCAGCGCCTCTCTTTACGCCTTCACCCGCCTGGCCTCCGAGAAATATCGTTACTTCGTTCATTTAAGCCTCCTTTCCTCTGCCATTATACATTTAATTTTTTCGTGGACAAATGCTGAGCGGATACGCCTGTGGAAAAGTGGTAGCAAAATGTGGAAAATTGCGCCTTCAAAAAGTGTGGCGAAAGTTTTCGAGACGCACACAGGACAACCTTTCCGTCGTCCTTGAGCGAACATCCCATTTTTGTCGTCCTCGAGCGAGCGTCAGCGAGCGAAGGACCTTACCTTGGAAAGGACACGGAGTTTCCTTTCCAACTTTTCTTCCTTTGGAAGAAAAAGTAAATTGGGAGGCAAGTTACAAAAATATCTTTCTACACACCAAAAGGTAAAATTTCTGCTGCGCTTTTCCGAATGAAAGGTTATTAAGGCAGAGACTCTTCGCTGCGTTCAGAGTGACAAAAGTTAGTCGTCCTCAACGCAGAATTCCACTCTAATTCCTGGTTATAAAAGCGTGGGATTTTGGGTTAGCAAATAATCTCTGCAAAAACTTTCAAATATTATTCGCGCACACTTTGCAGAGCCTCGCAAACTCCCATTCGCAGTTTTTTTCACTTAAAAGATTAAAAATCTTGCAAAACCCTATTGCAGGTCTTTGTTCACACCATTCTGGGCGCAGATTGCAACAACGCACACTTTAACCCGACATAAAACTTTATTGATAAAACTTTGCGCCGTGATCTAACTCTCAGGGCAGTTTCTCGCTACTAACTCTGCGCAACCTGCCGAAGTGCAAAAGCCTTACCGTCTGCCCGCTCTTTTCGTAAAACCAGGCAAAAACCGACGGCGACATTCTGAACACTCCCAGGCTGTACACATCAAAAGGGTAGTAATCTACTAAAAGGTAAGAGTAGTGCTCCATATCAGGCACGAAGTCTTTGGTCGTTGCAGAGGAAATCACATTTGGATTAACGATGTACCGCTCAAACGGATAATAAGGAAACAAAAATGGCGAAACAAAGCGCAAATTATCCGGCAGAAACTCAACGGGTACTGGCTCTCTTGAAAAAAATAAAAGCGAGGTAAAGTGCATTGCAAGCGCAATCTTTGCGTATTCACAGCTTTCACCGCAGTTATCTGTGTAAACGAGCACGGCGGGATGAACTTGAACCTTCTGGAACAGCCGCCGCTTCTTTTTCACGGTGTATCCAGCAAGCGTATGCTCACTTCTATTTCCGTCAAATTCTTCGTAAAGAATAGCATTCTTACCAAGAATGGCGCGGATAAATTCCGTTTCTATTTTCTCTTTTTCTTCAGGCGTGTACGAGTCAGGAATGTTGAAGTACATCTGGAGTGCCGCAGTTTCCCCTCCAGATACCATTTCGCAGCGTATCCCGTAAGTTTTTTTAAACTGCTCTACTACTTCAGAGTCTTTCTGGTCCATAGTAACGGTCAGCGTCCAGGCGTCCGGTTTAAACCCCGTTCTTAATGTAATACTCAAAAGCAGTGCGACGATTACGAGAATAATAACAACGCGCTTTGCCTTTACAGAACTTCTTGCCACGCTTTTCCACTTAGAGTTTACCTGCTCCCTCCCGTTCTTAATTTTTTCTTCTCTCAATTCTACACCTCCCATTAAAAATTTAGAAGTTAGTTTTGCAATGCTTTCCAAACGCACCTATTTTTCCAATGCACCGCCTTTTACGAATTTTCCGCACCTGCACTCGCACTTCGCACTCTACTCAAAAATTTTCTGCTCACTATAATAGACGGAATTTTCAGAAAAATGTTCCGCACTTTTGCGTCTTTTTGCGTACTTTTTTAAAAATACTTGACGAACTAACGTAAAATCCCTTATCTCCGCCGCCTGGATATGCGAAGGCTGCCGACGGATTTTTAAACCACGCACCTGAAAGCGCACGAAGCCGTCCGAAAATTTCACGAAGCACTCAAAAGCGCCGCCACACGCAAATTGCAGCGTAAACCCTGCACGCCTTTCACTTTGGCGTTAAGTCGAGTTGATAGTATAATTAAATTGCTTCAAATAGGTAATAAGCGGAGTAATTTGTGTGCGGGAGGAATAAGTACAATGGATAGCTGGCAAAAGGCATTGGGAAAGTTAAAGGAAAATTTGAGCGTGCCCACATTTGAAACATGGTTTAAACCCGTGGAATGCGCAGAGGAAACGCACGAGCGCGTCGTTTTAAGGGTGCCGTCGGAATTCGTAAAAGAGTGGCTGGAAACGAAGTATCTTTCGTTAATAAAAAGCACGCTTGAAGAGGTAAAAAACGGACCTGTGGAGATCTCGTTCGTCGTGCAGGAGAAAAAGCCGAAACAGACGGAGCCACCCCCTATGAGGCTGGGCGACATTATGCTGAACAACAGTTACACATTTGAAAACTTCGTCGTGGGGCAGAGCAACCGCCTTGCGTACGCAGCGTCAATGGCAATTGCAAAGAACCCCGGCAAAACCTACAACCCGCTCTACATATACGGAGGCGTGGGGCTGGGGAAAACGCACCTTTTGCAGGCAATTGCCCACTACATACTGAAAAACTACCCGAACCTCAAAATTATATACACGACGACAGAAAAGTTTACGAACGAAGTGATCTACGCAATACAGAACGCGCAGAGCAACAGGCGGCTCATCGACCAGTTCCACAGGCAGTACCGTAATGTCGATGTGCTGCTGATAGACGATGTGCAGTTCCTTGCGGGAAAAGAGCGCACGCAGGAGGAGTTCTTCCACACATTCAACACGCTGCACAACGCAGGCAAGCAGATCGTCCTTACATCTGACTGCCCCCCAAAGGAAATTGCAACGCTTCAGGAAAGGCTCACCACGCGTTTTGAGTGGGGGCTCGTTGCAGACATACAGCCTCCAGACTTTGAAACGCGCGTCGCCATTTTAAAAAAGAAGGTGACAACGGAAAACATAGAAATTTCAGACGATGTGCTTTACTACATTGCAGAACACATCCGCTCAAACATAAGAGAATTGGAAGGCGCTCTCGTACGGCTCATCGCAACGGCGTCACTCACGAACGAAGAAATTACTCTGGAATTCACGAAGCGTGCGCTGTCCGACATCATCAAGCCGTCCAAAGAACCCGTCACGATCAAGCGGATACAAAAAACCGTTGCAGAGTACTTCAACATTCCTGAAAAGTCTTTGATCGAAAAACGGCGTTCGCAGAACATCGCTCTCCCGCGCCAGATTGCAATGTTCCTTTCACGGGAACTCACCGACGCGTCACTCCCGCAGATCGGAAAAGCATTTGGCGGCAGAGACCACACGACGGTGATGCACGCCTGCAACAAAATCAAAGAAGAGATGAAAAAACAGGACACGATGCGCGCGTTGATCGAAGAAATCAAAAAACGCCTGAACGGTGTGAATTAGGTGTGGAAAAGGTTGTGGATAATGTGGAAAAACCTGTGGATAAAAAGTTTTTTGTGGATACTGTGGAGAGGTGCGACTACTTGTCCACAACATACGCACAGGCGCGCAGGAGTGAGAAAGAGAAGTGTAACTATACTTTTACACACTACTAACATACCTTACTACGGCTACTACTGTCTTTTATATATAAAAATATAATAATAAAAGGAAGGTGGATAAGATGGAAGTAAAAATTAAGAACAAAGATTTAATGAAAGCATTGCAAAATGTGGGAAGCGTAATTTCAACAAAAACTATTGAGCCAATTTTGCAAAATGTGCTCTTAAAGATAGAAGACGGAACTCCATACCTCGTAGGAACGAACCTCGAACAGGGAATGAAAGTAAAACTTAACGCAGAGGTAAAAGACGCAGAAGAAGTAAGCGAAGTCGTCCTTCAGTACGCTCTGCTTAAAAATGTCGTTTCAAAGTTTAAAAAAGACAAAGAAACGATAATAGACATTAATTCCAAAACGAGCAGCGTAAAGCAGGGGAGTTCCGTTTACAAAATAAACAACCTCGACGCAGGTGCCTTTGCACTACTTCCAGATGTAGAAGAAAAGGTAAAGTTTGAAATAAAGCTCGACACTCTGCGCGATCTGATTGACGAAACGCTGTTTGCAGTCTCCAAAAAGGAAGAAAGCAGAAAAGAGTTCAGGGGTGTATTTTTTGAGGTAACCGACGGAAAAATTCGTTTCGTTGGAACGGACGGAACGGTGCTTGCAAAAAGTGAAGTGCCGATGCAAAACTTACCAGAAATTTCATTTATTATTCCGTGGAAAGCAACGGAGATCTTACAGAAGGCAAACCTCGACTCAGAGAGCGTGCTGGTGCTTTCAGACAATACGCAGATTGCATTCGTTACTCCGGACATTACGATCGTGTCACTCCTTATTAACGGTACATATCCTCCTTACGAGCAGGTAATACCAAAAGAGTCTGAGTTTACCGCAGAAACGAACAAAGCGGAGCTATTGGAAGCATTGAACAGGCTCGAAACGATAGCAAACAGAGGCACGGGCAAGGTAGCGCTCTTGTTCTCTGAAAATACGATCACGGCGTCTGCAAAGTCGCCTGAAATGGGTGAAGGTAAAGAAAAACTCCACTTTGAAGGCAATGCAGAAGTAGAAGTCGTATTTAGCTCAAGCAAACTCATTGAAGGAATCTCCCACATTAAAGCAGACACAGTAAAGTTCTTTATGAACGGGCCGCTGCACCCCGTAAAAATTATTGGGCAGGGCGACGACTCTTTCGTTTATGTGATTATGCCGCAGAGGCCGTAACCGTAAATGCTGATAAAAGCGGTGCAGTTTGAAAACTTCAGGCGGTTTGAAAAAAGCGAGTTTCGTTTCTCTCCCGGGTATAATGTGCTCACGGGCAGGAACGGAACTGGGAAAACGACCGTGCTTGAGGGGTTGTACCTCTTATCCACAGGCAAGTCGTTCGTAACGAACCACCTGAACAACTGCATCCGCTTTGGAAGTGACTACGCGTTTCTCTCTGCAGACATTGCGCTCGGTACGCCGCGGGAGAGTAGTAACGGCGGTGCCTTGCCTCCGAGCGAAGAAAAGCTTTACAACATCCGTTTTCTGTTCGGAAAAAATAAACGCGAGGTGCGCCTGAACGAAAAGAAGTTTTCCGGTTTTTCGCCAATAGTGGGTATGTTTCCCGTGATTTTTATGAACTACAAACTCTCTCTGCTCGTGCGCGGCGGGCCTGAAAACAGGCGGGCATTCCTTAACCACCTTCTTATTTTTACGGACGGGGAGTACTACGGCCTGATTAAAAAGTACTACGCGCTGCTTAAAAACAGAAATGCGCTGTTAAAACAGGGGGCTGACGCGGGCCTGCTGAAACTCTACAGCGAAGAAATTTCAGGCGTGGGGAAGACGATTCAGAAAAAACGGGCAGATGCGATAAGTGCGTTAAAGCCAGCTGCTGAGGAAATGTTCTACAAAATTACGGGTAGAGCTGTCCGCCTTACGCTTAACTACAGGCGCTCTGCAGTTGAAAAACTTACGGACGAAGAAACACTAAGGAAAGAAGTGCAGCGGCGCAGGACGCTTTACGGAGTGCACCTCGACGAGGTGGAAATTTTGCTTAACGACGTGCCTGCGCGCGAGTTCAGCTCTCTTGGTGAGGCGTACAGCATCGGCTTTGCGCTGCGCTTTGCAGAAAACAAACTGATCGAGCAGGTTAAAGGGGAATCTCCAGTTGTGCTCCTCGACGACTTTTTTTCCGACCTCGACGCATACCACAGAAAGAACATCTTAAACATCATTAAAAATCAGCAAGTTTTGCTTACCGCTCTCGAACTTTCTCTTATCCCTGAAGGCCTTATTCCGCAGACTACAGTTATCGTGCTGAGGTGATCTTTTGGAACGCAGATCTCCCGTTGAAAGCATAAAGTTTTCATTGAATAAGTTCCTCACAAAGCACGACTTTTACATAAAGATAAAGGGGCACGAAGCGCTGCTTAAGTGGGACGAAATCGTGGGGGAGAAACTTGCAAAGTATACGAAGCCGCTTTCCTACAAAGAAGGTGTGCTTACGATAGGCGTGGTGAGTTCTCTTTTTATGCGCGAGCTCAACGCAATGAAGCCGCAGATTTTGAAGCGCGTGCAGGAGAAGGTGGGCGAGTCCCCCGTGCACGAGTTGAGGTTCCGCGTGGTGGAGCACGGATACAAACCGCGCGTAAAGCACACCCCACAAGACGACATTATAGACCTATCCGACATAAAACTTCCCGCAGAAGACCTTGCCTGGATAGAAAACCTCGTTTCGAAGTTTAAAGGCGACAAAAAGGCAAAAATGCGCTATAGGGAGGTGCTTTTATACTTTAAAAAGAGCGAAATTGCCCGCAAAAAAATGGGCTACAAGCGCTGCAAACGCTGCGGTACGCTTTTTAAAGGCAAAGGTGACTTCTGCCCGGCCTGCGAGTTAGAGGAGCGGCTGCACAGAAAGGGTGGGTGAGAAAGGCATAATTTATTAAAGGTATTCTTCTTTTCCTAAAAAGATAAGTATTAAATGTATTAATATAAACAGATATATCGCTACATTTACTAAAAAAGAAATTATTAGTATAGAAGGTAAAGAAGAACGCAAAGTGCAACCTATAATTATTATAGTGAGTAAAAAAGTAACGATTGGAGCTATGATAATATAGATAGTTCTTGTGCAGAAATTAATGAGTTTTTTGTCAATTTTTTTCTGGATTTCGATGTGTTTTAGATAATTTTTAAAAGTATTAAATGTTTCTCTAAAAAATGTTAGCATTAGTATTATAAATGATATAAATATTATCAATGTTAATATGTATAACATCGACGAAATTGAGTTCATACTGATGAGCCTATATATAATGTGTGCATCTACTATAATAATTGTGAGCGTGAATAATACTGTGATCGTCATTGGCAAGAAAATATTTTCTAAAGACACATAATTTGTGTTGGATTTATAATATAAAGATTTTATTTTATGGATCCAGAGTTCAAATATTACAAGGTTTATGGATAATACCAAGGCTAATAGTAGTAATAATGTCAACAAATTTAAAGATAGCGGATTATAAAATAATTTAGTTATAATAGAAAAAATCGTTCCTTCGAATCCTAAAATAAGGATAAACATTATGTTCGTCTGGATTATTCTGTCTTCTACTTTATCTATGCGCTCAAGTGCTAACTTCTGGAGTTCGTACTTTTCGTTTTGTTCTTTATTTTCCATTTCTATTTCTATTCTCCTTTGTATAGTTTTCCAAATTCTAATCCTCATTAAAATTTTTTTCAAGATTTTTACACTAAAATTTAAAATTTTATTCGGGTAGATGATTTTGCATTGAGTGACGATTTATAACGAAAACGATTTAGCGCGGGAAAACTTTAAAAACGCCAGTTAACTATCCACCTTCCTACATAGGTTAGGTATTGCCCGCTAAAACTTCCTTACGGCAAATTTTTCTCCAGATTCCAATTTTTTTCTCAAATTGATAACATAATGTGTGCTTTGAAAAATTTCATTTTTGAGTATAAAGTTAATATGTAGGTGTAAACTTAAAGCAAAATTCTACAAAAAGGAAGGTAAAGAGAGGGGTATGGAATGGTTCACTGATGTAAAACAGTACGGTAGCGGGCGTAAGGCGTATACATTTTTGGAAAAACAGGTTTTAGAAACAGGCGAAAAACTGGACAAACTAACAGACATCAGACTTGCATTTATGTGGTTCTTTATAATCGTATTGCTGCTGGGTGGTTTATTTTCGATTGCTGCAATAGGACAACTTCAAAAAGGCGCTACCGGGATTGCAAAAGTTGGTTACATTTCTTATCTTATAATTTTACCTTTAGCGATTATTATTGGAATAGTGACCTTTAAACAACTTAACTCTCTAATTAAAGAAGTGAAAAACGACTTTTTAGTTAAGAAAAGGGAATTGAAAGCAGAGCGAGAGGTGCAGAAATTCTTAATGGAAAGCCTTACCGAGGACTACTATCTGTTTACGAACATTTACACGGGATACGGAGATGTCGACGCCGTCGTGGTTGGCCCGAATGGCGTTTTCGTAATAGAGGTTAAGTCAAATTCCGGCGTCGTTTCGCAGGACGACAAAAACCGTTTAGTAATAATAGACGGAGATCCTCCAAGGAAAAATTACAGAAAGCAGGTAATCCGCAACTCTCAGGTGATAAAAAGAATCCTCGACGATAAGTTAAACAGAAAAAGTTTCGTTATGCCTATTCTCGTGTTTCCGTTTGCAAGCGTTTTAAAAGACATCGTGCTCGACTCTCCTTGGGACAACTACAAAGTGCCAGTCCTTGGCAAAAATGAAGTAGTAGAATACATCTACACGCATCCACAGTACACGCTTTCGCCTGATGTAGTAAAAAAGTACGCCGAAGCACTGGCCGAAATGGAAACCAGCCCGGAAGAATAATTCAAACCCGTTAAATCAAAATTCGTTTGCAATAAGTTGCCTTGCTAAAATGTCGTTTTTATAGGAGAGTTAGTCTGCGTTATAAAGGGTTGTTAAGGCAGAGACTCTTCGCTGCGCTCAGAGTGACAAAACCGAAAAGTCCACTTTTAAGGCAGAGATTCTTCGCTCGCAGGCTCCTTCAGAATGACGGGGAAAATACATGTGGTTTAGAAATATTTGTGCTGTTAGGGCAAAGACTCTTCGCTGCGCTTAGAGTGACAAAAAATGCAAGTGGTTCAGCAATGTTCGCTGTTAAGGCAGGAATTTTTTGCTCAGATAGAGCTAACAATAAGTATTTTTTCTTACACAGTGCAGCAATCACACAAACCCTGTTTTGTAGTTACAAGACACAATTTCAGGTTTTAGCAGAGAATAAAAAGGGCGGCACAATGCTGCCCTTAAAATAGATATTTATTATTTGCTATTCTTTACGGTGTATAAGTTATCGTTATCGTGCGCGTCGAGGCGTCCCACTTTACTGTGCAGCCTAAATTCTCTGCAACAAATCTCAAAGGTAACATTGTTCTGTCATTTACTATAATCGGTTTTACATCGTGATTGTTTGGATCAATCCACTTCATTACGCCGTTTACTCTTGCCCTGGGTTTTCCTATCCATAGGTTAATCGTCTTACCCTCGAAGTTTATAGTGACCATCCTCTGCACGGGATCCCACTCTATCGTCCCGCCCAGTGCTTCAACGATTGCGCGGATTGGAACGACCGTCCTGCCCCACTTCGGGATAATAACGGGTTTCGTGCCTCTGCCGGGATCGATTTCCTGCTGAACGCCGTTAATCGTCATAAGCGGGCTATTGGGGCGGAGGGTGATAACGGTTTTCGTTCCGGATAAAATCGCTGCGCTTACGGAAGCAGAGGGCTTTGAGTAGTCCTGCGGCCAAGCATCGTCAAATGCCTTTACGAAGTATGTGTAACGCACGCCCTCCTTTGCGCTTCTATCGATAAAGAATGTTTTTCCTTTCGGCAGTTTTGCGAGCAGCACGGGCGCAGAGCCGGAACTTTCCCCGGAATTCCCGTTTGAACTTTCCCTGTAAAGCGCATACCCTGCAAGGTGCGCGTAGTTTACCCCACTCCACTTTACGAAAATACCGTTTGCAAGCGCTACTGCTTTTACGCTTTGGGGCACAGGTATTCCGCAGTCAGGCCTGAGTACGGCGTTTAGCACGGGCAGCATCGTCTTAATCCACGAGTGTGTCGCATCGTCGTAAAACTTCGTGTCTGCGTTTATCGCGTACGGGATGTGAGCGCGCCTCAACGCGCAGGACATAAATGTCGCAAAAACCACCTGCTCGCTTATCGTGTAGTCGTTTCCGTGATTGTAATTCCCCGGCATCCACGCACCCACCCACGAGTAGAGCCCCGTTTTCTTCTGATAGTCGAGCGCTGCCTGTATTTTGTCCTCGATTAACTTTTTTTCTGCAGGCGTGCCACTCGTCCACAGACTCTTTGGATTTGTTTTTGACGGGCCTGCCGCGTAAAAGTGCCACTCGACCATCAGGTATCCGTTTGCATCCTGCGGAATTTTCAGCAAGTTTAACTTGTATGGATCTGAACGGTCTATTGGTGAAATAAAAATAATTCTATACGGATCTACTTTTCTTATTGCAGAAACGGTGCGCTCGTAACATTCGTTGAGGAGCGTGGGGTCTTTAAGGTTTTCTCCCACCTCAACGATGAGGTCGTAGGAAAGTGGATACGGATAGCCTTTGAATGCTTGCGCAACCGTCTTCCACCACGAAACGACTTTTTCCATGTTCGCTTCTGTTGGGTTCTGCTTGAAGTTTTCTGCGGTGAACGCAATAATTGGTATGAGGTTGTTTTTAAGGCAGTCGTTTACGACACTTTTCAGGCGGCTGAGGAATTCAGGCGTGAGAGGGTCTTCGTTAATTCTGATGCGCACATGTGAAAAACCCACTTTTTTGAAGTCTGCTGGAACCTGCGGCGTGTAAGATTCCATATCCTTTTTGAACTGCATCCACCCAACATCCATTCCCACGCCGAGCATTCGCTGGTATTCTGCTGGCTTAATCGGCGTAGTCATTTCTACAAGCGGAGTATCGCTGTTCCCACTTTGTCCGCTGCTTTCCAAAGCGTAATTTGCAGACGGGCTCGTCACAAAAGATGTTTTGTAAGCTCTGGGAGTTGCTCCAGATGCCGTTCCAAAAGTAGTAAAAACAAGCGCAGCAATTACAAGGCTTAAAACCGCACTTCTTAAAAGTTGTTTGCCGCTGAACTCTTCTTTCACTCGTGCCTCCTGCCCTCTTGCAAGTTTTTCTCGTAAACTTGTTTTATTATGTGACAAAAAGATTAACAAAATGTGAAAAAGCAAAGTGTGCCCGTTAAAAATTTCGTAAGGTAACTGGAATGTTTTGCAGCAGTCCGCAAAATATTTCCCGCGTTTCAAACTGTATGGCTTTGCGTGCGAAGTATTTTTTCGCATTTAAATCGACTTATAGAGTGTGTAATTTTTTAAAAAGCAGAAAGAGGAAGGATAGTAATTGCAGCACATAGTTTTTAGGTATATGTGTAAAGAAATTTGGTTTACTATGGATGTTCGTAAAACACTTTTAAAATGCATTTTTTTAAAAATTTTTGAATTTACTCATTGATTTTTTTTAATTTGAATACTATAATGCAGGGCTGAATTAAATAGGCAAAATTAAATACGAAGGAGAAATATTAATGAAAATTAAAAAAACCTTAACGATTCTTATGGTCGTAATTCTGTTTTTCTCTGGACTTACTACCGCAGGTTTATTTTTGCAGGAGGGGAACGCACTTGCAGTTACGCCGGGTAATGCGTGGGTGCGCTTGAGTAACGGGCTGCCTCCCTACAGCACATACAGATCGCTTGCAATGGATCCGTCAAATCCATCTATACTATATGCAGGAACGAACCAGGGCGAGGTCTACAAAACGACTGACGGCGGAGCACACTGGAATGCAGTAAATAACGGTCTTCCAGGCCTTTTCGTAATTACTAGCATCGCAATCGACCCGCACAATACACAAACAGTTTACCTTTCAACTTACGGAATGGGCGTCTACAAAACTACTGACGGCGGAGCGCATTGGAATACAATAAATAACGGCTTTCCAACGAGTAAATTTATGTATATGCTTGCAATTGACCCGGTAAACTCTCAGACTTTATACGCTGGATTTTTAAATCACGACGTCTACAAAACTACTGACGGCGGAGCGCACTGGAACAGCGTGGGATCTGTAAACTTATTAAATAGGTCGGTACTCTCTATCGCAATCGACCCGCACAATACACAAACAGTTTACCTTTCAACTTACGGAATGGGCGTCTACAAAACGACTGACGGTGGAGCGCATTGGAATACAATAAATAACGGCCTTCCGACTGGAGGCATATATGCACTTACTATTGACCACACGAATACCCAGACGCTGTATGCAGGCATTTACCATCACAATGTTTATAAAACAACTGACGGCGGTGCAAACTGGGTGCAGGTAAGACACGGAGTTGCAACTGCAACGGTAAAGTGTATTGCGATTAATCCTTTAAATGCGCAGAAAGTTTACGCAGGTACATACGGACGAGGTGTATTTAAAACTGAAGACGGCGGTGCAAACTGGACCACGATGAACACGGGCCTGTTAAACGGGACAACGGTTGAAAGTTTCGTCGTTAACCCGCTTACCGGAAGGACATTTTACATTGCAACAGATAGAGGCATTTACATGTATAATATCAGCGTTCCCGCAGCACTTATCACCCTTCCTCCCTCTCACATCACCCAGACCACCGCAACGCTTAACGGTAGCCT
>JALVXB010000036.1:13915-86917 GCA_027023025.1 Caldisericaceae bacterium | reverse complement strand
ACTATCTTCACTTTTCAAGGTAAGAACGCAGTTTTAACACTGCGTGGAAGGTACAAATACAAATTAAACAGAAGCTACGACCTTCCACTTATATAGTGCAAAAAGCGTGCCAAAGTAGGGAGAAAAAAGAAATCGAAAAACCCACACAGCCTAATAATAACAAGATTTATTGCAATATTAAAACAAAAATCTATTAAAAATGTGCATATTATTTATAGAAAAAAATCGCGCAATCCTTACTCAATAAGTGTGTAAAATTTGCACAGTGTATAAAAATTATACTATTTTTTATCGCCGGGGCTTTTAGAATTGCTTTGAACTCTAATATTATTCTCACGCAGGAAGTAAGCAACAAGTTCAAATGCTTCTCCACGCTTTACAGGCTTTGCAAGGTCTGATACAGTCATAAAGTCAAAGTTGTGCTCTACGGAGAGAATTTGCACTACATCGTCACTCGTTATTCCGCTGTCCTTGACAACAAATTCTTTATTTTCACCTAATCCAAACACATCAAGCAACCATTTTATTGCATTACCAGTACTTATTACTGCATCTGGATGGAAGTTCTGCGGTACATCAAAGCCGTTGCGTTTCAAATACATTAAATCTGAAAAGTACCACGCATTAGAAGAAGAATTCGTGTACCTGTGCCTCAAAATAAGAACGAACTTTGAAAACTTCTCGTAATAAACGGTAAGTATTTTATTATATAAAATAAGATATGCGTGGTACGCCTTGTTTATCAAGTAATCGAAGTAATTTACCTGTTTCACGAGGTTTCCCCTGTGCACTCTTTTCGTTTTCCTCAGTAAGCGGGCAAGTAAAGATATGTACTCCGCCTGAGTTATATACTTATTCTCGTAAAGCGCGCCGTTGCTGTAACCGTAAACAATGCCAAGCGACTTAAGATAGGCACCTGCATCATTCTGCTGGGCACTTGCAGAAAATGCACTACCGCAAAACACATCGGATACTTTTATCTTAAATCTTCCAAAAGTCGCACTTGCAGAAAATGCACTACCGCAAAACCCGATGCCTACTATTATAGAAATCGCCAAAACTATTGCTATAATCTTTTTCATACTCTTTAGTTTAACCATTTTTCGCTTTTACGCAAAATTCCGTTTCCAATGTACGAAAAAGCGCAAGTATCCTGCCTAAAACGAGAGGGCGGCGAATGAGAAATCGTTCGGCAAGTTTTTCGAACGAATGAATCTTGTTAAACTGACGCAGGAAGTAAAAACTCATATCAACTGGCGATGGCGGCCGCACCGGGGAAAGCACCGTATTGAAAAAGTCGTAGACTGCACTTTCTGCGTCCTTTGACGAATTCCAGCCGTACATTTTTTTTATCTGTTCCATACTAACAAACGCATTTAGATGCTTTTCCAGAAGTTTTACCTCGTGCTCTTTTTTGAAGTACTTAACGAGGTTTCGCTCGTCGTGGATACTCCCGTTATAAAGATTATTGAGGTGTTTTTTACTGCTTTTCAGTTTTGCAAGAAGCATCTCTTTCTTCCTCATCAAAGCAAAGTAAACGACGCGTTTTACATCTTCTATCGCCTGCTTTTTCGTATAGCCGTCTGCAATGTCGGAGTAATTTTTAACTTTAAGGCCGTAGAATTTTTTAAGCACACTTCTTAACGACTTTTTACAAAAAGTATCTTCAAAAATTCCCGTGAAGTCGTTTACTTTTAAGAGAACCAGATCTGCTTTTTCACCGTAAAGCACCTTTTCAAAAACTACACTCCTTAAAAATTGCATAAACACACCATTTTGCTTAATAAACGGTACAAGGAAATACTGATAGTGGTCCGTTTCGGCAATTTCGTTACAGCAGGCAATTTCTTTTTCTAAAAAGTTCTTTACTCTGCTTGAGTATTTTGTCCTGGAAACTTGCATCACGCGAAAGCGCACATCAAAAAACGAGTTAGGTACTGTTTTCCCCATTACGAGATAAAAGTAAAGAAAGGTTTTGAAAAACGCAGCAACTGCTTTTGAGTGGTCAAGGAGAGTAATGTCGTTCCCCGAGCGCCGCGTTTCTGAAAGAGCGTTTGCAAAGTACTTTTGCACCAGCGCTTTTACGGACGAGTTTATGCGAGGAACTTCCTTCACATAGCAACTATTCGTCTTTACTTCACTTAAAAGTGCGTCGAGTTCACCGTAAAACGCAAAACGCATCGCATCAAATTGTTTAAGGAAAAGTTTCGTTTCACCAAAAAAGAAGTCGTTCCGGTACAAATTGAACACTTCCTGCTTTCCCGTATTTGAAGGGTTGGACGCATCGAGGTGGTCTACAGTTTTTAGCAGCTTCATTAGAGGATGCCTGTCAATTCTTAGCGTAGAGTTAGATGCCAAGTCTTTAAATGCACACTTTTTGTGGAGGTAGTTTTCAAAAAGGCATCTGCTACACCCGTGATGCGCACAGACGAGATGCCCAATTGAAATATTGAGCGGAATGTTTTTAATCTCTGGAGAATTTTTTAAAGGAGAGGAATAGACGGCGAGTGGGTCTCTATGGAACACTTCTTTGAACACAGACAATTCCTTTGCGTTTTCTGCGGTAATCTTCTGCTGCTCTTCAAAGAACATCCAAAACGGAGCAAACAAAAATTCCTTAACGCTTTGAGGCATTCTTTTGTAATCTAAAAACAGGATTTGCCCGTGAAAGTCCTTCACCGAAGTATTTTTTGCTTTTGAAATTACGAAAAAGCGGGATAACTTGCCTAAATCGTGCAGAAGCGCACCTATCTCTGAGAGCAGGATAAAATCTCTGTGCTTTACGCTCTTTTTGTAAATTGCGCTGAATCTTTTGCTTAAATTTTCGCTATTTGTATCTTTCCCCTGCACAATTTACCTCTTTTGGCTGTTTAGTTAAATTTTAGCACCCCGTCAAAAAACATTAAAGTGTTTAGTCGTTATCGCCTTTCGTAAGTGAAAATTTCTGCAAATGTATGCCGCTTACATTTTATAAATACTACTCCTTAAAAACTACTTCGTTATGTCTTACTCTTTCAGTAAATTCGTTAACGATACGCTCCGTTTCGTCAGGGATAAACGGGTAGTTAAACATAGGCCCGAGAGGTTCTTCGTTATAATAGGGGCGATTACAGTTCGGGCAGCCGCTCGTCACATAAATTGCACTACTTTTTACGATGCTTCCGACACCTTTGCCTTCAACTGAAACGAGTTTGCCGTTTTCGTCAAAGTGCGGCACAAATTCCTTATTCATTGAAAACAAATAACGCATAAACTGAACTTTTCTGTAGCGGTTCAGCAAGGGACGCTTTGCGTTTTCCATACGCGTGCCTTTTATCGGGGTAAATGCGAAAAGCCCAACGGTAATATCCCGTTTGTAGAATTCAGAAAAAGCATTGAACAGTTCTTCGTCCGTCTCTCCCATTCCGACGATTATGTGCGTGGTAATCCGCCCCTTGAAGCGCTCGCCTGCACTCAATATAAAGCGAAAGTCCCTGTCAAAGTCGCCGCCTCGAATACTCGTATAATTATTCCTGCTAACCACATCCATCGCAAGCCCTATGCGCTCAGCACCTGCGTCAAATAGCCGCTTTACATCGTTAGTGTCTGACAGGCGAATGGACACGGAAATAGGAAGAACCCGTGCGTTAGTGCTGCTTTCCCTTGATTCAGAAAGCGTTTTGCTTAAATCCTGCACAAAAAACAATGCCTCTTCTACATATCCTTTGCTGCTTACCACCTGGAAGCAGATGCGTTTTACAATTTTTGGAGCATTAAGAACGGCGTTTTTTAAAAGCCCCCAATCCGTCTTTGGCCAGATAACGCGCGACAGAAAGTTCGTAGAGCCGTGAGAAGTGCGCGCCTGCGGGCAGTATGCACAGTCAAACATACACTTTTCGCCAAGCATTAAGTAGAGCGTGGTGGGTGGCGCGGGAAGTTTAATGTTTCTGAGCCCCAGAACACCCAGGCTTCCTATTGATGCCCTGATCGTTTTTCTCGTGCCATCTTTCTTCATAAGTAAAGCATAACAGATTTATCAGGTAATGCAACGGATGCACTTTGGCTTTTTCAATGTGATAAAAAACTGGCATTCCAGTTACTAATTTTTCAAGAGCAGCGTTGCAGTTTATTAGAGCAGAAAACCCTCGCTGCGCTGTTCCAGAACGACCTGAGGAATACAAGTTATGTAAGAAATTGCAGGGCTGTTAAGGCAGGGACCCTTTGCTGCGCTCAGAGCGACCCGTCGGGGAATGTCCGTCGTTAAGGCGGAGATTCTTCACTCGCAAGCTCCTTCAGAATGACCTTCTCTCCGTCGTCCTGAGCTACTTTTGCGAAGGACCTTATAAGTAATTGGTGTGCAGAACAACATTCCCCTAAATACAGAGTGGTTAAGGCAGAGATTCTTCACTTCGTTCAGAATGACGGGAAAAAATGCAAGTGGTTCAAAAGTTTTGTCGTTAGAGCAGAAACGATTTACTACGCTCAGAGTGGCAAAGATAATTTTGCTAAATTAAGATTTCCGCTTTTCTTCTTTTTTCAAAATGTCGTGCGTACCTACGACTCTGAAAAAGTAGGTGTTCCCTGAACGCTCGAATGTAAGTCTATACTTTTTATCGACATACAGTTCCCAGATCCCTTTTGTTCCGTGAACTCTATGTATTTGCAAAGAAGGAGATTGTGGATCCGACAGAAGCAGGTTAATTTGCTTTAAAACTTTTTGTTTTATCGTTTTTGGTAAAGATCTATAACACTTAACAAAAGTATCCGAGTAAATTACTTTTCTTTCAGCCACTTTAGTGCCTTGTTTGCGTCGTTAAATTCGTGTACTTTACCACTCTTTTTATCATTTTCTGCACTTTTTTCGAGTTTCTGCCACTCTTTACTCCAGAAGTACATCTGGTCTTTTGGAATGTATTCTACAGGTATACCTATAATCCTTCCGTCCTCTACGGTAAATACTATTCTGTCCCCGGGTTTTAGCCCGAGTTTTTCTCTTACTTCCCGTGGAATAGTTACCTGGCCTTTTTTAGTCACAGTTGTTTCTGCCATATTATCACCTCTGGTAATATTATATTACTTCCTTACTTTATTACAAAACTTTCGACTTTAAGAAGTAATAAAAATTATTCGATTCCTGTACAAAAGACTTGTTGCGATTAAATAACTTTTACAATGCACATCAAAAACACGCGAAGTGAATCTTTTTTTCTAAAGTCGTTAAGGCAGAGATTCTTCAGTCACAAGATCCTTCAGAATGACCTTCTCCCCGTCGTCCTGAGCTACTTTTGCGAAGGACCTTATAAGTAATTGGTGTGCAGAACAACATTCCCCTAAATACAGAGTGGTTAAGGTAGAGATTCTTCACTTCGTTCAGAATGACGGGAAAAAATGCAAGTGGTTCAGAAGTTTTGTCGTTAGAGCAGAAACGATTTACTACGCTCAGAGCGACACCTCTGAGAAGTGTTTTTGTCAGAGTTAAATATTGTGCTCGTAGCAACTTCATAGGTGATTGTTAAGGAATACAGTGATAATCAGCACTTAATGGATTTATAGGACATTTTACACGATACGAACAATTTTTCGCTTTTCGGACGAATTTTGCCCACTTTTGACCATTAAGAAAGCCTCTATTTATGCGGGTTTCTATTTTAGGGAATTTTATTCAAATTGATAATTTTATGGCGATTTTCAAGAAACGCTGATAAACACAGGTTTTATTGCAATTTTCGTATGCCCTAAAATAAGGCCGTTTAACGCGTTTTGCAGGTATAATTACCCGATTTTTCTCAAGATTTGCGTCTATGGGCCTTAAATTAGCGATTTTGAAACGAAGGCTGATAAATACAAAGTTTGTTTGTAGTGATTTTGTCGTTCTGAGCCGTTTTTGACAAAACAGTCTGTAAGTAGTTCTTAATAGTAACGAAGTGTAAAGCCGTTAAGGCAGAGATTCTCGCTACGCTCAGAGCGACAGGAATGGAGTCGTCCTCGAGCGAGCGTTAGCGAGCGAAGGATCTTATTCGTTAGAGCGGACACGGAGTTTCCTTTCTAACTTTTCTTCCTTTGGAGGCAAAGTGAATTGAGAGGCAAGTTACAAAATACCTTTCTGAATTCTCGATATCACAGAACTTTTTTAAGGTACTGCCCTGTGTAAGACTCTGGAGTTTGAGCAATTTCTTCGGGCGTGCCGCTTGCAACGACATATCCGCCTTTATCCCCGCCTTCAGGCCCAAGGTCTATAATGTAGTCTGCCGACTTTATCACATCTATGTTGTGCTCTATCACGATTACCGTGTTGCCTTTATCCACGAGCCTATTCAGCACATTTATCAGTTTGTGCACATCTGCAAAGTGCAGCCCGGTCGTCGGCTCGTCGAGGAAGTAAATCGTGCGCCCCGTGCCTTTCTTCTGCAGTTCAGAGGCAAGTTTTACGCGCTGCGCCTCGCCGCCAGAGAGTGTCAGTGCAGACTGCCCGAGCTTTATGTACCCGAGCCCTACATCCTGCAGAAGTTTTAGCCTGCGCTTTATTTGTGGAATGTTTTTGAAAAATTCAAACGCTTCGTCCACCGTCATATCGAGCACATCCGCAATGCTCTTCCCATTGTACGAAACTTCCAGCGTTTCCTTATTGTAGCGCTTTCCGTGGCACACCTCGCAGGGCACATATACATCCGGCAAAAACTGCATCTCCACCTTTATGTACCCATTGCCCTGGCACGCTTCGCACCGCCCGCCTTTTACATTAAAACTGAAACGCCCTGGCTTATATCCACGCGCTTTAGATTCGGGAAGTGACGCAAAAAGTTCCCTTATAGGGGTGAACACGCCCGTGTAAGTTGCAGGGTTTGAGCGCGGCGTGCGGCCTATTGGCGTCTGGTCCACCATTACGACCTTATCTACGAACTTAACACCTTTTAAGGTATCGTACACGCCGGGTTTTTCGCGTGCACCGTGCAGTTCTTCTTTTAGCGCTCTGTAAAGCACATCCTGAATGAGGCTGCTCTTCCCCGAGCCAGAAACGCCCGTTACGCAGATAAAAGTGTGGAGAGGAAACTTCACAGTGATGTTTTTCAAGTTGTGCTCCCTTACTCCGGTAATTACGAGGTATTCGCCGTTCCCCTTTCTCCGTTTTTCAGGCACGGGAATTTTCAGTTCACCTTTAAGGTACTTTCCAGTAAGCGAACGCGGCTCGTTCAGTACGTCTTTTAAGGTGCCGCTTGCAACGACATATCCGCCGTTTTCTCCAGCGCCAGGCCCCATATCCACAAGAAAGTCTGCATTGCGTATCGTTTCTTCGTCGTGTTCCACAACTACAACGGTATTTCCCAGGTCTCTTAACTCCATAAGTGTTTTCAGAAGCCGCTCGTTGTCACGCGCATGCAGCCCAATTGACGGCTCGTCCAGAACATAAAGCACGCCTACGAGTTTTGAGCCGACCTGAGTTGCAAGCCGAATTCTCTGCGCCTCTCCACCTGCAAGCGTTGCGGATTCCCTACTCAGCGTAAGGTAGCCGAGCCCCACATCTAAAAGAAACTTTAGCCTGTTCGTTATTTCTTTCAAAATCTGCCTTGAAATCTTTTTCTCTTTCTCCGTCAGTTTATCGGGAAGTTCCTTGAAAAATTTGTACTCGTCTTCGACGGACATTTCCGTCACATCGGCGATGTTTTTCCCCTGAATCGTTACGGCAAGCGCTTCCTTCTTCAGCCTTTTTCCGTGGCAGAGCGGACACTCCACCTTGCGCATAAACTTCTCGTACTCTTCGCGCATAGAGTCAGACTGCGTTTCCTGGTATCTCCGCATAAGCAGAGGGACGACGCCCTCAAAGTGCACCCTGAAGTCGTACTCTCCGCCCTTTTTATCCACATAGTGGAACGGGATCGTGCGCTTTGAGCCGTATAAAATAAGGTTCAGCTCGTCTTCGGTAAGGTCTTTCATCGGCTTGAAAATGTCTATTCCGTTTTGCTTTGCAGCCTCAAGGATAATGTTGTAGGAGAATGTATCCATACCCCTGAAACCAGGAATTTTTATGGCGCGCTCTGCAAGCGACTTGTTCCAGTCTTCTATGATGAGGTCCGGGTCAGGTTCTATTTTATATCCCAGTCCGCCGCACTCAGGGCAGGCACCGTAAGGGCTGTTGAAGGAGAAGAGGCGCGGCTCAAGTTCTTCCATGCTGAAACCGCACTTCGGGCAGGCAAGTTTTTCAGAGAAAAGGTATTCCTCGCCCTTTTCGCCTCTGTGCACGAATACTTTTACGATTCCGTCCCCCTCGCTCAGCGCAAGTTCGATAGAATCCGCAATGCGCGAGCGCTCTTCGCCTATTACTTTTACCCTGTCCACCACGAGGTCGATGTCGTGTTTCTGATATCTGCCTAAAGTTATTTCTTCGTCCAGAAGGTGTACTTCTCCGTCCACTTTTACGCGGACATAGCCTTTCTTTCTGTACTTTTCAAAAAGCGCTTTATATTCCCCTTTTCTTCCGCGGACGAGCGGCGCAAGGACTTCTATTTTCTCGCCGTTCATCGTCTCAAAAATACGCGAAACGATTTCGTCAGGAGACTGCCTCTTAATCTCCGTCCCGTCGTAAGGGCAGTGGGGAATGCCGATGCGCGCAAACAAAAGACGCATATAGTCGTAAATCTCCGTCATCGTGCCCACGGTGGAGCGCGGGTTTCTGCTGCCGCTTTTCTGGTCAATTGCAATTGCAGGAGAAAGCCCTTCTATGTAGTCTACATCGGGCTTTTGCATCACCCCGATAAACTGCCTTGCATACGCAGAAAGCGACTCCACATAGCGCCTCTGCCCCTCGGCATAGAGCGTGTCGAACGCAAGCGAAGACTTGCCCGAGCCAGAAACACCCGTTATTACGACGAGTTTTCCGCGCGGAATGTGCAGAGAAATGTTTTTCAAGTTGTGGACGCGAGCGCCCTTTATGTAAATGTCTTTACTGCCCATCTTCCTTTGCTTTGACGCTCATAAAAACGAAAAACGCGGCAGGCAGGTAGAATATAAAAAATGTGAAGAAGTACATCAGTGCACGCGCCGTGCTGTAAACGGTAAGCGTCTGTGCAGTATTTCCCATATTCAGGATAAACGCAGGAATAAACAGGATAAGGAACACAAACAGTGCAGACGCCCAGAGTGCAAGGGGGAACCGCTTAAATGCGTAAGTTACGCCGTTCCACGCCTCTTTCCAGAAAGCGCCGCGGGAAACAAAGTACGGAACGAACGCAAACAGCGCATAGATAATCGTGTATTCTATAAATTGGTACAGAGTAATTTCAAACGCACTGGGATGTTTTAACCCTATTAAGATGTGCCCCATCAAAAATACATTCACAGCAACAAACACATACTGAATGATGAGAATTCCGTAAAAGGGTTTTGCCGGGTCCTTTTTAACGACTTTTGCAAGTTGCATTGCAGCTATTAAAATCGGCACGGCCTGAATGTTTGCAAATGCCTTTATGTAGTAGAATACCGTGGTGCGTACGAAGTGCTGCAGAGAAAGACTTCCGTAGTACACGGCGTAGCCTTCAAACCAGGTGGCAGAATAGTAAAATGTCACGATAAGAAGTAATATAGAAAACGGCACAAACAGCGCCGAGCGAACTTCTTTTTTCTCTATGAAGTATACGGAAACGAGCATTGCTGCGATAATAAGGTATTCAACGAAGTACGAAAGAATCATTTTCCCCTGAGGAGACGGCATCAGCACCCCGATAAACTTTTCGCCCGTAAAAAATCGCATTGCTATCATTAAAACAGTTGCAACGACTACTTCTGATAAAAACCGCACATCCAAAAGCCTTTCTTTTAATTCTCCCATTATTTTACCTCCAAAGTCGTGTCGTAGTTTATTATACTACATTTATAAATATTAGATAATTCGCAGTGGTGAGTTTGCGTTTACAGGGAAATAATGCAAATATCCGCTGGGTAATAATACAGATAAGTAATAGAAAGTTTTCATAGAACGGTTTAAGAATGTGCATAAATAATACAGGGAGAAAAATTCTGAAGCGCTAAAGAACTATCACTATCAGTGCCTTAGTCCTGCTACTTTGCGATTGGAAAGAGTCTTTACCCAAACAGCAGACCTCTACTCGTCAGGTCATCCTGAACGAAGCAAATAGCCTCTGCCTCAACCATTTTACTTTTGAAAAAATGCAGTCAACGGGGATTTTACACGACAAAAATGTAAAATCCCTGTTGGTATAACCAACTTCTCACCCACTTTCTACACTCAACAGGAAGAAAAGTTAGAAAGAAAACTTCGTGTCCTCTCCAGTGTAATGTCCTCCGCTCGCTAACGCTCGCTCGAGGAGGACAGTAGAGGAAACGCTCCCTTAAGTGAGAAGAAAGGTTCATCAAAAAAGGCAGGGCTTTCACCCTGCCTGTAAAAAATTCAAAAACTCACGAGTAACTTACGGCGTGTATGTAATCGTTATCGTCCTCGATGTTGCATCCCACTCCACTTTGCAGCCGAGGTTCTCCGCAACGAACCTTAACGGAAGCATTGTCCTTGAATTTACGATAATGGGTTTAACATCGTGGTTTTTGTCGTCTATCCACTTCACAGTTCCGTTTACCCTTGCTCTGGGATTGTCTATCCAGAGCTCTATCGTCGTTCCGTTAAAGTGTATCGTAACTTTCCTTGCAACTCCGTCCCACTCTATCGTTCCGCCTAACGCTTCAACTATTGCTCTAATTGGGACGACCGTCCTGCCCCACTTTGGTATGATAACGGGTTTTGTACCTCTGCCAGAATCTATTTCCTGCTGAACTCCGTTTACAGTCATCACTTCGTTATCTGGCTGGAGTTTAATGACCGTCTGCTCGGCAGGGGCACTTTCTGTCTTTACGCTTATCTCGTTTGAGTAATTAGACTCTCCTTTATTGTTAAATGCTTTTACTCTGTAGTAGTAGGTGGTATCTGCACTTAATTCTGTGTCTTTGTATGTCGTCGTATCCGAAGGCACCGTCGCAATAACGGAATAAGTCCCATCTTCTTCTTTTCTTTCTATCTTAAACCCGTCTTCGTTGTCTGAATTATCACTCCAGGTTAAGTCTATCTCTGAAGAACTTACTGCTGTTCCTGACAGGTTAGTTGGCGCAGAAGGTAATGCTTCACATTCCGGGACAGAAACATTTGCTTCGTTTGAATATCCTGAGTCTCCTGTTCCGTTTGCTGCTTTTACTCTGTAGTAGTATGTCTTTCCGCCTTCAACGGTGCTATCTGTATATTCCGTCGTATCAGAATCAAGTGTTGCAAGCGTAGAATAACTCCCATTTTCTTCTTTTCTTTCTACAATAAAGTGCTCTTCGTTATCAGAGTTATCCGTCCAGCTCAGGTGAGCTTCAGAGCAGGAGGTAGCACTTGCAGTTAAGTTGGTGGGTGCAGAAGGTGCCGTTTGCTGAGCAGGGGTGGTTACCTGTGCCTCGTTAGAATAAGCTGAATCTCCCTTCCCGTTGAATGCTTTTACTCTGTAATAATATGTTTTTTCCGCTTCTACGCTCGTATCTTTGTATGTCGTCGTATCCGCAGGCACCGTCGCAATAACGGAATAAGCCCCATCTTCTTCTTTTCTTTCTATTTTGAAGCCGTCTTCGTTGTCTGAGTTATCAGCCCAGGAAAGGTCTACTTCGGACGGGCTTACAGCCGTCGCTTCCAGGTCTTCAGGTTCGTTTGGCACAGTTTCTTCGGCGGGCGTTTTAATGTGCACCGCATCAGAAGAGAAAGAAACATTTGAATCTCTCAGCGCCGTTATCCTGAAGTAGTACTCCGTTTCAGGAGTAAGGTGTTTAATATAAATTGACGGAGCGCTGGCAAGTACGGTTCCAATCGCGTGGTAAGAATTTCCTCCGTCTGTGCTTTCGTCCACTCTTATTTTCTTAGCGTTTGAATCCACCGGGTCGTATGTTAACTTTACTTCTGTAGGAGAAATTGCCGTTGCAGTAAGCCCCGTAGGCTGCTTAAGGATGTACGCCTTAACAACAGGTGAATGCGGAGAATTTCCCGTAGCGTTGAAAGCAACTACCTGATAAATGTAAACACCCGGGGATAACTTACCCGTTACAAATGAAGTTTTGTTCTTATCCAGCTCAACAATTTTCGTCCACTGAGTAATACTTTTTTTTATGTAAATTTTGTATCCAGTGCAGTTTTTCGTGTGCTTCCAACTCATATACACTTCGTTTAATATGCCGTTTGCCTTAAAGTCAGTCGGAGGCGCCGGGTAAGTAAGTATAACATAAATAGTTGAACTTCTGGAAAGGTCACCGTAAGAACCGTCTTTTCTGTAAAACACTATCCAGTAGTCGTACTTCATATTGGGCTTGGCTGTTTTGTCAATAAACGATGTTGCAGTTTTTGGCAACCCCCCAATACGAGAAACTACTGATGTTCCGTGAATTCTTCTATACACGAAAACATTCGTTGCATTTTGGTCTGGTAAGTCCCACCCGAGGTGAACATACGAGTCGCCTACAAACACTGGAGAGGTAAAAGACGAAACATCCACATTTAAGTGCGTAGGCATGTGCAAAACATAGGCATAATCCACATGAGTATAGTCGCTGTACAGATCAGAAAGTGGCCAGATCCTGTCGATCTTAGCACGCACTTTGAAGGCATGTTTTCCGTAAGATGCATCTGTGAACACGGCTTTTTTGTACGGATACTTTATCCCTTTTTTATACTTCCACTGATGTGCACTATAATCGTACTCGTAGATCTGAAAGATTAGTTTATCAGAGCCGTTATAAGTGTAGTCCCAATACAGCGTAATCGTCGTTCCCTTAGCAACTGCCCGGAAATTGGCTGGTGGAGCAACCGCAGCAGAAACGCTCTTAACCCCCAAAAACGGCAACAATAAAAGTGCCGCGATCAATACGACAAGAAATTTTTTCATATATATCCCCCCTATGCTTAAAGTATAATAAATTTATTTTCAAATTGCAAATAAAAATTTTGAATTAGATAAAATTTTTTGTAAGCAGATTTTTCCGTATTGTTATAACAAAAACGGGGCCACCTAAAGTAGCCCGTTAATGAATCTTTATTTTTTCCTGTTCCTATTGTTTTTACGATGCAGGATAAGTAAGAGTTATCGTCCTCGATGTTGCATCCCACTCCACTTTGCAGCCGAGAGATTCTGCAACGAACCTTAATGGTAGCATCGTTCTTGAATTTACGATAATGGGTTTAACATCGTGGTTGTTTGGATCTATCCACTTCACAGTTCCGTTTACCCTTGCTTTGGGATTGTCTATCCAGAGCTCTATCGTCGTTCCGTTGAAGTGTATCGTAACTTTCCTTGCAACTCCGTCCCACTCTATCGTTCCGCCTAACGCTTCAACTATTGCTCTAATTGGGACGACCGTCCTGCCCCACTTTGGTATGATAACGGGTTTTGTACCTCTGCCAGAATCTATTTCCTGCTGAACTCCGTTTACAGTCATCACTTCGTTATCTGGCTGGAGTTTAATGACCGTTTTCTGCACAGCATTTGAAGGAGTCGTTATCGTAATGTCGTTTGAATTTGCGCTTCCTACGGAATTGTAGGCAACGACACGATAAATATATGTCTTGCCCGGGCTTACCGCTTTATCGATGTATTTTGTCTCTGAAGTATCAGTGGGCAAATCTGCAATCATCTCAAAGTTCGTCTCAGATGACTCTTTTCTGTAAACTTTAAACCCTGCTTCGTTATTTGCATTGTCCTTCCAGGTAAGTAAAACATTCTTTTCCTCTGTAAGTGTCGCCTTCAAATCCGACGGGGCTTCAGGCGCCGTGCTTTCCTTTGGTGTCGTGACGGAAACCGCATTTGACTGTGCAGATTCGTTCTCTCCCCTCGTCGCTGCAATTTTAAAGTACACCTTTGTATCCGGTTTCATACCTTGCACTTTTACATATTTCGTATCTGATTTTAGCGTAATTATCCCAATGGAATTAAAGGTTTTTCCGTCTTTGCTGTAAAATGTATCTATCCCGGTTGCATTTGAGTCAAGTGCCGTAAAATAAATGTGCGCTTCGTCTGGTGCAACCGCCTTTACGCTTGATATGTGAATAGTTTTTAACACGAATGCCGTTTTTGCTACGGAGTTCGGTGCATTTCCGCTTGCGTTGTACGCAACAACCTGATATGTGTACTTGCCAGGACTCTGGTTTAAGAGCGTAAACTGTACAACCGCATTGCTCAGGTTTCTTACGAGCGTCCACTTAAGTGTACTTATCTGCTTGTACACTTTAATTCCGTCACAATACTTTTGCCTGTCCCACTTAAGGATTACTTTTGAGCCGTTGCCCTTTGCAGTAAAGTTCTTAACGGGCGCAGGATAAGTGAGCGTTGAGCCGCTTTGCACCGCAGATACAGAAAAGTCAGGCATTTTCTTTCCGTCTTTTCGCATATTTACGATCGTATAAATGTATTCTGTGTTGGGCTGGACATCTGCATCTTTGTAGGAAGTTTTTGATTTGTCCACCATTTCAAGCAATTTGTAACTGCCGTTAGGCTTTTTCCTGTAAACCCCTATATGCGTGGTAAATACATCTTTTACGGCAGGCCACTTTATTGTGACTGCCTCTTCCCCTTTGAAAGAGGGCGGTGTAAACTTGTTCAGCGAGACAATCGGTTTTCCGCCGGGGGCTTTTAAAATAAACCCCGTATCTGTATTGGAAAAATCGCTGTACTGCCCGTTAAGTTCCGCTCTTACTTTGTAAATGTGCCTTCCATAAGAAACATCAGGAATTACTATATCTGGTTGGTAAGGCGTCGTACCGAGGCTCTTCCACTTTAAACTCGTGTAATCATACTCAAACACCTCGATTTTCAGATTCTTGTCCACTGCGCCGGAATACTTCCATTGCAGTTTCATATCTTTTCCGTAACCATATGCCTGAAAATCAGTCGGCGATACAAGACCTGCAGATACTTTACCTGTAAAAAGGACGGGCAAAGAAAGTAGTACAACGAGAACAAATGCGACAAATTTTTTCATATCTTCCCCCTTGAATTTTTTAACAGTATAGATGTAATTTTAGGTTTTGTCAAATTGAAATTTTTTGCAAATTATCCTGGCTATAGTGAAGCACGCACCCGAAAACCTACTAAATAAAGCAAAAATCCGTTTAAAAACACTTAACGATTTATCCTGCAAAAATTCCGAGAAAAGAAATTCTATTTTAAACAGTCTATTGACACTAAAAATATTCAGCATATAATATATATAAAATTTTATATATAGGGAAAATTAAAATGAAAAAGTGCGTTGATGTTTTAAACGAAAAGAGAAACAAATTTGTAAATGCCCTGATAAAAACGCCAGGCTTTTTACACTTTATAGTGCTGCACACTTTAACGAAAAAGCCTCTGCACGGCAGAGGCATAAGAAAAGAAATCGAAAAACTTACGCAGCACAAACTCATAATGGGCCCTGCAACTATTTACCCTCTGCTAAAAGAAATGGAAAAAGAAGGGCTCATATCGGGCAGGTGGAATATGGGTGGCATACACCCGCGAAGAGATTATACCATTACGGAAAGCGGCAAAGCGGCATACGAAAATAGTAAATTTTTCATTGAAATAAAGTTAAAAGAACTTGCGGAGGTAGCAAAATCTATAGAAACGGAGGTGTTCGATGAATGAAGCAATTGTAGTGGAAAACCTCAAAAAGGTTTACTCAAACGGAGTGGAAGCAGTGCGCGGCGTCAGTTTTTCCGTGCACTACGGGGAAATATTCGGATTTTTAGGCCCGAACGGTGCGGGCAAGTCCACCACGATAAAAACTGTGATAGGGCTTTTGAAACCCACAGAAGGGAAAATTTTTCTGGACGGAATAGATGCGCTGAAAGATT
This sequence comes from Caldisericaceae bacterium, assembly GCA_027023025.1. Taxonomy (GTDB): domain Bacteria; phylum Caldisericota; class Caldisericia; order Caldisericales; family Caldisericaceae; genus S143-107. The sequence goes on along the minus strand of JALVXB010000036.1, from coordinate 71,085 downwards.
CCTACAGGGCACGCCTCGTAAAAGGGTACGCATCACAGGAAACTGCAGTGGACGACCGACTCACTGCATACGAAAACATATACCTTCAGGGAAAGTACTTCCACATGGAGAGCAGCGAGATAGAGAAAAATGCAGAGCAACTTTTGAAGATGTTTGGGCTGTGGGAAAGGAGAAATGCTCTCGTTGAAACATTTTCAGGCGGAATGATGAAGCGGCTTGACATTGCAGCAGCGCTGATACACCAGCCAAAAATTCTGTTTCTTGACGAACCGACGCTGGGGCTCGACATCCAGACGCGCAGCGCAATCTGGGATTACATAAGAAAGTTCAAAGAAAACGGAATGACGATATTCCTTACGACGCACTACCTTGAGGAAGCAGATGCACTCTGTGACAGGGTGGCAATTATCGACAAAGGAAAGATTATGGCGCTGGATAGGCCAGGCGCACTGAAGTCTCAAATCGGCGGAGATCTAATCACGATGACATTCAAAGAAGACGATGTAAGCAAGTACCTTGAAAAAGTAAAAGAGATTCCAGAGATAAAAGAAGTTGCCCGTATGAAAAACGGAGTTTACAGCATCGTCGTGGAGAAAAACGGAGACGAAATGATTCCGCGCCTGTTCAAAATGGCAGACGAGTTTGGCGTGCACATCACATCCGTAAGGCTGAAACGGCCCACGCTGGACGATGTGTACATGAAGTACACGGGCAGGACGATAAGGGAAGCAGAATCTACCCGTGAAGAAGGGAGAAAAACACGCATTATACAGGGGAGGGTAAGAAGATGAACGCACTGATTATCGACTCTTACTATGTCGCATGGAGAGAACTTAAAAAGTACTTCAGGGGTAAAACGAGACTCATCGTAACGGTGATACAGCCGTTCCTATGGCTCGTCCTAATGGGGAATGCAATGAGCGGACTGACGAACAATCCATTTGCCGCACAATTCTTAGGAACGGGTAACTACCTCACATTTATGACGCCGGGCGTAATTCTTATGACCGTAATGTTCTCCAGTATATTTTCAGGAACGACCGTCGTGTGGGACAGGCGATTCGGATATCTGGACAAACTGCTTGCTGCACCAATAAGGCGTGGAGCAATTCCCTTTGGAAAAATGGCGGCGTCTGCCGTGCAGGGACTTTTGCAGGCAGTTATTATCGTTATCGTTGCACTGCTCTTTGGGGTGAAGTTTCAGAGCGGTTTTTTGGGTATACTCGCAATACTTTTCATTGCAACGCTTCTTTCGTTTATACTTGCAGGGTTCTCGCTTGCACTTTCAGTAAAAATAAAAACGATAGAAACGCTGATGGCGATAATAAATCTGTTTATGATGCCGCTTATGTTTGCAAGCAACGCACTGTTCCCTGTAAAAGTGATGCCTGCGTGGCTTCAAACAATTGCAAAAGTGAACCCGATTACATACGCAATTATCCCGATGCGCGACCTTACGGTGAGCGGGTGGAACATACACATTCTCTGGTACACGCTTGCGATTCTTGCAATAGATGTAGCCGTAATGCTCTGGACGAACTGGGTGTTTAAAAATGCAGTCGCAGAATAAAGTAACTCGTAACAAAATAGAAATTAACTATAAGTACTGCGGGGCAGGCGGGGAGTGCATCTCCGTTTGCCCGTTCGGGGAAAAGATATGGCAGTACAAAGAAGTCGAGTTTGACCAATTTTTGAAAGGCCGTGTTAAGAAAATGCGCCCCGTTCCCGTAAACACGGACCTATGCACGGGGTGCGGGCGGTGCGCGTCGTTCTGCCCTGTGGGCGCAATCGCTGTAAACGGGAAAGGACAGAGGCCTGTAATCGTTGCACTCGTGTCGTGGCTTCTCCACCCCGAAAAGGTGAAAGTAGATATGAACAAAAAGCACATCCAGAATGTGAAAAAGTACTTTTAAGCAGGGCGTTTTAATTACTTTTGTATCGGGTTAGAGAATTTTTTATTAAGCAATTTACTTTGCAGAAGTATGTAAACCAATGGGCTCTCGGTTAAAAACTCGAGAGCCGTATTTTTATAGGCAAAAAGAAATCGAGGAAATCTTAAAAGATAGTCCTTTTGAACAAAGTCTTAAAATGCTCGTTTGTGGTAATTAAATATTCTTTTATATTTGCGAAATGCATTTCGCAGTATTTGCATTTTTCCCTGTCACTCTAATCGAAGCGAGGAGTCTATACATTAACGATAAGCACTCCCCCAGTCAGTCACTCTGAGCGAAGCGAAGAGTATCTGCCTTAACAACGAAATTTTAGGGCGTTCCTGCAAAATTTTTAAATTTAAAATAGCGTTTCATATTTTTTTCACAATCAATTTGTATAATTAGGCCAGAAATAGAAAAGAGCCAACCGTACACATCATACAAGAGCCTGTGTTTCCATCCTCCTTTTCACAGGCTCTCTCCTTTTAAAGCACCTTGCCACATCTTCGCCTCCTCCCTGAGAAGGGAACCCATAAACAGTAAAACGAAATTTGTAGAAATACCAGACTATCACATAATAGTTAAGTGAGAGCCCGTTTCGTCCTTAACCACACGGATCTCGTAAGGGAAGTTTTCCTTTATGTCTGAAACGTGCGTAATGATAATAATCTTTTTGAACCTATCTTTGAAAGAATTTATCTCCTCTAAAATACGCATCTTGCCGTTTTCGTCCTGGCTGCCGAACCCTTCGTCGATCACGAGCATTTCAAGCGGCATACCGGAACGCTCGGAAAGAAACATCGAAATGCCGATGCGTATCGCAAGGTTAATCCTGAACTGCTCGCCTCCGCTGAAAAGTTCGTAGCGCCTCTTTTCCCCGTTGTCGTAAACGCTGATTCGCAGAGTGCTTTTTGAAACATCGCGCGTCTTGAGCTGCCTTAAAGTATCGAACTTCAGGTTCATCCGCCCGTTCGTCATCCTTGAAAGCATCTCGTTTGCAATGCCTTCTATCTGCGGAATGGCGTCCCTGATTATGGAAATCTGGATGCCTTCTTTTCCAAACATCTTTTTGCAAGCAGTAAGAATCTGCACCGTTTCTTCCTTTTTCGTAACTTCTTTTTTTAATTCTTCGAGCCGCTTTTCTTTTCTCTCAATTTCGCTGAGCTTTTCAACGAGTTTTGCTTCTTCTGAAACCACTTTTTTTATTTCCTCGTCCAGCAATTGCTTTTCCTTTTTCTTCTGTAAAAGCGCTCCTTCCACGCCCGCAAGGCCTTCCACTTCTGTTTTCAAGCGCTCTACTTCCCTTTTTAATTGCGCTTTTTTCTGCTCAAGCTGTGCAATCTCTTCTTTTAGAAGTGCCATTTGCTCCTTTATTTCGCTGATGTGGGAGCGTGCATCCGTAAGCGCCCTGTACTGCTCCTCAAATGTTTTGAGCTTTCCCGCCTTTGAGCGTGCACTTTCTAAGCCCTCTTCGCTAAAGCCTATGCGCTCAATTTCCTCTTCTATACTTTTAATTTGCGTTTTTTCCTCCTTCATAAAGTCGGGGTTTTTAAGCAGCGCGGAAAGTTCCTCCAATGTTTTCTCGGATTCACTTTTCCTTTCCTCTGAAAGGGCAATCTGCTCTTTTGCGTTCTTCAGTGCTTCCTTCCGAGCAGAGAGCATACCCGAAAGGCTGGAGAGTTTCTTTTGCAGGTGCGTGCGTTTTTGCGCAAGCGTTTTGTGCTGCGCTTCCATAGATTTTAAGTCGTCTGCACTTATACTAATTCCAGTTGCAATCTGCGTGTAGTTTTTTAGTGCATTTTGCTCTTCTTCGTTGAGGAATACGCCGTTAGAAAGGCGTTTTTCACGCTCATTACTTAACTCTTCAATTTGCTCGTCCAGTGCAGCAATCTTTTCTTCAAGTTTTGCCGCATCTTCCTTTTTACTCTCAAGCGCTTTTTTATCGTTAAGCAAGTCTTCTGCTTCCTTCTCGAGTTTGCCAATTTCTTTTTGTAGAGACTTTACCTTTTCGGAAAGCGCCTTTTGCTTCTCGCTTAATTCCGACTTTTCCGTTTCAAACTTTACGACGAGCTCTCTGAGGTGCTCCTCGGTGAGAGGCGAGCCGCAGAGGGGACACCTGCCTTCCCCGCTCGAAAGAAGGCTCGCCTTTTCCTCCGTTTCAGAAATTGCACTTTTAACGAACGAAAGGTCGCTCTTAGTTTTCGTAAGTAGTTGAAGCAAATTTTCCCGCTTCTTACTCAATAAGTCCAGCCTTTCTGAAAGCGTTTTTACTTTTTCAGCAAGCGTCTCGTAGGGAAGCGTAATAGCGGAGCGCACCTTTTCTTTTTCTTTTTTCAAGACACTTATCCGCTTCTCTATTGAGGCAACTTCCTTTTTCAGCGCCTGTTCTCTCTCTTCTTCGAGGGACTTTATCCGCTTTACTTCGGAGAGCGCCTTCTCCTTTTTCTGCAAATCTGCACGCGCTTTTTCTGTTCTCTCTTCAAGCGCATTTAGCGACTCTTCCGTGCTTTCTGACTTAGTCTGGGTTTCGCTCAGCGTCTTTTCAAGGGCAGCAATTTCCTTATCTAAATTAAGCACTTCCAACTGCTTACTTTTTACAACTTCTTTACTTTCGTCTATAACATTTTTTGCATTCTCAATTTTGCTTTCTATCAGCGAACGCTCCGTTTTTATGCGGTTTTCAAGTGACTCCTTCTCGCGTTTTTTCTGCTCCGTTAAACTCTTTTTGCTCAACAGTTCCGTTAACTCTTCGCGCACCTTCAAAAGTGCGTCGTATCCTTTAAGAATCTCCGCTTCGTTTTTTAAGACCTCTTCAAAGTGCGCGTACTTTTCCTCAAGGCTTTCAAGAAGCGCTTTCTTTTCGGAAAGTTTTTTATCCGTGTCTCTCAAACTTTGCTCGCTGCTTCTTAGCGATTCTTTCAGTACATTAAGGTGCGTGAGTTTTTTCTGGAGTTTTTCAAACTCTTCGTCCAGCGCTTTCTTTTTTTCAAGGAGCGCCGTTTTTTCCCTTAGCACACTTTCTTTTGCGCTTTTTAGAGCATCCTTTTGTGCTACATCAGTTTCAATTGCCTTGCGTTCGTCCAGGCGTGCTTCAATATCCCTCGTAATGAGTTTTATCTTCTCGTTTGCAAGTTCCCGCGCATTCTCGTAAAGTTCAAGCCCAAGAATTTGCCTTAAAATTTCTATCTTTTCGCTTTCCTTTTTGCGCGTAAAAAAGTCTGCCCTGCCCTGCATAATAAAGGAAGATGTGACGAATGCGTCGTAATCCATTCCGATAATTTCCCTGATTTTTCTGTCCGTTTCCCTGATAGAGCCTTCAGATAGGTTGACGAAACCGTCACCTCGCAAAATTTCGAGCCGCACATCGGAACTGTTTTTAATTTTATTGAACACGCGCACGATGCGGTAAGTTTTGCCTGCCTGCTTAAAGCGGAATGTCACCTCAAGGAAGTTTTCCCCATTGGAGACGAGGTCGCCTATTCCGCTGCGGTTTTTCTCCACTCCGCGTGCAATGCCGTAAAGTGCAAAAGTCATCGCTTCAAGCAGGGACGACTTCCCCTGCCCGTTGTCGCCGGATATGAGCGCGACATGGAACTTCGTAAAGTCGAGCGTCTGCTTTTTCCTGTAACTTAAAAACCCCCTGAGAGACAACTCTTCGGGTAGCATAATTACTTACACCTCATAAGTTAATTGTACGAGCAATGCGCTCGTGTGTCAATTGCAAAGTGCTGGTTATAAAACGGGGGGCGGAGTTGCCCGAGGTGCAATATTATTTGCCCTGCCACGGCGCACTCTTCAAATTGATGCACCACCACGGCGTTTCAGAGGTGCGCACAAGACCCGTTTCCAGCATAACAGAGCTGAAAAATCCGTCCGCATCGTCCAGATACTTTTTAGAAAATTCTACATCCAGAGTGAGGTTTTTCTCTCTGCCAGAAAGCAACGCCCGTTTTGCGTAGATGTACTTTCCGTCGTCGTAAAGTTTCACTGAAAGCGTGTGCCCTACGAGGTGCGTTATCACGAGCCTGTACTTCGGCATATCGGAAAAAGGCGTTCCGCTACCAAACGGAAACACAAATACATTGAGCTTGGTAAGCACAGGCAGCCCCTCGTAAAGCGTGATGTGGAAGTTCACATACTTTTCTCTATCCTCAATTTCTGCACCGCTCACAAACGGCGTGATGCCAAACTTCTGGGAAACCTCCTTGCTCCAAACGGGCAGCATTTTCCCTATTGGGTCAAACGAAAACGGGAGGAATATCTCGTCCTTTCTTACAAACGAAAGCATAAAATCGGGCTTTGTGTCCACCTGGCTTTTGTGGGCGCGTATTGCCTGCTCCTTTTTTGTTTCTTCTGGCTTCGTCAGCAGATCACACACGAAGTTCTTACTTATGTGGTAAATGTACGCAGGTGGCGGAAGATACATCGAAGGATGATACCCAATGGGCACAGGCCACCCTTCTGCGTGCATAAAGTATGCGTAAAGCTCGGGGCGGAAGGTGCCATTTTCGTAGTCTTCCTTTAACTTTCTGTGCTCCAGGTCCCACACTGCAGCCTCCACAAACAAGCCCGTTGCCCTGTGGTCTGAGTTAAGGTCGTATGTCGTTGAATAAAATATTTTCGTAGGTTTATATTGTTCAAGAACATCCTCAAAAAGTGCTAATTCCTCTTTTGCCGTAAACGGCACGCCTTTTTTGTATGCATACTTGCAAAAAACGGAGTTGTGCAGCGTAAGCCCGTCGAAGTAGGAAGCGCCGTTAAAGTAGTCCGTCCAGATTTTAAGCGTGCCGAAGTCTGGAAATCCAAAAAATATTAGATCGTTTCTATTTAGCCCAAGAATACTCATCGCCTTTACCGCTTCCCTATCTCTCGTGCGCGCAAGCGCTATTGCGCTGACGGGGTTGGGGACGAAATTCTTTTTTACCATCGTATCCGTGTTGTGGCTGCCGCAGGTCACATAAAGAACCTTTACCTGTGCGCCGTTTTTAATACACTTCTGGATAATGCCTGCGGAGGAAAGCGCTGCATCGTCTGGGTGTGGGGAAACGACGAGCACCCTGTCCGTTTTTTCTATCTTCACCTGCGGAAAAGGCGTGTTCGTATAGGGGCCACAACGGAATGGTTTCGGCAGGTAAACAAAGATTAGTATAAAAATAATGTACCCTACTATTCCGTAAATTATTCCTCTTACTTTGCCTTTCGAAAGCCTGATTTTTGCCATTTTGCCTCCAATTGCTCAGCAGTTTTTAGTATCCAGTGCACAACTTCTAAAAGCCTGCTAATTAAACAATGCACTTCCGAACATCCGTTTTTTGCTAAAAACCAAAACTGCCAAACAGGGAATTTTACCAGTTCGTATAGTTTTGTCAACTTTTTGGAAAAATATCACTGCTATAACTATTTGAGCTCTTCCTTTCTGAAATGTAGCTCGCCTTTACCAGTATGGAGTTTAAGACTCATATAATGCAGCAACCTGCAATTATTACCCGGTGCCATTACGGCAGGTAGAATGGCGGTTGTGCCCGGTAAGTATGCACTTTACTTTGCCTTTTGGTTAAGTAATTTTCCACTTGCCTTGAGCAAACTTCGTAAAGAACTCTATATTACAAATAGGCAGTTTTGAGGCAGAGACTCTTCGCTGCGCTCAGAGTGACAGGGGGCGGTCGCACTTTATCAACCACTCTTTTCTTTTTACTCTGTTTACTCTAGAAGTATGCTTCTCTATTCTGTCGATCTAAAGAACATTTACTCTTTTGTCGTCCTGAGCCGCTTTTGCGAAAGACCTCATAACCTATGAAACACATTATTCTTAATTTTGAAACGCAGAAAAATAAATCTATATCAGTAATGCGTAGCTAAAATTTATACTCCTAATTTTTATATAAAATTCTGAACTTCATCTAAGAATAGAAACTTATTTATAAACACTGTTTCTGTTTCCGACTTTTAATATTAAAATCAATTTCTCTTTTTCGTTAATCGTATATATCACTCGGAATTTACCTATTCGATATCTACGGAATAGTTTTAAATTACCTTTTAACAATTTACCTAATTTTATCGGATCCTTTGAAAGATAATTTGTTACCTTGTCTATTATTAAAGCTGCTTCCCTCTTTCCTAACCGTTCAAGGTCTTTAACAGATTTTTCGTGCCATACTACTTTATAGGCCAAGAATCTTTTTTACCTCTTCTGTTGAGAGATACTTAGATTTTTTATCTGTGAACCTATCAAGTGCAACTGTATAATCTGCAACATCTTCAAAGTATGCTTCAAGGGCCTTCTTAACAAAATAGCTCTTAGGGCGTTCCGTCACCTTTGAGAGTTCTTCTATCTGCTTTTTCAGTTTCGCAGGAATTCTGACAGATATTACGACATCTTCTTTACTCATACTATCACCTCACTTATCATATAATATTTACTATGTATACATTATAAACAAAAATAATTTGTTTGCAAGTAAACCTCGTAATAAGACTGTGAGAGAACACAAAGCAAGTATAGCAAGCCTCGCTGTTTAATATACAATCTCAATACGCCTTTACTATAATCCCCCCGCCAAAGACGAAATCGCCCCTGTAAAGCACGAGCGACTGCCCCGGCGTGATTGCAAACTGCTTTTCCTTAAACTCGACGATAACTTTTCCGTTTTCCTTTTTCAAAGTACAGGGCTTTTCTTTAAACTGGTAGCGCACCTTCCCGTAAAGTGGAATGGGCCATCCGCTCCACCCTTCAATAAAGTTCGTTTCGGAAATTTCTGCATACTTAAAAAAGCACTCCTCGCGCGTCCCCACATAAACGGTGTTCGTTTTTGCATTGATGCGAACGACATACAGCGGCTCCTTGTAGGAAATGCCCAGTCCACTCCTCTGCCCCACCGTGTAGAAGTATGCGCCGCGATGCGTGCCGATAACCTTTCCGCGAAAAACGATGTCCCCTTTCTTTTCCTTAAAGTGCTCTTTTAAAAATTCCCTTAACTTGCCGTTTACAAAGCAAATGTCTTGGCTCTCCTTTTTTATAAAAGGGATTCTGCTTTGCTCTGCAATTTTATACACTTCTTCTTTCGTAAGCGTGCCAAGCGGTAAAACGGTGTTTGAAAGCTCCTCGCGGGTAAGTTTCCACAGCATATACGACTGGTCTTTCCGTTCGTCAATGCCTTTTCTGAGGTGCACGCTGCTACCCGCTTTCTCTATAATTGCGTAGTGTCCGCTTGAAGAAAGCGCCCTGCCAAAAATGGTCTCTGCTTTTTTGAAAGAAATGCCAAACTTTATTTTTTCGTTGCAAATCACGCACGGATTCGGCGTAAGTCCACTTTTATACCTCTCAAGAAAGTCCTTTATCACGGCGTCAAAAAACTCTTTTTTTACATCTACCACGGCAAACGGGACGTTTAGGTGGCGGGCAACTTGCTCGGCCGCTTTTATGTCGCTTTCTTTCCCTTTGAGCATTTTAAAGTATGCCCCGTAAACCTCAAAACCGCGCTCTTTCAAAATGTATGCAGCAACGCTGCTGTCCACGCCGCCGCTCATTCCAACGATTACTTTCATAGCCGCATTGTATCACAAAAACAAAGAGAAGCAAATTCAGTTGACAAGTTTTTTACTTGACAGATATTTGACACAAACGGAAATTTCGGTATGCTGTTAAAAAACGGGTAAGGAGTAAAAATGAAAAAGAGAATTTTAACCGCAGTTTTAGTGTTTGCAGTCGTTTTTAGCGTAACGGGATTTGCGTTTTCAGCAGGAATTTTTACGAACGCATTCTCCCCTTTGCGCTTTGTAAATAATTATGGCAGCGCTGCATTACATTCTGTGAACACGGCGCTTGCAGCAGACAAACGCGTTTCAATCATAGAACTTTTCACCGCAACCTGGTGCCACTTCTGCCCGGCGGCAGAAAAAGGCGTAAGCGAGGCGTATGCAAACCACAAAGGCGACTTTATATTTCTTGAGTACCACATAGGAAACGACGGACTCAGCACAAAGGAAACGGAAAGTCGCGCGCGGTTTTACTATGTGATGGGCACACCAACGGGCGTAGTAAACGGAAAGTACAAGTTTATAGGTTCTGACCAGATCGTCCAGAAGGGCGTTGATAGGGCACTGTTCGATGCACAAAAAATGGCTGAGGTATCGCTGGTAATCCAGTCCGTAAACCTTACGAAAACGAGCGTAAAAGCATTCGTCAGCACGGATTCAGAGCTATCGGAGGACGCAAACCTCTTCGTGCTACTCGTTGAAGACCATGTAGAGTACAAGGGAAAAGACTACCGTTTCGTCGTAAGGCGCATAAAGGAATTTGACGGATTCACGCGCGGAGAAAAGAGCGTGGAGTTTTCACTGGACAGCACATTTAACCCGGCAAACCTATACATCGTTGCGTTTGTGCAGGGCGCAAAGACGCGTGAAATTTACCAGAGTGCAATGCAAAGCGTAAACAGCAGAGTTTCTGCGCTTACTCCGCCTGCAGTTTCCCCCGTAACAAACACATTCACCTCTATGCCCGTTACGATAAAGTTAAGCGGGGGAAAAGGCGCAACGGAATTTGAGGTGCAAATTGCACCAGATCCAAAGTTTGAGTTTGTAATAGCAGACAAAAAGACATTTCACACAAGCATAGACTTCAGGAGCTTAATTTCTGGGACTTACTATGTGCGTGCACGCAGCCTCAACGGAGAAAAGGTTTCCGTGTGGTCAAAAGCGCAGAGTTTTACGGTGGACATCGAGAAAGTGATAGAAATGAAAATAGGCAGCCAGTATATGTTCGTTAACGGCATAATGGAAGAAATCGACCCAGGCAGAGGCACAAAACCCGTCATCGTACCAAAGTGGGGCAGAACGGTCGTGCCGATTCGCGCAATCGTAGAAGCACTGGGCGGAACGATCGAGTGGGACGGAAAGACTCGCTCAATCACGATTACACTGAACGAAAAGCAACTTCCCCCGTCGCCTCCAGTGCACACGATTTACATAGTAATGCAGATAGACAACCCCGTTGCCTATGTAAACGGCGAAAAGCGGTGGATTGATTCAAAAAATCACAGCGTAAAGCCCGTTATTATAAACGACCGCACGATGGTGCCCATACGGTTCGTCGCAGAGAATTTAGGCTGCACCGTCGAGTGGGATGGCAAGACAAAGACAATTACGATAAAAAAGAAAGAGTAAAGCCCTCTTCAGGATTCCTTTTTGCCACTCTTTGCTTCGCTCAACACGCTGCTAACCGCCCTACCTCTTTGATGTGTCACTCTGAGCGGAGTAAAGCGTCTCTGCCATAATGGCAATGCTTTTTTTATTGCCCGTGTCCTTCAGTCACTCTGAACGCAGTGAAGAGGCTCTGCATTAACCATTTGCCTTTTGTTAACAAATAAAGAACATCTCACTGCTCAACCGATTTCTTACGAGATCCTTCGCAAAGACGGCTCAGGACGACTCCGTTCTTATCACTCTGAGCGAAACGAAGAGTCTCTGCCATAACCACCTTACCTTTTGTTAACATCAAAAACATCAAACTGCACGACCGGTACTTATAAGATCCTTCGCTCGCTAATGCTCGCTCGAGGATGACGGGGGAAGGCATTCCCTGATTTTTCCGGTCATTCTGAAGGAGCGAAGCGACTGAAGAATCTCTGCCTCAAAAGCATTCGATTACAAACGCAAGCACCGAAAGAAAAAACAATGCAAATGTTAAACACATAAAAAATTAACTGCCACGAAATTGGTAAGCACCTCTATGAAAGAAAGAAGTTTCGAGGGAACCTGTCCCTCGATTTGCTTGTAATCCCTTTTTAATCAGGGCAAAACAATTAGAAAGGACACGGGGTTTCCTTTCTAACTTTTCTTCCTCTGTTCGTGCACTTTTCAAGGTAAGCACTTTTCACATTTTAACCTGTAAGCAATTCATTGCAAGCAGGCAAAAAGAAAGGAGCCTCGAGGGAATCCGTCCCTCGATTTGCTTGTAATCCCTTTTTAATCAGGGCAAGATTCGGACAAAGAGGAGGTAAAAACAGGATGAACTCAGTAATTCCGTTGTAATCCCTTTTTAATCAGGGCAAGATTCGGACGAAGGAGAGAAAGATGGGATTGAAAGAAGAGATTGAAGTTGTAATCCCTTTTTAATCAGGGCAAGATTCGGACAAAATAAAAGGGGTGAGGAAATGGACTTAGGTATTGAGTTGTAATCCCTTTTTAATCAGGGCAAGATTCGGACAAATTACTTACTGTTGATGTTCCAGAAATTACTGTTGTGGTTGTAATCCCTTTTTAATCAGGGCAAAACACATTAGAAAGGACACGGAGTTTCCTTTCTAACTTTGCTTCCTCTGTTCGGGCACTTTTCAAGGTAAGCACTTTTCACATTTTAACCTGTAGGCAATTCATTGCAAGCAGGCAAAACGAAAGGAGCCTCGAGGGAACCTGTCCCTCGATTTGCTTGTAATCCCTTTTTAATCAGGGCAAGATTCGGACACGTCCTTTAAGGAGATAGAATATTCAGAGTTGCTTTGTGTTGTAATCCCTTTTTAATCAGGGCAAGATTCGGACCTTGAGGAAGCTCTTTGTATTGTTCTCGACACGATGAAGTTGTAATCCCTTTTTAATCAGGGCAAGATTCGGACAAAGCAGAGCAATTGAAGAGCAACGGTTTACAATGTTGTAATCCCTTTTTAATCAGGGCAAGATTCGGACAAAATAAAAGGGGTGAGGAAATGGACTTAGGTATTGAGTTGTAATCCCTTTTTAATCAGGGCAAGATTCAGACAAATTACTTACTGTTGATGTTCCAGAAATTACTGTTGTGGTTGTAATCCCTTTTTAATCAGGGCAAAACACATTAGAAAGGACACGGAGTTTCCTTTCTAACTTTGCTTCCTATGTTCGTGCGCTTTTCAAGGTAAGCAAACTGCTAATAAAGTATAGTGCAAACTTGAAGGATTTAAAAACGAGATCCTTCGCTCGCTGACGCTCGCTCGAGGATGACGGGGGAGAAAAACTCTGAGAATGGCTCACAAATGATAGTGGAATTAAAAAAATGTGCTTAAAATGATAAAACACTTTGTCACTCTGAGCGAAGCAAAGAGTCTCTGCATTAAATGCCTTCAATTGGAAGTTATAAGCACTAAAAAAACAATACGGGTGTTAAACACATAAAAAATTAACCACCGTAAAATTATTGAACACCTTCACAAAAGAAAGGAGTTTCGAGGGAATCCGTCCCTCGATTTGCTTGTAATCCCTTTTTAATCAGGGCAAGATTCGGACTAAAGGAGGAAATGGATGAAGACCTCAAAGCGTTATATGGAGTTGTAATCCCTTTTTAATCAGGGCAAGATTCGGACAATTTAGTGCAAGCAAGAACACTTATGCAGCAAATTGTTGTAATCCCTTTTTAATCAGGGCAAGATTCAGACATAAAAGATATTGATAGCCGTCGGCAACGAAGTAGATGTTGTAATCCCTTTTTAATCAGGGCAAGATTCAGACCAACCACTTTTTCCACGCTGAACGAATCTTTTGAAAGTTGTAATCCCTTTTTAATCAGGGCAAGATTCAGACAAAGGAGGCGAAGTATGCTGTACTTAGCATTGCGTCTTGCGTTGTAATCCCTTTTTAATCAGGGCAAGATTCGGACTTCTAATACCGCTTGTGCAACAGCAACAATAGCAGGTAAACGTTGTAATCCCTTTTTAATCAGGGCAAGATTCGGACTTGAAGTTATAAAAAGACACTCAATAGGATATAATCCTGTTGTAATCCCTTTTTAATCAGGGCAAGATTCGGACGAAGATATTTCAACTGTTGATACTGAACACAATTATATGTTGTAATCCCTTTTTAATCAGGGCAAGATTCGGACTAAAGGAGGAAATGGATGAAGACCTCAAAGCGTTATATGGAGTTGTAATCCCTTTTTAATCAGGGCAAGATTCAGACAAAATGCACCCGTTTTACTCAGCCGTCGTATTGAAGTTGTAATCCCTTTTTAATCAGGGCAAGATTCGGACAAAGGAGGCGAAGTATGCTGTACTTAGCATTGCGTCTTGCGTTGTAATCCCTTTTTAATCAGGGCAAGATTCGGACTTCTAATACCGCTTGTGCAACAGCAACAATAGCAGGTAAACGTTGTAATCCCTTTTTAATCAGGGCAAGATTCAGACCCAGAAGTAGCCTTCATTGTAGAGATAATAATTGTCGTGTTGTAATCCCTTTTTAATCAGGGCAAGATTCAGACTTATGCTCCATATAGAATAAGATGGAGCAATTTGAAGTTGTAATCCCTTTTTAATCAGGGCAAGATTCAGACATAATAGCCGACTGGCTCTTGTGCAAAATGGTGAATTATGTTGTAATCCCTTTTTAATCAGGGCAAGATTCAGACAAAAGGTTTAGTCTCTCCGGATTTGGCTTCTGGTGTTGTAATCCCTTTTTAATCAGGGCAAGATTCAGACCAACCACTTTTTCCACGCTGAACGAATCTTTTGAAAGTTGTAATCCCTTTTTAATCAGGGCAAGATTCAGACGGGCAAAAATACGAAGAGTATAAAAAATTTGAAATCACAGGTTGTAATCCCTTTTTAATCAGGGCAAGATTCAGACACCCCTCGTATGGGCACTGATAAACAGAGGATTTGCAGGCTCATTTTCGTGGATCTCAAAAAATCGTGCAATTGTCAAGGTATATTTTTACACTTTCTATGCAAATACTGCAGCAAAAAATAAATAAAACAACTACAACTTTTCCACTTTTCGTGGATCTCAAAAAACTTTACTTTTTATTATAGTCATAAAGAGCCTAAATTGCAACAGCATTTTTCCAGTTAAACGACGAAATACTTCTGGTCACGCACCACTTCCCCGACGCCAATAATTTTTATTTTTTTCTTCAAACTTTCGGGAATGTAGTATATCCTTACGCTGTCTTCGTCGGTTTTAATTGTTTTTTCAATTTTATCGTGTAGTTCCTGCATTTTTTCGTCTGACAGTATGCACTCAAAAACGCTAAACTGAACCCGCGTGCCGAAGTTACGCATTATTTTAAATACGCGGGTCCTCCGCTTGTCGTCCTTTATGTCGTAACTAATCACATAGAACTTCTTTTTCATTTTTTCAAAACAAATGGCCTAAAATCCTTACCCTCAGAGATGTAATCTGAAAAACTGTCTACCATTTTCACAAACACCTGTCTGAAATTTAATCGTGCACCTTCGTATATAAATTCTGTTTCCACTTTCTCTTCGTAGTGTTTCAGAACAACTTTCCTCATATCATCTTTTAATACAAAACCGTAGAGTTTGTGCTTTTTAAAGTCTGTTCCGTCTATTATTCCTTTGCGGAACAGTTTTACTGCAACGGCGTCGGCAATACACGCACGAAACGGTTCCACGAGGTCAAACACCAGAGAAAACCTACCGTACTCAACGGAGTGCAAAAACCCAAGATAAGGATCAAGCCCTTTTGAGTGGATTACTCCCAGCATTTCATTGGAAAGCAAACTGTAAAGAAAGTTAAGCAGAGAGTTAAAAGGGTCTTTTGCCGGGTGATAGTTCCTTCCTTTAAATGATACTTCAGGCGAAAGCAACTCACGAAGGTTCATAAAGTACACAGAAGATACGCCACCCTCCACACCGCGCAGCGTCCCTATCGAATTTGCGTTTTCTATGTCAAAGCGAGCAGAGTGAAACTTATTTTCGTTTATAATTTGAAAGCCTTTGCTGCGGGCAAAGCGCTTTAGCATCGTAAGGCTATTTGAAACTTTTGCTGAAAGTACCTTTTTAGCCAAAAGAACCCGCTCACTATCTAAAGACAATCTTTTAAACTGATTTATGCGCAAAAATATATTTTTGGAAAAAGAGGGAAGCGCCGCACCGATAAGACGGCCGTACATAGTGAGAAATGTAATGGGAATGTCGTTGTGTAAGGCAAAGCGCAACGCCTGAGTCGTAATTTGCACACTTCCGTAGACGAGAATCCTGTCCACTTTGAAGTCCGGGACGGAGAGCACCGTCTTCCCGTCTTTTACCACAGTGAAACGATGCTCCTCTTTCCGTAAAGTTGAGCCCTGAGTGGTGAGGTATATCGTGCTCATTATTCTTTAAGTTTCTTTTCTAAATAACCGTTCACTTTTCTGAAAGGGAACGCCAAATCGTTTGGAGGTATCACATCCACATCAAGTGCCTTAAATGTCTCTTTCACCTTTCCGAGCAATTCATCTACGGGTATTGCAGTTTCTTTTACTTTCTTCTCGCTTACACCTTCAAAGCCGTGCGCGAACGGAGTTTTATTTCTTAACTCAACCAGACTGTACTTTGCGCCGGTTCTTTTTTCCTTTTCTATGTACTCGTAAAACTCCAGGACTTTTTCTACTTTGCTGATGTTTTCTTTAAGGGCCTTTTCTAATTCGGTAATGTTTTTAACTCCAAGTTTTTCCTTCTCTTTTCTTTTATCCTCACTCAAACTTTTGTACTCGTTGTATAAGTAGTTAAGAATTTTCTGATAGGTTATTCTGTTCGGTGTGCCGCTCGTACGGACTTTTTCTTTATTTAACTCTTCCACGAGGTCTTTGTTCTCATCAGACAACCTTTTCCAGAACCAACCGAACGAAAGATCTCCATTTGGAGTTTTCTCACCTTCTATTGTGACATTGAGCACTTTTTCCACCAGCATTTTCAAAAGTTCTTCTTCTATGCGGAACAGCATTGCTACTGCTTCAAGATAATGCTCCATTTCTATTCTTAAAGCAAACTCGTAGTAGAGTTCCTGAAGCAAGGCTTTTTTGTCCAGGTTTGCAAGCCGCTTTAATTCTAACTCAAAATCCTTTAGTTCACTGGGCTTATGCTCGAATTTGTCCAGATACTTGCGCAATGCCTCGTATGCTTCATTGAAGTTAAAGTCCACACGCAGAGAAAGAGCCCTGAGCAAATTTATTTCCCGTTTTTCTTCGTCCGGCAAATCCTTATAAAGAAGCAGGGCCGAGCGGTAGTCAAAGTGCTCTACGAGCTGCAGCACGGCACGCTTTGTTTGTGAAGAGTGAATTTCACGGGCAAATTGGAGGTTATACGGTCTATCTCCACGCGGGATGTAAGCAAAGTGGACATTCTCCACATCAAACAGGTATAGGAGGAGCGCTATATTCATTTGAGGTGTGCCCGGACCAATTGCAATGATTATTTCCTCATTTCCAGAACTTGTTTTTACCATTTCTTCTAAATCAGTACGCAAGGACTTTGCCACGCCTTTAAGCAAAGAAAGTTTGGTAGGATTAACCTCAATAGACTTACCGCGCACATCTTTTATTTGAAGCCCTTCTTTCAAAAATTTCTCTATAATTTCGTAGATGTGGATCGTGTCCTGTCCATTTTTGTCGCCTGTTTGGTTTGTGTAGAGAAAATAATAGCGGACATCCTTTGGCCTCTTCCGATATTCCTCATCTATATACTCAAACAAAGCGCTGAGCAACGGAAACTTCAATGTGTGCTTTTCTTTTCCGTTTTTTGGATAGATGATGCCGTACACTCTGGACGACTGGAGTTTTGCAGGAAATGTGCGCAACTCAAAACCGCTGCTATTTATTTCCTTGATTATTTTCTCCGTTCCGCTGCGTATGTTGTCTTTGTCTCCAAATGCCTTTAAAAGAGGAGCCTCATCAAAAACCATATCGCTGTTTCCCAGTGGATAAACGATAATCACTTTACACCTCCTTTAGAGAGTTTTACCCAGCCAAGAGGGAATTTCGCTCTTTCTCCCTCTCCCTTTAGGTTTACCGTGATGTAGCGGCGCGTCTTTGGGAATATAGAAGCACTTCTCCACCTGTCCAACCCTAATGAATGAGCAAGCGTCAATGCACTTTCATCAGAAAGAACGCTTCCACCCATACCTCTCCAGCCAATTCCCCAGGCAATGTGCATAAAAATTCCGTCTTCACTTTTTACCTGTTCTTTAAGCGCTTTGTACTTTTTAATTACATCTGTTACATTACAACGATTTGCATACTCGTTAAGAAAATCTATTTCGTAATCAATGTCGTAAAGAGCAAACTTTTTAGAGTAATCCACAAATTTTTCGTAGAAATTATTAAACAATGCTACGAACCACTTGGGTTTAGACATTTTAAATAAATTTGTATTAAAACGCTCCATAAAGAATGTATCTATATAGAGTTCCACCTGTGCAGTACTTGAAAAACCCACTTCGACACTTATCGGCGTTGCCCTGTCAATGCTTTCTAACTTGCCAAACTGTCCCGCCGCTTTTCTCCAGCCGCACTGAGTGCCGTCGTTCGAAAGGTCCAGCACTTTCACAGTGGCAAGCCTAAGGCCGTTAGAGTATGCGTCCACAACGCGCAGTGCCTTCAACGGATCTTTTTGAGCATTCCTGCCAAAAATGTCTTTTTCAAAGCTCAAAGCACGCTGTTTAATTCTCTTTTGATCTTCTTTTCTGATGCGTCCCCGTGGTAAAGAATCTTCAAATTCTTTTACAAACTCTGGATGGTCCATTAAGAACGCACGGAAGATAAGCGTGCGCAGCCCACCCTTTATAGAACTTGCTGGCACAAAAGGACGGTTGTACGCATCTTTTATAAAACCGGATACATCTGTAGCATAAGCAGTAGATACATTTTCCAATTTGTAAATTTCGTATTTTTTCAAGTGTTCTTCAGGGACAAGGCGTTCTACTCCCTCCCCTCTGCTCAGCGCATCTGTTATTTGAGCAAATAAGTGCCTATCTGTTGAAAGTTCTTCAAGCAATTTATCGAATGAGATTACAAAAAGGTCTCCATCCTTAGAGCGGAATACATCCTGTCCAAAACGCAATGTTTTGCCGCTTCCTATGTGGAGAGGCGTGAGAAACTCCATAGTTAGCGGTATTTTTATACTTTTATCCATCGTTTGCCTCCGTTAATACACTTGCTGGAAGACAGAATTTGAAAATTTTTCCATAGCGGTAAATTCTGTGAGGAAAGATGTTCGCTTCTTCTGCAATGCGGGGAGTAATGTCTGGCACATCACCACTTAAATCACCGCAGCCCTTAAATATGCTGCCCTCGTCAAACATACGCACCTTTTTGCTGCGGTAGGGGCGTGCACTACCAGAGAAAATCCAGCTCTGGCGAGAAACAACGCTAAAGTGCGCACCGCTTAGAATGCCGTTTTTCACTTCTTCTTCCTTTGGGTGGTATAGAGAAAGCGCAATAGCATAATCGCCACTTTCAAAAGGATTGTTGAACTTTTCTGTTTTTTCCACCTCAAATAGTCCGTACCCATTCGTCCTGTTTCCACCTATCCCTGTATCTCCCAGAAGGTAAAGCGCACCGTCAAACTGCTTTTTTACTTCTTTACTTTCAAACGATGCAAAGAAGAAAAGCCCGGCGTTGTCAGAGAAGTGTACTGCGGTGGTGTAGAAAATCTCCGTTTTTACATTCTCACCCTCATCTGCTGCAAAGCCTTCTGAAGAGTCTGCCGAAGAATCGGGAATGTACCTTGGAATGAAGGAGCGGGGGCGTTCTTGAACGGAATAAATCCGCTCGTTTATCTCCACATCCGATAAAAAACCGCCCTCAAGAAAGTTCTTTTCCGAAACGGACACTTCTTCTCCTTTCGCAAACTTTTCAAATAAACTCATAGAAATGAAAACAGTCTTTTTAATCTTTTTGCGGTGTCGCTCAAATTCCTGTTGATTGATTTTCAAGCGGGCGTACGGCTTTTTTACGAAAAGAGTATCTTTGTAAAACGGAAAAGCAGACGAGATAATAAACGGTGGGTTTTCAAAAAATTGTGCAGATAAGTCGTATAGGTTTATCCAACTGTTCACGATTGCAGAAAACAGCGTATCTGAATGCAAAAATACATCTGGCTTCCCAAGAGAAAGCGCATCGGAACTTATGTGCAGCGGAGAGCGGAACTTCAGTTTATAAATGTATGTGTCCATAGTGAACCACCACTATTTCAATGCTTCAGGAATTTTAACCTCTGCGTATTCCTTTTCTGGCTGCAACTCTTTGTAAGTGTTTACATCTTTGTAATGCAGATTGTCCACGAAGAGTTTTATCTTGCCGTATCCACGTGTTCCGCTGCCTCCTAAAAAGTCATCCTGCAAAAGTTCCATACCTTCAAACACCATCTTCAGTAGTTCTTTCTCATCGTCTCCCTGGTAAATGTTCAGCACCATCTCGAAAGCAAACTCTGCACCTGCGGGCACGCGCTCCATCTGGCGGGGATTTGCCGCCGATGTAAGACGGTTAATCGTAACTTCTGTTTTTACCTCTGTATAAGGAAGGTCCGTTTCCAAACGCTCCAACTCTTTTGCACTTTCTTCAGTAAGCATCGCATCGCGCACGATTAAACGAGTGGGCTCACTAAGTTTATTCTGCGCAGAAACGCCGAACACTTTCCCCAGTAGTTTGCCCTCTTTAGGTGCATCTTCGCCTGGTTCGTAAACTTTGCCTTTCTCATCTATAAGTCCGTGTAGTTTTTCGACGAGGGTGCGCATCTTCCCCTTTATTGAAGAGCCTGGGACATACGGCATACTCGTAATAGGATCCCTTACCACGACATTGTCCACGCCGCCAATCGAAAGGGATTGGTCAGAACCTCCTATGTGCAAACCGGTAATTGCCTTTAACTTTCCCCTGATAAATATTTTTTTCTTGAGTTGTGCTTTTTCTCTTTCCATTGTTTATCCCTCCTTTAATTATTTTGCACCATAAAACTTATGATAAGATAAAATCGATTCAAATAAATCAATAAAACGCTTGAACTTTGTTGCATCTGTCCCTATTTTCTCCACGCACTTATCAAAAAACTCACGTAAAAGTTCGAGCGCTCCTTTTTTATCTCTGTTTGTTTCTCTTCCTGCAACATAGGCAAGTTTTGGAGAGAGTAATAGGAGTTTATGGACAACATCGCTGCTCAACGGCTCACTCGTATTTTTAACTTCCTCGTCAATCCTTTTGGCATATCCAAAGATGTTTCTTAACTGGCTGCTTGTAATGCCCCGCTTCATTAAATACAATCCCATTGCCTCAGCTGCTACAACAAGCACTTTTGAATCACCTTTTTCAATAATCGAAGTGGATAATCCATCCGTGTTTTCTAAAAGTTTTCTCATACTGTCAAATTTCTCTCGATCTCTCCAACTTGCTTTGGCTAATTCTTTCGTCGCTTTTTGTAAGCCTTCGATTGTTTTATCCATTATTTTTCCCTCCTTGTTAATAAGTCTGCCCAGTTTACCGGGACATCAAGATATGAAATTATTTGTTTTTCGCTAACTAAACCGTCAAATTGGTCTGTTGTAAGCGCTTCCTGAAGCGGTCTGAGCGCTTCGCCGTCTTTTCTACCTACATAGTAGGCAAGTATCCACACCCACTTTGACCACCGCGCCTTGCGCTCTATGTCCTCCTCGCTTATCTCCTTTTTGTAAAGTACATTTAGAGAACGCTCGTAAAGGTTGTAAATGCGTCTTAACTTGTGAATTGCTGACTTCTTTTTTGCTTCAACTGTATAGTTTACGAGCTCGTTTTTGAGATGCTCTGCAACTTCAAAGTCGTTCCAGCTTAACGCCTTGCCAAGAAAGTAAATTGCATCCTTTTTGTGGGTTTTATACTCGTAACTCTTCGCTTCTTCCTCGGCGTCGTCCGCATAACCTGCGCCGCGCGCAATTGGATACTTATCCTTAATCATAAATATACCGCCCGAAATAGAAATGTCGGGGTTCTCACAAACAAAGCGCTTGAAGTCGCTGCGCACCTTTTTTGCAAATGCCGGCATTGCACGCCAGTTACCCACTGCAAACAGGTCGTCACCACCTGCATAAATAATGTAGATTCTATCGGAAAATTCTTTTTGCATTAAAATTTCCCGCAGGTGCCCTTTAAAGAATATAGAAATAGAACTGCTCAGCTGTGAAATGCGGGAAAGCGTCCTGTTCTCATTATTCTTGATACCTAAAGCCATAATCTCGCCAAGGCTGTCCACATCCATTTTTAATATACCTATTCTCCTAAAACCGTCAGAACTATCAATAAATCCTGAAAGTTCAGAAACATTCGATTTACCACCTGCATTAAGCATAAATCCGTCCGCCTTTGTAAGGTCCGTTGAAGTCACATTTAATGTGAGCATACGGTCAGAATTATTTTGCTCTGCCGGTTTTTCTGAAAGGTAAATTTTTACGGGCAGGTTCGGAAGCGAAATTTCGATGTTATTACCTGACAGACTATCCGTCGTAATAATTGCGTAAAGTTCGTCTGAGTTTAACTTTTCCCCAATTGAAATGTAGGTATAGCACTCTTTGCACACTTTAAGGCCATCTCGAGTAAGTTTTGTTTCGCTCTCTGGCACTTCCTTTCTGCAGATTGGGCAAATCACCCTGCCTTTTCCGATGCCTTCCTCGTTAAATTCACCGCCGCTCTCTTCGGGGTTAAAGAACGACGCAAAGTCTGACTGGATGATTTCGCTGTACTTATGCGTACGCCTGTCTGCAAGTGCATACATTAAGTTGTTCCAGGTCTTCGAGATGTTGCCGCGCATAAGGTCATCTGCAGATGCCTCCACCCAGCCAACCGTTACGGAAAGCCCTTCTCCAAACTTTTCAAACAGAGATTTCTCTATTTCCTTAGAGAGCTCTTGCAAGCGCTCTTTCACTGTAGCAGGCAAAATAAGATACGCTTTGCCGCCGCCCATATAAATGATGTTAGACTCGTAAAGGTTTACTTCTTTATCCCAGAGAATGTTGTGCACGATTAAATTCGTAATGAACTGCACGAAAATTGAGCGCCCCTTCAGGCTTTTCAGTGCCTTTTTTGAGGAAATAGAGTAAATAAACTTCTGAATTCCGTTAACATCAATGCCCGCAAGGAGGTAGCGCCCTTTCTCTGCATTCTTTCCTGTTCTGGAGCGCAGCATTGAAACAGCAACGCCTGCAGTAACTTTTGAGTGTTCAAACAGCGATACATCGGGCACGCCGTTAGGGTTAGCAGAAGGCACGCACCAGAAGTATTTTTCCATAAGGTAGTAAAGCGCATCCGGATTTAACCTGCCCTTCGTGCGTTTTAATACCTTTTTAAATTCCTCTTTAAATGCCTGCCACTGCTTTTTGTAGAGTTCTTCGATTTTTTCGTCTGGAAGCGTGCCTTTTTCAGGAATAACAGTTTCTTTACCTTTGCTGAAGTCCAGAGGAGAAATTTTAAAGTAGTAGTCCTTGCTTTTTTCGTCAGTAGTAGTTTGGTCTGCGGTGCTTCTATTTACGGCACTTTCAGAGAAACCCACTTCTAAAAATATTGGCCTCATCAAAGGCAAATTGCGCCCTTTCAGCTCCTCCCTCTCTCTGCTTGAGATGTTATCTGCTTCGGAGATAATCTCTGCAAGTACACGCATCTCATCAGCAGAATGTTCATCTGGACTTTTAAGTTTGTCCAGGTCTTTTTCGTGATGGTGCCTAACAAGGAACTTCATACCATCAATAAACTCTTTACTTTCTGAAATGTTAAACCCGGTTTTTAGTTCAGGAACATCTCGGAATAACATAGATAAGGAGAAAATGTCGTCGTAATCGTTGTCTCTTTGCATGAACTTTCCTATGTCGTGCATTAAGGCAGCGACGGCAACGAGCCGTTCCTCATCACTTACACCTTTTCCGTTCATAATCACCCCCTCGTCTTATTTAACTTATAAAATCAACTTTATCGTGTAATAGCCGTGCCCAAAAGAAGTATTCTTGCCCACCTGTGTGTATTGCCCTACTTTTAAAAATGGAATGAACTTCGAAGCCTCTTTTGAGAGAACGACTTTTCCCACGATGCCACCCATAGGCATAAATGTTTTACTGCGCGAAGAATAGCGTTCAAGTTCCAGCCAGCCCAATTCGTTTTTAACGATGCACACGGACGATGCTGCACGGATTATCTCCTTCACATCTTTACCGCTAACGCCCCACTCATTGCCGTAAAAGTAAGAAAGTAGTGTAATACGCCTTAAGACATTCGTGAGGAATGACTGGAAGTCAAAAGTAGTGGGATTTACGAGTTTTCCATTTTTCTTAATACGGAGCGGCGTTAGAAAAGTTACTTCCACCTCTGCACTTTCCGAAGTTTTACTACCGTTTGCACTGTTAACAAAATCTCTAGAAGAAATTCGGACGAAAGGCGTTATTAGTTTACCGTTATTTAGTACATCTTTATCAAAGTTTTGAACGGATAATACTTTATACTTTTTGCGCTCTTCCATAGACTTAAATACGAAGTAGAAGTAGGGAAAGTATTCGATAAATTCGCCGAAAAGCACGATGCGAACGGACAAATTGCCGTTTTCGTTTTGCTCCAAAAGAGGAGTCATAATAAACGGGTGGGGAATCTCTCTGTACTTTTTCATAATTTCTGCACTTGCGCGCTGTTTCGTTTCAAAAAGCTGGGCATACACGCACTTTTGCACGAGTATGCACTTGCTGCAGTCGTTGAACGACTTTTTATTTGCACACAAAAGGTACTTTGTCCTGTTCATTACGGCACCGCGGAGTGCAGCACCTAAAAAAGTTTCTTTAAGGAACGGACTGTCTTCGTCAAGGCGGAGTTTGATAAAGAATTCGGAAAAAGTAAGGTCTGGAAAAGGAAGATTAAAAAGTGTACTTTCGTAAAGTTTGCCTTTGGAAAGCGAATTTTTGTGAAGCGTCTCTGAGTTGTGCGACAGACCTTGAGAAATTCCCGAGCCGTTAATTTCCCTCGAAGATACATCGGACATTTCAGACTTGCCCAAAGCGCTTGAAGTGCTTGAATGACTCGAAGCGCCAGAAGTATTATTTAATTTATCGTGCATTACATTCTCCTTTTTTCTGTTGTTTGCATATTATTTAAAGCACTTCTTATATACAATTACTCACAAGTATTTTTAAAAATCCGTTTTTTTAATGATAAACCTTTTTTCAGAAAAAACAAAATAGACTACAAACAAAAAACTTTAAGAAATTTTTAAGGAATTGGTATTTGAAGAATTTTAAAGAATTTGTAAATTGTCCGCTATGTTTGAAAGTTTTAAGCCGTGTAAAAATAATCCCATTCTTTTTAGCTTCGGGGAATGGGCTTCTGGCACGCAAAATAAAAAATCGCTTGATTTCACAGGCAAAGGTAATTTTACCTAAATGTGGACATTAAATCTTTCTCCGTCGTTTCAATTATTCGGTGCTGTAACTAAAGAATTTACACTTGGATAGCAGGCTTTTCGTGGGACTTACTTTTTCTATCGTTCCAAAGAAACTACAGGCAAATAGTTTTTTTGCCTTAACCACATATACTCTTTAAGATGTTCAGGCAAAACAAAAGACCTACGATAACCATTTACTTCCGTCGCGTCATTCTGGACGAAGTTGAGAATCTCTACCCTAACGACAATTTTGAACTACTTGCGCTTTTTCCTGTCACTCTGAGCTTGCGAGTGAAGAATCTCTGCCTTAACGGCAAAAACTTTCCTAAACCACTTGCATTTTTTCTGTCATTCTGAAGGGCTTGCGAGCAAAGAATCTTATTTCCACTTCTCGCATTCGTTTTGAACATCAGGCAATAATAACTTTGCACTTGACACAATTAAAGTAAATACTATCCTGATATGGAAGGGTTAGAGGTAATGCAATTTATAACCTAACGGCTTCGTGAGGAGGTGCATTATAGTGAAATTTAAGGTAGTAATAACTTATGACGAAGAATACCAGGGTTATGTAGTTGATGTTCCTGAACTACCAGGTTGTATGAGTGAGGGAAAAACAATAGACGAAGCATTAAGAAACATAAAGGATGCCATTAGAGGCTGGATCGAAGTAGAAAAGAAACACGGACGATTTAACATTAGCGAAGATAAAGAAGTCTTTATAGGTGAAGTCACTGTATAGATGGGTAAACTTTCTAATATCTCTGGTAAGGATGCCGTAAAGATTTTCTGCAAATTTGGATATGTAGTTGATCATCAAACTGGAAGCCACATAATTCTATATCACAAGGCACGCCCTACACTATCTATCCCAAATCATAAGGAATTAGCCCCCGGACTCTTAAGAGGATTGATCAGAAAAAGCAGGTTAACTGTAGAAGAATTTTTAGAAAAGAGATAATAAGTACATAAATCTCCTAAATCAATAGTCGCCTTTTTCATTGTTATTTTATTGTCTCATTTTGATTTTTCCTATCGTCATTCTACTTTGCTGTTCGTTCTCTAAATGGATTTAGGGGGGAATGTAGCAAAGAATCTCTATTGCAGCGGCAAATAATTTCACTGTGTTATTACAAACTTCTTTGTCACTCTAAATGAAGTGAGGAATATCTACCTTAACGACAATTTTGAACCACTTGCGCTTTTTCCTGTCACTCTGAGCTTGCGAGTGAAGAATCTCTGCCTTAACGGCAATGCATCTGGGAATTACATTTACCAACATTGTTCTGCACACCGATTTCTTACGAGATCCTTCGCACAGACGGCTCAGGACGACTCCGTTCTTATCACTCTGAGCGAAGTGAAGAGTCTCTGCCATAACCATTTCACCTTTTGTTAACGCCAAAAACATCAAACTGCACGACCGGTACTTATAAGATCCTTCGCTCGCTAATGCTCGCTCGAGGATGACTGGGGAGGATGGCTTTGCAAATGACAGTGCGCTTTGTCACTCTGAGCGAAGTGAAGAGTCTCTACCTTAACGACTTTATCTTTGCAAAAGCGCAGCAGTAATTTTCCCTTTTGGTGCACAGAAATCTTTTCGTAACTTGCCTACCAATTCATCTTCCACTCCCATAGGAAGAAAAGTTGGAAAAGAAACTTCGTGTCCTTTCCAATGTAAGGTCCTTCGCTCGCTGCAGTTTTATCCGCCGCCGTCCGGTGGGAAAAAGTCTATAAAACCGCCACCTTTAAGCGTTAACCTAACCACATCGAAGTCTTCCAGCTTCGTATTTTCCTTTTTTAGAGTTTCGATGTTGCGCCCGTTTACGAGGCACACCACGCGATTGTACTTTAAATCTTCCTCTATGAAAGGCAGTTTTTCTTTTAACTGTTCAAAAACATCTTTAACCGTTTTGCCTTCAAGGTAAAGCCTGTTCGTTTTTGCCTTTTCTGCAACTTCCCCGTGTAATAAAACAGTTACTCTTGCCATAAAAATACCCCCTTACTTTATTATAAGGGGATACTTTCACTTTCAAAGTGCCTTAAACTTACAGACACAGCACAGTATAATAATTACTTTTTAAACAGTGCCTTTAACTCCATTATCAAGAGTTTATGATTCAGTAACAGATGCACAACGATCAATCCAGACATTAAAAAACCAGAAACATCGTGCAACCTTACTAACTTAAACTTCGGAATACCAAGAAAAGTCCAACCTGTTTCTATTGCAATTCTGCCACGCGGAGCAAGAGCAAGTCCCAATCCCGTAAGGAACACAACGATAAAAGTTACTAACAACAGCAGAGAAATAACACCCTTTACAGCAGCAAACTTTTTAGGAAAGCAGTTTTCTTTAATCTCCATATCAACCTCCATTCAGTAGTAAAATAAGAGCAAGAAAGTTTATCATATAAATGCCCAATTTGCAAGAGTTTTTCTAAAAAATTTTAACTACACTTAGAAGCCTGCGTTTTGAATATTTATTAATACAAAAACGAAACGGATAAAGAATTTTTGAAGCGCTACCGCCCGATGAGTTTCTCTATCCTGCTTGCCGCAACGAGCGACGCAAGTTTGGAGTGTTCGTAGTAGATTCCTCCCTGCAGGTAAATCACATAAGGCGGCTTCATCGGCGCGTCTGCAGAAAGTTCAATGGACGAGCCCTGCACGAAAGTGCCCGCAGCCATCAATATGTCGTTTTCGTACCCTGCAAGGTAAGACGGCTCTACTTCAGCGTCCCAATCCACCGGAGAAACGAACTGCACGGCCTGTGCAAACGCAATAAGTTTTTCAGGCGAGCCCAATTTTATCGCCTGCACGATGTCACCACGCTTTTCGTCCCACTTCGGGCGTGTTTCGTACCCTAACTTTTCAAAGAGGCGCGCGGCAAACACTGCCCCCTTCAGCGCATTGGATACGACCTGTGGAGCAAAAAAAACACCCTGCAAAAATGCACGCGTAAGTCCCAGCATTGGCCCTATCTCCCTGCCAGTCCCCGGCGCAGTGAGCATTCCCTCTATTTTTGAAATGGCGCTTTCCGTACCCACGATGTACCCGCCAGTTGGGGCAATTGCACCGCCCATATTTTTAATCAGCGAACCCACGACGACATCTGCGCCTGCATCGGTAGGCTCCTCCGTTTCGACGAACTCACCGTAGCAGTTGTCCACCATTATCGTAATGTGCGGGTTTATCCGCTTTGCATCAGAAATCATCCTGCGAATTTCCCCTATCGTGAGCGCCTTTCTGTAAGAGTAGCCGCCAGAGCGCTGGATTACGCCAACCGTTGCATTTTTTATGAGTTTTTCGCTCTCTGCACTCACTCCTTTTGAAGTGTCCGTTTGCGCAAACTCCACGCCAAACTCCTTCAGAGAAGTTTTTGCGCTTCTTATACCAATGATTGCTTCGCCCGTTTCGTACGGCGCACCGCTCAGGTAAAGCAGCGTATTCCCCGGGCGCAGCAGCCCAAAAAGAGTGATCGCAATTGCGTGAGTTCCTGAAATAATCTGCGGACGCACCAGGGCACTTTCGCTGTGAAATATGTTTTTGTAAACTTCCTCGACTTTATCCCTACCCGGGTCGCTCAGCCCGTAGCCGGATGTGTCCTTGAAGTGAAAGTCGGAAACGCGCGACTTCCTGAATGCACCAAGCACTTTCAAAAAGTTTTTCTCACGCGTTCTGTCTATCTCTGAAAACACGCTGCTTAATTCGTTTTCCGTTTCTTCGCCAAGTTTCCTTATACGCTCGCTTATCTCTGCAAATTCCATACACTCTCCTCGATTGTTTTAACTTCCACCATTATAGTTCAAAGCAACTTTTGCAAAAGTGGACTGCTCCAAATGCCTTGAAACATACCCGGATGTTCTTTAAATTGCTTTTTAAATACGGCAAAGTCGTGTAAAATGAATTTATGAAAATAACGCCGAATTGTAAAATACGCACCTTTGGACGCTTCTTTGAGAAATTTTCATTTGCGTATAAATTTCCCTTTTCACTTAGAATACCTGTGCAAGAACCATTCCCATTAGAAGCCTTTGCAAAAGAAGTGTGGAAAACTACGAACCTTTGCAGGGGAAATTCTTATCTAAATACTCTGCCGCAAGATACCCGTTAAGAGGCCCGTTATGAGAAAAAATCTAAAAGTTGCGCTGCTCGTCCAGCTCGTCGTTTCCGGAGCACCGCTTATGGCGGACCTGTTCGTTCCGCAGTTTGCAGAGATGCTCGGCGCAACGCGTTTTCAAATTGGCGTGCTCGGCAGCGTGTTTGCACTTTCTATGTTTGCTTCGGCGGCGATTTTTGGAAGGCTTTCAGACAGGATTGGTAGGAAGCGCATACTTTTACTGGGGTTTTTAGCAAGCGGGACTACCTATGCTTTGTCGTTTTTTATGCAGCAGTTTTCCGCATTTTTCCTCCTTCGCGTGTTTCAGGGCATATCGGTTGGCATTTATCCTGGAGTGCTTGCCGCATTCATCAGCGACAGCAGCGGAACTATGGAAGACTTTGCCGCGTTTGGCTCGCTGGGAATTGCCACCTTTATTTTCCTTGCAGGCATCGTTGCGGGAGTTTCAAGCGTGCGCTGGATTTTTATTGCAACGGCGTTCTTTTACCTGATTTCCATTCTGCTTGCACTGCGCTTTGAGGAAAAGAATATCCTGCCCGTCGAGGTTCCCCTGTTTCCGCTTGACATAATGAAGCGCAACATTTTTATATACGCGGCTATCTTCCTCACATTCTCTGGCATTACGATTACCTGGACTTACTGGGTGCTGTACTTGAAAGTCGTACACACTTCGCAGTTTGGAGTAGGCTACATAACTATGATAAACCCGCTCACCGAATTCTTAGTGCTTACGCTTTTTGCAAAGCGCCTTCGCGTGCGCAACCCGCGCATCGGGATGCTGATTCTCGCGCTGAGTTTTCCGTTTTTTGCGGTTGCGCAAAACTTGCTGCAGGTCGTTATTATTCAGATCGTAAGCGGAACGGGGTGGGGGCTGATGTATGCAGGCGCTCTCGGAGAAATTATTGCACGCAACAAGGAAAAAGGTACGGCAAGCGGTTTGTTCCAGTCGTCAGTAAGCCTTGGGAACATCGCAGGCCCGTTTATCGGCGGAGTGGTGATTCTTTTGTTTCACAGTTTGCGCGCAGTTTTCGTTGCAGCAGGCGTTATTATTTTTCTGGGTTTTCTCGTGATGTCACTGGACAGAGTGCCGCAGGAAGAGTGCGGAGAAAACACACAAAACTATTAATGTGGTAATTAAAGTGGTTATTCTTCAAAATGTTCGTTCTCGAATCAGGAATTCTTTATTAGCCGTTTCTTTTAGAACAACTCCCTAAAGGTATGGTCGTTAAGGCAGAGGTTCTTCAGCTGCTTCGCTCAGAGTGACAGAATAATGCAAGCGTCACCAAAAAATTTGCCACTAAGATACGAGTGATTATCCACGCGTCCTTTTTCACAACCAACAATTACAGCGTAATGTGTAGTTCTTCCATACGAATTAAAAGTGCTTCTTTCGACACTACAAACCGTTTGCAAAGGTGTTCAAGAAATGCTTCTCTTGCCTCACTAATACCCAACTTTTTGAATTCACTTACGGCGCGGACGATTATCGGTGCTGGCATAAGCATCTCTCCTGCAAGTTTATTTACTTTGTGCTCTTCTTTCGTATCGATGTCCCTCAGGTGGAAGTAAAGCGAACTGTGGAGTTTGTCCCTGTGCAGCAGGTATTCTGCAAGTTCGTGCGCTTCGCTCCAGTGCCTCCTGTTCTTCCCGTGAAGTTTATTGATTACGACATTTGGCGTATCGTTAATGAATATAAGGAAACCGCCCACCGCAGGTGGAAGTTCCGTATAGTAAATGTTTTCTTTTCCTACAAAGTGCTCCAGCGCGGCTTTTACATCCACCTGAAACGGAGGCTCGCCGTTTGGAAAGCGCTCAAGCATTTCTTTAACGACCTTTTTCATTGTTTTTCTTTTCTATTAGATAGTCAATAAATGCCTCGACTGCCTTTATGTCTTCCTCGGAAAGATTTTTGCTCTTCCTCAGAAAAATCCGCACATCAAAGTTATCTTCTAAAAAGTAAGAAACGGGTTTGCCCAGTGCCTCAGCGATGCGCTTTGCAACGGCAATCGTTGGGGTGCGCTTCCCCGAAAGGATCTGGCTTATGTACGCTTCCGAGATGTGCGCCCGCCTTGCAAGCACCTTCTGGGTGATGCCTGCATCTTTGAGTTCTTTTTTTAACTTCTCCGCAAAAGTTTCCTTTATACCCATCGTTTTAGTTTAACAGTTTGAGGGAGTTTTGCAAAATTCGTGCAGCATTCTCCAGCAATGAAAACTTACAATACCTGGAGCAAACGGCCCCACAGGCATTGCAGAGTATCTACGCTTTTTGATACTACAAGCAAAGACTCTATACACTAAACAAAGCCGTTTATTTATTCCTATTACTCTAACTACGGCGAAGAGTCTCTACCTTTACGGCAAAGAATAAAAAGCCGCACTTTTATGAAACGATTTTTGTAAAACCTAAACATACACACTGCAACAGGCAAAACTGGTACGCCTGAGGGGAATCGAACCCCTATTTGCGGCTCCGGAGGCCGCCGCTCTATCCTTTGAGCTACAGGCGCACGCAAACACACAAAATTATACAGCAATACACGAACAAAGCAAAACTATAAAAACCAGTTTTTAATTTTTACAATCGTCCTATAATGTAAAAGCACAATGCGGTGGAGCAGAATGCAAAATTTTACGAAAAATGCGCGGGAAGCACGCAAAAGTAAGCAATTAAGAACACTATTTGTTAAAAGCCGTGCTATTTTAAAGTTTCACCGCACAGCACATAAATAAGCTGAAAAGGGGGAGTACACTTGAATAAAAGGTTGAAGATTTTTACACGGTGCTGCCTGCAATCAGAAAAAGCAGGTCTATTCTTTATTACCTCTGAAGAAATAATTTTTCTGCGAGCACGCTCCTTACCAGAGAACATAACGAAATTCGAACAGGTATTTGCGCTGAACGCAGAAAGGACACAATAAGTGAATAGCGAGCGCGTAGAAGTTAAAAACGGTGAAACGAGTCGCATCGCATTCGTCCGCATACTGCCGCATTCAAATCTCGTAAAGGCAATTTTACAGGCATTTCGGCAAACGGGCTTCAGCGCAGCGTTCGTTCCTAACGGAATAGGCAGCCTGGAAAGCACTCATTACACATTTATCACGAAAAATGGCACATACCACGAGCCGATTTTGCTCAAGGAGAACTGCGAACTGATCAGCCTCTCTGGATTTATTGCCAAAAATCCTTCTGCAAAAAAATTGCCTGCTCAGGACAAAAATCCTGCTCAGAACGAGGGCGGAAGTACAATTGAATACCACTTCCACGCACTACTTGCAGACGGCACAGGCCGCACATTTGGCGGGCATCTCCTTGAAGAAGGAAATCTCGTCTGCGCAACGGTGGAACTCACCCTCGTCGAAATGAAAGACATCCACATAAAGAAGGAATTCGATAAAGAAACAGGCTTTACTCTGTTTAAGGTAAAGCCGTAAATTCACAGGATAAATACACCTCCTTTAGAAATCGCTTTAAAAAATCTACTGCTGCCTCAACCGTTTTTTGTCGTGCAGTTTGTTTTTTAGTTTAGGGAAACTATGCAGAATAGCACTTACGATCTTACCCGGCCCTTCTTTCAGCACATCAGATGCCGGAATGTGAAACCTATACTCTATTTCCTTTTCCGTCTTCAGCAATTCTTCGTCTTTTATTTTTTCGTGGTTCAGGGTAATTGCAATAACCTTCCTGTCGGACAATTTTTCCAGCACGAGAATAAACTTTTTCAAAGAAGGAATGTAGTACTTCTCAAATCCGTCAAAGCGGAGTCTCTTTGGGCTGTGCTGTAAAATAATGGCGTCGGGTTTTGTAGAGGTAATAATTTCAAACCCTCCAGGATATGCAGGGTGTAAAATACTTCCCTGTCCTTCTATAATAATTACATCGGGCTTTTCGTTTCTGTAAGCACGCACCACGGTGTGCTCGAGTTCACCCGACACATAGTCGTTCAGAGTAGAGTCCATAATTGAAACATACCGCTCGCCCTGCATCCACGAAGTTTGCCCTGTTCCAATAAAAACAGTTTTCAGCCCCATTTTATTCAAAGCATCCTTAATCATCAGCGCAGTAGTGCGTTTGCCTATTGCAGAATCCGTGCCAAGTACGACGATTTTTACGGCCCTGACCGACTCAATCTCCCCGGTGAAAAAGTGGCTGCCCTTAGCAAGTTTTCTTATGTCAACGATGTGCACCTTATGCTCCCGTGCAAGGCCGCAGAGTTCTTTATCGTCAGAAATGTATTCGTGCAGCCCGTTTACGATGTTCATCCCGTGCAGAACAGCACTTTTCACAACTTTCCTGTAAGAAGGCGGCAGTTTTCCACCGTCAGTTGCAACACCGATAATTAAGTAGTGCGCATCAGAAGTTGCATTCAGCGCTTCTTCCAGCGAGCCAAAAAACGGAATACCGTTTGGTACACCGTCAAGCACTTCGCCTGCATCTTTTCCTCGAAAAGTAGAGTCGATTACGCCCACAATCTTAAAACGCCTGGAATAACGCACGAGGCCGTGTGCAGACTTTCCCTCTGTCGTGCCAAACTTCCCCTCACAGAGGATAATTGCTTTTTGCATTTTGGTTTCCCTCCAAAGAGATATTTTTGAAATATTTGGAATGTAAAACTATTGAACCTGACCACTCAGAGGGTGGTGGCTTTTCACCTTCATCAGATACGACCACAGTATTGTTTTTCATTTTTTCACCTATTTCTAAAATCAGGCGTAATTATATTCAAAAAATTTATAATGTCAATAAGATAATACACTTCAAGGAAAATCTATTTCTAATGTATGCAAGCCGCCGTAAAATACATTACATTTTCAAATTTTTCGTTTACATTGGAACCGTTTTAGGAGGAAAAATGTTCAGGCAAGTATTTGCTTTGAGTTTTTATTTTCCGAGAAATCTATAAAATAATCGTATGAAAATACTTTACGGAGTTTGCAACCTTGGACTGGGGCACGCAACGAGAAGCCTGCCACTGATAAAGGCGCTGATAGCGCGCGGCGACGAAGTTTACATCCTCAGTACGGGCAACGCACTTGCACTGCTCAAAAAAGAACTCGGCAGTTCCGTGAAAGCGTACATCGACTATCCTGGCTATCCGCCAATGGAAAGGGGTTACGGCAAAAAGACATTTTACTTTTTACTGCTTGGCGACCTGACACGCACGGGCAAAATGATTCTACAGGAGCGCATATACACGAGCAAATTAGCAAAACAGTACTATATAGATATGACGATTACGGACGGCCGTTACGGGGTCTTCACCCTGATGAAGCCGTCAATTATCATTACGCACCAGCTTCACTTTGCCTCGATGCTCTTTGAGAAATTGGCAGAAAAAGGCACAGAACTTGCAAACAGCCTGCACTTTACGCACTTTACCCGCATCGTCGTGCCTGACTTTGCAAGCCTTGAGTATTCAGTTTCGGGAAAACTCAGCCACAATGTCCGCCTTATACCAATCTCAAAAATCCGCTACATTGGAATCTCTTCGAGTTACGAAAAAATAGACATCGAACAGGACATCGACTACCTGTTCGTGATAAGCGGTTTTATTGTAGACGAGAAGAAGACATTTATCAGCAAACTACTCTCACAGGCAAAAGAACTCAAAGGCAAAAAAGTTTTCCTGCTTGGCAACCCGAGCGGCGGCGAAAAAGAGGAGCTTGCAGGCAACATAACCGTATATCCGTACATAAGCGGAGAGGACAGAATTACATTTATGAACCGGGCAAAAATGATTGTAGGGCGTGCGGGATACACGACTCTGATGGACCTTGCAGAACTTGAAAAAAAGGCGTTGATCGTGCCAACACCTGGAATGAGTGAGCAGGAGTACCTTGCACGCTACCACAAGTCGAAAGGCACGCTTTACTCCGTAAGTCAGGACGAGATAAACCTCGCCCGCGATGTGGAAGTTGCGCAGAGTTTCTCGGGAATAAAACCGCTGCACAAAACGGCAGTTTCTGTAAAAAACTTCCTGCGCATCGTGGACAGCATAAAGCAAAACGCAGCGCGCTAAAAAAGCGTGCCGACAAACTTCACGCTGAGGTAAAGGGAGAGCAACCCCAGAAGTCCGCCAATTATTATCAGCTGTCCGTCTCTCCTTGAAAAACCTCTAACGACCATTACGATACTCACTATATTAGCAACACTAACCAGCATAAAAAACAGCCACAGAAGAAACCATTTCATACATTGAATTATACTCTTTTTTTCTTTTAGCAAAGTGCTTTTAAAGCAAACAATCTCTATTTACACTATCCCCCTAACTCACTCTTGTACTCTAAGGTGATAGTTTTTGTCGCAGGGTCCCAGTTTACCGTGCATCCAAGCGACTCTGCAACGAACCTCAACGGCAGCATCGTCCTGTTGTTTATAATAATAGGCTTTACGTCCGGGTCTTTGTCTATGGGAATAATGAGGAAGTCGTCCTTCTGAGCCTTGTTCTTGCCTATCCACAGGGCAATCTTGTGCCCTCCAAGCGCTACCGTTACCTTACGCTCTGCAGGATCCCACTGAACGGTTCCTCCAAGTGCTTCTACTATTGCCCTTATCGGAACGACAGTTCTTCCCCACTTTGGAATAATGACGGGCGGAGAGTCTAAGGTGTACGCCTTGCCGTTCACAAAGAACTCCTTGCTGTTTACCTGGAGCTTCACTTCGTAGTCCTTAACGTAGTTGAACTTCACGACTTTGTTTTCTCCGTCTTTAAGCGTTACCGTAATGGGAGATGGAGATTCCATATAAGGTGCGTTGGGCTTAGGCAGAGTAATCGTGTAAGTTCCAGGCCTTACCGTAATAGGCGTATTTGCGTTCGTGCTCCACACGACGCCGTCTTCGTCTTTGAGAATTATCTTTGTTCCAGGAATAGAGTTCTGCACGGTCAGCGTGGAAGACGGCTTGCTGTAAATAGTGAGGTAAAGTTTATCGTTGCCGAGGTCGTTCTTGTCTTTTGCGCTCCACTTCAGCATGAAGAAGCCGTTGTCGAATATACCAGACACGGTGGCAAGGAGTTCTTTCGTATCGTCATTCGGTATCTTAATAGGCAGAGTTTTTGCAATGTTTCCCGTGTCCACGTCCATCATGTAGATCTCGCCGTCAGTTATGAGCAGCATGTTGTTTTTGTATATAACGGCGCTGTTGTCTGCAACGACTGCTGGGTGTGTATTATCGCCTTTGTAAGTCTGAGTTGCAAACTCCCACACGAGGGATATGTCTTTTTTGTTGAACACCATTACCCTCTGGTTCAGGTGGTACCCGGCAGAGTCCATAAAGATCCCGTACTTCGGAGTTTCATATATGTAGTAATTGAAAGAAAAGTTTGGATAGGCAAGGAACATTGACAGTTTTGCGTCAGCAGGTTTAGGAACGACTTTGTACGGGTTCAATATTGCGTAGTGGTCGCCTACCTTTCTCAGGGTGCCGAGTATATCGAACCCTACTTTGTCCGTCCACATCTTATCCTGCTTGTATATCCCGAACTTTCCGTACGCCCCTTCATCTGTGTACGGATAGACAAGGGGAGCGGGGGCTACTACTAAGATAGTGTTTTTCTTGTCGTAAAAGTCTTTACTCTGGAAAGGGTACGATTTGACGACCTTGCCGGTGGATGGGTCTATTATATAAACAGTACCTGCGTTGTATCCTACAATATAACCGTCTTTGTTCACATAAAGAGGTGCACAAATAGGTGCGGATGCAGAACCTTGCAGGTCGAACTTCGCCCATCCGTCCGTGGTGATGAACTGAGTGCGGAAGTGGTCTATAATGTGTCCTTTAGGATCGTGCGTTTCCAGGTCGTAGTCGAAGAAAATACCCTTGCCGTAAACAGGACGAATTGTAGATAATGGCATACCAAAGCCGTACAGCCCTACTTCCTCGTCATTCGGCGTCTGCCACGTCCACTCAAGCGTTTCGGTCTTCAGGTTGAACCCTGCAATTTCGTACTGAGTTTTGTACTCGTCTATGTTCGTATGCGGTATTGTGCCTGTTTTCCACTTTTTAAAGAGAAGCAGGTATAACATATCCGTTTTCGGGTCGGCAAATACATTCGTAGAAGTATCTGCAATCTTCCAGAAAAGCGGTTTCTTCCAGAGGACAGTTCCTTTATCGGGGTCTATGCAAACGATGTACGCATCTCCTTTTGTGTCCTTGTCGAGGGACTGAAGCACGGCAATAATGTGCCCCCTGGGTGTAAGGTAAACGGTAGGCGACGGATTGTTTATGAGAAAGCCGAGGTGGTCGCCTACGTAAATATCCCTTGAAGTCCAAACAGGTGCGTACGGATTCGCCGCAGGGTTGTCCGCTTTTGCGTAACCTGTGAATACTGTTAGCATAATCATTACGGCAATTAAAAGTGCAATTACCT
Organism: Caldisericaceae bacterium; assembly: GCA_027023025.1. Taxonomy (GTDB): domain Bacteria; phylum Caldisericota; class Caldisericia; order Caldisericales; family Caldisericaceae; genus S143-107. The sequence continues at coordinate 33,540 of JALVXB010000036.1, read as the reverse complement.
TTTTCATATCACTTCACCTCCTATTCTATCTGTCCTCTGCACTTTACGGCTCCCTCTCCACCGTGTCAGCGGCAGTTGCAATTGTAATGTACTCTCCGTTAACGTCTGCCTGCACCGTGTAGGTAATTTTGGATGTCCAGGCAGTGGTCTGCCATCCGTTGGAGCCCCAGGTTTGCACGATGAGAGAGAACACTTATACTCTTAGTACAGCAAAATTTTAAACTGTATATTAAAAAGATTAAAGTTTCATATTTCTTGTAATACCTTTTTAACCATGGCAAAAGACAATAGAAAGAATATAGGTTTCCTTTATAATTTTGCTTCCGCTGATAATACAGTTTTCAAGGTAACAATCTTTTAATTAAGTATAATACAAATTTTATGAATACAAAAATGTGGTTCTTCGTAAAGAGAACTCAGTACGACGGTAGAGAGGGTGTTTGCTCAAGAATGGCGGGGAATAAAACTTTCCAAATGAAGGTGCACTCTGTCACTCTGAGCGCAGTGAAGAGTCTCTGCCCTAACTGTAAACCTACAGGAAAAAACAGAAACTACAATCCTTTGTACCTTTGTAAAAGCGATCAGAACAGCGAAAAAACCTTCGCTCGAGGACGACAAAAAACCCGTCATTCTGAAGGAGTGAAGCGAGTGAAGAATCTCTGCCCTAACGACAATGCATTTTGGAAAGCGCAGCAGAAATTTTACCTTTTGGCGTGCAGAACACATCGAAAAGCGTGAAAGAGTTGATAAATATAATCACGGTCTAATTCTAAAAAACGAGCCGCCTCCGCATTAACTGTCGCGGAAATAAAAAATCTTACCCGTTGTTTTAATTCGCCCAAAGTAAATTATCCTGAATAGAAAATTTATCCGAAAGTTAACACGCTCCCGCAGGCAAATTACCGTAAAATTGCTTTATAAAGCGTCCACCTAACAAATACGGAAAAGCAAGCGCTTACATCTTTTCTCCGCGCTCGATGTATGTTTTTATCCCGCCCCTGACATTTACCTCTAAGTACACATATAAGCGCTTTGGCTGAACGACCTTTTGAAAGTCGTCGTAAACTTTCGAAGCAAGGTGTTCGTGTGAGATGGGAATCTCTTCAAACTGCATCAAATAATACTTAAAAGACTTAAGCTCCGGAAGTTTTTTCTCTGGAATGTATTCTATACGCAGTTTGTAAAAGTCTATGATACCCGTTTCAGGGCAACGCGCAACGAATTCGCTCGTTTCGTAAACGACTTTCTCGTCACTTCCTACATACGGAATCGGCCTGATTTTTTTATAAGTATCAAGACTCATCACCTCTTTAATCCGCTTTTTTAATTCTTCTTCGCTCATTTTGCCAATTTTATCTGTATACTTCCAATCCATTTTTGCCTCCTTAAAACTCGCACACTTCCGTGAGAGTATAGTGCAAAACGATGCGATTTAAAAGGCACAAAAAGTTACAGGAATAAAACTACAGTTTTTCGCAATAGATTCAGGATTAACGATAATTGGCTTTGAAAGCGTGAAAAATCACTGTGAAAAATTGCCTTAAAAAATTACGGCAGATAAAATCGAAAACGGGAAAGTCCAGAGTAGAAAATTTCTGGAAAACGAGAAAGACACCTTAATAGAACTTTCAGCTGCGTTGCTGCAATAAAAAATCCACGCAGCGCGGCAGAGACCCGTAAAACTTTACGCCAAAAACAGCGAACCTTTCAACACAAGTCCCCGCCGCAACCTATCAGTTTAAGATAAGTTTCAGAATGCGATATGCAACGAGTGCCACTTCTTCTCTACTTGCAAGCGCCTTTGGTAAAAACTTCCCGTCCACACCTTTTATAATGCCGTGCTTTTTCAAAAATTCCACTTCTTCGTAGTACGGATAAACAGGAGAAATGTCTTCGAAAGCGTGCTCGCTTAAAGCAGAAAGCATCTTTATGTAAGGGAAGTTCTTTCCCGGGCAAAGCGTGGAGTTTGCGCGGTGCGTAATGTCAGAAACGACATCTTTATGGCGAAGGACATTTTTCAGTGGCACTCCGTAAAGGTGCATCAACTTTCTTACGAGCATAGCTCCACTTTCGAATTGTGCCCTTTTCATTATCCCGGTTTGAAAATTGCCCAGGAAGCACACCCCTATGCTGTGCACATTTACCGCATAGTTCGTCGCATGCCATGCAGGGAGCGTGACGGGCTGCCCTTTAAAAATCGCGCCCGTTTGCCCCACCAAAAAGTGATAGTCACACCTGTAGGTGGGAAATTCCTTCTGCCAGTGTGTACGCGCACGATTGCAAATGACATTGGCAAGTTCAGCACCGCTCGTGTCTTCTGCGTTCAAGATAGGCTCAGTTGCAGAGTGGTGCAAAATAATGTACTTTATCTCCCTCATTGCGCACCTACTTAGCGTGGAGCTGTTCTATAAACCGGGCGAGGTTGTCCACAGACGCAGACAATTTGTCCAGTTTATTACCAAAAACTACGAGCAAGTAAAGCGCAACTGCTATGGGAAAGCCCACATTTCCTATTATTTTTATAAGTTCTTCTACTGTCATTTTGCCTCCTCATTAAAAAATTCTCGTTAAAACACAAAAATGTTCCGCAAAAAATGAAGCCGCACGAGAGCCGCAACGCAAAAATTTTCGTCAAAAACTCACCCTGTTATACTACCAGCAAGTGGGGCGGTTTTCCCGCCCCATTGAGTCAAACGCTCAGAAACGACTACGGAACGAGGTCGTGGAACGAACGGGTAACAACTCCGCCGTCTGCAATACCTGTAAGGTCGCCGTTCTTCGTGGTAAATATATTTTTCGAAATAATCATCTGCATCAAGTCGTTCACCTGCTGCTCCGTAATATCACTTTTTGGGTTGTTAAACTCCATTGCGTGCTTTTTGCCGTTTTCAGTGGTGAAAACGAGTCTGAGCACTGTATAACTCGTATCTGCCATAATGCTTTACCTCCCGTCTCTCAAATTATGCTGAATAACTCTTTACGCTTCTAAGCTGAATGTCCACAAGAGTGTCACTTATTAAGTTTGCAATACCGCTTGCAACATCGTAAATGTCCTGGTCTGCTGCAGCAGGCTTTACTCCTGTGAGCCCTTCTCTGCGCGTTTTGCCGTTCCCAGCATCAAACAAAATTTCAAGTCTTCCGTTCTTTTCCGTTACAGTCACATTACACCTCCTGAAAAATTTTTTAATTGTCCGGAAGCGCTTCCACCCACCTTATATACGAATGCAGAAACTAAAGTAACGAAATTTTTCTGCAGAAACTCTGATAAATACTTTAGAAATTTTAAATCAATTTTTGCACAGATTTGAAAGATATGTAAAAACAGGCGTAAGTGGTTAAGGCAGAGACTCTTCGCTGCGCTCAGAGCGACAAAAGAAGATATACTCCCAAAATATGAAATTCTTCCTCGCAAGATCCTTCAATATAACTCATAGGGAGAATGTTTGTTGCTGAGCAAAGATTTCCGCCACAAACCGCAAGCAGCAAGTGAAAATTTAATAACTCAAGATAAAAATCACCAAAGAAATAATTCTCTAATATCCATAACTAAACTTTTTATATCTCAAACAGTTCCTCGTAAATACTCATTACATCAGGTTTTCTTATAATATCTTCGAACTTTTCACGCTCGGTCTCTAACATTTCTATAAACAGGTCAGTAAGTTTTGGATCAAAGTGTGTGCCTCTTCCTTTGCGCAGATACTCGATCGCATCGTCTATCGAGTAAGCCTTTTTGTACGGCCGCTCAGTTATCATAGCGTCAAACGCATCTACAATCGAGATTATACGAGAGAGCAGAGGAATCTGGTCACCTTCCAAGTGGGCAGGATAGCCGCTTCCGTCGTAGTGCTCGTGGTGAAATAAAACGACATAAGCAGACTCTTTAAGAAATGTAACATCCATAATCATATTGGCGCCTATCTGTGGATGCTGCTTTATGACAGTAAACTCGTCTTCGCTTAGACTACTCTGTTTTTTCAAAATTTCGTCCGGTATGCCAACCTTACCGATGTCGTGCAACATCGCCGCATAGTAAAGCGTGCGGAGTTCTCGCATGGAAAGCCCATAACGCTTACCAAGCATATATGCAAACACAGTAACACGCTCCGAGTGGTTGCGCGTGTAAGGGTCTTTCAATTCTATAGAGTGAATCATCGAAATGAGTAGTTCTATGTACACGCGGGAAAGTTCTTTAGAAAGTTCGACATTCGAAACGAGGTCGTGCACAGAAGGAAGCAAAACATTAAGAAGTTCAAGAACATCTTTCGGTACATCGTTTGCAGGTTTCGAGAATCCAACGCACATCCCTTCACCGGTAAGTTTTTTGTCGGGGACGAAGTAAACGCTCTTTACACTGTTTGCCCAGAATACATCTTCCAGGTCGTCAGGATCCACAAATGCAGGCTTTGTCGTATCTATTTTAAATTTTTCTATAGATGCCTCACTGTGAACTTTTTCAGTTGCGCAGAGTTTTAAAAGCCCCGTAACTGAGTGAGTAATAATTCCCACACCGACGATGTCAGGAGAGATGTCGGCGTGCAAAGACTTGAAAACGCGGAAAATAATTGAATCGTGTGATTTTCTATCTCTCAATTCCCCCATTAAAGAAATAACTATCGCATCTGCCTTCAGCGTTTGTTTTATTCGATTTATGTAGTGCTTACCCTGGACGAACATTGATGCTACATTTGACATTGCTTCTGCTATTTTTATGTCGTCGGTGGTAAAAGCATTCTCTCTTTCCATATTATCAATGAAAATGCTCCCTACATACTTTCCCTCAGAATAAATAGCCGCACTTAAAGTGGACTTAATCTCTCCAAGATGTCCTGCCTCTGCTATGTCTTTGAGCTCGCTATCCGAGTATATCTTTTTGTCTAATTTACGGATCTCGTTTATCACGGTAATTTTATTTTTCATAAAGAACTTTTGCTTTTCAAACGGAAGGTGAATCTGCTTTAACCTATCCAGAGAAAATCCGTGAGAAGCAACAAACTCCAGGTAATCACCTTTTTTAATTGCAATGCTTCCCTTCTGGGCAGAAGGAATCACCTTTATAGCAACATCGAGCAAGTTCTCGTAGAAAGTTTTGTCAGGCTGGTCAAACGATACAGTATTAACGAATTCCGTAAGTTTCATCAGGCGCTGAGACACATCAACTGCAGACTTTCTCGCCTCTTCTTCGCGGCGTATTGCGTGCTCAACCGCCTCCCCGAGGTGAAAGTCTACGCTCCTCAGCATCGACATTACGAGATACATAACATAAAACAAAGCAAAAAGTACTAAAAACAAAGCAATACCAGTGTGCCACATTACTCTATTCGTAAAGTGGACGAGTGCATCCTTTGGAGCATAAGAAATTACTCCAAACTTTCCGTTAAGATACTCAAATGAAACCTTTTTATAAAATACTTGTTTACCCGACAGCAACTTTATGTAGAAGTTCGAAACCCGTGAAAGGGGAGGAACTTCACCGGAACTACTCAGGACGACCCCGTTCTCGCAAATTATCGTATGTATGTGAGAGGTTATGCCTTCACCCCCAAGCATTACGAACGCTCTCTTAAAAACATTTACATTTACCGCTCCCTCCACAAAACCAGAGAACTCGCCATCGACGAACACAGGATAACAAATGAAAATAGTATTAAACCCATGATGTGTAGAAATTGGCGGGCTTATAGTAGGAAGATGTGTAAGCAATATGCGTTCTGCGTATCCGTAGTTCAATACGAAGTCTCCCACCGAAGACTTCCACGGATACGCCTCGACAACTATTCCTTTCGTGTTTACCACATCAAAGTAGTAAAAGTCGTTTTGGTATAAGTTAAACACGGAACTCATTGCTTTCTCTACTGCATCTGGGTTATTTGGAGAAGTAATTTTTAAAGAAGCAAGTTTTACTGCACTGCTCAAGTTTACCAGTATGTTCTTTGAATTGTCCATCACCACATTGTTTTCCTGGAAAAGACTCTGAAGAAGCTCGGACTTCGTTTTATTGTAAATAGCAGCAACATACACAGTGCTCGATGCAACGGCCACAACGGAGAGTACGGATATAACGATTGCAACGGTAAGTGCCTTTAACATCGTTTTTAGGTGCCACCTGTGCACCTCTTCCGGAATTTCAACTGGAGCAATGTTATTCTGAGTAAATAAATTAGCCTCTCTAATTACGATAGCCAAAACCACCATACCGGACACGGAGAGGAAAATCGTACCGTAGTAAGATTGAACGAGTTTTGCACCAAGGATAGCGAACAGCAAGGCATCGAAGTAAACCAGGCCGACCGCTAACCATGCGTATCTCTTAAAATGGTTACTTAACTTTGCAAAAAACATACCGATAAATACGACGACCACGCCTATTGTACAGTATGTGAAAAAGTCAAACCAGTTTGGAAAACTCCTATGCCAGAAAGTCGGCACAAGAGCTGCAAGAGGAATTGCAAAGTCTAAAAGAGTAAGCCTTACTTTTTTTTCAGGAACACGCTTAATAATGTCGTTTATCAGAATGTAAGCAAACGCTACGAGAAAAAGAATCAAAATTAGGTCAATCACATACAGGAAAGCATTCTCGGACAGATGCTCGAATATTAACACACCTTTAATACTGAGAACTATTACTACTATAGGTAGTACATACAGCGTTAAGTAGTATTGAGCCTGCGCAATACGCTTTACCTTGTAAATGTAATAAAAATCCCTCAATAAAATAACAATTGGGACGAGGTAAAGTAGTAACTCACTAACAATAGCAACAGCCTGTAGTAGCATAACCCTCCACTTTTCGCTAAAAAATTCCCTGTGTCGTATTTTAGCACATACACCGAAAAACTAAAAACGATAAAAGTTTATAAAGCCATTCATAACCACCAAAAGAGTAGTGGAAGCAAGCAATTTAACAACTTTGAATTTGTTCATTACGCTTAAAATTTAAAAATTTTTATCAAAACAATTTGCAAAAAATCTACTACGAAAATATAATATTAAACTGTGAACTTAAATGTGCAAAAATTATAAATTATGGAGGGTAGAATATGGATTACACAAAAGCAATTGAAGTTGCAAAAAATGTATTTTGGGTTGGCGTAACCGACGAGAAGTCGTTTTTCCGTTCAAACTCGTACCTCATTAAAGGCGAAAACGAAGCAGTATTAATTGACCCAGGCTCACTCGTACAATACGAGCAAATAAGAGACAAAGTACTTTCTATCGTGCCAAAAGAGCAGTTAAAGTATGTAGTTTGCCAGCATCAGGACCCTGACGTTTCGTCGGCGCTGTACTTCTTCGTAAAAGAAGGGTTCAAGTTCAAAACCATTGCACACAGCAGAGTATCTGCTTTGCTCGTCTTTTATTCAAAAGAACTTGACCTTTACAACATCGACTATCACGACTTCTCGCTGGAATGGGATAACGGCAAAAAGTTAGAGTTCATCTTTACGCCTTACTTCCACTCGCCCGGTGCATTTGCGACATACGAGCCTGAGCAAAAGTTATTATTCTCTTCCGACATCTTCGGTGCATTCCAGAAAGACTGGGACTTGTATGCTGACGAGCGCTACTTTGACGCAATGAAAGCATTTAACGAACTCTACGTCCCGTCGAGCGAAATTGCAAACTTTACGATTAAAAAGTTCGAGCAAAAAGAGATCGAAATGATTCTCCCACAGCACGGCTCAATTATAAAGAAAGAACTGGTAAAACCTGCAATGGACACGCTTAAAGAAATGAAAGCAGGTATATTCCTCGAGAATGCTACTGCAAAGATTGCCGACATGGAAACGACGAACGAAATTCCGCAGGAAATGCTGAACGAAATGCTGGACATCGTGGCAAAACGGGCAGCGGAAGTACTCGGCAAGGAAGAGGCAGAAAAGATAAAACAGGAAGTATTAAACGGAAAACCAGCAACATCAGATTCAATAAAAGAATTTATGACGAAACTTCGAGAGAAAAACCGCATTGCCTCAGCAGTAGTAAAAATGCCTTTGATTAATTACGCAATGGACAATGCAAATAAACTTAAAGGGAAGATACCCTCGCTGGTAAAGGAAATTATTTATCTGTAATTTTTTTAATTATTTGAAGATTTCAAAAGCCCTGCTCCTTATGTAGGAAACAGGGCTTTTATGTTTGTGTAAGTGATCTGCAAAAGCGTTATTTATACCTTTTTCCCAGCTCTATGTGCCTTTTAAGCAGCCTTCCAGATATGCCAAGAGACTTTAAAAGTGCTTCTCTTCTTCTTTCCTGCTCTTTACTGTAAGAAGTAATCATTGCAGATAAGGCAACTGCAAATAGTTTTACGACGGCAAAGTAAAGTTCTTTGCTTACCTCCATGTGTGCAGAGAGCGCTTCAAGCGTCTTCAGCATAAATAAATTCATCGCTTCTATCACGAGTTCTTCGTTTACTTCCTTATCCACATGGACCACGCCAATTTCAAACATTCTTTCAATCATCTTATCGTTCATAGGTTCGGAAAAAAGCATTTCAAGCGCACCCATCCAGGCCCTTTTTGCGTCTGCTGCAGTTATTCCATTTTTTTCGAGAATGTTCAAAACGCGTTCGTCCTTCGCAACGACCGATATTACTTCGTCAATAATTTTTCCGGAGTTCTCTTTTATAAAAGGAGATAAAGAAAGTATTCTCTCTCTGTCCGCATCAGTAAATTCCACATTCCCCATTGCTTTTACTAAATCCATAATTACCTCCAACATTTATAAATTTATATATGACAAATTATATCAGCGTTGAACAACTTGTCAAACTAAAAACTGTACTAAATATCTTAAAAAAACAGCCAATCACTATTAGCACTAAAATAAATTCTTTTTAAAGGATTTGGTGCAAAAATAATTAAACTTAATTGGAATAATACCATCTTAAAAGCCTGTTACTAAATAGTCACCGCACGACAATTAGAACCCCAATATCCGCAACATTTGTTCCCGTATTCCCCGTAAAAATCAGCCCTCCTGCGCGTTCAAAAAAGTGGTGCGCATCGTTATTTCGTAAAAAATCAGAATAATCAACGCCCATTTCCTCAGATAGTATCAGCGTATCCGAGTCTGCTATTGCGCCGGCCGCATTACTTCTCCCGTCAATTCCGTCTGTCCCAATAGAGGCAATCACGGCTTTCGTTTTTGAAAGAAAAGGCAGGACGGCAAGGACAAACTCTTCGTTTCGGCCGCCAACTCCACTTCCTTTTACAGTAACAGTAGTTTCCCCTCCAAACACAAGCGCAAAAGGAAAGCCGTTTACAGAAAATTTGCCTGCATAGGCAGATTGTGCAACACCGCCAAATACCTTTGCAACCTCGCGCGCTTCCCCCTGAATGGCATCTCCTAAATAAAGAACGGAATATCCCTCGTTTTTAAGATACTTTACGGCTTCGCTTCCTGCATCGAAGTTCGTTGCGACGAGCACATTTTCCACACTTTTCTCGTAATACTCTCTTTCTTTCAATGTTTCTAACAACTCTCCTTTTGCACCTTTTTTTAATACCGTAATAACGCTTTCAGGCAACTCACTTTCTATTCCGTACTTGTCGATTATGCTCAGCGCATCTTTGAATGTCGTTTTATCAAAATACGTAGGGCCTGATGCAATTGTACCTAACTCATCGCCTATTACATCAGAGATTATAAGAGCAAGAACATCACCTTTTAGATGAGCAAGCAAACGGCCTCCCTTAATGTTGGACAGGTGCTTTCTTACTGCGTTCAACTCTTCTATGTTTGCTCCGCTTTCCATAAGAACTTTTGTTGCGTGCTGCAAGTCTTTAAGAGGGACAAGAGGGCTCTCCACCATCGCAGAGCCGCCGCCAGATATGAGAATAATCGTTAAATCTCTTTCGCCCGTTTCTTTTGCAAGTTTTAAGATTTCTTCTCCTGCAAGTACGCTTTGCTCGTCTGGTATAGGATGTCCGCCAGTAATCTTTTTAACAAACGGCGGCAGCAGGCCTTTAAATTCTTTTGTAACACAAACAGCACCGGCAATTTTAGTATTTGGGACAGCACTACTTAGCACATCAAGTACGCTTTTTGCCATCCTCTCGGCTGCCTTGCCAAATGCAATAAGATAAATATGCTCGTAACTTTCTATGTCGTACTCCTTGTCTTTGCATAAAATTTTATGTCCCTGCAGTTTTAATACATTCTTTATGCAGTTTTCAGGCAGTACGCGCTCAATTGCCGCAGTAAGTGCAGAGAGGGCGTCCGCCCTCTCCTTTGCAAAACGCCCTTTCGTTAACTCGTTGAAATTTTTAATCATAATGCACAATTAATGTACGAACAGAACGGCAAGGACAATCACGGTGAGAAGCGCAGCAATCCCTTCGACAAAGGTTGCCATCGTCTGCGTCTTGTATCCAAGAGTTACATCTTTGTTACCAGAGAACAGGTTCACCACCCAGAAGTAACTGTCGTTTACGTGCGACACGACCATTGAGCCTGCACCAATTGAAAGCACCGTAAGCGCAAGCCCCACAGGAGATGCCAGCCCTAAAGAAGGTAAAATCGGAGCAACGAGTGCTGGCGTAGTAATCAAAGCAACTGTAGAAGAGCCCTGCGCGGTTTTAAGCGCCGCAGATATTACAAACGGAAGTAAGATCCCAAGGTGTGCGTGGGAAAGCGAACTGCCAAGATAACTTCCTATGCCGCTTGCCTTTAACACAGAACCGAACGCGCCGCCCGCGCCGGTAATAAGAATGATGATTGCTGCATTGGAGAGCCCTTTGTTCGTCCACTCAGGAATTGATTTTGCGTTTCTCTTTTCTATGAGAAGCCACATCGCAAGGAATACAGCTATGATAAGTGCAGTATTCGGATTACCGATAAAGTCAATAACCGACTTAAAAATACCCGTGCCAAATATGTGAGAAGGAAAATCAGCAAGAGATTTCAAAAGGATCAGGACAATCGGAGTAAAAATTGGAGTAAATGCCTTCCATGCTGCTGGCAACTTTCCAAAGTGCTTTTTCAAATCTTCGTAACTTTCCGTAACATTTGGCTTTACATACCACTTGCGCGCCACTTTTACCGCATACCAATAACCTGCGAGCATTGCAGGAATAGACGCAATAAGCCCAAGTCCTATTACCGTGCCAAGGTCTGCCTTTAAGATGCCGGCTGCAGCTATCGGCCCTGGAGTAGGAGGAACAAGACAGTGCGTCGCATACAATCCCGTGCTTAGCGCAACCTCAAACACTGCAGCGCTTTCACCTACTGCTGCGGCAAGTGCATTGTTCAAAGGCGAAAGGATAACAAAACCAGAATCACAGAAAACGGGAATAGACACAAAGAAACCTGTAATAGACATTGCAAGTGCAGCATTTTTCTTTCCAACCCACTTCAAAATTGCCTCTGCCATAGAGAGCGCTCCACCAGACTTTTCCAGATAAGTCCCCATAATCGTTCCTGCTGCAATCACGATACCGATGTAGCCAAGAGTTTTGCCAAACCCGCCTGTAATTGCAGAAAGGATTTTGTCACCAGGCATTCCCACGAGTAGACCTGTGAAGTACGCAGCAAGCAATAACGCAAGGAACGCGTTGAGCTTAAGCTTGCCTGTTGCATAAACGATAAAGATAATCGCAAGTAGCAGTACGACAAGCAGCCACCAACCTGCCATAATGCACCTCCTTTATAATTTTGCAGCTGCAAACCAAAAACTTAAAAACTGGCGCAGCCTGCTGTATAAATTTTAGGACAGGCACAAAAGATGTCAACATACGACATTTTACAATTAGAGGAATTTGAAAATGACATTCGCAGCAATTTTACTCTTATAACATTCTAAAATCACGCGTCTTTATATCTAATAATAGAAAGAGAATTTGCCTCTTTTTTAAGTGAGATGAGGCCCTTCGTAAAAGCGGCCAGGGCGACGGAAAAGAAAAATGCTCGCTAGAGGATGGCGAAGAGAGAAATCGTCCTATGCGTAGTTATAATCGCAACTTACGCACACACTGCATACAGACGAAAAAACGCAGTTACTATTTTAAAGAAGGAGAAATATTTATCAGGATAGCTATAACTCTCCGGGATTTTAGCATAACATTCTACTTGCTAAACTATATTCCAGAATGTTTAGAATGCAAGGTGTTAATAAGTTCGATTAACCCCGCAAGGATAAAGCAAACTAAATTTTTTACAGCTTTTGCAGCCACAAAGTCCACACGGACAGGCACAATACTTTATACTCTTCTTACAATCTACGGTTTTTTAAAATCCGTACGAGCCTCTTACAAAAGACATCTTTGTAAAAGCAAAGCGCGTCTTTAAAGTTTTTTATAACCCATAAACTGCTGCAACCTGCAGCAGTTTTAATTTTTAATTTTCTCTTCGTTATCCGTTTCTTTATTCTCCGCAGCCTTCTTTGCTTCCTTCGCTTTTTCTAACTGTTTCTTTAAGTCTTCTTCGTCACTTACGAGATACGCAGGGAGTCCTGCCTTATCAAGAAGCGACTTTAAATACATGTTTGCATTTGCCTTTCTGTCAGAACTTTTGCGTATAAGCACGGCAAATACGGGTTTGAAGTCATCCGCACAGACGAGGAAGTCAACGCTCCTCTGTGAAATTTTAGAAATAGACTCCTTTTTGTCCGCTTTGTACATAAAGTCCGCAACACGCACTTTCGGACAGGGAATGTAGCCTTCGTTTACGAGATAAATAAAAATTTCCTTTTCTTTTCTGGAGAGGAATGTCTTCTTTAGTTTGAATGCAAACTTCTCCTTTTTAGGAGATAGTAAGGCAGCAAGAATAACGACGGCAATTACTGCCGCAACTATTACGATAGCCAGTAAAAAAGTTTTTGCGTCAAGCACCATAAAAACCTCCTTTTACTACTTCAGGTAAGTTTTTTTATTTTATTATAACGAGTCACTTTTACCAAATCCCGAGAAGTTCCTGATTTAGACAGAGTTAGTCGCCTTTCTTCAGAAAGACTTATACACGCCAGGAATTACCCTTACAATAGGCAAACTTCAAATAGTATTGACTTAAACTTGAACATTGCCATAATTTCAATATGAACAGAAGTAAAAATTATATAGCAACAAAAAACGGACATAAAAAAACTTTAAAAGCAGTTACCCTTGCAGTTCTGATTATCATTTTTACCACGGCGACCTTAATCTTTACGAACACAAAAGCCGCACCCATTTTAAAAGACACGGTTTTAAGACAAAAGAAAGCCGTCTGTATTCTGCAAAACGGAACACTTGAAACTTTAAGCAAGGCACCACACGAACTACATACATACCTCACCTATCCAACAAAAAGGGGAGACTTTGCCTCGTCCTATACCTCACTTAAATATGGAATGCTGAAGTGGCTTGCACGATTCGACATCGTAGAGATAGGAGGCGTCGGTGACAGTGCTCGCCCAGAAACGATTACTTTTCTTAAGAAAAACGGCGTAAGTGAAGTTCTGTGTTACGACTGGATGCCTGCCGTTTACTACTACCTAAGCGGGGAGAATTATCCTTTTACGAATTGGGTTTATAAGAATAGAAACGAAACTACGCTGAACCCGGACGGGCCATTCCCGCACACGGAAAGCATGGGGTACGACTTTGCACGCGAATACTATCTGGACTTCGGCAATCCTGCCGTAATAAGCAAAAGAGTCTCATTTACGGAGAACTTCCTGAAAAAACACTTCTACACAGGCGTATTCTGGGACTGGGCACCAGGTATTTTTATAGACGAGCCAGAGTATTCACAGATTAAAAGTAACTTCACGCGTAAACACCCTTCTTTAAATTACAAAACCGTAGTCGGTACATTTTACGATTCCCTCAAAAGAAAACTTCTTCCTGACGGTTACATTATCTTCACAAACCAGGGATACAGAAACGCAAAAAATGTACTGCCGTATACAAATTACGACATGGCAGAATCTTACATTACGGGAACTTCAGATACAACTCAAAGAATAGAGACGGAGAATTACGGAACGATAGATGTGCCTTACACTATGTACTTCCCCGTAAGCGAAGAAGGCAAAGAAACATTTAACGACACATTATACTATTTAAATTATGTTGAAAATCTCGTTAAACGCTACGGAAGCAAAGACTTTAAAAAGTTCGTCTTTATGAACTATGCTGCACCCGAGTTCGTATTTGACCGCTCAATCGGAAAGTACATTGCAGAGCCACCCAGAAAGGCAATCTACCTATCCTTTGCTACGGCAAAACTCGTAGGAGAAACGGCATACCTTGGAGTGCCGTTTGACAGCAGGCTGGAAAAAGACGAGGTGTACTTTGCAAACCTCGGGAAACCTCTCGGGAAAACTTTCACGAAAAACGAAAAAGAAAATTACGCCGTGCGCTTTTACGAAAACGGGTTCGTACTCGTGTACTTCGGGCAAAGCATAGAGCAAAAAATACGCCTTTCCAGCAAATTCCTTCCAGCAAATAAGTACTGCTACGACCTGTTTAGCAGAAACCTGTTTAAGGCTTGCAACCACTCAGTTGAAGTTACAGTTCGCACGGAAAAAGACACTTATTCCGGAAAAACGATCCCTGCAGGGCGAGTAGTTATGTACTGTAACATTTTCAACCCACCTGATGCGTCCACGAAAAGATAGATAATTCCACGCCTTCCTTTAGATGCTTTGTATTGCTCTAAACGACTCAAAACACTGCCTTACAAAGGGCTCAACCATTTAGTCTTTGTTCATTTTTACTCGTTCATAATCCAAAATCCCACACCTTTATAACTAAGAATTAAAAAACGAATCCTGTACTTTTTCAAATGCGTGAGGCCCTTCTGAGATCCTTCGCAAAGACGGCTCAGGACGACGGAAAAGAAAAATGCTCGCTAGAGGACGACTCCATTCCTGTCATGCTGAACGAAGTGAAGCATCTCTGCCTTAATCACCTTACCTTTTGAAAAGCGTAACTAACAAGTCACTCTGAGCGCAGCGAAGAGACTCTGCCTTAACGGCAATGCACTTCGTTCCTATTAAAGACTACTTACAGAAGGTTTTGTCAAAAACGGCTCAGAATAGGAAAATAATCTTGAACAAACCCTGTATTGATCGGTGCTCATTTCAAAATCGCTAATTTAGGGCCCGTAGAGCGCAATCTTGAGAAAAATCGGGTAATTATACCTGCAAAATGCGTTAAACGGCCTTATTTTAGGGCATAAGAAAATCGCAATAAAACCTGTGTTTATCAGCATTTCTCAAAAATTGCCCTGAAATTATCATTTTGAATAAAATTACCGAAAATAGAAACCCACATAAATAAAGGATTTCTTAAGGGTCAAAAGTGGGCAAAATCTGGCCGAGAAACGAAAAATTGTTCGTATGAGATAAAATGTCTGATAAATTCATCAAGTGCCGATTATTGCTGCATTCCTTAACATTCCGTCTTTGCATACGACGACGGAAAAGAAAAATGTTCGCTAGAGGATGGCGAAGAGAGAAATCGTCCTATGCGTAGTTATAATCGCAACTTACGCACACACTGCATACAGACGAAAAAACGCAGTTACTATTTTAAAGAAGGAGAAATATTTATCAGGATAGTCATAAACACTGGAAGCGCTTTCAATTTACGAGAAAAATTACAATGCGCGTGGAAAAGTTTTTAGCTCGGTTTTTGCAGAAAGTCCCAAAAGTATCTCGTTTGTAAGTTAGTTTTTAACTTCTGCCTGGCAATAAACGATACCACACACGCCTTTATAGATAATTTGCAGACACTAATTTCACATCAATTCACTTTCGTAGTAATTTACAGCACTCCAAACAGTATAAAAACAATTATCACCAAAAATATAGAAGAGAGAACAAACCAGATGATGACTTTTCTTGCAAGAGGAGAAAACTTTCTGATGCGCACTCTCCGCTCGTCAGGTTCGCCTTTCAGATTTTCGTTAAAGTGTTCTGTACCGTATTCATCAAAGCGCACAATCCTATCTTTTGCTTTTTGTTTTTCTCTTTTCATCCTGCCCTTCGCCACGCTGCAAATCGAGTAACGCCTTTAAAAATTACACACTAACCTATCCAGAAATAAAAAATGCGCAGGTGTAATACCTGCGCATTAAATCACCGCACCAAACTTACTTTTGCGAAATAATTTCGTCTCCAATAACGAGGATTGTCGAAGTCTGGTTGTAGTGTCCTATAGAGCCACCTTTCGTTGCGCCCTGCTCCCCGTAAGTGTTAAAGCCAATTACGGGCACATCGCCGAGCATTTCGTGAATTATGTCGACATCGTTCACTCCGAGCCTCTCCTTTACGAGGTGCCGTAAGATGCAGTTAAATATAATAATTGCACCAATTTTCTTCGGAGAGCCTGCATTTTCTATTGCACTGTTCAACGCATTCTTAAACGATTCAATCGTGTACTCCCTATTGGTATCCATTACGGTGAGGTAACTTCCCTCGTTTACCTCGGCATAGAAAGTAACACTTCCGTCTCCGTTAGGCTTCATCGCACTCTTTATTACATACTCACCAAAAACATCCGACGACTTCACGCCCATAGGTTTTTTTGCCAGAACTTCCGGAGTAAGTTGCTCTGTCTCGAGCAGTTCCTTCATTACATCTTCAGCAGGCCTTCCGTTGAGTTCGTAAACGACTCTTCCACTCGACTTCGTAACGATTGCGCCTTTTTGCGTTGGAAAGTACGGATGTCCATAACCCACGCCTATTTTCAAGACACTGCTCAAAATGGCAACGACGCCAGAGTTCGTATACACACCATTTGCAAATTGATAAGTCTTTTCAAACTTCAGGTCGTCACCCGTTGAGCCACCTACGATAGGCAGGTTACTTCCCACTCCGGAAATCATCCCCCTTAAAAATTCCTCTTCCTGTCCGCTCATGCCGTCCGGAAGCACGATGCTGACAAACGGCTTAACTTTCAAAAGATCCGGGCTGTTTTTGCTCATGTAAGTAAGAGACAGAATAGCCGAGGCAGTAGGATTGTCTTTTAAAGAAGCGTATGCCTTGTGCACCGCTTCCCTACCACTTTCAAAAGGATTCTCCGAAATGTCGTTTCCTACGCCAACACCCACTTTTAAGTAGTGGCTTTTAAGCGTCATTACGGCAACGGTGCCCGTCATTGGTTTGCTGACCGCGCTGGAATACTCTCCTGCGGTTGTTCCACCAATAATGTCCGAGTTGCCTACTTCTTCCTTTATGGAATTAAAAACTTCTTCTGCACTAAACGCAGACGAAAAGAATACAATAGTAAGGTCAGGCTTGCCCGTCTTTTCAACTGCAGCCCTTATTGCTTCTTTGGGGTTTGTCGACTGCCCCACGCCAACACTCAATACTTCCTTGTTCACTCCTTTGTTTACTTCAATCGCGCACATACATAATTACCCTCCCAATTTATATAAATTTAGGGTTCAAATAAATAATTAAAAAATTCGTGCAAAGATAAATCAGTAGTGTAGAATAATTAAGTTTATTCTAAAGAACCCCATTATTATTATACACGATGCAAAAATTTTTACAATAAGATAAATTAAAAATTTACAATAAGATAAAACGAAACATTCCGAGCACTTTCACATTTATCCAAAATTTTTACTCTGCTAAGAGTATGCAATAATGTTACTTTTAATGTAATTTTTGGTGTAAATTATACCACATATTATAATTATTAACATATACATATCAAGTTGTATATCAGACGGTAGACGGGCTAAAATAGGCTTACCAGACAAAAATGTAGTGCGTTTCTATTCTATCTCCTTTTACGGAGTTCATTTCGTCTAATGCAAAGTTTGTTTCCAGGGTAAAAGCATCTGCCCCCATTTCAGCAGAGTCGTCTGTTATAAGGACGAGGTTTTCTTCGAGGCCTGCAGCAAGAATTCTCAATGTGTGCTCGAGTGTAGTCCTCTCCGACGGGTTTTGCATGTGTAATCTGGCAGTATCTGTTATGTCTTTTTCTGTCAGCGTCTTGTTAAGTATCATCTCGCAAAATTCTTTTACTTTAACCACTTTTTCTTTTCCGCTTACTACTATACTTATCGCGTTTTCGCCTTCTTTATCTGCAATTTCTCTAATTTCTTTATCCGTATACCTCGTAAGCACTTTGACGAGTTCCGGTGGATACCAGGTTATCATCCCGTTATACACAAATGTTTTTTCTATCTCGATTGGAAATAGTTTTTTATAGCAGGCGTACGAGCAGACCCACTTATTGCGATACTTTTCAGGAAGGAGTTCGTCTTTTGCCCAACTGCCGTCTATAAAACGGCCTTCTTTGAGGAATGTTTTCTTGCGTCCGCACACGACGCACCTTACTTCTTGAGACATTTTCACCTCCTTTGCGCAGAACCAGAAACTCCTGCGCGTACATCGTTAAGATTTTTTAAATTACCAAAGGCTTTTACAATTCGCCACTTTTTCGCCTCTTTAAAGCATAATGGAAATTATAGCAGGGATTAACTTACAGGATAGTGTAGATTTACAGACACACATTGAACCCACTACGCGTCATTGCTTTCAAAGTAGTGCCAGATGTGCTCGGTAAATTCTTCGTAAGGCGTGTAGAGAACTTTCGTTCCTTCTTTTTCGGCAACCCTTCTTACTACTTCAAATCCGTAGTAATAACCAAAACGCCCAAGTATTAACTCTTCCTGTTTTGCACCAGGAACATAAAATAAAAGGGCATCTAATGTCGGGGCAAAACCGTTACCTGTTATCACTTTTTTGAGCGTTTCGTAAACAAAGGACTTTTTAAACTTACAATTTTCAACCCACTTCTTAAAGTGCTCCTCGTCCACTAGTCCGAACCAGAATGCATCTTTAAGATTTTGCTTTTTCCCGCCTGCGACGAGTGTAAAGTACGATGCTATCCCCTCTGCAATCATTCTTTTTAGGTATCGATGCTCAATAGAAGTATAATTTTTAATGTAAAACGACGGAGAGTAGAAGTAGTGGATTGCGTGGAAAGTTTCGTGAAGTAATTGAGATTCGACCATAAACGACTTATCTTCCAGCCGTCTATTTATAGGCGTCATATTGAAGAACGCATAAGGCTTGCCGCGTATAATAAGCCCGTGCCCGTCAAAATTATTTAACCCGATAAAGAAAACAAAGTCAGGGATTATTAGTTTTTTATCTGCGCTTGTGCCACCAGCGCTTTCAATCGATGGGATAAGTAATGATAATTTTTTAGATAACAAACTGATATTGGTGTTTGTGAGATCAGCGTCGGTAGTTTTCAGAATATCGGGGATGCCTTTCAGGAATTCTTCTCTATTTTCAAGTGTAGAAAAATACTCGTTAAAAAAGTCCGAATGGTTTTTCAACGCAGCCTCTACGCCAAGCCTTATTTGTTCCCTTGCAATGTTAATAAACACGATTAAACCTCCATTATTTACTCTCTTTGCTGGTATGCAATTTTATTTTATTCTCTGCACATAACTTCCTTTTAGGCTTTAATTATAAAGCTTTAGTACAAATTTCAAACAATTGGAATTACCAATTGGAATTACGACGAGCGCTTTTTATTTGTGTTTCAAAAACATCTTCGTTGATTACAAAGTATAAGAGTTTGACTTGCCGGGTTTTAGGCTGGCTAAAAACATCAGAGGTAAAAACGAATGAGGAATTTGAAAGAAGTTTCAATTCCTTATAGGTTGGCTACAAA
>JALVXB010000036.1:0-13815 GCA_027023025.1 Caldisericaceae bacterium | reverse complement strand
GTTTCAATTCCTTATAGGTTGGCTACAAATAAGATATATAAGCTACCGTTCAAATGAAGTAAAAATTTTCAAGGTACTATCCGAATCTATAAATCCAAGCAAAGTTATGTGATAAAATTCTACAACAAGACAATAAGAAGTCAAGATATACAAAATATTATGGCCAATTCTTCTTACTATATATCAAATCCATAGGCACAGTAAATAAATGTATACCTTCTACATTATTGCTGATTAACTCTTTAAGAGTTCTCTTATCACGTTTGCTAATTGCCTGGTTTATTTTTCTCTCGAGTTCTGCGTCATTAACCAATACATGATGGGCTTGAATATTGGCCTCATTTGCAATATTATGCATGCTTGCAACCCTTAACATCGATGCAGACATTGTTTTTCTACCACCGGATATAAGTATGATTTTATGCAAAAATGGATTCTTTTGAATTAAATCCTCAACTTTTTTTTCAAACATCCCTATAGCTTTCTCTGAATCTATATCTTTTAGTCCTTCCACTGGAACGCCTTCTACAATATCGTTTTTTATTACACCCTTAACTTTTGACAGATTTTCGTAGATCTTGTTATTTTCTCCGGGATAAACTACATATATCTTCTTGATTTTAGTAGTAATCTTCTTGAGTTTCTCAAAGGCCTCTATGACTATACCAGGTGAAAGGCCAAGAGAAACAATAAGTTCCGTTTCAGGATGCAATTCCCTTAGGTCCCTATAATCTGTAAAATCATCTCTTTTACCATACTCTCCCCTTTTTATTTTATCTTTAAACATCTTAAAGCTATTTTTATTCTCTTTATCATAATTCTTACCCGTAACTTTACCGAGAATAGGAGAACCTTCGTGAAAGTATATATCAAGAACAAATATATCTTTATCATATTCATAAAAGAAAATCCTTACTGCATTTCTTGGGTCTCTTTCTCCTTTTCCTTTAAAAAATTTCGATACTCGCACTTCAGTTTCCCGTCCATCTATTTTTTCTTTAAACAAAGTATATGTTTTGTTATTTAGTTTTGCATTCTCAAAAAACATACTAATATTATCAATAACTGCTAAAAGTTCACTCTTATTGGTTAAAAGTTTTTCTGTTACTTTTCTTGCCTCATGAGAAAAATAAACATTTTTAATAGAATGATAACCACCGTTGGGCAATAACACATTTGCAAGGAACTCACCGTAATCAGTAAGTTCGCTATCCCTTACCAGTCTTGCTTTCTTTAATAAATCCGTTTCTGATTTATTTAATTTGCCTCCACCGTTTTCATAAAATTCTATCAGTGCTTTTTCTATGCGCTCAAACTCATTCTTATCGTAAGTTAACGAGCAAAATGGAAATTCAATAAGTTTTTGCATAGACGGATCTGGGAGCATCACTCTTTTTTGTTTTTCTTCAGGCATATCAAATAACTCTTCAATTGTATAAAATACATCCTCCCGACCTTCTCTCGCGTCTACAATATGAAGAACTTTTTTTACATTTGGAAACAACTGTGCAATTAATAAACCCATTGCTGACATACCTTTTCTTCCACCTGCAATGGAAATATATACTTCTTCACCGTCATTCTGCGATTTTTTTAATACACTATAAAAAATCCAAAAAAAATTATTCATACTCTCTGTAGTATTAAAGTCTTCTTCTTGAACTTCCTTTCTTGTGCAATCAATTCCTAAGCTATCCTTTAATGTATGTTCAATAAGTTCCAAAGATAAATCTATCATAGCTTCTCTGGATGGATAAATTACTTTAACTTTGTCTAACTTTACCCCTTCTTTCTTCAGTAATAAATTAGCAATGGAAGTTACAACAACAGGAGACTTACCTAATGTAGCAATAAGAGTTGCCATAATATCACTCTCCGTTTAATTCTTTAAGCGTTACATTACCATTCCTTTTAAACCAATCTCTTTCAGGATACCTATAAATTATATCTTTTTCGGGCGGATATTTCCAGATCTTTCTTAATGATTCAAGGTTTATATCTTTGCTTTCTCTAAATAATTTAGTTTTGGTTTTTATATAACCTTTTAACGATTCCCCATCTAATTTTTCTATCAACTTACCTCGAGACGAGAGACGATCCAAAAAATTATAAAACTCTATATTTTCTATTTCAACCTTTATGCTTCCAAAACCTACTGGTTTTCCCATGCCAATTTTATGGCACATACCGTCTTCGAGTACAATCGCGTAAATTAAGAGGGACAGCTCTTCCTCTGTAAGATTCTCAAAATCCACTGTGCCGTAAAATACATTTTCCTTATCTAAAGGCTTTATTTTCATATTGTAAGGTTTATTAGTTCGTTTACTATACTTAATCCCGAATGCTTCAATCACATTATTTTCGTGATAGTAAAATTTCCTGCCGGCAATTATGTTTTTCCCTCCCTCGGATGGATCACTATAAAAAGCTGTATGATGTGGTTTTGGTGTCGAAAGAATTGGAAGAATAACATCTTTATAAAACCGTATTGGGGGTTTACACTTTGCATCTGATACATTTATTTTTCCTTTAAACAACGCACTCTTACTCTGCATACCAAATACCCTACACGTAATACAAATTTCTTTTCCTTTACATGACTTAAAATAATTGTATTTAAGTTTATAAGTTATTTTGTTTCTTTCATAAGAGCCATCAAAAACAGTTAAACATGAATTCACAATAGCTTCTGCCGTAGCACGCAGCATCCCTTTCAACGAAGAACCCGGTATAAAGTATTCATTCTTTTTATTGTGTGCAAATTGTATAGGGAGATTAATTCCGTCAGGCTTTTTTTTCTCATTCTCTTCATAAGTATGCCTTATAAATAGAGGCGAAAGAGAAGTAATTTTTAGTTTAATGCTACCACTTTTTCCTCGAAATTTTTCGTATGTTAAAGGATACTTCTTTTCTGGTTTTTTACTCCAATCAATTTTTACAAAATTGTATGGATTCTTAAAGTTAAAATTCATTTTCTCCCTCCAAACCTACCAATCTCTCAACATAAATCTCTCCTTGTTCATCTACTCCTTTTAACTTTTCTATCAAAACTTTACATCTTTTTCCATTTACAGGATAAGTTAAATTCTTACTTACTCTTTTCTCGTTTCTCCACAAATATATATATTCTTCACCCATCTTTTCAATAGATCTTTTCCCTTTCCATGCAACACTCGGAAGTTTTTCTTCTTTCCCTGTATAAACAATATGAAACTCGCCATTAATTTTCATCCACTTCAGCTCGAAGTCCTTATTGAAGATAAAACCTCTTGTGGAATTTTCATAATCTTCATTATTAGGAAAAACAACAAATTTAGTTTCGGCAGGATATTCAATCTCACAAAAACCTCTTTCATTTGAGAGCTTTCCTGCTACAGCACTTAATTTTTTATCTATAATAAAACATATAATCATGTTATCCTCCTATAGACTGCTGGATCTTATCCTTCATCCATTGAGGTCTTTTCCATCTTTTAAGATATTCGCTAAGCTTATTAACAGAATAGTCAATAAACTTATCTATATCATCCATAGCATAAGCAGTACGCAATCCTACGGGTTCTTTTTCATGCAGGTCAATGCCAATTATTCTATCTTCTTTGCTATATCCGTAGAAAACTGCTTCTCCTTTTTTAAGGAAAGCGCCTATACCCTTTATCTCATTTTTCTCAGGAAGATTACTTCCAAAATAATATAAAGAAGTATCAATTATCGTTCCCTTTACTTTTCCAAACCCTCTTGACTTCCCATATCCTATTCTTACAAATCCATTAAGAAAATCTTTTAAAGAAATAAGTGTAAGTGCGAGCTGCCAGAGCTCAAAGTTTCTTATTCGTATAGAGGAAGTGAAGGTTCCCTGAGAAAGAGCCTGAAGCTGAAATTTAGCCCTCCTTGCAGCCCCTCCGGTAAATCGGTCGATAGCTATACCGTCGCGTTCCTCAAGAGTAAAAGTTGAGCCTTGCTTAATATAGGCATCAGAAGTTTCTAATCTACCAATAAAATATTTCGAGCCAAAAAGTTTGCAAATTGGACAAGAATCTCTATAAACTTCAGAGGTAGGCGGATCTTCTTTGCCATATTTTTTCTTAAAAAGGTCACCGCATGAAACATATTCCTTTAAAGATTTATCGCTTTTTGCATTTCTAATTGTTACATATGGCATACAAGCTGCTTCTCCATTTATAGTGCGTGCAATTCTTTCTGCATGACTCCTTAGCATTCCTTTAATAGAGCTACCAGGAACAAAAGGCTCAAATTCGCCATTTCTCATTGTTTTTACAAACACCATATCAGGACCTGTTACCTCTTTATATCCAGATTTTATAAGAATAGGCAAATCGGGAGAGAATTCAAAATCTATTACTGCTTCGTTATATATTTTTTTAAGCATTTTTTTCCTCCTTATTTTCTATAAGACTATATATAAGATTCTCTATAGTTTCAACTGAAACCTTATTCATGCCATTTGTACCTTTATCGATGTAAGCCAGAAACGAAGTTTTATCAGTGAAGTCCACCTTTCTCATAGTGATATTTTCAATGTGAAAGTTGCCTGTTCCTCTAGTTTTATTTCCGCCAAGTTTTCCAAACCCGTTCTCAAATTCTTTCAGTGTTATACCTACCAGCGCTAACTCTTTATCAGATAAATTCTCAGCTTCTATCCTTAACTTAAACCGAGCACCTGCAGGAATTACTTCGAAATTATACTTTAATCTATTTCTTGCTCTTTCACTATCCCTGTCAATTACAACTCCGTCTCTTATTTCAGTAATACCAGCCCAAGAATATTCGTCTTCTAAATACAAGTCCTTAAAAAATATTTTAGAAGCAAGATAAGGAGAACCGAATAGTTTGCAAATATCACAAAGATTCTTCTCAAGAAATTCTATGTCTCCCCGTCTAATCTTTTCCTTTTCCACCTCTGATAAATTCCGTCTGGGCGTAAGACAGACAGACTCATCTACAAGAAAACAAACTTTTATACCATCAATTATAGAGGCCAGTCTTTCTGTTGTTGCTCTAAACACACCCTTAAAAGAAGAACCAGGAATATACGGTAATCCATCTGGTGTTTTCACTATAGGGCTATCTGTATCAATAAAGCTTTGTTTTCCTCCACCTATGTGAAGTGCAGAGTCTAAAACAACCGTAGCTTCAATTAGGAATTTGTTTTTTAAAATGTTTCTATCAATCTCGCTCATTATTGTGTCGCCTCCTTTTTGTTATTTTTATCTTTCTTTGCGTTCCTGTACATATTCTCACTTACGAGATGCTGAATGAATTCTTTAACTAAAATATATCTTACTTTATCCTCTTCTTCTGATCTGGCAAGCATATTAACAAACTTTTCGATATCTTCTTGAATATATTTTTTGATGGCTAAATAAAAATTCCTGTTTTTTCCTTTCTCTATTTGATGATTTATAAAATCCATGACAGATTCAACATTTTTCAACGATAAACATATATTCTCAAGGTTTTTGACCTGCGCATTACTTACAGTATTTTTAATATCGTCTAAAATTGCTTTAACTCCATTCATAATATCAGTGTCACTAAGATCGTATATTTTTTTTCTTGTCTCGCTTGATATATTCATTTCTGTACCCTTTTAACTCTATAATATTCATAATTCACGGCGAAAGAATGAATAAATTCTCTAAGTAACTGAAGTTGGATTTCTCTCCGTGATACATCCTCATGATATTTGGTTTTTATATTTTCTTGTATCCCTTCAGATTTTATAAGCAAATCTTGATTTATAAGATCCAGCAGTTCTTCTCCTACTCCACTTCGCCATCTTTCATCTCTTGCAATCTGTTTCTTTATGTAATCAACGACATCCGATACTTTAAATGTTGAATTAGCGATGTTTTCGAGATTCGAAACCTGGCTTTTTTCTATATTGTTTTCAGCTGTGTTTTTACCGAGTTCTTTCGCCCGTTTATAAAACCGCTCTGTATCCGCGCTTTCTTTAATCACTTTTAAAAGAAATAACTTATTCATTTTTTCCCTCCTTAAAATAGTTATCGAGATGAAATTTATCTGATATAGAAATGAAACCAAATCCCTCATCTCTTATTATACCAAGCCCTTTATTCTCTAAATCAAAAAGATATTTTGTGAGAATTCCTTCTTTCGATTTTGGTACCTCAAATAAAAATACACTTCCTTTCTTTATAGCAATGTGTTTTACTTTAGGAAGATTCCAGGATACATTCCAACCAATTACTTCACGGGTACTCGATGCTGAATATATTTCCTTGCATTCTATATTGCCAAGTAGAGATGAAATATATTTACTGTCAATAAATTTTTTATACCTCAGGTAGTTATCAAGGACAATAGCATCAGAAATAAGATCAACAGCAAAATAAAATTTGTCCTTATTGCCTCCAAAACGCAAAGCTAATTCATTGAACCGTGCAATTCGCTCTTTAAACCCTTCAAAAGATATGTCCTTTCGAGGAAAATCTTTATCTAGCACTTTTATCTTACCATATCCTCTAGTTCTTCCCCTGCCCAATCTAAGAACATAGCCACTCTCTTTAAGAAAATCAGATAAAAATGGGATATATTTTCCCCCATCTATTATTTCACCTCGAAAATACTGACCCTCTACAATAGCCTCTTCATTGTATAACTGCCCAGTCTTAGCTACGCCTGTACTGTAGTAAATAGCAGTATGTGTGAATATTGTTTTTGACTCTTCTATCTCTGAAGATGCATATTTCGTATTATCTTTCATAAGATTGTAAAAACCACTCATTGGCTTAAGAGGCTCTCCACACTTTGGACATTTCGGAGTCACTATAGAAAAAGCTTTTAAAAAAATTAAATCATAGACGCCGTGGGTTTGTCTTGTATCAGTACTATCAAAATTAAATCCTGGCCACCTTTTGCAGGAGTATGCCGTTTCTGGAAAAGGATTGGTTAAAATAACATTTTCTCTATATCGAGAAGAAATCGGGTAAAAATTTTTGAAAAGGACATTTCCTTCAAGAAAGAGCTCTTTAAATCTATTATCAATCCCATATTTAGCAATATATCTATTCGCAAACGCTCCTTTAATCACTGTTCCTGGAATATAATTTAAAGAAGTATAGCTCCGCAAGGATGTATCAGACCTTAACACTAAAGGCTCGATAGTTTCTATTGTAAAAACCTTTCTCATTGTCTATTTCCTCCTATGTACTTTAACAGATTATCATGTCCAACATAAGTAGCAATATCCCTATTTACACCATCTATTTCTAATTTTTCTATTTGTATATTACAGTCTCCGGCAACCGATTTGCTACCACCAATCCTGTTGGTTAGTCTTACTCCAATATAAAGTAAAATGATAGTTTTTTCTGGATCGTCCACATATCCTGATATCTCGCCTTCAAATTCAAATGGAGTATCCTGAAGGAACATACCATACTCGGTTTGGAACAACGATTTATCGCTAACAATACCCATTTCCCTGTTTATTTCAGTACCGCTCCTTACCTCTGTAAGAAGAGTCTGGTTATCTTGCAAGTCAAGTTTATCTTGTATCTCTTTACTCATAAATGCGGAATCAAAAAATAAATCCCCTTCTTTGCTTTCAATTCCAAATAATTCATTAAAGATTGGCTTCATTGATTTCAAGGAGATATTTAAGACTTTTTCAATATTATTTCTAAATACACCTTTTATAGCTGAGCCAGGAACAAATAATTGTTTTTCGCTATTTCTTAATACAATGCTGTCAACTAAGCCTGCGCCTTTTCCACTACCTATATGAAAAGGGGATTCAAAGATTATTTTGTAAACAAGTTTAATTTTTGTTTTCATCTATTCCTCCTGTACAAATTTATACATATCTACAACATCAAGCAAATGAGTAAATATAATATCCGACTCCCCGACAAACCAGGGATGTGGATATGTGGGAAATTTTCCAGATTGTAAATTCCTTTCTAATTCCAAGGACTCACCCTCTATAAGTCTTTCAAAAACATGTCTGTTCCCCTTGTCAAGTTTTGTTATAATATTGTATATATCAATAACCGTGCTAAAACCGCCACTATACACAGCTTTTCTAACTTCTGAAAGCTTCGATCTTGGAAAACCATTTTTCTTAAGTCGCTTTACATATTCAATAAGTTTTTGCATCTGGTATATCGTATAAGGCTGTGCAGTAAATTGAAATGATTTATTGTTCTTCTTCATAGAGAGATATTCTCTGATATACCTCTCTGGAGATGAAGGAATTGCAGCAGAAAGAGCAGCAAAACTTACCATACTACCAATTGATTCTTTCAGTACCACTTTAATTTCAGCTCTCTTTTTTTTAGTATATGAGAGCAGCGATGTTGCATAATTTAATGATTGCTTAAAAGGGAAATTTTTGTGTGAAATTACAATACCTATCGAGAGAGATAAGTCCTCACGATCCTTAAAATGCTTCTCAAAATTCTCTGCTATTTTGACTGCAACAGGAAAAGCAAAATCAGCGTTAATGCTTAACACGAGATCATCTCCTGCAAGAAGGAGTACCTTGAATGGTAATTTTGCAAACCTATTTTTTTTATCATTAAATATATCTGAAAGCGCTTGTGAAACAGCTTCTTTCATTGCCTCATTCATTTTCCTAGAAAAGACTTTCAACTCATCTATGCTTTTTATTCTCTCCATATTTTTGCCTATTTCATTCCCATCTGCATAGATAAGTGCAATATAACCATCTCCTGAAGCAATATCATCAAAGTTTTGTGATGGCGGAATATTTCTCAAATTATCTATATATTCTTTCAGAACTTCATCAAGTGGCTTAATGTCCTTGTGGTTATGAAAGAAATTCCTTTTCTCAAAACAAACAGGACAAAGCCATTCATCTTCTCCATCAGGATCTTTCACAACTGTTGTGGCATATCCCTTTCCACAGGAATCACAAAAATGCATATAAGGCAAAGAGACCAAAGATATAGTACCTTCGTTTATTTTTGTTTCAGCTTTTTTAGATTCCTTTTCTCTTCGAATCTTTTCAGAGATTTCAGTAAATGAATATTCACTATCCGATTGTCCAGTATATTTTATACCCGTAATATGCGCGCCACCACTTGTTTCTCGTAAATACAACTTTTTAACAGCTTTTATTATCTTGTCTCCCTTGTTTTTCGGAACTTTAAACGCTGCACCTCCACCATCGGCATAAATCTTTTCAAAATTACCATCTCCACAAATATCATGTACTTCTTTTTCAATACGGTTCTTGTTTAAGTAATTCAAAATCGCACTTGCACCCACGATCTCTTTTAATTTGTTTGTCGCGAATACATAATCCTTAATTTTGTCCGTGTCAAATACAACAATCATTTTTCTCCTCCTTACAACCTTGGAAATCTAAATTCCCGTTGATATCTTTCTATTGGGTTTCCTTTTATTCTGCTTTCCTGAAGGATATAATTTGAAACTAATTTTTTAGCTACTCTGTTAATCCTCTTGTAATCCTCCTCGGATAATGGGTTTTCTCCATGTGCATATACACTTTCATTTCTTAATTTTGTTACATCTAAAATTTTTTTAAGACCAATACCTCTAAGGATAGGGTCCTTTTTAACAGATAAAATAATAAAACCATCCATAAGAGCAACTTTTACAGGGAGATTAGTTTCATAATAACTATTACCATATAAATTCTTCGATATTGTATTAAACATATCCTTCGTTACATTTGCCTTTATATACTGCGCTTTGCTTGCATTTGATGGTCTAATTCCGTATTTTATAAGTCGCGCCTGAGAAATGCTTTCAATAGATCTATACATCAAAAATACAGCTATATCATATCTCTTGATGCTTGCATACCTCTCTCCTGCAAAGTAGAAGTTTAAGCATTTATATTTCATAAATTTCTCTTTTCTATTCTCCGAAACTTCGTAAATTCTTTTAAGAATTAACCGATGTTTTTTAAGTGTGTTTCTTAAACTGGGTTCAATCTCAAGAGCGGTATGTTTATCTTTCTCCAATAAATCCTCAATTCCTTCAATTGCTTTCTTTATCTCGAATTTATTCCAATTACTATAAATCTTTGAGAGATACTTATATTTTCTTATCGTCCATACATCCTGTACTTGATTTTCGAGTACATCAAGAATTTCTTCCGCACGCTCAAACTGATAATTGTTGAAAAGTGCTTTTGCTTTATCAACCTCTAAGTCGCCAAACACTACAAGTGGATTCTCGAGAATTACAGGAAATTCAGTTTTCGGTTTTGGCTTACGTTCTTCTTTAAAATACTCTGTATAGTCTACATATCCTAAATCAATATTTAATAATCCACCTACAAGCGAAGCGGCACCAGCCATCGATTTCTTTCCTCCAGTAATGTCTATAAGTATTTTAGAAGGATCTTTATTTCTAACGATTTCTTTTATACTCTTATAAATACTGCTAACATCAGTTGAATCAATTATAGACTTTGAAAACTGCGAAGTCTTCAATTTAAGATGATCTATTACTCTATCAATTGTGGATTCAGTTTCTTCAGAGCAGATAAAAAAGTGTTTCTCTGGTTTAACAAGCTCATTAAATAAAATAATGGGTTGTGGGCTAAATCCTACAACCGAGATAATGTATAGATATTTCTTCTTAATAATCTTTCTACCTTTTTTAAGAAAATGCTTTACAACATCAGGAAAAATTTCTCTATAGTAATAGTCGTCTTTCTCGTATTGATTTTTTTTCGATTTCCACGATTTAATTTTTTCTTCAAGAGTTTCTCCCATCGTATTTCTCCTTTTTACAATTTGTTATATAACATTAAAATCGTAATCGAGTTACAAATTATAATATACTGACTATTTAAAAATCCTTTTTTCATATCAATTCCTCTATAAAACCGATATTCTTCATAGTTTTTATATAAAAAACCCTCGTATTTTCCATATTCATATCTATGCTTTTATCGGTCTTCGAAATACTTGTCAACTTTTTCTTATTTTACGCATTCTCTCAATTGTTTATTAAGTATATTTCAAATAAGAAAAAATTAAAATATTTTTAGCAACTTTCGAAAGTTAGAATTATTGCCCAATTCAATTAATTATTAAGCATTTTTAGATAACATTAAATTTGTTCAAGTATTACTTCAATATATAACTATAGTTATGCAATAATTTGCCCATATTATAAGTTCTGCCATTTTGCAGCATAAAAGTTAGATTTCAAACAGAAAGAGCCTCTAAATCCTAAAGGATTTAATAGAATCCTTTACTCAACAAAAAACAAAATTTGATTTGTATAGCTAATAGCAGTAAGAATAAGTTACCTCATAGATGCAATTATTCACGAATATCACACTTCAATTCCTCATAGGTTGGCTACAAACAGAAATGGGGTTGTATTACCAGGAACGCAAAACAGAGTTTCAATTCCTTATAGGTTGGCTACAAACCAAATAGTCAAACTTTTTTGAATACCTATTAAAACACTTGTTTCAATTCCTTATAGGTTGGCTACAAACCGCCGTAATTTTAGAAAAGGGGGAAAAATGCGAAAAAGTTTCAATTCCTTATAGGTTGGCTACAAACGATTAATGAAGAAGTCGGTGAGCCGTTCTACGATATGTTTCAATTCCTTATAGGTTGGCTACAAACTCAGTAATCTCAAACGGATTAAAACTGACATTCAAGTTTCAATTCCTCATAGGTTGGCTACAAACCATCTCCAACCCAATATATATTACTGCTTCTATAAACATAGTTTCAATTCCTCATAGGTTGGCTACAAACACAAATCCTTTGTATGATTATTCATATAAAATTGTAGAGTTTCAATTCCTCATAGGTTGGCTACAAACTTAGGGGACTTGCATTTAGGCAGTCCCCAATGTAATGTTTCAATTCCTCATAGGTTGGCTACAAACCTTTTTAAGTATTGCAGTGCTTGCAGTCCACCCGTGTTTCAATTCCTCATAGGTTGGCTACAAACTTGGTATTTAATAAGAGCATTTAAATCAGCTTTTGAGTTTCAATTCCTCATAGGTTGGCTACAAACTTCTTTGAGTGAAGCTTTCCAAAAGTCACTACAATGTTTCAATTCCTCATAGGTTGGCTACAAACCTAATCCCGTTAAGTTCAAACCATTCGTAGAAATGGTTTCAATTCCTCATAGGTTGGCTACAAACTGTCTATTATTGTGATACTGATTCGCTTTTTGTCAATGGTTTCAATTCCTCATAGGTTGGCTACAAACATATTCAACATATTCGGGAGTTCTCTCGTAAAGAAGTTTCAATTCCTCATAGGTTGGCTACAAACAAAGTACGCCATGATGAACTTGTTCCTTATCCCAAGTTTCAATTCCTCATAGGTTGGCTACAAACTTAAGGTAGATGTGCTAAACCCTCAAATAGTGCCCATGTTTCAATTCCTCATAGGTTGGCTACAAACATAATTTCCAGGAAGCGTTCGACCGAGCCAAAGAGGCGTTTCAATTCCTCATAGGTTGGCTACAAACCAATATGCTTTTAACCTTGTTAACTCTGGGACGCTTGTTTCAATTCCTCATAGGTTGGCTACAAACCTGTGAAGTATCGTTGGTCTCTTCAAATTCTTCAAGTTTCAATTCCTCATAGGTTGGCTACAAACGTTCACCCCAGCGTTTATTTGATGATGTTCGAAAAAGAGTTTCAATTCCTCATAGGTTGGCTACAAACTCGAAATTTGTTAGGCTTTGGGGAAATCTGAAAAAGTTTCAATTCCTCATAGGTTGGCTACAAACGTTCGTTTTCGTTGTACGATACACCCCCGTATTCACGTTTCAATTCCTCATAGGTTGGCTACAAACTAATGTACAGCGTAGCCTTGTAATCTACAATTGCAGGGTTTCAATTCCTCATAGGTTGGCTACAAACAAAAGAAGAATTGCCAAAGGATGAAATTCCTTTTACATGTTTCAATTCCTCATAGGTTGGCTACAAACTTATTGGGCTTTAAAGGGTACAAATTCAAATTCTTCGTTTCAATTCCTCATAGGTTGGCTACAAACGATGTAGAGGGATTGTAACAATTCTTTTGTTCTACAGTTTCAATTCCTCATAGGTTGGCTACAAACGTTTATCACAGAAGCCATATCAATAAGGATAAAATCTGTTTCAATTCCTCATAGGTTGGCTACAAACTACGAAAAATGTGCCGATTACTACGCCGATTCGCGTGTTTCAATTCCTCATAGGTTGGCTACAAACTCGATTTCGAACTCGCCGTGTTCATGAAGGTCGAGCAGTTTCAATTCCTCATAGGTTGGCTACAAACGGTGATAAATTAACGGTTTATCCGCCCCGCCTTTCACAGGTTTCAATTCCTCATAGGTTGGCTACAAACGAATTCTCGGGCCTCACCTATATCCATTGTATCCGCGTTTCAATTCCTCATAGGTTGGCTACAAACTTGTTGCTGTTGCACAAGCAGTATTGGAGACAGGTGTTTCAATTCCTCATAGGTTGGCTACAAACAAAGGTGGTCAAGGAGTATGTAGAGTTACGATGCAGAGTTTCAATTCCTCATAGGTTGGCTACAAACTTGTACGATTACCAGAAAACGCTTGCGCTTGAAAGGTTTCAATTCCTCATAGGTTGGCTACAAACTTTCTCGTCATCATTGGCCTCGTGAAGGATTACATGTTTCAATTCCTCATAGGTTGGCTACAAACCCTCACATGTCCTCCCGATTAGAAACGCCTTCTGAGTTTCAATTCCTCATAGGTTGGCTACAAACGTGCAGTTTCAAGGCGTGGCACTTGGATTCTTAAAAAGTTTCAATTCCTCATAGGTTGGCTACAAAC
>JALVXB010000035.1 GCA_027023025.1 Caldisericaceae bacterium | reverse complement strand
TCTCAGTAACATCCTTAACGAGTTGAATCAACTCATCCAATGCAGTAGGCTTAATCATTTTCAAATCTTTTTCATCCATTCCGGGCATTTTTCTTGCTATCTCTCTTAGAACACTCCAGAATTCATCCATATTTCTGACTTTGTCCATTTTGTACAGCAGAGAGGCGTTGTTTCGAGATACCTTTGCAATGATGTTTCCAACACTTTTTATAGCATCGAGCTTCTCTTTCGGAATACCCATTCTTTTCCACCTCCACCAGAATATTAATTCTTCTAAAGCCTGTCTGACTTCAGAAAAAAAGACAACATAGCCACCTTTTCTGGGCAGCAAACAATTTGTAAAACCTCGAAAATTATTAAGTAGAAAGAATTTAGATAAATTCTCCCGAATTTCCCTTATTGTCTCCCAGTCCTTATTCTTTTTATTATTTGAGTGAAAATACATTTTGCTAATTATTTCTTTATAAATGAAATTACATTTTTCCCCGTTTTCGTAGATAAATTTAATAGTTCCTAAAATTCCTCTTTCAACGTTTATCAGGTCTATTTTTATGTTTTTTACAGCTCCAAACGGAATTTGTAGCACAGCCCAGTTCTCCGCCAGCACATCATCGTTTGCTGCATTCTTGATAAAAGTCTCATAAAAACACAGCAGTGTAGAGTACTCACCGGGAGTATTTTCAACGTCACTTGAGGCTGGATTAACACGTATGTTTGAATACCTGGCTGTTTTGTTTAGGATGCCTGAGTATATGCATGACTCCTTAAACTCATTTAGCTCTCTTAAACTGGCAAAATACGGTAAGAACAAAAATGATTTATCCCCCGGAAATGTTCTATAAACTACAGCCTCATCTGTCCATTCGAGAATGCCGATAAGGTAGCAAAGCGGGCAAAGGTTATCGTAATATTCCTTAAGAGATAACACTTTTCCATTCTTATAACTTCTTACACCACTTAGACTTGCTATTTTTGTGACAAAGGGATAATTCGCCTGCTGTAGCTTTTTAACACTTCTGTCAAAAGTTCGTCCGCATAAAATACATCTGTTTTTCCCTTCTTTTAAGTCAAATACTTTTTGAACGATCCCGGCTGTTTTTTCTGGTTTATACAATTCCTCTTTAAAGGCTACCTTTCCGCCAACCTTTTTCTCTTCCTGTAATATTAAATGATCTTTTTTAACCTCCTTAATTTCATTGGTTTTCTCGTTTTTTTCTATGACAAGCAAATTTAGTCTTTTTTCAATAATTCTTTTTGCTAACTCGTGGACAAATCTTTCTTTATTTTTTATTTCAAGTTTAACTGAAATATCTGTTAGTTCAACGCTGCAAGAGCCTAAAGATTTCAGTATTCTGTAAAAATTCTCAAGAGCATTATCCATCCATGGGTCTTTGTACATGCTAAATTCAAGAATCACAACTTATCCTCCATTTTAGTTTATTCCGGATTCTCTATGTTTTCTCATTTTGGTTTTAGGTAGTGGCACGTACATCCTATCGCATTCTAACCCACTCAACATATATTTACGACAACTTAACTTAAAGTTTTTGATTGGTGCAAAAGCTGATTGATTTTTTAAAAAGTCTGTGCTCGGTTAACGATCGCCAATAGGCCGTAAAAGCTGCACTCTATACG
>JALVXB010000034.1 GCA_027023025.1 Caldisericaceae bacterium | reverse complement strand
TAAACAGGATCAGGCGGAATTTCTCTTACAGTACTAATCTTCTTACGAGGCATTAAGCACCTCCTTTACTTTCCTTAGGTCTCTTAGTTCCATACTTAGATCTACCTCTTCTTCTACCTTCAACTCCCGCTGCATCAAGAGTACCCCTAACAACATGGTACCTAACACCAGGTAAGTCTTTCACTCTGCCGCCGCGCACCAGAACCATAGAGTGTTCCTGAAGGTTATGCCCTATACCACCAATGTATGCCGTTACCTCAATACCATTAGTAAGTCTGACTCTTGCTACCTTTCTTAAAGCAGAATTTGGCTTCTTAGGGGTCATAGTCCTAACCTGTATACAGACACCCCTCTTCTGCGGGCATCCTTGCAACGCAGGAGTTTTGCTTTTTTCTTTCTTTCTCTTTCTTGGACTTCGTACTAATTGGTTAAATGTAAGCATTCATAATCCTCCTACTAAATTTTCTTTCGCACAAGGCGTAATTATATCAAAATAACACATCCTGTCAAGGATAAACAAATTAGATCTTACAATAAAGGGCGGGGTATGCCCGCCCAAAAACAACAGAAATACAAAAGTCACTCATCAAAATTAGTGTTCGTTCCAGCAGGTATTTTCTTCCCCACGATAATTGATTCTTTCATACCACGGAGTAAGTCAACTTTTCCTTTAATGGCTGCTTCCGCAAGTACTCTTGGTGTTTCCTGAAATGAAGCAGCAGAAAGAAAACTGTCAGAAGAAAGTGCTGCCTTTGTAATACTTTGAACCAGTACCTCGAATTTTGCAATTTTTTTGCCTTCTGCTTTTGCAAGCCTATTGGCATCCAGAACCTCGTAACGATTAACGATTTCTCCTTCGTAAAAGTTCGTATCGCCAGCATCAAGAATTTTGACTTTGTTGAACATCTGCTTTACAATAATCTCGAGATGCTTAACATTAATGTCAACGCCCTGAGACTTATAAACCTTTTCTATTTCTTCTATAAGATAACGAGATGCAACATTTATGCCTTTTATTCTAAGAAGCTCTGTAGGATCCAACGGTCCGTCACTTAGTATATCACCCACTTTTACTACATCCCCGTCTTTGACTCTCAAGTTTTTGTCCGGCGTCGTAGTAAGTTTTTCTTTTTTTCCATCCTTATTTACAATTGTCACGATCTTTTTGGTCTTCTCTATTTCTATGGAAACTTTTCCAGTAAGAGGCGCAATAAGGGCTTTTCCTCTCGGGCTTCTTGCACGGAATAACTCTTCAACTCTTGGAAGGCCTGTTGTGATGTCAGCAACGGCAATACCTCCAGTGTGGAAAGTTCTTAAAGTAAGCTGAGTACCAGGTTCGCCAATTGATTCCGCTGCAACTACCCCTACGGCCTCACCTATATTTACATGTTTACGAGATGATAAATCAAGCCCGTAGCACTTTGCACAAACACCGTGATCAGTTTTGCAGGTTATAGGCGAACGAACCTTAACAGATTTTACACCAATAGATTCAATATAATCTGCCGTCTTTTTATCTATTAATTCATTTCTTCTGACTATAATCTTTTGCTCTCCACTGAGCAATCTAACTTTTTTGACTTTATGCTCTTTAAGAAGCCTATAAAGGTCTTCGTTAACTATGTCTCCCTGGTCTGCAAGGATTTCTCCTGTATTCTTATCCACGATTTCTTCACTTAACTTTTTTCCTATTATCCTTTTAGTAACAGAAACTTCCTTGCTTTCCATTGGAGCATATACATCTTCGGCAGCATACCTTCCCCAAATCTGCTCCGAAAGAGAAAGAATAGTGGTATTACCCTCAATTACTGGTTTAACATCGACACCCATTACTGGATTCTCAACGAGAATAGATTCTATTCCTAACTTATCTAAAAGCTCTCCTTGTTCTTTTGTTATAAAATCACCTTTATTTATCAATACTTCTCCTGTAGTAGGATCTTTTACATCTTCTGCTGCAACCCTACCTATTGCTCTAACAGAAATAGGTTCTATTACTTCGTCACCAATCTTAATGGCTTTCAGCTTACTCACCGCACAATCTTCCTCTTTAATAATTAAACTATGTGCGACATCCACGAGTCTTCTGGTAAGATAACCAGAGTCTGCCGTTTTAAGAGCAGTATCAGCCTGACCTTTCCTTGCACCATGCGTCGAGAGGAAATATTCAAGAACACTCAAACCCTCCCTTAAGTTAGATGTAATCGGGAATTCAATAATTTTACCCGTAGGGCCAGCCATAAGTCCTCTCATTCCGGCCATTTGAGTAATCTGAGCTTTATTACCTCTAGCTCCAGAGATAGCCATCATGTAAACAGGATCGAAGTCGTCAAAATTATTAAATACTGCTGATTTTATACGCTCTGCAATATCTTGCCATATTTCAATAACTGCGCGGTATCTTTCTTCTTCCGAAAGAAGTCCCTGTTCGTAGGCTTCGTTAACTTCTTTTGTTCTTTTCTGACCTTCCTCAACTAGTTTATTCCTCTCTGGTGGAATTTTTACATCGTCCATTCCAATACTGATGCCTGCATAAGAAGATTGCTTAAATCCAATTTCTTTTAAGTTGTCCAGTAAAATATCCGTTTTAACGAGCCCAAAGTCAGAGTAAAAATCAGAAATAATTTTGTTAAGGTCACTTTTACCAACTGTCTTATTTATGAACTTGAATTTTTTAGCTTCTTCTTCCTCACCCTCTTCAAATATTCCTTCTCTAATTCTATCATTAAACAAAACTCTACCAACGGTAGTTTGAATTTTCTTTCCATCTACATAATATCTGATCTTATCGTGTAAATCCAGCGTGCCTTTTTCGTACAAAATTTCAACTTCATAAGGCGAACTTAACAGATGAGGATATACTTTATCACTCTTTCCTTCAAGGGTCATATAGTATGCACCAAGAACCATATCTTGCACAGGACCATCCAGAGGACCACTATGCGCAGGAGAAAGAATGTTGTGTGACGAGAGCATTAATGTACGCGCTTCAGTCTGAGCAGCAAAAGAAAGAGGAAGGTGTATAGCCATCTGGTCCCCGTCAAAATCGGCATTAAAAGGTGTACAAACAAGTGCAGGGATCTGAATTGCTTTGCCTTCAATCAATATCGGTTTAAATGCTTGGATACTTAGCCTGTGAAGTGTTGGAGCTCTGTTTAAAAGCACTACATAGTTTTTTGAAACGCCTTCCAATTCTCTCCATACTTCTGAAGTAGGGTTCTCGATGAGTTCCTTTGCCTTTTTCTTATTATATCCAAGTTTTGAAAGCCTATGGATAACAAAAGGCTTAAATAATTCCAGCGCCATTTCTTTTGGTACACCACACTGATTTAGTTTCAAGTCCGGCCCTATAACTATAACAGCACGACCTGAATAATCAACGCGTTTACCCAAAAGATTTTCTCTAAAGCGCCCTTCCTTACCTTTCAAAATGTCCGTAAGAGAGCGCAAAGGCCTTCTTGAAGCACCAAGTACAGGATATGTTCTTCTTCCATTATCAAATAACGCATCCACTGATTCCTGTAACATTCTTTTTTCATTTTGTAGCATAATATCAGGTGCGTTTACCTCTATTAGCTTTTTAAGCCGATTATTTCTATTAATCACTCTTCTATAAAGCTCATTTAAATCATCAGAGGCATACTTGCCTCCTTCCAATGCAATTAAAGGCCTTAAATCAGGTGGTATGACAGGAATTCTAATTAATACCATGTCTTCTGGTTTCCTGTTATTTTTAATTAAACCCTCAACAACTCCGAGTAACCTTACGGCTACAATACGCTCCTGTTTAGAACCTTTGTGCAGTTTCTCTATTGCTTCTTCCCGTAATTTGTGAAGGTCAATTTGCTTTAAAAGCTTTAGAATCGCACTTCCACCTTTTTCGGCAACAAAGTCGAGGCCTTCGCGCTTATATAGCCTGTATTCGTCATCGCTCAATAACTGCTTTTTCCTTAGCTTCGTTTTTTTAGGATCCACTACGATATAAGAAACGAAGTATATAACTTTTTCTACATCCTTTGATGGCATTCCGAGGAGTAACCCCACATAATTAATGTTATTTTTAAAGTACCATATGTGGACGACTGGAGAGGCAAGCTCTATATGACCAAATCTTTCTCTGCGCACACTGGAGGGTAAAATTTCTACGCCACAACGCGGACATGTAAGGCCTGCATACTGTATGCCCTTCATCTTGCCACACCGACACTGATAACTGTGCACTGGGCCAAATATCTTTTCGCAGAACAAACCGTCAGGTTCCGGAGTATAAGTCCTATAACTGTAAGTTTCGGCCTTCTTTACTTCGCCATGTGACCACGATAAAATATCCTTACTTGAAGCAAGTAGTATCTTTAGCGCTTCAATATCATTTTTCTTCAAAGAATTCACCTCCGATTATCATTCATTCTCCTCACGCTTTGACTCTGCAATAACTTTTTCAGCAACTTTTGGAGGAGCAGGTTCATAATGGGAGTGCGACATTTTAAATTCTCCTGTTCCCTGAGTAATAGAGTTTAAGTCATTTGCATATGTTAGAACTTCTGAAAGAGGAACAAGCGCTTCGATTATTTGTTTCCCATTCTCAGATTTCATACCGAGAACCTTACCTCTCTTACTGTTTAAATCACCTATTACATCTCCCATGTATTGTTCATCCACAATTATTTCCAACTTCTCTATTGGCTCTAAAATAATAGAGTTACACTGTTCAAGTGCTTTTTTAAGGGCCATGGAACCAGCCACTTTAAATGCAAGTTCCGACGAATCAACTGGATGGTAAGACCCATCCACTACAGTAACCTTGATGTCTACTACAGGATAACCTGCAAGTATACCGTGTTCCATTGCTTCTCTTACGCCCTTTTCAACGGCTGGTATGTATTGTTTGGGTATTGCACCACCAAAAATTTTGCTTTCAAATTCAAACTCTTTACCTCTTTCAAGTGGTTCTACTTCAAGCCAACAATGACCGTACTGTCCATGGCCACCGGTCTGTTTTTTATACTTGCCTTCGACTTTTGTTTTCTTCGTAATTGTTTCTCTATAAGGAACCTTTGGGGTAGTTAACTCTATATTAACTCCGTAACGCTTCTTCAATTTTTCTACGACTACAGAAAGGTGTGTTTCGCCAATACCCGAAAGGATCTGTTCTTTAGTTTCGTTATTCTTAGAAACTTTTACAGTAGGATCCTCATCCGTTATTTTCGCAAGCCCAATACTCATTCTATCTTCATCAGCCTTTGTTTTAGGCCTCATTGCTTTAGAAAGCATTGGCTCCGGGAATTGAATAGGAGGATAGACAATCGGGGCATTCTTATCGGAAAGCGTATCATTGGTCTGTGTAGAAACGAGTTTAGTTATAACTCCTATGTCCCCTGCAATAATACTATCCGTTGGTTCCTGATTCGAACCTCTTAAGAACAAAAGTTGTGAGACTTTTTCCATAGTATCTTTAGAACTGTTGTACACAGATGTATTAGATTTGATTATACCAGAATATACTTTTACGAAAGATAATTTTCCCACATACGGATCGCTTAAAGTTTTAAATACAAAAGCAGAGAAATTTTCGTCCTTAGATACTTTTCTTTCTTCTTCCTCGTTCGTTTTTGGATTTTTACCTTTTACCGTTCCAACCATATCAGGAGAAATCATGAAATCAACAATAAAGTCAAGCAATTCATTTACACCTATCTGGTTCAAGGCAGAACCGCAAAGTATAGGGAAGAATTCTCCATTTGCATACGCATTTTTAAGACCCTTTTTAATTTCTTCAGGTGTAAGTTCCGTACCTTCAAGGTACTTCTCAAGTAGAGCATCGTCGTTCTCCGCTGCAAACTCCATTAAATCTTTTTTGTAAGACTCTGCACCTTCTACATCTTCAGTTAGCAAGTTTTTAACACCTTCGATTTTCTTGCCATTAAGTACTGGTACGATAATAGGATACGCTTTATTACCAAAAGTTGCTCTTATCTGCTCTACAACTTTAAAGAAATCAGTATTCTCTACATCAAGTTTATTTACAAAAAAAGCACGCGGTTTATTCTCTTTGGATAATACCTCCCATTGTTTTTTTGTTTGGATCTCAACCCCGCCCATCGCATTAACTAAAATTAAAGCATTTTCGCCGGCCCTAATACCGCTAAGAACTTCTCCAAAAAAGTCCGCATAACCAGGCGTATCGATGTAGTTAATTTTTACACCTTTATGTTCAAAAGGAATAATTGAAAGACTGATACTAAACTTCCTTTCTTTCTCTTCTGGCTGATAATCAGAAACAGTGTTACCATCTTCAACCTTACCCATACGAGAAATAAGCTTCTTACCAAAAAGGATTGCTTCTGCAAGCGTAGTTTTACCTGCATTGCCATGCGATACAACAGTAACATTCCTAATCTTGCTTGTTTCCAGACTCATTCTTATCCTCCTTAAAAATTATTTTTGGTTTGCGTATTTTTAATGTAAGACTCTCACGCTTTGGAGATGATTTCTTTTTCTCAGGCAATACCCTTAAATCAAGCACAAGACCCCTAAGCTCCCGCTGCAATACATTGAATGACTCGGGAATTCCCATCTCAAGAATAGTATTACCTTTAGAAATCTGTTCATAAGCCCGCTTCCTTCCTTCAAGATCGTCAGACTTTACAGTAAGCATCTCCTGAAGCAAATTGGCTGCACCATACGCTTCAAGCGCCCAGACCTCCATTTCGCCAAGTCTCTGTCCGCCAAACTGAGCTTTTCCTCCAACCGGTTGCTGAGTTATTAAAGTATACTTTCCTACAGCACGGGCATGTAACTTATCCTCTGCAAGGTGATTTAACTTCAGAAGATACGATTCGCCAAGGGTTACCTTATAGTCAAAAGGTTTGCCTGTACGCCCATCGTACATCTTAAACTGTCCACTTTCAGGTAAACCAGCATCCTTAAGAAGATTTTTTACTTCCTTTTCAGTTGCACCATTGAACGCTGGCGTAATAACCTGAACATTTAATTTGCGCGCAGCAAGACCAATATTTGTCTCCAGGATCTGCCCTAAGTTCATTCTGGATGGCACACTCAAGGGACTTAAAATAACATCCACTGTCGTTCCATCCTCAAGGTACGGTAAATCTTCTTCTGGAAGTATTTTGCTAATGACACCCTTATTCCCGTGCCTTCCAGAAACTTTATCTCCAACGATTATCTTTCTTTTCTTTGCTACAAACACCTTAATAAGTTTCCTTACATTTTTGGTAAGTTCGAGTCCCTCTTCTTGAGAGAATACCTGAACATCTATCACTACGCCACCCTCACCTGGAGGAACTTTGAACGAACTATTTTTAATGTTTCCTGCTCTATCGTTAAATAAGCTTTTAAACAAGCGTGCTTCACTCGTTTCTTCTTCTTCAGGAAACGGCGTGGTCTTACCAACAAGCAAGTCTCCAGCTTTTACTTTAGAGCCTATCTTTACAATTCCATTTTCGTCTAAAAATCTCTTTGCTTCTCTCGAGACATCTGGAGGATCTGGAGTAAGTTCCTCTGGGCCATGTTCAGTATCGTGAACTTCTATAGTATACTCCTTTACATGAATAGAAGTTAGCCTATCTTCGCTTACCAATCTTCTGCTTATAATAACGGCGTCCTGATAGTTATATCCATACCACGGAATGTATGCAACCAGCACATTTATACCCAACGCAAGCTGACCATCTTTAACAGAATAGCCATCAGCAATAGGATCACCAGCCTTAATCTTTTGCCCCTTTTTGACAATAGGCTTTTCATTCCTACAGGTGTCCTGATTAGTTCTTACAAATTTCTTTAATTTGTATACTTTTTCCTTGCGTACTTTAACTTTCTTCGTTCCACTTTCAGCAAGTTTTCTTAAAACATCTTCAGAAATTATATCTCCTTCTTCAATGATAAGTTTTTTCTTCTTGCCACCACCTTCAAAGTAAGAAGTAGCAACTACCCTATCTATAAGATCCGTATTTAACTTGCCAAGTGAAAATCTTTCGACTTCCGAAGGATAATAGATTACTAGGTCCGTAACTCCTCGTTCGTACAGTTTTTTAA
Source organism: Caldisericaceae bacterium (assembly GCA_027023025.1). Taxonomy (GTDB): domain Bacteria; phylum Caldisericota; class Caldisericia; order Caldisericales; family Caldisericaceae; genus S143-107. The sequence continues at coordinate 85,200 of JALVXB010000034.1, read as the reverse complement.
GTAAGTCCATCGTTATTTCGGGATTGATCTCCTTATCTTTTCTTCCGTTTGTATAAGTAGCAAATAATCCTTTACCCAAAATATTCTTTCCAACAGCAGTAAGGTTGATCGTAAAAATGGGTTTTGATTCTACACTACCATTTTCTTTAACTTTAATCTCTTTAACTTTACTATTAAACAGCCTGTTTAACTTAGTGTCAGAGATTTTTTGCCCTTCTTCTATAATAGGTTTCTTGCGCTTGCTGAGAATAGTTTCACCAGAAATTTTTCCAACAAGCTCTTCATTTTTTTGTAAATCAAAACAGCTTGCTATAGGGAACTTTTGCAATTTGTCTGCCTGAATTACGGCGATATCCTCAATCCCTTTAGATATTAATTTATCAAGAATTGTCACAGTAAGTTTTTCGCCAATATACTTTTCGTAACCTGCTACTTTGGGCGAAAAATCAAATAGATAGATGTCTTTTTGCGTTAGCCTATTCTGTAAGTTTAACCTCAGGTCGCGTGCTTCCCTGTAAACGGAAATAGTTTCTACTTCTGCATTATTCGGGACAATACGAATTTCACTTCCAGAAACATACGAAACTATACCGTTATCATGAGAAATAGGTATATCCAGATTGTCTCGCGGAATACGCTTTTCTATTCCAGTAGCAACACGCGGAGGATCCGGCTGAACAAGTGGTACAGCCTGCCTCTGCATGTTACAGCCCATTAATGCTCTGTTTGCATCGTCGTGATCCAGAAAAGGAATAAGAGACGCAGAAACTCCAATTACCTGCTGTGGCACAATGTCCATTAATTGCACTTCTTCTTTAGGAACGAGGTGCGGCAGAATTTCGCCAGAAGTACTTTTTTCTCTTGCCACAACATAATCAGATATAATGTTGCCCTTTTTATCAAGTGGCGTATTTGCTTGTGCAATAATGTAATTTTCTTCGTCATCTGCAGTTACGCGAATAATTTTATTTGTTACCCGCCCATTTTCAACAACTCTATACGGTGCCGTAATAAAACCATATTCGTTTACATCTGCATACGATGCAAGCGAGTTTATCAATCCTATATTTTGCCCTTCTGGCGTTTCAATGGGACATATCCTACTATAGTGGGACGAGTGGATATCTCGTACTTCAATACCAGCCCTTTTTCTGTGTAACCCACCAGGGCCAAGTGAGCTTAACCTTCTTTTGTGAGCAAGCGATGCAAGAGGGTTAGTTTCTTCCATAAACTGGGAAAGTTGGTTCGTCCCAGAAAATTGTCTGAGTTGTCCGGAGATACTCTTCGCACTTATTATATCAGACAACTTCAGGTTTTCTTTTTGTGAAGTCATAATCCTATCTCTCGCAAGGCGCTGCACTTTTACTACACCACGCTCAAACTCTTCAGCAAGTAATTCACCAACGGTACGCACACGCCTATTAGAAAGATTATCAATGTCATCGACAGACTTAATACCTTCTCTTATATCTATCAAATAATTAACTATGTCTATATAATCCTGTTTTTCAAGTATTTTACTCTCACTTTTTCTACCAAATTTCTTATTAATTTTGTACCTCGCAACGGGATAGTACTCGTTGCGTCTTGGATCACTGAGTAAAGACTGGACAAACTCCTCGGCTGCTTCTAATGTTGGCCTCTCTTTAGGATGAAGCATCTTATAAATCTCCATCTTAGCCTCTTCCGGAGTATCCGTTCTATCCTTTTTAAGGGTTTGCTCAATCCAGAAATCTACGCCTTTTACCTTTACGGTAATTTTTTCGATTCCCGCATTCAGGAGTTTTTGAGGTATGTCTTCAGTGAAAGGCTCTCCTTTTTTTGCAACTACCTTACCGTCGTCAAGGACAATATCTTCAGTAAGAATTTTTCCAAGGGCTATTTCATAAGAAAATGGAGATGTCGTAAGCACGGTAAGAGTCATATCTCTGTAGAAGTATTTTTTAATTTCTTCGTTACCCTTAAAGCCTATAGCCTTTAGCACAAGAGTAAGTGGTAACTTTTTAAGCTTCTTTTTGAGGTGCATGTAAATTACATTGTCTTTGCCGACTTCCATATCCATCCAGTTACCACGGTCAGGAATGATCGTCACATTATAATTCAAGAAACCTGTTACTTTGTCTCTTTCCGTCTGATAAAAAACACCCGGCGAACGAATAAGTTGCTCTACAACAACTCTCTTTCGTCCATTAACTATAAAGCATCCCTCGCTGGTAAGTAGAGGAATATCCGCAAGATATACTTCCTGTTCCTTTATTTCACCCGTATCTTTATAAGTCAAACGGAACTTACCCGTTACGCGGGCTTCATAAGTAGAGCCCATGCGTAAACAATCCTCTACGCTTCTAATTGGCTCTTCAACTCGGTAACTTACAAACTCTAATAGAATCTTTTTGGTTTCAATAGGAAATAACTTTTTTAATATTTCACCAATTTTTACTTCTACAAACTCTCTAAAAGACCTTTTTTGAATCCCCACTAAATCTGGCAATTCTTCAACAGGCTTAGTTTTCGTAAAATCTATTACTCTCTCCATTAGGCCTCCTTCTCAGAAAAACATAGCAAATAAAAAGTATATACAGGTTTAAGTTTTTGTCAATAAAAAGTCAAACTAAATTGAGTTTAAATTTTTTCTTATATAATGTCCACTTTTCCCTCCTGTTTTCTCCAGAAGGTAAATTTCACCAATTTGTATTGTTTTATCAATCGATTTTACCATATCGTAAATTGTAAGTGCAGCAGTAGAGGCAGCAATAAGTGCTTCCATTTCCACTCCGGTTTTACCAGTTAACTCAGCAAACGACTCAATTTCTATACTATTATCAGACTCTCTCATTCTAAACAAGATGTCTACAAAAGTAAGATTCAGTGGGTGACACAAAGGAATAAGTTCACCTGTCTTTTTTGCCGCCATTATTCCTGCTATTTTAGCACTCGTCAGTACATCACCTTTTTTTACCTTATTTTGTAAAATCACACGGAATGCTTCCGGGCTCATCCATATGCGTGCATGTCCTCTTGCCGTTCTGTGCGTCTCGCTTTTTTCCGTCACATTAACCATCTTAATGTTTCCATTTTTATCAATTTGTCCCATAGACTACCCCCCTAACTCTCTCATATTATTAATAAAGTCCTGGCTGCTTAAATTTATCACACCGTGTTCTTTAGGTTTGATGTTGACTGACTTTCTAATAAGAGAAACGAGTAAATCTTTATTTCTATTCTTAACAGCGTCTCGTATAGATATGTATTCTTTAGAGAAAAGGCAGGGATAGATCTCACCCTTTGCCGTAATCCTTATTCTATTGCAATACCTGCAAAAGTGTTGGCTTATTGGAGTAATAAAGCCTATCTTACCAGGCGCACCCTTAATTCTATAATAAGAAGCCACCTCCCCGCTACTACCTGTAGCTTCAATCAATTCGTACTTTTTCTTAACGAGACCTAATGCAGTTCTAAAATTCATATAATGCATTTTCCAAAAGTTATTATCCTTTACGGGCATTAATTCAATAAAACGCACAGTTATATCACTATTTAGCGTAAGTTCTGCAATAGGAAGTATGTCTTTTTCATTAATACCACTCATTAAGACTGTATTGATTTTAACTGGAGTTAGTCCATACTTAATCGCTTCCCTTATGCCAGAGTTTACCATATCAAGAGCATCTACTCCTGTAATGCGCACAAATGTATTTCTATTAAGTGTATCAAGGCTTACATTTACTCTTGTTAACCCAGCTTCACGCAATGCCTTTGCAACGGAATTAAGATAAAAACCATTTGTAGTCAGGACTATCTCCTGAATTTTATCCTTTTTTAATACTTTTACTATATCCAAAATGTCAGGCCTAAGTAGTGGTTCTCCACCAGTAAGCCTAACTTTTTTAATGCCCAGTTCTGGCATAACGCTAAACAAAAATTCTACATCCTCAGTAGAAAATTCTTCCTCTCTATCTGCTTCACCCGTATGGGAATTGCAATATACACAATTAAAATTGCAACGAGGTGTAACTGAAAAACGGATGTATGTAATCTTGCGTCCAAAATTATCTATCAAATAATCCGACATCTTTCTTGTCCGTCAATAATATTTTTCCATAAACGCCATCATAACCTATTACTTTCTGAACGAGCCCATGTCTCATATTAAAAATCGCATTAAAAAGGCTTTCTGAGAGCCTTTGTTTCAACTCACTCTCAGGTTCAAAAATTAGTAGGTTAAACTCACTTCCAAATTGTTCAACTAGTTTATCATAAAAGTTGCTTACAGTCTTCGTTTTTACACCCTTCATTAATACTTGAGAGAGAATTTGCCTTAAGGGAACGATGTATTTGCAAGGAATTTTTTTATTCTTTCTTTCTGTTTCTTTCCAATGAGCACTTTCCATTACTCGATGAAAAACTCCATAAGTAAGTGGTCTATGGCAAACAGGACAAATTTTTCTTTCGCTACTTTTTGGAATAAGTTTCACATTACACTTTCTGTGTCCGTCACCAAAATACTTGCCTTCTTCTGGATAGAATTCTATAGTAAAAAGGAATTTATCCTTATCGGCATTTCTAATTACTTCAAATAGTTCTTTATAAGAACTTATGTCTTTCATCACATTTGCTTCGCGCCCAAGGTTTTCCGGAGAATGAGCATCTGAATTTGAAACAAGGGTAAAGTTGTCAATGTCTCTTACGATATAATTCATATGAGGATCAGAACTTAAACCTGTTTCAAGAGCAGTAACATTATAAGATTCCTCATCAAAACATTCTTCTATGCTTTCAAAACCCGATTTAGAACCAAACAATCCAAACCACGGAGTCCATATGTGAGCAGGTATAATTTGAATCTCGGGCGATATGTCTTTTAAGCCCTTAACAAAGTCTCTACCATTTATGAAAATGGTGGGCCTACCGTCTACAGAAAGATTTCCATATTTCGACAAAAACTTATCCACTTCAGATAACACATCAAAAGAAGGAACTGCTATTACTATGTGAACTTTTTTTACTTTTCCTTTGTACTTAAACTGTAAATTTACCTCACCCGCAAGCAAAAACCGAATACCGTCGAATGTATAAAATCCGTTTTCTTCATTATTAAAATTTCTTTTCAATTCGCTAACCCACAAAGGGTGAGTGATGTCTCCTGTTGCAAGCATCGTAATACCTTTTCTTTTCGCCCAATACGCAATATGAGTAAGGTCCATCTCCTTACTCGTTGCCATACTGTAATGCGAATGTATGTGAAGGTCGACTACTTCTATCACGCCTTACACTTCCAAAATGAAAGTTTAAAAACAAGAAGCAAGAATTTCAACGGATCTATAATTTGATTTACTTTACTCTTTGCCTCTTTTCTATAAATCGTTTTTATGGGAATAAACGCTATTTTAAAGTTACACTTCGCTGCTTTTATTAACATTTCAGTTTCTATTTGATACCTTTGTGAAGTAAGAGGTATTTTTCGAATTACAAAAGTCTTAATAGCCCGATATCCAGATTGGCTATCTAAAATCTTTGTTCTACACATTAGAGAGGTAACCCAAGAAGAAAATGAGTTAGCAAATATACGGATCTTAGGCATTACGGACTTATCAAATTGTCTTGCTCCCACAACAATGTCAAATCCTTCGTTTACTTTTTCTAAAAACTGCGGAATTTCATCAGGATCGTGTTGCCCATCTGCATCCAGTACAACGATAATATCTGATTTCATTTTAATACATTCCTTAAATCCGATCCTCATTGCCTCTGCTTTTCCCTTATTATGAGAATAGCTTATCACAACTGCACCTGCACTCTTAGCAGTCTCCCTGGTTTTATCCTGAGAACCATCGTCAACAACCAATACAACATCAACATACTTCCTGGCTTTTGCTACTACACTCGCAATATTTTTTTCTTCGTTATAAGCAGGTATAAGCGCAACTACTTGCATTTAAATTCCTCAAAGTAATCAAAAAAATGAAACCACTGGTCAGGGTACCTTCTGACGAAAGATTCTAAAGTAGAAGCAAATGTTTGTACATACTCCTTAACGAATTCCTCTTCCCCCTTATTTCTATCAACCTTTATTTCTGGCTCTAAGAATGCCTTGAACTTACCATTTTTCATGCGTATTGCACAGCCGAAAACACTCTTTGCGCCGCTTCTATACGCAAGTACAGCAGCACCTTTAGGAAAAGTAACACACCGGTCAAAAAACCGTACTTTTACACCGTCTTTCATAAGATCCCTATCGCTCACAATAGTTGCAATTTCATTGTTCTTTAAAGCCCTAAAAACACCTGCAATACCAACAGGGAATGGATGAACATACACATTACCTTTTTCTCTTACCTCTCTATAAAGATCCTCTACTTTTTTATCAGGCTGCGGAAGACCGATACCGTGCGCTTTGTATCCCATAAATCCTACGATAAATCCTGCTACTTCCCAATCACCCAGATGTGCCGTAGGCACCACTACACCTTTTCCAAACGATGTATAATAACGCATTTTTTCGTCTACACCATTTAAGTCTACATAGTCAAGCCAGTTATTCTTATTCCATCCAAATAGCATTATATCTGAGGCAATGTGAATAGAAGCATTAATGAATGTTCTAAAAGTAGCTCTTCTTAAAATACTTTTATCATTTGTATTTAAGATAATAGAAAGATTTTTATAGACGGCTCTTCTACCTCTCTTATTAAAAATGAATACTCCCGCACCTATAATTCGCGCTATTCCGTACGAAAACCAGTGCGGGAAGTGCAACGCTATAAATATTCCTATCTTATATAAGTAGTACAACATTCAGAATTATTTTTTTCTAAATGCAGGATGTTTAGTAAGTAGGTCGAATCTCACTCTCTTTATATTGGCTTTCTTCCCAAAATTTGGTATGATCGTTTTATAACCAAATATATTTTTTAAGGTTTCTAAATTAGTACCACTTGAAAGTAAGTGCCACGAAAGAGAGTTCCTTAAGACGCTTGGCGTCACCTTTACTTTCAGCCCAGCATCTTCAGCCGCTGTTTGGATAATTATATAAATAGTTTGTCTCGTCAACTTACGACCGCGCTTATTTACAAAAAGATACCCAGCATCTTTAACTTTACTTTTAGAGGAAGCGATAAACTTTTTCCTCTCCTTTAAATACTTTCTTAATAGAGGTACTAATTCTTTGCTAAAAGGAATAACCCTTTTACGATTCATCTCACACTTATAGACTGCTCTGCGCAAATTAAGATTGCTTACTTTTGCATTTATTATCTCAGTTGCCCTTAACCCAGTGCTATAAGTAAATAATACAATAACTTTGTTACGCAAATTGATAAACCCGTCTTCGTTTAGTACTTTAACTAATTTTTTTAATTCTTTTACAGTAAGGACGACAGGTTTTTGATCCTCGGTTTTTTTAAGCTTTATTGGAGAGAAAGGATTTTCGTTCTTATACACTTTCTTCTTTCTCAAATAATTAAAAAACCCTCGAAGAGAAGAAACATTCCTAAATACACTTCTCTCTTTCAAATTGCTTTTCAGGAACTCCACATATTCTAGAGCAAGTTTTTTATCAACTTTTGAGAAACTGTTGATTCTTTTTTTCTTTAAAAAATTAACAAATTTCTCGAGGTCATTTCTATACGCTTCGGCAGTGTTTTTAGAAAATCTCTTCGTCCTCCTAACATAGTTTAAAAATTTCTCTATTTGTTCCTCAAATAGGTCTTTACTCATTTTTGCACCACATCCTTCCATAATAATAATCCAATTAAAGTTTTGGCATCTTTAATCTTGTTATTTAATATATACTCCCCCACCTCAAAAGTTGATATTCGCACTATATCCAAAACTTCACCTTTGTCAAGATGTACTTCACCTTTTTCGAACTTATCAGCATAAAAGATATAAATTTTTTCATCTACAAAACCAGGAGTAGGGTAAAATTCCACGAGCTTTTTTAAGTTTGATGGAATTAAACCTGTCTCTTCCTCTAATTCTCTTTTTGCTGCCTGCTCTGGAGTTTCTCCTAGGTCAATCCTCCCTGCAGGAATTTCAAGCAAAGTTTCCTCAACAGAAGGCCTGAACTGCCTAATCAAAATAACTTGTCCTCCGTCAATTGCAACTATCGCAGAAGCACTTCCATCGTAACTTGCAGTTTCTCTCTCCCAAACAGAACCGTCGTCATGCTTAACGAGACGCTTGTATATGCTGATCAATTTTCCCTTAAAGATTTTTTCTTTTTTAAGAATTTCCATTAATGCCCCCTAATTATATCCTTCATCTTTAGCAGTCTCGCTATATTTTCTCTGTCCATTTCTTCTAATTTGTTTGTAATGTACTTTATCGTATCTTCCAGATCAGGAATCATTATGTACTCCAATGCATTCACCCTTCTTCTCGTTCTGGATATCTCGTTTGCTACTAGATAAAGCTCCTGCTCAATATAGGCAAGTTCAATAATCTCTGTAATAATATCTCTAAGTTCTATAAAACTTTTATCCAGTAAGGCATTAGTTAGTGTAAATGGATAAGCAAATGGAATACCTTTACCCTCTACGGAGAACACCGGATAACGCACATTCATAAGAGATTTTTCTTCAGTGTTAATCGTAAGTTTGTAATTACTACCCATAAGTAAAGCATTTACTTCCTCGGAAGAATTCTCAGCAACAGCCATTGAGTAGTCCCTTTGCAATGCGATAAATTTCTCATTTAGCGTGCGCCGCTTTTCCATATAAGTGTGTGCGACATCCAGAAAGTTTCTCATCAAGCCTTCTAATTTATCTTTTAGAAGTTTATGTCCTTTCTTAGCAATTACATAACGCTCCCTTAACTTAAGGAGCTCCATACGGGTAGGGTTAACGTTGAGCAGCATCCTTATCTTCCTCTTTTAAGTAACGCTTAAGATACTTTTCAATAAAGGCAGGCCTAATCCTCTTCAGCTCCTCCACGGGAATCATAGACAAAAGTTTCCAACCTATATCTAGTGTTTCTTCAATTGAACGGTCTTCGTATTCATCCTGTTTTACAAATTCTTGCTCGAACCTATCGGCAAATTTTACAAAAATTAAGTCTGTTTTTGTTAAAGCACTCTCACCCAACACAGTAGCAAGTTCTCTTGATTCTCTTCCTCTTGCATACGCAGCAAACAATTGGTTTAAAACATCCGAATGGTCTTCTCGTGTTTTTCCCTTGCCGATACCTTTATCCTTTAGCCTTGAAAGGGAAGGTAGCACATCTATCGGTGGGTATATCGCCTGCTGGTGGAGAGTTCTTGAAAGGAAAATCTGCCCTTCAGTGATGTATCCTGTTAAATCTGGTATAGGGTGCGTTTTATCGTCTTCAGGCATTGTAAGTATAGGTATCTGTGTTATCGAACCCTCCTTTCCTTTAATTCGGCCAGCACGCTCATACATTGAAGCAAGGTCAGTATACATATAACCTGGATAACCTCTTCTTCCTGGGACTTCTTTCCTTGCAGCAGATATTTCACGCAAAGCCTCACAATAGTTTGTCATATCAGTCATAATAACGAGCACATGCATCCCCAGGTCAAAGGCAAGATACTCTGCAACAGTAAGTCCAAATCTTGGAGTTGCAATTCTTTCTATGACAGGATCGTCCCCAAGGTTAATAAACATAACAGATCTTTCAAGTGCACCTGTTTCTTTAAAGTCGTTGATGAAATAATTTGCCTCCTCAAATGTAATACCCATTGCAACGAATACTACGGCAAACTTTTCTCCTTCACCTTTTACCTTTGCCTGTCTTGCAATTTGCGCTGCAAGTTTTGCATGCGGAAGACCAGAACCTGAAAATATGGGAAGCTTCTGTCCTCTTACGAGCGTGTTTAAACCGTCAATTGCCGACACACCCGTTTGAATAAATTCGGATGGATAATTCCTTGCATACGGGTTCATCGGCACTCCGTTAATGTCGGCCATCTTCTCAGGAATAATTGCAGGCCCATCATCTATAGGAGAGCCAGACCCATCAAAAATTCGCCCCAATATAGACGGTGCAAGACCTACCTGAACGCCTCTACCTAAAAACTTAACCTTTGTTTCTCCCAAATTAAGCCCCGATGTCCCTTCAAACACCTGAATAAGCGCTCTGTCTCTGTCAATTTCAAGTACCTGTCCGCGTTTTATAGAACCGTCAGCAGCTTTTATCTCAACTATTTCTCCATAAGTTGCCTTTTCTACGCTGTCAACAATTATAAGAGGCCCTGCAATATTTCTCGTAGTAATGTATTCTTTAGCCATTTTGCACCTCACTTATCAACGCTTCAAAGCTTTCCTTTAATTTCTTTTCGATTTCGTCAAACTTTTCAAGATTATCTTCAGGAATAAGTTTGGATCGGGAGATATCGACTCTTACTGGTAAATCAACTATCTTATCCAGGTTAACACCTTTCTTTAAAGCATCCTGTGCATAAACATAGAATAAGTGTATTAAGCGCATCATCCTTTTTTGCTTCTCAAGAGAAGTGTATGTATCTTCCTCCATAAAGGCGTTCTGCTGAAGGAAATCTTCACGAATGGACCGTGCAACTTCCATTATCAGCCTATCCGAAGGAGAAAGTGCATCTATACCGACGAGCCTTACCATTTCCTGGAGCTCTGCTTCCCTTCTAAGAATTTTCATAAATTCTTTTCTCATCTCAGCCCATTCTTTTCCGAGTCTACTTGTGTAGAAATCCTTCAGCGAGTCCGCATATAACGAATAACTCCTCAGCCAGTGAATTGAAGGAAAGTGTCTTGCATAAGCAAGCTGGGCATCAAGAGACCAGAATACACGCACCGTTCTAAGTGTAGCCTGGACGACGGGATCTGACAGGTCGCCACCTGGAGGAGATACTGCTCCAATAACGCTCAGTGCAGATTCTTTTTTTTCATTCCCTAAAACAATTACTCTTCCAGCCCTTTCATAAAAAGACGAAATCCTTGACGCAAGATAGGCAGGATAACCTTCCTCGCCTGGCATTTCCTCAAGTCTCCCTGACATTTCTCTCATCGCTTCAGCCCAACGCGATGTAGAATCTGCCATTAATGCAACTGTATATCCCATATCTCTAAAATATTCGCCCATAGTTATCCCGGTAAATACGGATGCTTCACGCGCAGCAACAGGCATATTTGAAGTGTTTGCTATAAGGATCGTCCTTTCCATCAAAGGTCTGTCAGTTCTTGGGTCGGTAAGTTCAGGAAATTCCATTAAGACATCCGTCATTTCGTTTCCTCGTTCTCCACATCCGATAAATATAATAATGTCTGCATCGGACCACTTGGATAACTGATGCTGAATCACCGTTTTACCGCTACCAAACGGCCCTGGAACACATGCAGTCCCTCCTTTTGCAATAGGAAAGAAAGCGTCAATAACCCTTTGGCCTGTAATAAGTGGCTCGTTAGGAGGTAGCCTCTTAGCATAAGGACGCCCAATACGTACAGGCCACTTCTGGTACATTTTAACTTCTTTTTCGCCCTCGCCCGTCTTTACCTTAGCAATAACATCTTCAACTGTGTAGTCTCCCTCGTCAGCAATAAAGTCTATTTTCCCTTCCAATCCAATAGGAATTAGAATGTAATGCTTTATTGCAATAGTTTCTTGAACATACCCAACTGGATCGCCGCTCACAACATCACTGCCTTCTCTCACAAGAGGTACGAAATGCCACTTCTTTTTTCTGTTTAATGCAGGCTCGTATGAACCTCTCACGATAAAATCTCCGTACTTCTCTTTTAAAACATCTAAAGGCCTCTGCACGCCATCGTAAATAGAACCTATAAGCCCCGGGCCAAGCTCCACGCTTAGCGGCATTCCAGTAGAATAAACCGGGTCCCCGGGACCTACACCGCTCGTATCTTCGTAAACCTGAATGGATGCATTATTACCTTTTATTTCGATAATTTCACCGAACAGCTTTCTGTCACTTACATATACCATTTCGTACATCTTCGCATTGGGTATGTCTTCCGCAACCACCAAGGGACCGGACACTTTAACAACTTTTCCAATGTTTTCTTTCATATCTCACACCCCTATTCATTTTTTTGAAAGGATATTAATACCAACTGCCTTCTCCACAGACCTTCTAATCCACTCTATACCCAGCCCTTCATTTTTGGACGGAGTAGGCAGAACAAAGATTACTGGCATTACATCAACTTTTCCACGAATAAATTCTCCTAGTTCGTCACTCGCAAAATCTTCAGTAGTAATAATTACATCAGTAGTTTTTTGCTTATATATTTTCTGAATCACCTTAAAAGCTTCTTCGCTATCTTTAACTGAAAACACTTCAAAGTCAAAACTCCTGAATAAATAAGCAAGTTTTTCTTCACCTACAAATGCTGCTTTGCTCATAGCGCCAAACTCACCCTTTCACGAATATCTTCGTTTTTCATTCCAGTCATCTTTCCACTTAAAATCATAGAGACAGTGGAAACTTCAAGTTGTAAACGCTTTAAATATACAAATACAACTTCAATGCCAGAGTTAAAATACTTTCCGCTATCAAGAATGCTTAACAGCCTTTTATTAGAATTGGCGAAATCTTTTTCATTTATTCGAGAATTGACGAAATTTTTAAACTCCTCAATGCCTCGTACTTCTGATACTTCTCTTGAGAGATTATAATCCGGTAACATTTCCGACATAACGCGAAGCATAGATATCAGACTTTTATCGTCTATAATGCCAGATTCAGAAAAGCCCTTAAGCCTGAAAAGTACATTTTTCACACTGCTTTCTCCATAAGAGTTATAATACTTAAATATAAGAGTAGAACCAGTTTGTTCAGCAGACTTTGTAAGATACTTTATACGATAGATGTCAAGAATGGCTCCTACACTCAGTGGGTTGGCCTTAAACGAAAGCATTCTTAGATAAGCCTCTCTAAACAGTACGGGAAAATCGCCACTTCCACCATTTACAAATTTATAAAGCTCCTCGTACAATTTATTCTCGCTCTGCAGTTCTCCTAACAATGCCCACTTCTTAATTTCTAGAAAGAGCTCTTTATTGCGGAAGAAAGCATTTATAAATCCTTGAGAAACATACTTTTCCACATCGGCAAGCTCAGCATTAAACCTCTTGAACACAGCAACTGAAATATCAGAGAATCTCTCCCCTTTAATAAAATTTTTATACGGAGTATCCATCAGGACTGTTTTTACATCTTTAATATCGCCAAGCGTAATTCTCTCAATATCGTTACTGCTTAAAAGAAAACTTTCGAGTACCTTTATTCTACCGCATATATAGTTGTATTGAGAAGGCTCGCCAATTTCGATTAAGAATTCCTTCCTCATTTATACATCTCCGAAAAGTTCTTTAGAAATTCTAATTTCTTCCTTTTCCTTAACATCTTTAACAATTGTTTCCAGAGAATCGTCTATTTCTACTTCTTCCCCTTTTAGCATAAAACCACCTTTGATGTCAACAGTATGAGTACCCAGTGTGATTTCACGCTCTTTTCCTAAACTTTTATTAATTTCAGAGATCACCTTTTCCGTAAAAAGGCCCATATCCTTTTTATTCAGAAATAACACAGACTTCCCCTTGGGGGCATCCCTCATAATCAGATCTACTAAGAATTTCTTGTACTGTTTTTTTGGTAAAGAAGCAATCTTTTCAATTACCTCTGAGAACAAACCTTCGAGCAATTCGTTCTTTTTCTTTAAAATAGCCCTGCTTTCTTTTAACTTTTCTTGATCAATACGCTTTTTAAGGTCGCTACGAATTTTTTCAATCTCTTTTTGTGCTCTTTCGGAGAAAATCGCTTTCTGCTCGTTTTCAAATGTGTTTTTTTCCTCCTTTATCCTTTCACGAGCCTTATTTACGATAAGATTAGCCTCTGACTCGGCTTTATCTAAAATTCTTTTTTTAATGTCTTCTATACTCATACTCAAACTAGAACGGCTTCGCGCTTACCCAGATTATGACGAGAACAGCAACGAGTAGTGCAAGGACAGCATACATCTCAACAAGTCCTGGAAGTAGAATTGCACGCCCACTTTCCTCTGGATGTTTGCCAGTAAGGTCGATAGAGCCAATAGCAGAAACGCCCTGAGCAATAGCACTCTTTAATTGTACATAACCTACAAAAATACCCATCACAAAAATCGCAAGCCCCTGTCCAAGAGATGCCTGCGGATTACCACTGGTAAATCCAAATCTCTGCATAGTAAGAAATGCTACAACAAATGCATAAAATCCCTGAGTTCCGGGAAGAGACATAAGCACGAGCAACTTACCGAAAAGTTCCGGTTTTTCAGAAAGGACACCAGCAGAATGAGAAGTAGTGTTTCCGATAGCAATAGCAGAACCAATGCCTCCAAGTGCAGCCGCAATTACCGCCCCTGCTGCCACCCAGAATGGACCATTACTTAAAGTCTGTAAACCAATGTTTTGCATTAGTTTTTACCTCCTTGATTTTTGGAAATTATTCTTATATTTTTAAATTCCAACCCGATTGGTTGAAATTCGCCACTACCCATATCGTAAAACCTACCGAAAAATTCTAAGAAGTTTAGCCTGATTGAATGAATAAACGCACCTAAGGAATTCATTAAAAATGTAAGTGTATGCCCAAACAGTAATAAGAATAGTAAAACAAATATACCTATAGTACCAAATAACCCGCCAATTAACTTACTGACGAGATTAAAAGAAGATGCAAGAATTGATGTACTCAGTCCAAGTACGAATAATCTTGAATAAGAAAGAGCATCCCCAAGGAATGCTGTAATACCGTAAGAACTTCTAATACCGTAGATATTAACAAGCGCAGCAACTGGCTTAAATAGCGGCTGCCTCACAGACATCCACCCACCAACAAGCAGGAGAATCGTGCCGATAATAAGCAGCCCGTAGGTGATAATTTTTAGTTGCGGGTACTGCCCTATGAAAAATATCAGAATTGACCCGGGGATAAAGAACAGCCATCCAAATCCGTTAAATATAGCTTCGGCATACAGTCTGTTGCGGAAGTTGATAATAATGTTTAATATAATGCCAAACAGCTGAACAAGAATACCAAGCGAAATAGCAAAAGTAAGAAATTTAATAGAACCGTCTGCAGATTCTGGGTCCAGAATACGGAGACTCATTAAAAAGTGCGTAATTTGAGAGTGAGGAAAGTATGTGGGAAAGAAATTGCCACCTATTGAACCAGTAAGCAACCCAACAACAATCGTTACGGAACCTGCATACAGAAAAACACCAAAGAAGTTTTCAACACCTCTATTTCCGCGGTACTTATAAAGAAAAAATAAACTGCCTATAACGAGCAGCAGTCCGTAAAATGCATCTCCGAGTGCAATGCCGAAAAACAGAGAAAACAAGATCGTAAGAATAGGTGTAGGATCGAGAGTAAAATATGAAGGAAGCCCAAACATTTTCGTAAGCATTTCAAAAGGCTTAAAGAACGGTGCATTTTTCAGAGAAATGGGAATCGCATCGTAGTGTTCTGGATCAGAGTAAACAATTGAGACATTAAATTTATCTTCAATCTTCTTAAGCCTTGGAACATCAGATGTACGCACAAAGCCTTTTATTACGACGGTATTCTCGCCTTCCAGTGCATTGTTAGTGCGTTTGAACTTACTTTCCAGAGACTCGTAATAATCAAGAAGCGCATATAACTTTCCTCTTTCTTTGTTAAACTCTTTGAATTTTGAATATATAATGTTTTTTTCTTTACTTATCTCATTAAGTGCGGTTTCGATTCTCTGTGCTTCGTCTTCCGTAAAACCACTAAATGTAGAAGGGACTTGTAATTTTTCAATTTTGTATTTCTTCAAGACGCTTTGCACATCATCCCTATCGTCTTTTAAATAGATTAATACAAAGTTAACTTTAGCACCTTTTTTACTAAATTGGTAAACGGCATTTTTATTGAACAGGTCCTCATTTTCAGAAATCATTTTGGAAAAGTCTTTTAAGTTCATCGAGAGAAGTAAACTCTCCGTCTGCTCAGTCCCCTTTAGCAAAGCAAATTCAAATGGAAATTCCTGCAAACCAATCAGTGCTTTCTTTTCCTCATTAAGAGTATTCTCTTTTTCCTGGAGCTCCGTGTACTTATTAAATAACCCTGTAGTTTTTCCGTAAAAGCTATTTAATCCAAAGTTATTTACAATATCGTTAAATTCTTCTTTCGTAAACTTTTCGTCCTCTGGTAGAAAGGAACTTATTAGCCCTTTCTCATTAAGCCCCATTTGCTCAAAATAAGACAAGATCGTATTAATTTGGGTAATCCTATCCGAAACTGAAGACTTTGACACACTATACTTAAAATACTTATTACCTCCATCAACAACATCAGGATTAATCCTATCTATGTGAAGTAGATGCAGATTGTAAAGCTCGTCGATAATTTTATCTCTATCTTCCTTGAAGCAAACTATGTGTACTTTTTTAAGTTTTTCAATCGCCATATACTATGTTACACACCCCCGAGTATTCTACGAACGATTTCGTCTTCGATTACCGACTTTTTCTCAGAAACAGTATTTTCAATTTTTCTAAGTAAAGCCTGCGTTTCTTTTTCAATCTCTTTAGACTTTATTTTAAACTCTTCCTCTGCTTTTCCTTTTTCGATTTCTAATTTTTCTCTTAGTTCTTTCTCAAAACGCTCAATAATTTTTTTCTTTTCGTCTTCAAAGGACTTTTCAAGTTTTAAAACTTTTTCTTTTGCTTCTTTAAGAATTTCTTTTGCCTGCTCTTCTGCTTCACGGACTATAGTAAGTAAATCACGCTCGATCATTTAAGCCTCCCTTATAACACGCACATAAATTTTACCGTTATTTTCTATCGCACCTTGAATCATTCCACCGCGTCTATACATAGTCACAATAAAGTCGACAGCCTCGTTTGTAATTTCCATTCCCGGTGCAAGAATTGGGATCCCCGGAGGGTATGGAGCAACAATCCCCCAACTAACTTTTCCTTTAGAATTCATAATATCACGCACTTCGTAATCCATGTTAAATGCATCATTTGGAGAAAATACTTGCTTCCCCGCTACTGGAAAATCTGGCATCCTTTCAATCTTGCCAACTTCTTTTTTGTTAGCCATTTTAAGTATCTTTACCAAATAATCAACATCTCTCTTTTCGTTGCCTATTGTAATAAAAAGTAGGATGTTTTGCAAATCTGAGAGCTCGATTTCTATACGATTTTTGTTTAGAAACGACTCAAATTCAAATCCGGACATACCTATTTCTTTTACATTTATCGTTAATTTTATAGGGTCAAAAGCAAATATGTCATTCCCATTTACGACATTCTCGTCTACAACCGTGTAATGCGGTAAAGTAGAAATTCTTTCACGCGCGTAATTTGCTACATTAATTGCTTTATTCCACAATTCTTCTCCGTGCAATGCCATCTCGCGCCGTACGAGATCCAGAAAAATCATAAATATGTACGAAGGACTGGAAGTCTCTATCACTGCAAGAGATTGTTCTACCATATCGGAGTTAATCCTATCGGATACGATGTGTAAGAGAGAAGTTTGCGTAAGTGTCGGTAGTGTCTTGTGCGCACTTTGCACGACCATATCAGCTCCGTATTCAATAGCAGACTTTGGAAACTTGCTATTAAAAGGAAAGTGTGCACCGTGTGCCTCGTCGACTAGAGCATACATTCCATATTTGTGTACTACATCAATCATTTCTTTCAAATTACCCTGAAACCCATAATAATTAGGTGTTGTTATTAAAACCGCTTTAGCATCGCGGTGTTGTTTTATTGTATTCTCGAGTGCTTCAGGCGTAAGATTCGTTATGATACCATATTCTTCGTTAAACTCAGGATGGACAAATACAGGATTAGCACCTGAAGCAATAATTCCTCCTATAACTGACCGATGAGAATTTCTGCCAACTATAATTTTTTCACCTTCTTTACAGGTTGCAAGAATCATCGCATGAACGCCAGCAGTAGTACCGTTAACAAGGAAAAAAGTCCTCTTTACACCGTATAAATCAGCTGCGAGGTCTTCGGCCTCTTTTATTACGCCTTTTGCATAGTGGAGATAATCCAGACCGGAAACTTCTGTAAGGTCAAACTTCAGAAAATCCTGACGAAAAATTCTCTTTATAATACGAGGCACACCCCTGCCTCGCGAATGCCCTGGCATGTGAAATGCCACCATATCTTTTTTAATATACTTACGAACTGCCTCGTATAAAGGCGCCCTACTTTGATCCAATTAGGCCTCCTTAAATAAAAATGGTCGGGATGGTGGGATTCGAACCCACGACCTCTTAGTCCCGAACCAAGCGCTCTGCCAAGCTGAGCCACATCCCGTATGTAATTATCCCGTATATAAAATGGTCGGGGCGAGAAGATTCGAACTTCCGACCCCCTGCACCCCATGCAGGTGCGCTAACCAAACTACGCCACGCCCCGACGGGATAATTATAACAAGATTTATTAAGTATGCAAGAGTAAAATAAAGTTATTATAAATCCTGGAATATCCTTGCCCGTGAAATTCCAGGTGCTGAAATATCCAGATCAAGAAAGTAGCCAAATGGCGTCTGGTACACTTCAAATCCCACATTCTTTAATCTTTCTTCAGACTTATCGAGGATTTCCTTTGCAACTAATGGGTCTGATTTACTCGAAGATAGGTGGGCAAATGAGTGAAGTATTATTCTTTTCGTTTTATTTTTTCCCGCAGCCCACTTTATACTTTTTATAAGTTTCTTCACCTTTTTAGATACTTCTTCTTCGTCTTCTTTCTCCACATGAATAAACGCAACGAGTACATCGTTAAATTCTTTTGAGCCCTGTGCATCAGGGAAATCTGGCAATGTTTTTGTCGTCACATTGTATTTAAATTTATCAGAATAAACCATTAAAAGTTTCATATCGCCTCCTAAAAAAGAGTGTTCTCTTCTCCTGTGCCAATGTACTTTCTGGCTTTTATTGTAGCAACCCGGCCTTTTGGAGTTCTCAATACAAAATTTATTTTCATTAAATATGGTTCTATTATATCCTCTATTGTTCCCTTATCTTCTCCCATAGCAGTAGAAAGCGTTTCTATTCCAACAGGCCCGCCTTTAAACTTTCCAACGAGATTATGTAGATACTTTCTATCCAATTCGTTCAATCCAAATTCGTCTATCCGCAAACTGGAACACGCTTCTATAACGACTTCACTATCTATAATACGCTTGTTCTTAACCTCAGCAAAGTCTCTTACCCTTCGAAGTAATTGTATCGCAATTCTTGGCACTCCTCTTGCACGCTTCCCTATAAGAAGTGCTGCTTCGTCAGAAATTTTTATATTAAGAATTTTTCCGTCACGGAGTACTATTTCCTTCAATTCTTCTGGTGTGTACAGCTCAAGATGATATACTATGCCAAATCTATCACGCAGTGGAGGTGAAATCAATCCAAAACGCGTAGTAGCTCCTATCAGGGTAAAACGGTTTAAATTCAAAACAATTGTATGGGCAGAGCGTTTCGAACCCGCAACAATAGGAAGCTTAAAGTCCTCCATTGCAGAATACAATACTTCCTCAACAGACTTTGGAAGTCTGTGGATCTCGTCAATAAACAGAATATCTCCTTTTGATAGACCTATAAGAATTGCAGCAAGATCACCCACTTTTTCGATTGCAGGCCCCGTCGTATGCTTAATGGAAACACCCAGTTCATTTGCAATAATGCCAGACAGCGTCGTTTTGCCAAGACCCGGGGGACCGTAAAACAAAGTATGGTCCAATGTAGCATTACGCGACTTTGCAGAATTTATAAAAACTTTAAGACTTTCTTTAATTGATTCCTGGCCAATAAAATCTGAGAGTTTCTGAGGCCTTATAGTATTATTACTATTTTGCATTGCTCAACTTTTTGATAGCAATTTTAACAAGTTCTTCTACTGTCCCTTCTTCCTCTTTTATATCTTTAACGACTTTTCTTATTTCCTCGTTATTGTATCCAAGCGAAGAAAGGGCAGAACGAACGAGCTTCATTTTTTCGTTTTCCACCTTTTCCTCTTCTACTTTAAGTTCCCCACCAAGCTCAACAACAATACGCTTTGCCGTCCGCTCACCTATTCCAGGGACGGGCTTAAATGCCTTATAATCACCACTTTCAACAGCATTAATAAACTTATCTTTACTCATTACACGAAAAATATTCATAGCAGTTTTTGCACCGATACCGTTCACTTTTTTAATAATTAAGTCGAATAGGCGCTTTTCCGAGCGGTCCATAAAACCATAGAAAGTAATTTCGTTTTCTTTGATATTTTCGTAAATGTACAAGGTATAAGTTCGGTCAATAATAAAGTCACCAGGCCTCGAAACAAACACTTCAAATCCGATTCCATTAGTAAAAACAATTACAGAATTCTCACTGATCTCTTTAATTGTTCCTACAAGCAACCCTATCACTATGCTAAGCCTCTATAGAGCGAATGTAAGGAAGCGTATATATGTGGCACAGAGCAAGAGCAATACCATCTGCTGCATCATCAGGCGTAGGTTTTTTCTTCATATTTAAGATTCTTTGAACGGCAAATTGCACATCGCGCTTTGACGCACGGCCATTTCCAATTAGTGCCTTTTTTGCTTCCAGTGGCGTATACTCGAAAATTTCTTTTCCAAATTCTGATGTAACAAGCATTGCGACACCACGCGCCTCACTTACATTTACAACCGTTTTTAGGTTCGTATTAAAGAAAATTTTTTCTACAGACACCTGGTCTATATCGTATTTTTCAAAAATTTCGTGTAACTTCGTGTATATAACAAATAAGCGATCCGGAACTTTTTTTGCAGAAGAAGTTTTAATCACACCATAACTTAAAAGTGTTAGTTCTCCACCTTCTTCCTTAACAAGGCCAAATCCTGTACTGGCAAGCCCCGGATCAATTCCTAAAATAACAGACATCTATCCGATCTTTTCACTGATCTGCTTTAATTCGTTTTCGTCTATATCGTAGTTTGTATAGTAGTCTTGAATGTCGTCGTGGTCTTCAAGCGCATTGCAGAGTTTAAGCACTTTCACTGCATCGTCACCTGTAACTTTAACAGTCGTTTTTGGTTCAAGCACCACTTCAGCACTTTTCACCACAACGCCTTCTTCTTCTAACTTCTTACGCACATCCTCCAGAGACTTCGGTTCAGTGTAAACAGTAAATACACCTTCTTCTTCTTTTAAGTCCTCTCCGCCTGCATCGGCAACGAGCATAAAGAGTTCATCGTAGTCCATTCCGTTTGGATCGATTTCAATCTCACCTTTATTTTCAAAGTTCCAGGAAACCGCACCGGATTCTGCAAGACTACCGCCGTAATTGCTTAAAATTCTTCTTAACTCAGCAACAGTTCGGTTCTTGTTGTCCGTAGAAATTTTTAAAATAAAGGCAACACCAGCAGGCCCATACGCCTCGTAAGTAAACTCCTCGTAAGTAACACCTGGAAGTTCACCCGTGCCACGCATAATTGCTTTTTTAATGTTGTCCATTGGCATCCCTAACTTCTTTGCCTTCTCTATTGCATTACGCAAACGGG
Organism: Caldisericaceae bacterium; assembly: GCA_027023025.1. Taxonomy (GTDB): domain Bacteria; phylum Caldisericota; class Caldisericia; order Caldisericales; family Caldisericaceae; genus S143-107. The sequence continues at coordinate 63,683 of JALVXB010000034.1, read as the reverse complement.
CATTTGTTTCTGGATTGCCGCCTCCCTGCTTTGCAGCAATAATAATCTCTTTCGTTAACTTTGTAAAAAGTTTACCTCTCTTCGCATCCTGCGAGCTTTTCCTCGCTTGAATGTTATGCCATTTTGAATGTCCTGACATTTCAAAACCTCCTATTATTTTAAAAATTTTTTAACCATATCTACAAAAAACGAATGTACCCTTAAATCATTTCCAAGTTCTGGGTGAAATGCAGAAACGAGAACATTTTTTTCACGAGCAAACACAATACCTTCAGGTACCTCCGCAAGCACTTCTACATTTTTCCCGGGGTCTTTTCCTACAGGTGCACGGATAAATATCGCGTGAAACGGCTTATCAAATCCCTTCACATTAAGATCTATTTCTTTACTATCCACCTGTCTTCCAAATGCATTCCTTATAATTTTTAGATCTATAAAGCCAAACTTAAACTGGTCAAAGCCCTCTATTCGATTAGAGAGAAGTATCATACCCGCACAGGTCCCGTAAATAGGCATACCTTCTTCGAAACGCTTCCTTATAATGTCTTCTAATTGAAAGGCCTGAATAAGCCTGCCCATAGTGGTGCTCTCACCGCCCGGCATAACGAGACCGTCAACCTTCTCAATTTCTTCTGCTTTCCTTACAGGATAGGACTCAACTCCTGCTCTTTTGAGCATATCTATGTGTTCAGATACGGCACCCTGCAGAGCAAGCACACCTATTTCCATTACTCACTCCTTAACTGCATTTTATCTTTATCGGTAAGATCTCTTATGTCAATTCCTGGCATTTCTTCGCCCAGATCTTCTGATATCTTTGCAAGGATTTTGGGATCGTCAAAGTAAGTAGTAGCAGCAACTATTGCCTCTGCACGCTTCTTTGGATTGGAAGACTTAAATATGCCAGAACCAACAAATATTCCGTCTGCGCCAAGTTGCATCATTAGCGAAGCATCAGCAGGTGTTGCTATACCTCCTGCGGCAAAATTCACGACAGGCAGCCTGCCTAACTCCTTCACCTCTTTCAAAAGGTCAATAGGTACGCGGAGCTCTTTTGCTTCTACATACAATTCTTCTTCCGACATGTTCTGAACCTTTCTAATTTCGTCCATTACAATTCGCATATGCCTTACTGCTTCCACGATATTACCAGTGCCAGGTTCTCCTTTTGTTCGAATCATTGCTGCCCCTTCTGCAATTCTTCTTAGCGCTTCGCCTAAATTGCGTGCTCCGCAAACAAAAGGGACTTTGAAGTTCCACTTATTTATGTGGTGCACTTCATCTGCAGGAGTCAAAACTTCACTTTCGTCTATAAAATCAATACCTATTGCTTCAAGAATCTGGGCTTCGGCAAAATGCCCTATTCTTACCTTAGCCATTACTGGTATAGAAACAGCATTCATAATATCTTTAACGAGTTTTGGATCTGCCATTCTGGCAACTCCGCCTTCTTTCCTGATGTCAGCAGGAATTCTTTCGAGTGCCATAACCGCAACGGCACCTGCTTTTTCAGCAATTTGTGCCTGTTCCACAGTAGTAACATCCATTATAACCCCGCCTTTTAACATTTCGGCAAGGCCTCTTTTAACTTTAACGGTACCAAACTTTTCTTCCATAAGCACACGCCTCCTCAATTTACTATTGTATTATTTTTAATGTAAAAATCAAATACTCGCACTTATTCATTCTTTTCACAGATACTCTTTCCGGCCACATAGCCAGTAGAAAAAGATGCCTGTAAGTTATATCCACCAGTAACTGCATCAAGATCCAGCAATTCTCCCACTACATAGAGATTATTAACAATTTTAGAACGCATTGTTCGCGGATCCACTTCTTTTAAACCAACCCCACCCTTCGTAACAATTGCATGGGCAAAGCCCTCACTTCCAGTAACAGTTATAGGAAAGTGTTTAAGTGTATAAACGAGTTTTTCACGCTCATTTTTCGTAATCTCGCTGCATCGTTTGTCACTATTTACACCACTTACTTGAATAAAAACAGGAATAATTCTTGCAGGCAGCAGATGAGTAAGTACATTCTTTAACTTTTTCTTTCCGTTCTCAGAAAATTCCCTGATTAGCCTTTTTTCGAGAATCTCTTTGCTAAGTGCAGGTTTAAAATCAATTTCTGCAGGTATCTCTCCGTTCACTAAAGGAACGATTTCAGAAGAAAGCGTAAGTACTATGGGGCCAGAAATACCTTTAGATGTAAAAACCATGTCTCCAAAATGCGTATACTTTTTGTTTCTAAGCAATACGGTAATTCTTACATTCCTTAACGAAAGACCCTCCAGGGACGGCACCCATTTTTCCTTAAGAACAAGTGGCACAAGCGAAGGATATAGAGGAGTTACAGTATGCCCCAACTTTTTAAGGATTGAAAACCCATCTCCTGTCGTTCCGAGGCCAGGAAAACTTTTTCCGCCAGTTGCAAGCACGAAGTAATTGCCTTTCAAAACAGAACCGTCGGAAAGTCTTACACCTATTATATTGTTTCCGCTTGTTATAAAAGATACGAGAGACTTACCGGTAATCACCCGTACATTTTTCTGCTTTAATTCCTCTTTAAGTGCATTCAAAACATCTTTAGACCGATCAGAAGCAGGAAAAACTCTCTTTCCTCTTTCGACTTTCGTCTCAACACCTATTTTGCGTAAAAAATTGCGCAGGTCACTATTTGAAAATTCTGACAGTGCATGGTACAAAAATCTTCCGTTCCGCCCAAACGCATTGATTAACTCGTCGATACTTCCTGCGTTAGTAACATTACAACGGCCCTTTCCGGAAACGAGAATTTTCAAACCCAAACGAGGCATCTTTTCTATCAGATAGGTTTCCGAACAAGACGCACTTTGAATTGCAGCCATTATACCTGCTGCACCGCCACCTATTACAATTGTTTTTTTCACAAGAGGGAATTATACAGGAAATATTACATTTGTAAAGAAGATAAATTTTACTTTATTTGCTTTCATTTGTTTACTTTCGTGCCAGAAGACACAAACCTACCCTTTTTCATCTTAATGTAAACACCTATATCCACACCAACGACACTCCCACAGCGCGGACACTTTACAAACTTACCGTCTCTAACCGTAAAATCCTTTTCAATTCGGGATTTTATACATATGTGAAGTTCCCCTTTACCTATTTTTAAATATCGAAATAACTTTCTTCCACACTTAGCACACCTAATCGTCAGCATTTTTATAAATCAAGCATCATATTGCACAATTTGTCGGCTACTTTTATGTACTTATTCTCTCTTTTTGAATGAACAAACTTCAACATAGGAAATCGTCCTTTCAGAGCAAGCAATTCGTCGAGTAATTTCTTTAAGTGCGAAGCTTTCACCTTATAAATTCCGTTTACCTGAGATACAACTAATTCGCTATCAGATACGAGAACATCAGGGACGATATTTTTGAAAACTGCAAAGTTTAAAGCATTTATCATTGCCGTATATTCAGCAACATTATTCGTCGTTATTCCTATATACTGGGAGGAAAAGTGAAGCGCTCTCCCGTTTTCAACAAAAAGGAATGAAGACGAAGCCCTCCCAGGATTCCCCCTGGAAGCTCCGTCTGTGTAAACTTCAATCATTTTCAACTGCTTTCCTGAAGAGTTCTGGAATTTCAGAGCCTATGCCTATAAGGTGTATCTCTTTAAGTGAAGTTTTGTTTTTGCTTAAAAATTCCTTAATAGTTTCGTAAATAATTCTCGTACCCCGTTCTTTTGGAAAGCCAAATATACCACAACTTATCGCAGGTATGCTTATGCTTTGAAGATTTTTCTCTGTGGCCAACTTCAAAACAGAAAGTACAGCCTTACGCAATTTTTCATCCTCGCCACCTTCACCCCAGACAGGCCCCACGGTGTGTATAACGAATTTAGATGGAAGGTTGCCTGCACCCGTTATTACGGCGTCTCCCGTTTCCAATGGCCCCCTTTTTTGAACAATTTCGCTACTCTCCTCTTGGATTTCATATCCGCCTGCACGGACGATGGCACCAGCAACACCACCCCCATGAGAGAGGTATTTATTCGCCGCATTTACTATTGCGTCAACTTTTTCCTTTGTAATGTCTCCTTTAACGACTTTTACCCATACACCATTTATGTTTTTTTCAGCAAGCACTTTCATAAATTACTCCTTGTTTAAAAAGTTGATGATTTCCCTCATAAAAGCAGGCAGGTCGTCAGGTCGCCTTGAAGTAATGAGATTTTCGTCAACGACAACTTCCTCATCCACATAGTTTGCACCAGCATTTTTCAGATCGTCTTTTATCGCATAAAACCCGGTCATCGTAACGCCGTTCACCACTCTTGCAGAAATAAGCACCCAGCCTGCATGGCAGATTGCACCTACGACTTTTTCTTCGTCAAACATCTGCCTTACAAACTGCAAAATCTTTTCACTTCTTCTTAGCCTGTCAGGAGCATATCCACCAGGTATTACCACACCGTCAAACTCGTCAAAGTTAATTTCACTTATAGACTTCTCCGCACTCATCACAAGCCCTGCTTTAGAGTGGTACGACTTCCTTTCAGGTCCAACGAGCACAGATTCAAAACCTGCTTCTTTAAGCCTATAATAAGGATAAATCAGTTCGAACTCGTTAAAGTTGTCTTCTATAAGCACGGCGATTTTCTTCATATCTTTCACCTCCAGATTAATTTTATCACTATTTCAATAAAAACAAACTTATAATATAATAATCAGGAAGTACTTTTTAATAGAAAGGAGAAACTATGAACATTTTGCAATCGATTATACTTGGCATTATCCAGGGTGCAACAGAATTTCTTCCTGTAAGCAGTTCGGGCAACCTTGTAATTTATCCAGCTATTTTCAAGTGGGGCACACCTACACTTTCGTTCGTGATGGCACTTCACATGGGCACATTTCTTGCCGTTTTCTTTTATTATATAAAAGATATATGGCGCTTGATTCTCGCATTCTTTAACACATTTAAGAAAAACAGGACCCCTGAAGAAAATGCCTATGTAAGGCTATTCTGGATGCTGGTTGTTGCACTACTTCCAGCAGGAATTGTCGGCGTACTGTACGCAGATAAAATTGGAAGTGTATTCTCAGAACCACACATTGTCTCGCTGTTTTTATTCGTTACGGCAGCAATTTTGATCCTTTCCAGTATTGACTTCAGAAAAAAGTGGGACAGCATTGAAAATGTTTCACTAAAACATGCACTAAGCGTTGGATTCTTACAAATCGCCGCACTGTTCCCTGGCATTTCCCGCTCTGGCTCTACGATAGCTGGCGGAGTTTTTGCAGGACTCAATAGAGAAGATGCAGCTCGTTTTTCCTTCCTGCTTTCAATTCCCACTATAGGTGGTGCAGGACTACTTGAGATAAAAAGCGCACTTAATGCTTCAGTTTCCGGAGTTTCTCATTCTGCAATATTGGCAGGATTTATAACCTCATTCGTAGTAGGATTTCTATCCATAGGATTTTTCTTTAAAGTAATAAAGAAAACGAAATTCTACTACTTTGCAATTTACTGTATCTTGCTTGGTATTTTAGGTTTAATCTTCGCATAAGTAATAAAAAAGGAGGAAAGAAATGATAAATAAAATTATTTTCTCTTACGATTTCTCGAAGTTCAGCGAAATGGCCGCAAAATATGTATCCAACTTTTCAAAAATGGGCGCAAAGTATGTGGTATTAGTAAATGTAATTGAATACGAAGAACTTTTTACCAAAGTTCTTTTTAAAGAAAACGAAATAAGACGGTTGAAAGAAACAACGGAAGAGCGGCTTGCGCCCGTCAAAAAAACACTCGAGAAAAACGGATTTACAGTCCACACAAAAATCGATTTCGGGATTCCTTACAAAGTTATTTTAAGCACGGCAAAAACTGAAAAAGCCGACCTTATTGTAATAGGCGCACAGGGCAGGAGTGCAACAATGGAATTTCTGCTTGGCTCTACTGCAATAAATGTATTAAGGCACTCGACGATACCCGTTATGGTCATCCCAAACCTCAACCCGGATTAAATGAGTATATGGAAATTAGTTGAATATTTTTTTCTTCCAGAACTACGCAGATACGGAAAGTTCACACACATAAAAGAACAAGACTTTATTCTTCCAGAAACAAAAGAGATCGGGCTTTATTTACACATACCGTTCTGCCGTTCGCTCTGCCCGTACTGTCCATACGACAGAATTCTTCTCGAAAATACACTGTCAGAACACTACACAAATGCCGTAATCAAGGAAATTGAGTTAATCAAAAACAAAGTAGGCAAAGTAGAAATTACCTCCTTTTACATAGGTGGTGGTACCCCAACAACAATAGGCAAAAATCTTGAAAAGATCGTAACAAAGATAAAAGACGAATTTCTCCTGAAAGAAAATACAATTTTTATAGAAACAAACCCAAACGACATCACTGAAGAAAAAATGGCCATGTTGAAAGATTTGGGAACAGGAATGGTAAGCATAGGCGTGCAGTCTTTTCAGAACAAATTCCTCAGAGCCATAGGAAGGAATTACGACGCACAAACCGCAATGAACGCGATCGAAATTGTCAAAAAGTACATAAACAATATAAATATAGACTTAATGTTTGTATTACCAGAACAAAGTGAAAAAGACTTTGAGTATGACTTGAAAAAGGCGATCGAGGCAGAGGCACAGCAAGTTACCGGTTACCCTCTCTTTACATTTCCATACTCACAAGTAGGAAAATTTTTAAAGATAAATTCTGTAAAATTACCGTCTTTTAATTCTCGAAAAAGAATGTTCTACTTAATGTACGATGTGCTAACAGAAAACGAGTTTGTCCCTGCCTCCGTATGGGGGTTTAAAAAGCCTGACGGAGCTGAATTTTCTTCAGTTTCACGAATGTATTACATAGGGCTTGGAGCAAGTGCAGCAACCAAAGTGCCAGGAAAATTTTACATGAATACATTTTCAATACCGCATTACATCGAAAGGATAAACAGCGGAGAATGCGCAGAAGTAGTAAAAATGGACTACACGAAAAGAATGGACGATTACTACTGGCTATACTGGAAAATATACGAAACTCGATTTCAAAAATCAGAATTTAAGAAACGCTTACATAGCGACAAAAAAGCCCGACTTTTAATTAAAATTTTAGAAGCAGGTAACTTTATAAAAATAAAAGGCACACACTATATCCTCACACGAAAAGGTATGTTTTATGTGCACCTCCTCCAAAACCAAGTCGCATTAAACCATATAGGAAAAGCGTGGGGTAAAATGATGCAAGATCCAGAACCCCACGAAATACACCTTTAACACTAAATCTCTACAATAGCACTCACTTCAAGAGCAGCATTTAACGGCAGGCTGTTCACCCCAATTGCGATTCGTGCGTGTTTACCTTTATCGCCAAAGATCCGCACTAAAAGGTCAGAAACATAGTTTAACACCTTTGACTGAGCACTAAAATCGTCCGTTGAATTTACGAATCCTTCTATCCTTACTATCTGTTTAACTCTATCCAGATTACCTATTGCATCTTTTAAATTTGCGACGAGCTGGAGCGCACAAAGCTCAGCAGGCTCTCTCCCACTTTTCTCGTCAAATTCCCTGCCGAATTTCCCCGTTACGACCTTATCACCCTTAAGAGGAACAACGCCGGAAAGATAAACAAAACTCCCTGATTTCATAACAGGCACATAACTTCCAAGGCTCTTTGAGGGTTTCGGCAAGATGATACGCTCTTTTTCCATCTGCTCTTCAATTTTCATCGTTATCACCTCCCTTTTATATTATATCACTTACCCTCTTACATTAATCCGGGAGCACATACCCCAACTTTTTTAACTTGGATTCGAACTTTGGCCAATCTTCTTCTACTTTCACGAACAACTCCAGGTAAACCGGTTTCTTCACCATCTCCTGGATTTCCATACGGGCATCTCTACCGATCTTTTTAATCATCTTACCATTTTGTCCTATTACGATACCTTTCTGGGAATTCTTTGCAACAGAAATAACGGCTCGGACATAAAGCATCCCGTTTTCTCTTTCTTTTAACTCCTCTACATTAACGGCAGAAGAATAAGGAAGCTCTTTCCTTAGATTTAAAAAGAGTTTTTCCCGTATAATTTCTGCAATTGCAAGTGCGAGTGGAATGTCAGTAATAACATCTCTTGGAAAATATTCTGGACCTTCTTTTAAATACTCAACGGTTTTTTCAAGGAGTTTATCTACATTCTGACCGCGAAGTGCAGAAATACGGAAAACTTCCTTAAACTCAAACAATTTAGCAAAGTCTTCTTCGGTTTTGTCTATCTCTTCCTTACTGTGCTTATCAATTTTATTTATAACGAGAAACACTGGAACATTCTGCTTTTTAAGCGCATCAAAAATAAAGTTATACTCCTCTCCTACATAGTCGCCTGCTTCTACCATAAGGTAAACTAGGTCTACTCCCTCAATACTTTTTACGGCAACTTCAACCATATACTTATTTAATGCACTTTTTGCCTGATGTACGCCAGGGGTGTCAACAAAAACGATCTGGGCATCTTCCAGATTCTTTACACCTAAAATTCTAAATCGCGTAGTTTGCGGCTTAGGAGTAACAATGGACACTTTACTGCCCACGATATAATTCATAAGCGTTGACTTCCCTACATTTGGCCTTCCTATTAAGGCAACCAATCCACTCTTCATATTTCAAACCTCCCATTTTTTATTTAAATATACAGCAAATGTAGAAGTAAAGCAAACATCCAGTAAAGAAACATCAAAAATACACAAATAAAAATTTCTATTGTATTTTATTTCTAATCTGTTATAATGTTCACATCTGCAGGCAGGATGCAGAAATTTTTTAGGAGGTTTAGTATTTTGGAAAGACTTACAGGCACAGTGAAGTGGTTCAATGCCCAGAAAGGTTACGGTTTCATCGTACCAGACAACGGCGGCAAAGAGCTTTTCGTTCACTACTCAGCAATCCAGTCAGACGGCTACAAGACTTTAAAAGAAGGCCAGAAAGTAGAATTCGAAGTAGAGCAGAGTGACAGAGGCGAAAAAGCCGTTAATGTTACAGTAGTATCCGAGTAAATCAGCTGATTCACTTAGATTGAACTTTCAATCCCCACCCAAAAGGTGGGGATTTTCAATTTTTGCTTTTATTTTTAATCACTTTATATTAATATTACTCATATGAAAAACGAAAAAAGCAAAACGCTAATCATTACGGAAAAACCATCCGTTGCGATGGACATAGCAAAAGCCCTGGGCGAATTCGAAAACAAAAAAGACTACCTGGAAAACGATAGATTTATAGTTACCTGGGCACTAGGCCATCTCGTCACACTTTACGAGCCAAGCGACTACGATAAAAAATTAAAGTTCTGGACACTCCAGAGCCTTCCAATAATTCCAGAAGAATTCAAGTTTAAACCTATCAAGGAAACTAAAAAACGGTTTAATGCCGTAAAGAAACTGATTAACAGAAAAGATGTATTAGAAATCGTAAACGCCTGCGATGCAGGAAGAGAAGGAGAATTAATATTTAGAAACATACTAAGGCTCGTCCCCCCAAGAAATAAGAAGATTAAAAGATTGTGGCTTTCTGCAATGACGAAAGAAGAAATCCTGAAAGGCTTTAAAAATCTTTACGATTCTGAAAAGTTCGACCTGCTTGGAGAATCCGCAACAGCGCGTATGGAGAGCGACTGGCTCGTAGGGATAAACGCAACGCGTGCATTTACGCGAAGGTGGGGAACAATCCTTTCTATTGGTAGAGTCCAAACGCCCACTTTAAACATCATCTGTTCACGAGAAAAAGAAATTAAAGCATTTAAAATCGAAAAATACTTCGAAATTCAAGGGCAATTTAAAGGAAAAGAAGAATATGTCGGAACATACATCGATAAAAAAGGGAATGCGCGGATAAAAACACTTAAAAAAGCAAAAGAAATAAAAGAAAAAACGGAAGGCAAAAGCGGCATTATACAAAGTGTCAAAAAAACTCTCGTAAAAAGAGCACACCCGCTTCTATACGATCTCACAGAACTCCAGAGAGATGCAAACAGAAAGTTCGGATACTCTGCAAAAAGGACACTAAACATTGCACAAAGCCTGTACGAAAGTAGAAAACTTATCACATATCCGAGAACAGACAGCAGGTACTTGCCAAAAGCGTTAAAAAAAGATTTACCTAAAATACTAAAAGGAATTGCAATAAGTCCGTACGAAGCGTTCGTAAAAGAAATTCTGTCAAAACCAATTAAACTCGATAGCCGCGTAATAAATGACAAAGGTGTAACAGACCACTTCGCAATTATTCCTACAGGAAATACTTCACAAATAGGAATGCTCTCAAGAGAAGAACAGAATGTATTTGACCTTATAACAAGGAGATTTCTGTCCGTATTCTACGAACATGCCGAAATTGAAAAGTTAGAATTTATTACCAATGTAGAAAAATACTTATTCAAAACAAACCTCTCCCGATTAAAAAATCCCGGGTGGATGAAGGTTTACAATAATACAGAAAAAGCAGCATTCATAGAAATTAAAAACGGTGACCGCACGCTACTTAAAAAAGCAAATATACAAGAAAAAACGACACAGCCACCACCACGATTTACTGATGCAACCATACTTACAGCAATGGAAACTGCAGGCAAGCTCGTTGAAGACGAAGAACTAAGAGAAGCAATGAAAGAGCGAGGATTAGGCACACCTGCAACACGCGCAGGCATTATCGAAAGGCTTATAGAGGTAGAATACATAGAGCGAGAAGGCAAGTCTCTTAAGCCTCTGGACAAAGGCCTAAGACTTATAGAACTTGCAAACGAGGTCGGAACAGAAGAAATTCTTTCGCCAGGCATAACGGGAGAATGGGAGAAAAAGTTAAGGGACATAGAAAAAGGCAAGTTAAAAGCAAAAATGTTTATGGAAGGCATTAAGGAATTTACGAAAGAAATAGTGCAGAAAGTAAAAGACTACAAAGGAAAATATAGTATAAAAACTGGGGATACGACCCCGGTAGGTAAGTGCCCAAAGTGTGGCGGCAATGTATACGAAACCCCTAATACATTTGAATGCGAAAACAAAAAAACGGGAAAGTGCGACTTCGTTATGTGGAAAAAGTTCCTAAACAAAACCCTTACCCGCGAAATGGCAGAAAAACTCTTAAACGGTGAAAAAGTACACCTTACAAAGCTGAGAGGAAGAAATAAATATTACTTTGATGCAGATATCGTACTGAACAAAGACGGAAACGTCACATTTGAAGGTGCAGAAAACATAAAGAACGATAAAGCAATAAGCGATAAACCGGTGGGGAAGTGTCCGAAGTGCGGGGCAGATGTGTTAGAGGGCTCGTATTCGTACTTCTGCTCCAAAAAAGACCAGGGTTGCACTTTTTACATTAAAAAAACAATGGGCAATATGGAGATAACGAGAGATATCGCTAAAAAACTCCTTAAAGATAAAAAAACAGAGCTCTTAACAGGGTTTATTTCTAAAAGAGGCAAACCATTTTCTGCTTACCTTTACATAGACCCTAAAACAAACACAGTAAAGTTTGAGTTTGAAAATAAAAAAACAAAAAAGAAAACTACAAAGAGAAAAACTACAAAAAAGAAATGATTATCCTCGTAGGTGGAGCAAAGAGCTCTAGCGGAAAGACCACATTCATACGGCTGCTGCTTAAAATTTTACCTAATAAGCCGACCGTAATAAAAGTAACGCCTTCTAACAAACTTGAAGACAAAGTAGAAACAGACGCCTCTGTACTCAGTAAAGAAGGCAAAGACACTGCTTTATTTTTGAAGGACGGCGCAAAGTCCGTCGTATGGGTACACGGAAAAAGGTCCAGTATGGAAGAACTTCTTAAAAAAGCTTTAGAATTATCCGAAGACCCTATAATCATAGAGGGAAATTCCGCAGCTCAATATATAAATAATGGATTACTCTTTTTTATAAAGAAAGAGAATGAACAGATAGTTAAAGAAAGTTCCAAATTTTTTTCAAGGAAAGCAAACTACATCGTAATTAACTCAAGTAGCAAAGAACAACCTGCAATAATTCTGGGTAATAAAATCAAATTAAATTTGCTGAAGGAGTTAAAGTTGCCCTCAAAACAATTGCAGAGTTTTATAATCAACTTGACTAAAATAAATAGTAGTATAGAATGATGAAGACTAACACGAAGGAGGTAAGTATGAAGAAATCAGAATTAGTAGAGGCAATTGTTAAGAAGACCGGTGCAAAGAAAAAAGATGTCGAAAGCTTCGTAAAAGCATTTATCGAATCCGTAGAAGAGGCTCTTGCAAAAGGCGAAAAAGTATCACTTATTGGCTTTGGCACATTCGGCGTGCGTGAAAGAGCAGCAAGGAAAGGCGTAAATCCAAAAACAGGAAAGCCTATTCAGATTCCTGCAATGAAAGTACCCTTCTTCAAGGCAGGTAAGGGTCTTAAAGAAAAGGTAAAATAAGAAGACAAAGAAAGTACAAATTTAAATGCCCGCTCTCAAGAGCGGGCATTTTTTCAATACAGCCAGGCCTAACGAACGAACAATCTTATTATACCTCTTTAATGAGTATGTTTCCGATAATCTCAGCAGCCTCAGCAAGTCTATCGCCAGAATTACTGATGTGTCTGTAAACTTCCCTCATTTTGAAAATGTAGTGAAAGTCAGACTTCTCAAATAGGTCTGCAAGCGCCTCACGATAAGTCTCTTCAATCTCGTTTTCCATTACTTTTGAAGCAATAATATTGTTGTTTACGAGTTGTTTATCCTTAAATAATTGCTGTACAGCATAGTTAATGTGGTTCGCCCCTCGAGAAACCTTTTCTATCATTTTTCTCAGATAATAATTCGGATACAATTTGTAAACTAGCATTTCCTCAACAGTGCTCAGTGCATAATCCAGGATGTTATCGATCACATTGGACAAATTAAATAAGTCCTGTCTATCAAGCGGCGTTATAAGGCTTCTATTTAACTCACCGATTAATTCTCTTCGTGCTTTGTCTCCTTCGCTCTCCACTTTCTTAAGCTGAATTCTCAAGTTATGCCTTAATACATCTGGATTCTGTGCATCTTCTGAAATCCCCATAAATTCGTACAGTAAGTTTACTCCTTCTACTGTAAGTTCAGCTTGCTTTTCTATAAGGTTTTGAAATGCATCCGCCTTTTTAAATAATGCTTCCCATAACTTCATATTTATCAACCCCTTTAATGTATTTTAGCCTTTAAAAAATTAGTTGCAAAATTAGTGTGTAAACAAAGGAAATCAAAATAGACATAGGTATGGTAACAAGCCAGGTAAGAACTAGATTTTTAACTACAGTCCACTTTACAGAATAGGGCTTTTCCGCATACCCGACGCCAACGAGGCCCATATTCAAAGTTTCAGTACTACTTATCGGTAAGCCAATCTTTGCAAAAGTAAGAACGGTAAACGATGTAATAAATTGAGTTAGAAAAGTTTGTTTAGGATTGCTTTTCATAATCCTGAATCCAGAGGTAGTAGCAGAGTTCCCTCCAAAAAGCATCGTTCCTACGATAAACAGTAGAGCCAGGGAAATTACTATAAAAGGACTTTTTGCGTTTGGACTAATTGGCGATTTAGTAATAATCGCTGCCATATACACCAAACTCAGCGTTTTCTCTGCATCGTTAGAACCATAGCCTAAAACAAGTAGAATCGAAGTAAAGATTTGCAAAATTCGGAATATAATAGACACCTTAGGTGTTGCAAATCTTAAAAACAAATTAATAATCTTTAAGAAGATATAACCTAAAACGAAGCTGATACCGATTGCAACGAGTAATCCACCAAATACTTTGTAAACTTCAATCGTATTGATGTCGTGCGCATATCTCGTAGCAAGACCGCCACCAACGAGCGTGCCAACAAATGTATAAGAGATGCTTACGGGATACTTAATTTTCTGGGCAATAATAACCCAGGTAATCGTAGCAAGCAGTACACCGTAAAGCACGGCAAGAGACATATCCTGCAGCGGGAAAATTTTTGTGCCAAGAGTTTTAACTACTGCAGTTCCAAAAATAAACGGCGCAGCTGAAAGAGATAAAAATAAAATTAAAGTTGCAACAATCGGATGGATAAAGTTAGAAGATATAATAGACCCAAGGAGCACGCCACCGTCATTTGCTCCCATAATCATTTGAAATATCATCGTAAATCCTACAAATACCCAAAAACTAATTGTCGCTCCGTGTACCATAGCCTGCTATTTTAACACTTTTCTTTATTTTGTAAAGATAAAATTGAAAAAATTTATAATTTTTTAACGATTTCTTTTAATTTAAGGGCATTTTTCACCGCATAGCCATAGAAGTCGTTATCAAAGTATACGAAGAACTGCACACCCTTTTCGTTCCATGTTTTAACGAAATTTGCATAGTATGCGAGCTGCTCGTCGGAATACGAAGATGCATACAAAACCTCGTGCCCGTGAAGCCTTATGTAAGAAAAATTTGCAGTTACAACCTCCACATACGGATAGCGGGGAGTATCTGAAATGCAAAACGCAATATTATAGTCAGAAAGTAGCGAAAAAACTTCGTCGTTTAGCCAACTTTTGTGCCGGAATTCTACGGTAAAGCGCCTTTCTTTTGGCAAAAGCGATAAAAACTCCTTAAGTAGCGGTACATCTGCTTTCAAAGACGGGGGAAGCTGAAAAAGTATTACCCCTAATTTATCATCAAAAAGCTCTGCCTTTTGCAGAAATAACTGGAGAGAATCCTCCACACCTTTTAATCTTTTTATGTGCGTTATAAACTTACTTGCCTTTATGCTAAAAACGAAGTTTTGTGGCGTTTCGTTTATCCACTTTTTAATGGAACTGTCTCTGGGTGTATGGTAAAAAGTATTGTTCATCTCAACAGTATCGAAATGTCGTGCGTAAAAAGAAAGAAAATCCTTAGACTTTAAATCCTCAGGATAAAAAATCCCTCTCCAATGCCCATAGGAAAAGCCCGATGTCCCAATGTAATTTTTAACTCCCATATTGAAATTTTAATCCTATTTTTAAAATTTTCAAACTGCACAAAATCTATATAATAAAAGTATGTTAGAGATTAAAATTTATTCAGAAAAAGGATGGGAAGAAATAGAAGGACTTCCGTGGAATAGAGAAGTAGAAGAATGGACAGGCTATCACTTCATAGAAAGAAGAAAAGGAGAGAGTAGACACACTCTTTACTTCCTCCGCACAGAAAAGGGCGACATAGTAATAAAAAAAACATCTGCAGAAACCGCAGAAAAGGAATTTTACACATACAAAAAACTTATAGCAATGGGTATACCCACGATTGCCCCTATAGGATTTGTCCAAAAGGTTAAAAACGAAGAAAGCGAAGGATACCTACTCACGCTATACGAGAAAGACACGCTTCCGCAATCACACCTCATAAAAATATTAAAAAACAAATACTACAGAGACCTCGTGTGGAACGCAGTTATTGCGCTCCTCGTCGTGATGCATCTGAAAGGCATCTTCTGGGGTGATCCATCGCTAGACAACATTCTGATAAAACTCTACAAAAACAAAGTAGAAGCCCTGTTAATAGACTGTGAAACTGTACAGTTTTTCGACTTTCTATCAGAAGAAAAAGAAAAAGAGGACCTCGAAAGATTGTTTGAATCCCTGTTTGCTTACTCTGTAACAGAAGATGAGACGAGCGAAAAGATATTTGAGGAACGAAAGAAGTACATACTCGAACGCTACGAAAGATTGAAGAAATTACTTAGTGGAGAATTGGACATAGAAGACGAAAAGTATTACAAACTTATCAAGAGAATAGACGACCTATTTCTTCTTGGATACACGATAAAACCAACACGCATAGCACCAAAACTAAAAATCATTGCACATCCCATAACGCCAAGAAAGGGGTGGTTTGTGCAGATGCTCGAAGATATGCTTAATGTATCGTTTACTCCAGAACAGGCTAAAAAAATCTTCAGAGAAATTCTTCAATACCGCTATAAACTGTCAAAAGCAAAAGGCAAAGAAGTAAAACTCAGCGACGCAGCAAGAGACTGGTACAATAAACAATTTTTACCTGCAAAGCAAATATTCAAAAAGTACTTTCCAAACGAGAACCCTGTAAAAATTTATCTTGAAATTCTGGATCACAAGTGGTTCCTGAGCGAGAAAGCAGGAAAAGATGTTGGGATAGAAGCAGCAGCAAAAAGCTATTCAGAACTTTACGGAAAAGAAGAAAATGAACCAATCTGGCAAAAAGTAATGGATACATTTAAACGATTACTTGAAAGTAACAAGCAGAAATGACAAAAGAAAAAAGTATAATAAAAATCGTAAAAAATACGATTGAAAAATACAATTTGATCGAAAGCGGAGATAAAGTTCTTCTTGGCGTATCCGGCGGACCTGACTCGATGTTTATGCTTTATGCTCTGAACAAATTAAAAGATAAACTGCGCTTTGAAATTGCAGTTGCAACATTCAACCATAAGTTACGCAGAGAGGCTGAAGAGGAAACAAATTTCGTAAAATTATTTACTGAAAAATTAGGCCTAAACTTTTTTTACGGAGAATCCAATGTCAAAAAAATAGCAGGAGAAGAAAAGATCACAGTAGAGGAAGCAGCAAGAAAAGAACGGTTTAACTTTCTGTTTAAAGTTAAAGACCAACACGCATTTAATAAAATTGCACTTGCACACAACAAAGACGACCTCGTCGAAACAGTTCTTTATCACATCGTAAAAGGCAGTGGAATGGAAGGACTCATAGGCATAAGTCCAAAAAGTTTTAACGGAATTATACATCCAATACTCTTTATTGAAAAACGCAAAATAGAAAAATTCCTTTTAACGCATAAAATTCCATACAAAACAGACTGGACAAACTTTTCTATGGATTATGCGCGAAATAGAATAAGACACCAGATTATTCCGCTTATAACGGCAATTAACGAATCTTTTAAAGACAACACCGCTTCAATGAGTGACATAATTCGTGAAGAAAATAACTTCCTTAGTAAAGTCGTAGAAAAAGATAAAGAAATCATTTCGTTTAAAGAAAACGGAAAAGTTTATTACTCGACGAAGATTTTCCTTTCTCTGCCCAGATTCGAGCAGCGCCGCATTATCAAGAAACTGTTTGGAGAAAAAAAAGCCTCGTTCGAGCGCGTGGAGAGAATCCTTAAATTCTTACACAGCAAAGAAAAAAAAGAAAATTTCTATGGAAACTTATTTATATTCAAAAAAGACGATGTATTCTTTATAGACGAGGAAAAAGAAATTCCGTTTACTACAGACGAAGAATACGAACTTGACATACCAGATACAAAATTTATAAAAGAAGCAAATGCAACAATCCGGCTATACACGACAAATAATAAGAATATCAGGGAACTAAATAAAAATCGTGTTGTATTTGACCTTGAAAAACTATCACTTCCACTGAAAGTAAGGTTCAGGAAAGCGGGAGACAGAATAAAGATAGAAAACGGCACGAAAAAATTGCAGGATTTATTCACAGATGCCAAAATACCAGTAGCAGAGCGTGCAAAAGTACCCATTCTCGTGGATGCAAACGATGAAGTACTCTGGGTAATTGGCATAAGAAGAAGTGCACTTTACAAAGTAAATAAGAAAACAAAAACGGTACTTATCGCCGAAGTAAAAAGCGAAGGAGGTTAACGATATTCATTTTCTTTTTTTGATTAAAAAATTTATGCTATAATAATTCCTATGAAAAACGATATAAAAGAAGTGCTTTTCAACGAACAGGACATAAATAAAAGAATTGAAGAACTTGGAATGCAAATCAGCAAAGATTACGAAGGGAAATTTCCCTTACTCGTGTGTATCTTGCGTGGTGCGTTTATGTTCCTTGCAGACCTCGTGCGGAAAATTGACATCCCGATGTCAGTAGACTTTATGGCAATTTCAAGCTACGGCGGCAAAACAGACTCAACAGGACAGGTAAAAATTCTGAAAGACCTCGATACTTCCATTAAAAATAGACATGTACTTATCGTAGAAGACATCGTTGATACCGGTCTTACGATGGACGCCGTAACGAGGCTACTCAGCACGAGAAAACCGGCAAGCCTTAAAATAGCAAGTCTGCTCGATAAAGAGGAAAGACGACTCATACCCATTAAAGTAGATTACTACGGGTTCAAAGTGCCAAATGAGTTCGTCGTCGGCTACGGCCTGGACTACGAAGAAAAGTATAGAAATTTGCCATTCATTGGAATACTAAAAGAAAAAATTTACAGAAAGGAGTAATCAAACAATTTATGGGAAATAATAAAAAAGGTCCTGATAAACAATTAATTATAAGAGAGGCTATTGCCTGGATTATTTTAATAGGAATGATATTTGCCGTCGCAAAAATGTTTAATTTCGGCGGTGGTACACCCATAAAGAGAATATCGTATTCCCAGTTTATCTCGTATGCCGAAAACGGCGAAATGAAGAGTATCGTAGTAAAAACAAACGACAGTGTACCTACGCTCGTTATAGGAACACTAAAGAACGGTAATAAAGTAGAATCTTACACGACTTCGAATATTAATACTCTCGAAGACATTGCTCTTAAAAAAGGTATAGACTACGATGTAAACCCCTCAAGCACGATGCTCTGGACAATCCTGGTAAACATCGTCCCCTGGATACTCATCATAGGTGTATGGTGGTTTATCATGCAAAGAATGATGGCAGGTGCAGGCGGAGGTGGAAGCCAGGCATTTAACTTTGGAAGAAGCAAAGCAAAACTATTTTTAGATAACAAGCCAAAAGTTACATTCAAAGATGTTGCAGGTGCAGAAGAAGTAAAAGAAGAACTACAGGAGATAATTAGTTTCCTTAAAAATCCGCGAAAGTTTGCACGCTACGGTGCAAAGATACCAAAAGGCGTTTTGCTCGTAGGGCCTCCCGGATGTGGAAAAACACTTATAGCGCGTGCAGTTGCAGGTGAAGCAAATGTACCGTTTTTTTCTGTTTCTGGTTCTGAATTCGTCGAAATGTTCGTAGGAGTTGGCGCATCAAGGGTGCGTGATCTATTTAACCAGGCACGCACATACGCGCCGTGCATCGTATTTATTGACGAAATTGATGCAGTAGGAAGATATAGAGGCGCAGGCATTGGCGGAGGACACGACGAAAGAGAACAAACCCTCAATCAGTTGCTCGTAGAAATGGACGGTTTCGACCCCCACACGGGTATTATCGTAATTGCTGCAACAAACAGGCCAGACATACTCGACCCTGCACTGCTTAGGCCAGGGCGTTTCGATAGAAGAATCGTGGTAGGTTTACCAGACACTAAAGAGCGTGAGGAAATCTTAAAAATTCACGCAAGAAATAAGCCACTTTCAGACGATGTAGACTTAAAGTCGATTGCACAGCAAACAGCAGGATTTAGCGGAGCGGACCTTGAAAATTTACTTAACGAGGCAGCACTTCTTGCTGCACGAAAAGATAAAGAAAAGATCACTCAACAAGAAATCGAAGAAGCAATAGACAAAGTCATTGCAGGGCCAGAGAAAAAATCTCTCGTCCTGTCGCCCGAAGAAAAGTGGGCAGTTGCATTGCACGAAACAGGACATGCAGTAATCACGACGGCACTGCCAACAGGCGACCTCGTGCACAGGATATCCATCGTTTCCAGAGGTATGGCACTAGGATACAACTTGCAGCTCCCTGCACGGGATAAATACCTTCAAAAGAAAAGCGAACTGATGAATAAAATATCTGCCTTACTTGGAGGGCGCGCAGCAGAAGAAGTATTCCTGCACGAAGTATCAACAGGCGCAGCAAACGACCTTCAACGCGCATCAGACATCGCAAGAAAAATGGTGCGCGCATACGGAATGAGTGAGAAACTCGGGCCCATTGCCTTTGGCAAAGAAAACGAACTCGTTTTTCTCGGCAAAGAATTGGGAGAAGAAAGAAACTACAGCGAGAAGACTGCAGACCTTATAGACGCCGAAGTAAAACGAATTGTAGAAACCTGTTACAAACACGCAAAGGATGTACTCAAAGAACAAAAAGATACCGTTCTTGAGATTGCACACACTCTCCTTAAAAAAGAAACCCTCCAGGGAGAAGAATTGAAAAACCTTCTTGCAAAAGTTAAAAAAGAAAACGGCAAAGAAGAACAAATCTCACAAACGCAACAGGAGAAGACAAACGAAGAAACAGATTCAAATAAAGAAACTAAAAGTAATTCAAAAAACATTCCTCCTGCTGTTCAATAAGTTTGGGCCACAGTACTGGTGGCCAGGCGACACGCCGTTTGAGGTAATGGTGGGGGCAATCCTTACGCAGCAAACGGCGTGGAAAAATGTGGAGAAGGCAATCAATAACCTAAAAAAGGAAGGATTGCTTTCTCCAGAAAGAATTCTTAATAAAGACACAGAAGCACTTGCGCAGATCATAAAGCCTGCGGGTTTTTACAATGTAAAGGCAGAAAGACTAAAAATCTTTGTGGAATACTTCGTGAGAAAATACGGCGGAGACATTTCAAAAATGAAAGAGCAACCTTTAACTGCACTAAGGGAAGAACTTCTTTTTATAAAAGGAATTGGCAGGGAAACTGCAGACTCAATTTTGCTTTACGCTCTGGATAAAAAAATATTTGTGGTAGATGCTTACACAAAACGCATATATAACAGGTTAGGCGTATGTGAAAGCACGGATTACGAAACGATTAGAAAAACATTTGAAAGTGCGCTTTGCGAAAGCAAGTTTACGGAATACATAAACAAAAGCATTAAACCTAAAGAAGATGTATGTGTATATACTTTCAAGGAAATGCATGCACTAATCGTTGCAGAAGGAAAACTATTTTGCAAAACAAAACCCTTATGCAGCAGTTGCCCGCTGAGTGAAATTTGCAAAAGAAAGGAAGTGAGTTAATGAGTTCAGTAGGAATAATAGAATGCAAAAGTTACGACGAAGCAGAAGTAAAAGAGGCATTTAGAGTTATCAGCACGCCTTTTGCAGAGGAAAAAGCACAAAACCTGAAAGACAAAAGTGTCGTAATATACTTCGACTTTCCGCTGCCCCACTTAACGGTCTTAAAAGAAATAATAGAATTTCTTAAAAAAAGCGGCGTAAAGGAGATTACGGCAGGTGCTTCTATTTTTGCACACAACCTGCCTGAGGAATACAAAAACCTATTTGAAAAATACGGCATCCGTTTTGTAGACTTCAGAAAAGATAGGTATGTAAAGCTCACTGTGCCGCTCCACACCGAAAAAATGCCCGACCACTTCAGAGGATTTGGACTTCTCTCCCCTGTGCAGTACAGCAAAGAAAAGCAAATAGAAAAAATGGGGATAAAAGGTAAAAGGACGCTAAAAAATGCATTTATTCCTGTAACAATTGTGGACTCAGACTTCGTTATTCCAGTGATTAAATTAAAAGTTTCCCCTGTTTCCACACTTGGAGGAATCGTAAATGCTATGCTTTCTATCGTTCCGACGATGACGAGAAACGAAATCCTCGTAAGAAAACTGAAGTTTGGAGAATTCGAAAATGCACTGGTAGAAACATACGCCTTAATAAAAGACCGCATTGCATTTGGTGTAGTGGATGCCGTGCAGGGCGACTTAACGGATGACGAAGAGCTCGATAAAATAGGCGCAATTTTATTTTCTGAAGACGGACTTGCCCTTGATTCACTTTCTGCCGTCCTCATAGGATATCGCTCAAGAGATGTAAAAACGAACAAAGCAGGCGACGATATGGGCTTTGGCGCAGGACTGTTTGCGCATGTCTCTCTCTACGGAGACGAATTCCTTCGCTTCAGAAAAGAATTGAAAAATCTGCTAAAATACGGAAGCAGAAAAAGAAGGCGAATACCTACAATTACAAATCCAGATGACAAGCGTATTTCGAAAATCGAATTCACCTGCCCTATTGGTGCAATTAAAAAAACAGAGCAGGGTTATACGATAGACAAAAAAATATGCTTTGGCTGTATGCTCTGCGTGGAGCTCCTTCCGGAGGTCTTTACGATCGATTAAGCACTCTTTACGGTAGCGTAATTCCCGTAATAATGCTGTCAAACATAGGAGAAAATTGCACAAAAGTCAGCGCAAGGAACAACACAAAAGCAGATGCAGAAACTGCTGCTATAATAAATATTTTATTGTTTTCCCCTGACAGAATTTTCCGCTTTAAGCCTTTCGGCACTTTAATTTTGTCGTATTCTTCTTTAAAAAATTGCTCAATTTTCTCATCCATTTTGCAGAACCTCCTTTAGCTTTTCTTTTGCACTATGCAGGCGTGACTTTACAGTACCCTCAGGAATGTTTAATATAAATGCAATCTCTTTATCCGTTAAGTTCTTAAAATACTTAAAGAACAGAACCTCGTAGCTCTGCCTATCTAATTGCTCCATTGCCTTCCGAATGTCACTAAAATCGTCTTTAACAAAAGGCATATATCTCGGTTTTGCATTCCTGAACTTTTCAGATTGTTTAATAAAATTTTTCACTTCGTTCATCGCAATTCTGTAAAGCCAGGTTTTTATTGAGGATGTATTTTTGAAGTTATTCAAATACCTCTTCGCTTTTAAAAATGTTTCCTGTGTTACATCCTCTGCGCTATTTCTATCTTTCATCATAATAAATGCAAGTTTATAAATGTCACTGTAATACTCTTCGACAATTTCTTCAAAAGATAGTGTACCTGCACTTTCGCTCATCTTAACGCTTTAAGCAAAAATATCGTAAACGAAGCAAGTACAAATCCCCCGCTATAAGAAACGATAAATGTAAGAATCCACACGAGGAACGACTTCCAGTATCCTATGCGCTTGTAAAGATTTAGCAGGTAAGCATCTACAAAGAAACCCACAACCGCCCATACAAAACTTGCAACCAGCAGATGCTTCTTAAATATCGGGAGGAATACGCCTTTGAAAAATATAATTGGTGCAAAAGCCACAATAAAAAACAGCAGGGAGAGCACGAGGCTCTCGAAGTAGTCCAGCTCTCCCTTAATTTCTTTCTGCTTTGAAAGCACCATCAGCACAACAGGCGCAACGAGCACTCCTCCCAGCCAGATAACCATCCTTAATGTAAGGAATCCGACGAAGGGATGTGTCATTGCCCTAATTCTCCTTTCACCTTGTTAAGCAGTGCAATGAGTTCGTCCATCTTTTTCTCTCTTGCCTGCATAACTTTTATTACACCTTTAATCTTTTTAGTTGCGCGGTCAAGTAATCTAATTGCTTCTTTCTCTTTACCGTTCTTATTCAAACTTTCCGCCCTTTGCACCACTTTATCACTATTTTTTACTATAAACTCCGGGGCAAACGGTGCAACATTCCGTATTTTTCTAAGAAGGGCCATTCTTTTTTCGAGCAAGGGTTTTAACTCGTCTTTCGATGCACCACTCTGCTTCTTTTCTTTAATCTGTTTGTCCGCTCTTTTTAGCTCTTCCGTAAGGTGTTTTGTATAAAATGCACGCGCATCCCGAATGTCCTTTTCTCTTTCTACTCTACGCCTTACAACCGTTAACTTTTTAACATCTGCTTTTACAGAATCAGAAAGCGTTTCTCCCTTTTCCTTCTTCTCCTTTAACAGCGACCTTACCTGCTCAGAAAGAGTTTTTATCTGTTCCACTTTACTCTTGTAAGCAGGCAGTTCGTTCTTTAACTCCGTCACCGCACTGTTGTAGTTTGAAAGCGCCTCGTCAAAACTCTTGCTCTGCGCAAAGGTCATTTTTGGCAGTGCAAAGAAACCAGCAAGCAGTGCAGCAACAATTGCAACTACGATAATCTTTTTCTTCATATTCTACGCCTCCCTCTTAAATTTGTTCCACATATTAGACATCGCAAAGTACAAAATCGTTCACTCAAAAATAAAATGCCCTCCGATTTTACACAGAGGGCACAAATAATTTATCTTAACGACTTAAAAAGCAAATTAATACTTTTTATACCAGTCTTCACCGCTATCTGCAAGCTGTATGTTTGCAAAACTCTTGAACTGTTTGTTTTCAAAGTAAGGCACTGCTTTTTTGCTTGCTTCGTAAAGTCTCCAGTAGTTCGTTACGCCAGAAGTTGAAAGCCATGCAACCATATCCTCTTCATTTGGATAATACTTTGCAAATTCTTTCCATACGGCTCTGCCTGCAAGGAACCCTGAAGCACCTTCTTTGGACGCAATTTCTACATTGTAAACAAACTCCGTAATGTCAACGCCCGCACTGAGAATTACCCACGGCAAGCGGGAAGTCCTCGTAATTGCGTAGCACATATCTTCTGCATCTTTAAGCGTATAAACGGCTTCTCTTTCTTTGCCGTCAAAGTATCCGTTGTGGAATTCCTTTACATACTTGAGGTTTACAGGGAACTCGAGTTTTAAAATGTCCACTCCGTACTCTTCTTTAGAAAATTCTTCCGTAATCTTTAAAACGATGTCCGGTTTCTTTTTTGCGTAGACTGCAGAATCAGTAGACGGTTCGTCGTCTTTGAAAGCGTATCCTACGGGCTCAAGGACGAACGGCATGTCAAACTTTTTGCACTCTTCGCCTACCTGACGCACGATGTTTTCCTGATATTCTTTAATTTCAGGCGTGCTGTCCGGACGATAGTAAAGAAGCAATTTTACGGCATCTGCGCCTGTCTTTTTAATTTTCTCCACGCTCCAGCCGTCGAGCAAAACGGTTTTCTTTTCTCTGTTGTTATACCCTGCAGCAACGGTGCCGCTCTTTTCCCTTGCAACGAGCAAACCAGAAGTTTTTGCAAGATACTTCAGCGATTCTGGTACGCCGAACTGCGGATCCATAAGCGTAGCACTAAAGTACGGAGAAAGATATTGAGTGACGAGCCTTTTTGCAAGTGCAAGGTCTTTATACCCAATTTCTGACTTATCCTTACCGGACGCACTGGCAAGCATTCTTTGAAGAGAGCCTCTCTGATCGATTGCAAGCATTCTAAACTTGCCTTCTCTATCGGCAAGCATTTTCAAACCTTTTAATTTTCCTGCTGTTAATTCTACCTTTTTCATTATCAAACCTCCTAAGTAAAAATGAACTTATTAAATTAAGCCTTATGTATTATATAATTTTGCTGGATAATTACAACAAAACTAAACAAGTTTCAAAGATACGGCTTTGGAAATGCCGTCTTCCTGCATCGTAATTCCGTAGAGCATATCGGCGCGCTGCATCGTTTCCTTGTTGTGGGTGATCACTACAAACTGTGCAAACGAGGATTCTTCAGATAGAAGCTCGCTGAACTTCACCACATTTTCCTCGTCCAGCGCAGCATCCACCTCGTCAAGCACATAGAACGGCGCAGGCTTTACTTTAAATATTGCAAACAAAAAGGCAAGTGCAGTGAGAGACTTTTCGCCGCCGGAAAGAAGTGGCAAAGACTGTTTCCTTTTGCCGGGAAGCCGCACGCTTATCTCTATACCGCTCACTTCGTCGTACTCGTCAAAAATCCTTTCAATAGACGCTTCCCCGCCTTTGAACATCTTCCTGAAAAACTCTGCAAAATACTTTTCCACTCCAGAAAGTGTTTTTTCGAACTCCTCTTTTGCCTTTTTGTCCAGTTCTTCTATAAACTTTTCAAGCTCCTTTTTTGAGGAGAGCACATCTTTATACACGCTTTCTTTCTTTTCTAATTCCTCTTTTATACTTTCTTCTTCACCCACACTGGTAAAGTCGATTGCACCCAATTCGTTGATTTTTGCCTTAACAGAGGCAATTTCAATACGAATCTTCCGCTCGTCCACAGCATAGGAAACTTCCTTTTCTTTTAGGCCCTTTTCCGCTATCTGCTCCTTAATGGACTGCACTTTAGTCTTTTTTTCTGCAAGTTTCACATTTTGCTTTTCCATTTTTCTGAATAAGTTCTCTTTCTGCTCAGTCAACCTGCTTATTTCAACGGTATGCCTTTTAACCTCTTCTGAAATACTAACCAATTTCTCCCTGAGAGACTTTTCCTCTTTTTCTGCTTCCAATAGGTCTATTTTTACTTTGTTCAATGCGTTTTCGTTTTGTAAAATTTCTTTCTCTACACTTTCAAGTTGCTCTTTTGCGCTTTCAATGTCCTTTTTGAGCAATGCTTTTCTGTTCCAAAGCCCGCTTTTTTTGTTTTCCTTTCTCTTTAACTCTTCATTGGTGCGGGAAAGGTTATATTCAATATCTTTTATGTGGAGTTTTTTATTGTAAATTTCCTTCCTTAAAAGATTTGCCTTTTCTTTCAATTCGTTTTGCTTGTTTGCACTTTGCAGTTTTTCGATTTCACTGAGAATTCTCTTCACTTCGCTTTCAAGTGCAGTCTTTTTACTTACCTGCTCAGTAAGGCTCTTTTCCATTCCGTCTATAAGCGGCGCTTTAGAAAGTGTTTCACTGCGTTTTTTAAGATTCCCTTCAGCAGCGCGTATCCTCTCTTCCACTTCTCTTATTTTCGCCTTTTTGTTTTTTATCTGCACTGAAATCTCAGAAATGTCTTTTAATAAAGTATTTTTTCTATCCACTAAAGCGTTCAATTCCTTCTTTTTTTCGTTTATCAGTATTCCAGCATTTACTTTCACCTCAAACGGAGAGAAAAGGACAAACCCGTCGCGCGTGATGATTTTTTTGATGAACAAACTCTCTGCATTTTCTTTGAAAAACTTCACCGCATCTTTCAGTGTGTCCGCTTCGTATATGCCCTGCAAAAATTCGGAGCTTACGGAAATAGGCCTTACGGATGCATCTTCTTTAATACGGAACTTTACGAGATTTTCCTTGACAAAAAAACCGCCGTTTTTCTTGTTTTTTAAGTCTTCTGCCTTTTCCACGACGAAATTTTCTAATTCTTCACCTATCTTCTCTGCAATGTTTTCCACCTGCACGATACTGCCCAGCGTGCCGTCTTTAAACTTACGCTTTCCAGGCATATAGCGTGCTATAAAGTTGTTCAGTTCAGAAATTTTATACCGCGTAAGTGCAACTTCCTCGGACATTTTTTCTTTTTTGTTTTCTAAATCCTCCACTTCCTTTTGCAGGGAAGTAAGCATTTCTTTCAACGCACCTGTATCTTCAATGTGCACACTTTCCGCACTCTGAATAAGCATTTTTAATTCTGTAATTTTTTCTTTTGTATGCGAAATTGCAGAATCAATTGCAGAAATTTCCTTTTCCTTTTTCAAGCGCTCGTCCCTCAGCGAGGAAAGCTTTCTTTCGTTCTCCTTTTCCTGTGCAATAATTGGTGCAACTTCTTCGTTTACTCGTGCAAATTCTTTCTCAACTTTGGCAAGTTCTTCTCTTTCTTTTTGAAGTAAGTTTTCAATGCGTGTTTTTTCAGAAAGAAGTTTTTTGTATTCCTCACTCACATACTGAATCGTCCTGTCTATTTTTTCAATTTCCCTGTTTGCCTGTGCAACTTTTTCCTCGAGAAGTTCTTTTTGCTCTTCAAGGCGGTTCTCCTTCTCTGAAAGTTTTGCTTCTTCCACTCTGAGGTTTTCCCTTCTGCGCCTTACTGTATCAACTTCCTCCTCGAGTTTTCTCTTTTCGTCGTTTAAATTAGATAGGGCACTTTGGCGCTCTGTAAGTTTTTCCTCCAGTTCTCTAATTTCTACTTCTATGTCTTTTACTCCACTTTCAAGCAGGACAATCTCCTTCGACATTCGACTCAGATAATAATTAAACAGAATGCCTTCGAGTTGTTTTAGTCTGTCGTTTAAGAAATAATAGATGTGCGCTTTTTTTGATTCTGATATAACTTTGTTTGCACGCTTTCTTAATTCGTTAAGTAAGTCTTTTACCCTCAGTAAGTTCTGTTCTGTTTCTGCAAGCTTTTTGAGTGCTTCTCTTTTTTGTTTCTTAAAAACAGCAACGCCTGCAACCTGCTCAATAAGATTTTTCTTTTGTTCCGGTTTTGCAAGAAGGATTTCGCTAACTTTTCCCTGGCTTACTATTGCATACATGTGGTTAAAAATGCCCGCTGAATAAAAAATTTTCATTACATCCTGAAGCCTTATGGGATTTCCGTTGAGGAAGTAACCCGATTCCCTCGAGCGATAAATTCTCCGTTCGATACTTACCCGCGGCGTATTAACCACTGGAAAAGTGCGGTCTTCGTTATTGAATGTAAGTTTTACCGAGGCAACGCTGAGGGGCTTTTTAAAGGCTGAGCCAGAAAATATCAGGTCTTCCATTGAAGATGCCCTTAAAAAGGAAAGGCGGTGCTCACCGAGCGCCCACCTTATCCCGTCAACGATGTTACTTTTTCCTGAACCGTTAGGACCAACTATACAGGTTACCTTTGGGGAAAGTAACAACTCCGTTTCTGTCCGAAAGGTTTTAAACCCGTAAAGTGTAACCTTTTCAAGATACATTAGAACAAGCCAGTAATTTTCCCGTTCTCGTCGATGTCCATATTCTCTGCTGCAGGATGCTTTGGAAGCCCCGGCATCGTCATTATGCTGCCAGAGATAGGAATAATAAATCCAGCGCCTGCAGAAAGCCTGACATTTCTTATCGTTACGGTAAAGCCCTCGGGCCTGCCAATGAGTTTTGGATTATCGGAAAGAGAAAGCTGCGTTTTCGCCATACAGATTGGAAGGTTTTCGTATCCAATTTTTCTAATAAGCCTTATGTCTTTCTTTGCGTCGTCCGTGTAAACGACATCCTTTGCGCCGTACATTTTAGTTGCAATTTTGTAAACTTTGTCCTCGATTTTTTCATTTACATCGTAGAGATAGTGGAAGTCGTTTTTATCGTTTTCAATTGCATCAAGTACCTCTTTAGCAAGAGCAATTCCTCCCTGGCCGCCTTTTTCCCACACTTCTGAAAGTGCAAAGCGCGCACCCTGCTCTTTTACGAAGTCCTCAACGACCTTCAATTCCTTTTCGGTATCCGTAACAAACCTATTCAGAGCAACCACCACAGGCAAACCGAATGTGCGCATATTCTCAATGTGTTTTCCAAGATTGCCAAGGCCTTTCTTCAGTGCCTCGATGTTTTCCTCTTTTAGTTCGTCTTTCGCAAGCCCGCCGTGCATCTTCAAAGCACGCACCGTTGCAACGAGCACAACGACAGACGGATGGAATCCGCCGCGCCTGCTTACGATGTCCATAAACTTTTCTCCGCCAAGGTCAGATGCAAACCCGCCTTCCGTTATTACGAAATCGGCAAGTTTAAGTGCAAGCTTTATGGATCTAATCGTGCTTGCACCGTGCGCAATGTTTGCAAACGGGCCGCCGTGGATAAACACAGGGTGGTTTTCCAGAGTTTGCACTAAGTTTGGATTAATTGCATTTCTTAACACGATAGCCATTGCGCCAACCGCTTTAAGGTCCTTTGCGGTAATCGGCTCGCGCTTTCTCGTGTACCCAACTATAATTCTGCCAAGGCGCTCCTTGAGGTCTTTGAGGTCGTGTGCCATACCCAAAATGGCCATTATTTCTGACGCAGCAGTAATGTCAAAACCCGTTTCGCGAGGATATCCATTACTCGTCCCGCCAAGTGCAACGATCGTTTGCCTCAATGCGCGGTCGTTCATGTCAACCGCTCTTCTCCAGGTAATTCTGCGAATGTCAAACTTCAGCTCGTTTCCGTGCTGTATGTGGTTGTCAATCATTGCAGCAAGCAAATTGTTTGCAATACCTACTGCAGGTATATCACCAGTGAATTGCAGGTTGATTTCCTCCATAGGAACGACCTGTGCATATCCGCCGCCTGCCGCTCCGCCTTTTACGCCAAACACGGGGCCAAGAGAAGGCTCTCTGATTACTGCCATCGTTTTTTTACCCAGATCGTTCAGAGCATCAGAAAGTCCTATCGTCGTAGTGGTTTTTCCCTCACCTGCTGGAGTGGGCGTAATTGCCGTAACGAAGATAAGCTTTCCGTCGGGGTTGTTTGCAACCCTCTGCTCAACGGTGCGCTCAACTTTAGCGATATACTTTCCGTAAAAACTCAATTCGTCTTCGTTAATTCCAATCGTTTTTGCAACATCTGCAATGTTCTTCATGTGTGCAGCCTGTGCTATTTCAAGGTCTGTCATTTATACCACCTCCTGTAATATTTTCTTCATAGTATAGCAAAATTTACTTACATTTTAATACTGTTCAATACGAAAAGCAGTTTTTCAATGCCGCGTTCGTAAGAAGAAATTACTCTCAGTAGTGCATTAGACGCCCTGCGCCTGTTCAGCATAGGAATGGGTTTACTTTCTGGGATGAGTGCTTTCCTTCCGATGAGCCTGTCAAACTCCTTCCAGAACATTAGAGCATCCTCAAAGTGCCTTATTGCTCTTGACATTTCGTCCTGCACCTTCCGCTCAAGAAAGTGGTGAAGGCCCAGCAGATAAACAATTATTCCATTCAGCGCACTCCACTGCGAATAGACGGCACTACCAAGCCACAAAGAGTGAGCGTTCCTATTTTCAGTGAGGAAGGAAACCGCGGGATCTCTCAGCGCCTCAGCAAACTCCCTTATCGCCTTTTTCCCGGAAAAAACAGTATGCCCGCAAACAGTTTGCCTTTCTGTATAGAATTCTTTTTTTAAGAGTTCTGCAAATCGAACGAGTGCTTTTTTTGAGTAAATAGATTTTCTGTCAAATTCAGTGTTTAAAAGACGGATAACTTTGAAGCCTGCAAGCTCATCTGCTTTAGCAGAGCGAGCAAAAACTCCTTTGTAAGCGTTTAGAGTGTCACCACTTACATCGTAAACGAGTAAATTCTGCGGGTAAACGATAAAAGGCGGATTGTTTAAATCACTTTCCTCTGAAACGGAAAATTCTATGCCTACAAATTTTTTCAGGTTCAAAACGATAAAGTTTACGCTGCAATTATAAACCTCAGGAAAGTCGTAATTATACAAAAAACGCGTAGAATATCCACTGAGCGCATTCAACTCGCTAACCAGAACACGCGTATTATTCGTGTTCAATATGGCAGCCATATCAATTATAAGTTCGTAGCCACACTTAATGCCTCTGGACTTTAACTCTTCAATAAAATCGTTAACCTTTTCTTTCATCAATTTCCGATTATAATTGATAAATGAAAAATTAAAACAAGGGGGCGCGAAAATGATAAAAATTGTTACTGATTCCACAGGATACTTTGACAAAAAATTTTGCGAGGAAAACGACATTACCGTTGTGCCTTTAAAAGTAAGCTTTGGGGAAAAAACATACAGAGAAGGCGTGGACTTAACACCCGACGAATTTTACGAATTACTCAGAACGAGCAAAGAACTGCCAAAAACTTCACAGCCGTCTATTCAGGAATTCGTAGACGTCTACAAAAAAATTTTAGAAGAGGGTAACGAAGTCCTTTCTATACACATATCTTCGAAACTCAGCGGCACATTCAACGCAGCAAGAATGGCAGCAGAGCAGGTAGATCCCAAGAAAATAAAACTAATTGACTCCCAGCACACCTCGATGATTCTCGTATTCTTGGCCGAGCATGCGCTTGAAGAAATTAAAAAGGGAAAAACGCTTGAGGAAGTTTACGAATCAACAAAAGCACTCGTTCCAAGAATGATTACCCGTTTTACTTTTCAGGACATAAAGTATCTCGTCCAGGGTGGAAGGCTCAGCAAAGCAGAAGGCGTAATTGGTTCCGTCCTCAGTATAAAACCAATACTGTCGTTTACAAACGGGGTCGTAAAAACAGAGGAGACGCCGCGCACCTGGAAAAGGGCACTTAAAAAGTTGCTTGAATACATTGGGAGAGTAAACGAAGAACGCGGCATAGAAAAAATTGGCGTAATATACGGAACAAACCTGGAAGAAGCAAAAGACTTTGCAGGCAGAGTAAAAGAACTAATAGGTAAAGAACCACGCCTGCAGCAATTAGGCGCAGTCGTCGGTACATACGCAGGTCCCCGCTGGATTGGCATAGGAATACAAACAGAGAAGTAATGGACGAGCAGAAGCGGATTGAAAAAATCGTAGAAACACTAAAAGCCGCCCTGAAGAAGTACGGTGACCCGGTCGTAACGAAAGTTGCAAAAGAAAAGCGTTCGCCTTACAGAGTGCTCATATCCACATTACTCAGTTTGCGCACAAAAGACGAAACGACGCTAAAAGCAAGCGAGCGGCTTTTTAAGGTAGCAGACACACCGGAAAAAATGCTGAAGCTTTCCAAAGAGCAAATAGAAAAACTTATATACCCGGTGGGGTTTTACCACAGAAAGGCCGAGCAGATACTAAAAATATCAAAAATTCTCATTGAAAAATACGGTGGAAAAGTGCCAGATGAACTGGATGCACTTCTCAAACTGCCAGGGGTAGGAAGAAAGACCGCAAATCTCGTGCTGAACGAAGGGTTTGGAAAATTAGGTATATGTGTGGATACCCATGTGCACAGAATTTCAAACAGGCTTGGATTGGTAAAAACTAAAACTCCAGAGCAAACGGAATTTGCACTGCGAAAAATTTTGCCTAAGAAATATTGGATTATTTTTAATACACTGCTCGTAACGCTGGGTCAGAATATCTGCACACCAATTTCGCCAAAGTGCTCTATCTGTCCCATTGAACGGTACTGCCCTAAGGTGGGCGTAACCAAACACAGGTAAAGATTACTTTTTGCTAAAACAGGCGACTTCGGGTAAAATGAATTTATGAAAAAGTTTACTTTAATTATTGCAATACTTGCTGTGCTTCTTTCGATAAGTTTTTCAATAGGCTGCAGCAGCACATACACATACAAGGTTCTCGACGCAGAAACTCACAAACCAGTAAGCGGCACTGTGCTGATAAACGGTAGAAAAGTTACTATCGAAAGTGGCACTATTAAAACGACAAAAACAGAGTTCACCATAAGAAAATACGGATACATAGGAAAAACAGTTTCAAGTAAAGAAAACGGAATAATCAAACTCGTGCCCGTGGCATTTCTTAACATTCGCTTCACTGGAAAAAATGGAAGTACCGTGAAGTTACTTTCAGAAGAAACAAAAATCATCGTAAATAATAAAGTAGTTCCTCAATCAAGCATTGCATTTTCTCCGCAGGGAAGTTCCGTAATCGTAAGCCCTGCCCCAATAGGTACAACAGTCTTGCAGGTAAAAACGCCTTTTGCAGAAAGTGAAAAAATTTTACTTTCAGTTAAAAACGGAGAAAACGATGTAGACGCAGAAATTTCGTTTAACGAAAAACTGATAGAAAACTACCTGAATAGTCTTGTTTTTCCTAATAACTTGAAAAACGGTCTAATCAAAATTTCAATAACGGGCACAGTAGACGCGGATAATATTAATTACAACCTTCAGGCGAAATTACGAAACGGAGAAGTCGTTGAAATACAGGATAAGAATATTCACTACACTTTTAAAAATAATAAACCATATATAGTAGTAAACGGTGAGGAAAAAGAGGTAACAGACCCCGAAAAAATTGCTGCTTTGACTTTTGCAAGAAACACGATTAAGAATGCGCTTGAGTTAAATCTGTCTCTTTCAAAACTTAAAATTGTTTCGTTCTCTTCAGAAAGTGCCCTATTTTCAGGTACTCGGACATTCGAGAAGAGAAATTACACAGAAACTGTGCAACTTACGATGAAAAATAAAACAGTTACGAAAGAAGTCGTGCACATTGCTTCAACAGACATTGAAAACGCAAACCTTACCGTTACGATGGTAGAATTAAAGTAGGAGGAAAGTATGAGTTTTACACACTTGCACTTACACACAGAATACAGTTTGCTTGACGGGCTGAATAAACTGCCCTTGCTTGCCAAACGCGTAAAAGAATTAGGAATGGATGCCGTTGCTATAACCGACCACGGAAATATGTACGGAGCAGTAAACTTCTACGACACGATGATAAAAGAAGGTATCAAGCCAATCATCGGCGTGGAAGTCTACCTTGCAGAAAGAGGTAGAAAAAACAAAGAAAAAGGAAATAGAAGATACCATCTCATTCTACTTGCAGAAAACAACGAAGGATATAAAAATTTATTAAAGATCGTTTCCGAAAGTTACCTTACGGGGTTTTACTACAAGCCGCGTGTGGATTACGAACTACTTTCTCAGCATCACGAGGGAATTATCGCCTTATCAGCGTGCTTGCAAGGAGAAATTCCATACAAAATTCTTCACGAAGGGAAGGAGAGTGCAAGAAAGGCAATACACAGGTACATTGACATATTCGGAAAAGACAACTTTTTCCTTGAAGTACAAAATCACAGAATTCCAGAAGAGGAGCGCGTAATTCCCGTAATGTCAGAACTCTCAAAAGAAGAAAATATTCCACTCGTTGCAACAAACGACGCACACTACTTGAGACGCGAAGATTCAAAAGCACACGACATTTTGCTCTGTATACAAACACTGTCGAAGGTAGACGATCCAAATAGAATGCATTTTCAAACGGACGAATTCTTCGTAAAGTCCGAAGAGGAAATGAAAGCAATGTTCCCAGGACTTGAAGAAGCAGTGGACAATACAGAAATCATAAAAGAAAGGTGTAATGTAAAGTTTGAGTTTAATACCTATCACCTACCTCACTTTACGGAAAAGGGAGAAGAGTGGAACGAAGAGAAAAACATAAAACTCCTTGAAACGCTCGTAGAAAAAGGAATCGAAAAACTTTACCCAGAAGAGCAGTCAGAAGAAGCAAAAAAACGCGCAGAACACGAACTTGGTATAATAAAACAGATGGGGTTTGTCGATTACTTCCTCATCGTGCAGGACTTTATTAACTGGGCAAAAAAACACGACATTCCTGTAGGCCCGGGTAGAGGCTCTGCAGCAGGAAGTATCGTTTCGTATGCACTGGGCATTACTGAGATAGACCCGATAAAGTACAACCTGTTTTTTGAAAGATTTTTAAACCCGGCAAGGATTTCTATGCCAGATATAGATGTAGATATCGGAGATAGAGACAGGGATAAAGTAATCCATTACGTCCGTGAAAAGTACGGCATGGACCATGTCGCACAGGTTGCTACATTCGGTAAAATGGAAGCGCGGGCAGTAATAAGAGATGTAGGAAGAGCGCTAAATTTCAGCTACGCAGAAATCGATAAAATTGCAAAACTCATCCCGTTTGGTTTTTCTCTTCAGGAAGCAATTGACACAGTGCCGGAATTAAAGCAAAAGGTTTCGCAGGAAGAATACAAAGAACTCTTTGAAACGGCATTAAAATTGGAAGGCGTTGCACGGAACTTTTCCACACACGCAGCGGGTATCATTATTGGAGACGCACCACTCACAGAATACGCACCTCTGCAATTAGATAAAAACGGTTCAGTAATTGCACAGTTTGACAAAGATGTTATAGAACACATAGGACTGCTAAAAATGGACTTTCTTGGGCTTAAAAACCTCACAGTCATTCAGGACACTATTGACATGCTAAAAAAGAAAGGCGTTGAAGTGGACTTTGACAGAATCCCAACAGACGACCCTGAAACATATAAAATGTTACAAAGAGGCGATTCCTCAGGTGTGTTCCAGCTCGAAAGTAGCGGGATGAGGAAGGTATTAAGAGGCATTAAGCCAGAAAGTATTGACGACCTTACTGCAGTCGTCGCACTGTACAGGCCGGGCACAATCCGTGCGGGCGGAATTGAAGAATACATCAACAGGAAAAGCGGAAAAACAAAAGTCACATATCCACACCCAAGTCTTGAACCAATCCTAAAAAGCACATACGGCATTATCGTGTATCAGGAACAGGTCATGCAGATTGCGAATGTACTTGCAGGGTATACAATGGCAGAAGCAGACCTTTTAAGGAAAGCAATCGGAAAAAAGAAGAAGGAAATTCTCGCCCAGCAAAGGGACACATTCATCAAGCGCTCAGTTGAGCATGGAGTGGATAAACAAACCGCAACGAAAGTTTTCGACCTTATAGAGTACTTTGCAGGATACGGATTTAATAAGTCCCACGCGGTATGTTACGCAACAATTGCGTTCAGGACGGCATACCTCAAAGCACACTACCCGGTGGAATACTTCACCGCTCTATTAAACGGGTACATAGGAAACGAAAACAAAACTAAAGAATTAATATTCGAAATAAGAAGGAGAGGAATTCCTCTATACCCGCCAGACATAAACAAATCGGATGTATTCTTTAAAACTGAAGGGGAAGGTATAAGGTTTGGTTTGCTCGCAATCAAAAGCACTGGCGAAAAAGCCCTTGCAGAAATCATCAAAGAGAGAGAACAAAACGGAGAGTTCACTAGTTTTTCAGACTTTAAGAGCAGAGTACAGGGAACAAAAGTTAATAAAAGAGTTATCGACAGCCTGATAAAAGCAGGAGCGTTCGACGCACTTGGTGAGGACAGAAAAGCACTGCTCTTAAATGGAGGAGAAGAACAGGAGGAAACGCTTTCTTTATTCGGCGTCCCAGAACCACGCACGATCAAAAAAGCAGTAAGAGCGTCAACAATGGAAATACTCCAGTACGAAAAAGAAGCGTTTGGATTTTACATTACAGACCACCCAATAAATTCTTATGCAATCTTGCTTAGAGACTTAAAAGATGTCCGCACTGTTTCCGAACTTACAGAAGAAGATGACGGTGCAAATATAAGAATTGCAGGCATAAAAGGTAAGTTCAAGCGCAGCAAAACGAGAAAAGGGCAATCGATGTACAAATTCGAAATCGAAGATACAGACGCTAAAGCAACGGTCGTCGTATTCCCGATGTCTTACGAAGAATTTTCTAGATACGCAGACAAAGAAGGCGTAATTATCATTGACGGCAGAGCCAAAAAGGAAGGAAACGGATTTACAATTATTGCAAGCAATGTGGTTCAATTCCTTACGGAAGAAGATATCAAAAAACGAGAAGAGTACAACGCACTACACATATATGCTCGAGAAAGCGAAAATATAAAAGAAAAGTTTTTAGAATTTAAAAAGGAAGTAAAAGAACACCACGGTAAAGCACCTCTGTTCATTCACATATTAACAGACCACAAAGATGTAAAGATAGAGGTTTCACCCAGATACTATGTAACACCTTCAAAAGCGTTAATGGAAAAAGCAGAAAAACTTTTTGGAAAGGGTAGCGTTAAAATTTCAGATTGGCGTACTGAAAGAATGTAATAAAAACCACAAATTCTGCACAAAGTCTGAAAAGGCAAATTACATTAATAAAATACTAATATGGTGTGGGACTGCCGTACATAGAAATCTTTCCTACTGCAGAAATTCTCACATAAAACTTCATTCCTGTAGTAGGGTCTTCCAGAGTAACTATAATTGGGGTAGAACCAACCGTGTGTGTTGCAGTAACAGTCCTGTCTGTCATCTCTGTAACGAGGTCACATTCTCCTCTAAAAGTATCACCTGCACCAGAGCGGAATGTGATTACGAAGTAGTTTTTCCCTCCAATAGAAATTTGTGAAGAGGTATCAGAAGAAATATTGCTAATTATGATTCCGTACTTCAAAGGCCTTCTGAGAAATTTCTGGCTGTTAGCGTCTCCAGGTAAGTAATGTTCAGGAGGAGTGACAAGAGAATTATACTGAAATGTTTCAAAATAGTATTCTCTATTATTGAAGTTTGAGGCGCTCCTGGGATCTACTGGAGAGTTGTCGTAATTGAAGTAAACATTTAAGTCTTGCTGATAAAGAATCGCATCCTCTTTAGCAACTCTTAGATCCTGAACCATTCTATACGCAACGGATTGCAACCTCTCCGAAGAAGTAAGGTGCCTGAAAGAGGGAATCGCAACCCCCGTAAGGACAATAACGATCGCAATAACGACGAGCGTTTCTATTAGAGTAAACCCTGCACGCTTTTCTTCGTGCAGGGTGTTATAGCCAGACAAAAACACTCTCATTTTAACCTTTTTACGGCTCTGGTTTGACAGGATTCGCTATTTGCTCTTTCCACGAAATTCTGTAAAGGGCTGTCTTTCTCATGTAAGCCGTAGCACCAAAGCTAAAGTGCGTCCCATAGTAATAGGTAACACCGTTATATGTGTACTTATAAGGATAATCCGGATTATAATCAGGAGCGGAAGGACTAATAGGTGTAAGCTGGTCTTTCGTTAAAGAACGCAGATGATTCAGCAGCCCTGCATCTGTTACAATTTTATACCTTACGCTGTGTTCAGTTTCCGTCCTGCTGTTTGTAGCAGGGTAAAATGGCGGTGCTCCGTAATCGTACAAATTCCAATCGTAATTCGTGTGCTGTATGTCGTATCCTTTTACCCAATTCCCACTAACAATAGCTGGAGCATTATCAGTACTCCACTCTGCCTGACAACCATTCCACCACGCTTCGTATTCTCCAGAACCATTTATGCGGTGCCATGGTACATCACTTGTTACACCGAAACTTCCGTGCACTGAAAGCATTGCAGCATCTATTTCGAGATGATGATGCGCATTAAAGGTACTCCCAGGGATCAATATATCATCGTAGGCTATTAGACCCAATGCATCGGGTGTATAACCTGGAGGAATTGGAGTATCCTTATCAATGCGAGGCGGATCTTCGTATACGATATTTCCACCAATGTAAATATCATCGCTCGCACCTACGCTACACCTTCCTTTAATCGTTCCACTCACCGTAGCATCTCCGTCTACAAAAATAGCGCCATTTGGAGGCATATCGTATGTATTCCCATTTATCGTAACTTTCCCAACTTTAGTTCCATCAGCATTAGTAACAACAGAAAACACGATAGTAGCATCTCCATTTACATAGTATTGATCAAAAGCCTTATCTTGTAATCCCCCATTTGGATCCGTAGGATCTCTAAAAGGTGCGCTTCCAAACAATGCTGCATCTCCATTCGGCCAATCAGCCTGCGGATATCCATCAACTGCATATCCATTATTTTTAGCCCACCACAAACTTTTCTTATCCGGCCCAAAGCGTCCATCACGAGCCCATCCATCGTCTATTGCGTAATCATAGACTCTATAATGTGCATATACTGGATCGTATGCCCATCCACCCATGTAAACACTACTATCACTTCTTATAGGGCCTCTCGTCGTTTCGAATTGCCCAAAGTATACTTTTGTATGATACAAACCAGAAAAATCACTAAAATATACGGTTTTATCCTGTGTCGTTTCGCTTCTCGTATACCAGTTGCCATTCGCAAGCTCTCCGCTGTTAGCAACAACCTGTCCTCTTTCAGCAACAGCCTGTATGGTCCTCTTTACATTTGGTCTACTCAAAAGATACGCAGTGTCATTTATAATCCATTGATCTGCAACATAATCCGCCCTAACATCTACTTCTGTCCACAGATTATCCGTTTTATACTTGGGGTCAATTGCTATAATGTTATCGTATATATCTCCTGTGTTCAAATCTTTTATCTTTTTTGTTTTAATATCTCCATCCGGTCCTACAGCAGAAACCGGAGCAACATTAT
Organism: Caldisericaceae bacterium; assembly: GCA_027023025.1. GTDB lineage: Bacteria > Caldisericota > Caldisericia > Caldisericales > Caldisericaceae > S143-107. Next base: position 24,383 of record JALVXB010000034.1, on the reverse strand, counting down.
TATTAGTGCTGTCCCATACTACATAGTAATGCTGATTCGAAAAGTTATATAGAAATGTGGACACATTTTTCCTAATCGTAGCAAGGCTCCCTGTGGGATCTGAAGGATTGGGTACACCGCCATTAATTTTTGATATATAATACCCTACTAAATAATCTTGCGCTTCCTTTGTTGCAGCATCAACATCCCCGTCAGGATTTATAATTGTAGGCGTAGTAAAAGTAAAGTTAAAAGTATTTATCTTGTTGAGTATCTTATCGATAGTTGCATCTGCAACAGAAAGAGCTCTGTCAGATACAGTCTCTCCACTTACGACCTTCCTTCGAGATACTGCGTTCGACGCAAGTATCATCGCAGGAATAATCATCGCAAGAGCAATTAAAACAACAAAAACCATGGCAAAACCCCTACGGTTTCGCATCTTAGTCATAGTCCACATAATAATCGCCTCCTTTTATATTATAAATAAATCATTCTTTTTTTGCAATCAGATAATTTAACAAATTTATTTTTAACCTCTCGTAATTGGTTTATATTTTTATCCAATTTTAAATTTTTTTCAATATCTGTCTAATTATTTTTAATAAATTAATTTTCAGTACAATACTGTCAATAGTTTTGTGTCAAATTCTCTTTAGGTATACATTTTTAGTGTTTATTATTTCAGATTGGCGTACTGAAAGAATGTAATAAAAACCACAAATTCTGCACAAAGTCTGAAAAGGCAAATTACATTAATAAAATACTAATATGGTGTGGGACTGCCGTACATAGAAATCTTTCCTACTGCAGAAATTCTCACATAAAACTTCATTCCTGTAGTAGGGTCTTCCAGAGTAACTATAATTGGGGTAGAACCAACCGTGTGTGTTGCAGTAACAGTCCTGTCTGTCATCTCTGTAACGAGGTCACATTCTCCTCTAAAAGTATCACCTGCACCAGAGCGGAATGTGATTACGAAGTAGTTTTTCCCTCCAATAGAAATTTGTGAAGAGGTATCAGAAGAAATATTGCTAATTATGATTCCGTACTTCAAAGGCCTTCTGAGAAATTTCTGGCTGTTAGCGTCTCCAGGTAAGTAATGTTCAGGAGGAGTGACAAGAGAATTATACTGAAATGTTTCAAAATAGTATTCTCTATTATTGAAGTTTGAGGCGCTCCTGGGATCTACTGGAGAGTTGTCGTAATTGAAGTAAACATTTAAGTCTTGCTGATAAAGAATCGCATCCTCTTTAGCAACTCTTAGATCCTGAACCATTCTATACGCAACGGATTGCAACCTCTCCGAAGAAGTAAGGTGCCTGAAAGAGGGAATCGCAACCCCCGTAAGGACAATAACGATCGCAATAACGACGAGCGTTTCTATTAGAGTAAACCCTGCACGCTTTTCTTCGTGCAGGGTGTTATTAGTATACATAATCAAGTACGAAAGAAATCTTAACTAAGGTGCAGTATATTTGTACACAACACCCTTATCCGGATCTTCACATATATTCTTGATATTAGATGGATTAACAGGATTATTTATAATTTCTCTCCACATAAATCTATAGGCCGCTTGAAGGCCATATTCCACTCCTTCAATGGTAGGAGATCCACTAGATGAAGGAAGTGGTGGAGGTGCAACACCACCTGGATTATAACCAGATAACCTTGTATCAAAGATCACATCCGAAAGACCATTAAGAACCACGCCTTGCTTCCACACACCACCAATATCATATCCTCCACCTACCACTGTCCCAAAAATCGTAAGATTCCCATTGAGTACCACATTACTATTAGGGGCATAAAATATTCCGTCATATCGCCCATATCCATTTATAACAATGCCACCCTCAGATCCTTCACCATTAGAAATTATTGCCACCATATCCTGGTCATTACTATACTTTATAGTACCAACACCATTAAAAGTGATCCTTTTATCTGCAACAAATGTAACAGATCCATGTATATTCACTATCCCATTAAATGTTATATCACCATTTACCCATATATAAGAGGGTTTATCAACATATATATCTGTATTACCATTAAAAACTAGATTTCCATTGACATACCATGCAACATTTGGATCGCTATTTGGAGTAGTAAAATTTACTGTAGTGCTCGCATTAAGTATAGCATCACCATTAACATATCGAGAAACAGAGAGACCGTTTACATCTAATGTCTCATTCCGTGTAGTCACAATTCCGCTATTAAACCCACGGGCATAAGTAGCACTATTCTCTATCGCTTCCTCTTTAACTTCACCTTCAGTATCCGTAGCAAACTCCGGAAGATCTTCCTTTTGCCCATATACAAGCCCTTCTTTTATAATAACGGCACCATTTATTATTATAGGATCGCCAAAAGTACCCTCATTTTTATTCTCAGCAGTAATTACACTTCCATTGACTCTAACCGCACCATTTAAAGTTATGTCACCAGTAGCATACAAATCTCCACCCGTATCTAGCAAATCATAATCACCATTTGACTTTATATTTGCAGCTTCTAAAGCTATATTTCCATTTACAATAGTATTGCCACCAGACCATACAGCATGTTTAAAAGCAGCAGGTATAGTATTACCGCCCGGGTTTGTGCCAGAACCGTCAGAAGAAGAAAGAGCCGTTAACTTATTTAATGTAGCCTCAGCATATAAACTTCGCTGCAAATGAGTGATGTCTTCACTATTACTTATTGGATAGGAGGTGACTCTTATTTCAAAACGAGAACTCTGCTCTCTATTCTCTCCATCATCACTATATTCTACATTTACATCTGACTCAATCCAACGGTTATCAGTTTTATATCTAGGATCCCAGGAACTTAAACTCTTAATTACACCTGTGCTCAAATTTTTAACATAACCGTACCCGGCATCTTTGTAAGTTATATAATAACTGGATCCAAGCGGTTCAACTACTGCATAATACTGTTGCGTTTTAGAATCGTACAAATAACTACCAACATTATCCTCCATATCCCAAAGGCTGCCATCATCCTCTGAGAAATAGGCACTACTATAAGAATCGTAATCAGCACCCACCCCTACAGAAGGATCGCTACTACCATCGGGTATATAAGGTTTGCCCCCGTTAATTGTAGAAAGCAAATACTCAGTAACAAATTTTACCGCTACCCTATTGGGTTCATATTCCGGATCAGGAGTGTTGCCATAAGAATAATAATTTTCATTGTAATATTTATTTATACCTTCTATTCCATTCTCTATGTCCGGAATACTATCTAAATTTTTAGCAAAATCATTTATTTCACCTAAAATTTTTTCGATAGTCGCATCAGCCACACTTAATACTCTATCCGAAGTCATCTCTCCACTCACAATTCTCCTACGAGATATTGCATTCGATGCCAGTATAACAGCAGGGATAATCATTATAAGAGCAATTAAAACAACGAGAACCATGGCAAAACCCCTACGGTTTCGCATCTTACTCATAGTCCACATAATAATCGCCTCCTTTTAACAAATTAAGTAAGTTTTTAAAATTAATCAGCATTAATTTTCAAAAAATAAACTGTTAAAATAACCCAATGGATAAAATGCCATTAATAACATTGGATCTATAAAAGCAACGGAAACATAAATCTAATAAACTTATATATTATTGTCTCAAGGTAATCTGCGAAATCAACTTGATTTTCTCGTATCCTGAACGCGTAGGAGACTTCACCATTCCTTCAATAATCACCTGAATGACCTTATCAGACCAGGCAGGCCTTATCACAGTAAAATTTGTTATAACTTGTTCAGTAACAGGCTGGTTTTGAATACCTGTCCAAGTATTCGTCGTAGAATCCCATGTTTCATTGCTGTACAAAATCTCACACGGCTCGTATTTCTCAGACGGCCAATACCTTTTTGGTATCCCTTTATAGTGTGGAGGATAATAACCACTACCATCTGTTGGAACTCCAAGTGTATAAGAGATTCTATGCTTCACACCATTACTATCGATTATATAAAACTGTAATATTGGATTTAGAGGGTCATCATCAGTATCCGTATCGCTTGAGCCAAATTGTAAATATTGTAAACTACTAAGTGGCTCATCAGGAGTAGAGATTGTGGCGAGATTTCGTGTGGAATCAGCAGTACTATCATATACAGGATAAGAAACACCATAGGCACCAACGCCTGTAGGAACTCCTATATCCTCTGTAACAGTCTGCCTTACTTCTTTTGTGATCTGATCTAAAACAGTTTGTATATTGTCCTGCACATTTGCACGCTGCCTGTTATACTGTGAGAAAGCAAGAATATAGGTAAAGCTCGCAAAAGCCATATAGATAAGGATAAAGAATATTGCCATAGCAACGACAAGCTCAATTAAGGTAAACCCCTTACGCTTTCTCATTACGAGCCTCCATATGTAATTATCTGTGTCTGAAGTGTGTAACTGTGCTCCTGCTTCCCAGCCATCCAGAATACTGTAACTTTCACATCGTAATACTGAACATGGTCAGGGTCTGTGGAATTCTGTTTCCTTGAAACAATAGTAGTTAGAACCCGAAAACCCCTGTAATCTTGAGTTCTTTTTTTCAAAGCAGTATCGTTCGTATAAAATGGAGAATACTCTGGGCTACTTTGATTAGTTTTATTTACATCAGGAGTGTATATCATTGGTAAATAATTTGGACCACCTGTAAAAGATTTTATTGCATCGGGGTCTGTGGATATCAAAGGAAATTTCCATAAAATATGGTTATAAGTATGTATGCCTCCGTTGTAACTATAGACATCCCGCACATGATAGTGATGAGTGCTATATGCACAAATAAATAGGTTAGCATCCTCTGGAGATGGATTAGCTGGTGTAAGATCGTTAAAATCCCCTAAAGAATCGTATCCCTGCAACGAATAGTAAAATGAATCTGGTGAATCACTAAAAGTTTGATCGGGTAATGCTGGATTTACATTCACGCAATGATCGGCAAAACCAGTTCCAGAAGTAGAGCCGTAGGGATGCCCTATCGAAGTAAGCGGTATGTCCCACAAATCTTCAATTCCAGGAAAGTAATGAGTCGCGTCGTCTCCTAATTCAGAAATATCGTGTCCCAATAAATTATCTTCTGTAACATTTCGTGCTCTTATGTATTCCACGGCATAAGTCGCGATATTTTTGGCAATTCCTCTCATTTCGGTATTCCTTAAACTCGAATACGAAGAAGCAAGTAAGCTCATCGTCGAAGCAATGATTACAACCAAAATTGCCAGTGCAACTACTACCTCAATAAGAGTAAATCCTTTCCTTCCTGTAATTTTGTTTCTAAGATAAAACCCAACCTTCACCAATATCACCTCTAAATTTTATTAAGTATAGTCAATTTAAAAAACTGTGCAAATCAACCGGAAAATAGATTAAACTACTCAAGGTTCTAAAACCAATCATTTTAATAATCTTTTCTGCAAATATTATACACCATTACCAACTAAATTCAATAAACAGAGAAATATATCTTATTATAGTTATGACATTTTATAATACGCGCTATACCTATGCTTCAAACGGTAGCAAGTATTCAGTATCCAGAAAAAATTACAAAAACCATTCTTACAAAAATTTATACAAAACTTACTCACCCAGGTTATCATTTATATATTTTAACGCTTCTTTGAACAACTTTACATCTTTAAATTCGACAAACGCAAAGTTATCCCGCAGGACTCCTCTTCCTCCAAACCCATCGACAAAATCTCGTAACTTTTCTTTAAGAGAGAGGTCGCTTTCCTTCCCTTTTGCAACACCCAGTAAAAGATTCTTTAAAGAGTAGATAAGAAAAATTTTTTCGCTATTTTCAGAAGAAAGCATTGCAAGCAGGCTCATAAAATCGCTTTTTTCTAAATCTACTTCTTTTTCTATAAAAGCACCTTCGCTTTCAGAAAGGGATAAAACGAGGTTTTTCAAAAATGTTATTTTCAGCTTTTTATTTTCCTTTTTAAGTTTTTTAATTTCAACAAGCATCTTTTCTACTTTATCAGGAATTTCTTTTTCACCTGAAGAAAGTTGGTTTGAGATACTATCTAAAATATAGGACTTTTCCCTGAAAGCATCTAACGCACGCTGCTCAGCGGCGAAGTATATTCTAAGGAATTTTTTTTTGATCTTTTCAGTTTTCAAAATCTTAATCAGGCCTATCTCTCCGGTATAATCTACATGAGTTCCGCCGCACATCGAAGTATCTACCCCAGGTATTTCCACAATCCGTATGCTCCCTGTAACCTTTGCTCTTTTCCTTAAAGGTAGATTTTCCGCTTCCTCCACAGTTACGAAGTACTTTTTTACTGGTAAATTTGCAAAAACCACTTCATTTGCAAAGTTCTCTGCCTGTTCAAGCATCTCGTTACTTACGGACACGGGCTCGACATCAATCGTGCAATTTTCTTCACTCATGTGGAAACTTACAGTCACGACAGAAAACTTATCTTCTAAAACTGCAGATAAAATGTGCTGAGCAGTGTGGAGTGCAGAAATCGTATGTCTTCTTTTCACATCAAGCAGACACTTTACGATGTCTGTTTTAGGCAAATGCGAAAGATACACCCGTACTGAAGCACCTTTTTCTTTTACCGACAGAACCTTTTCACCGTCTACTTTACCTCGATCGCCAAGTTGCCCGCCTTTTCCGTCCGGGTAAAATACGCTCTTGTCAAGAACGACAAACGCACCTTCTTCGTCCGTTCCTTTTTCTACGATTCTGCATTCAAATTCTTCCACTTTTTCCTCCGTAAATTTTCATCGCTTTTTCGTAAATTGGCGGAAGTGTACTTCCTTCCTGCGGAATAGAGGAAAGCGCAGGTTTGTCTGAAACACCAAACACGAGTGCTCCCCTGCTTTTTAAATCCAGCGCTGCGTCGTACACTTCCCCAGTAATCGTAATCTCTTCGCTTAAAAGGGTCCACACTGGCGTTCCCTCCTGCATAAAGTCCATCCTTGCGATCGTTTTTTCAAATTCTGCTTTTCTGAACTGAGGAAACGCAGTAGGATTTTGCGCTTTCACATTCTGAAGCACAGTTTCCGCATACTCTAAAAGGACGGAGTTTTTAGTTTTAATACTCTTAAGTAGATTTAAAATACTCTGCGCACTACACAAATCTGCAAGGCCTAATGCTCCGCCGTAAACGAGCATCGAAAGAATGGAAACAAAGTCCTGGTTATCCTCCGTGACAGAGAAAAATTCTCGCTTGTTTACTTTGTCGTATATGGATAAAAACTCCTCCGCGGAAATATCTTTAAAAGCCTTTTTAGCAAGCATAAAAATTGCATCCATGCGCGCCCGGTCAATTGCTTTTTCGTTTCTTCCACGCGCACCGATTGCCGTTTTGTCAATGTCAATTATCACAACGGTACTTTTATCCACACTAAAAAATCTATTCTCTATGTGTGTTAAAATATCTGGCAAGTTTGCCCAGCTGCCGCTGAAGATGTAATTTTCGTTCTCTTCAAAACCGTCCATTTCACCTTCCCTCGTAATAATGCCTATGGTTTTGAACAGCCCGCTTTCTGCAAAGTTGTTAATAACTGATAGATCGCTCATTAAAGTGTCCCCTATGTAAATAATTTCTGAGAAACTGCCTGCGGCACGGAACATTTCTGAAAGCACTTTTACATATTCTTTATCCTTTTTTCTCGGTAAAATGCGAAGCCCAAGTTTTCCTTTAAGGACAGAAAAACCTGGTAAATTTTTGTTTACTGGCTCAAGTTCCCTGAATACAATGTTATTTTCAAAAAAATCGCTGAGCCTTCCTCTTCTGTAAAGTTTTTCAGACATTGAGTTTTCCTTCTTTTAGAAGCAGCTCCGCATTCAATACACTCCCGCCAGCAGCACCCCTGATAGTATTGTGCGAAAGGACGGTTAGCGTAAAGTCAAAAATGTCGCTTTCCCTGATGTTTCCAACGGTAATTGCCATCCCTTTCCCGCTGTTTCTATCCAGAATAGGTTGAGGGCGGAACTTATCGTCCTTTACGATAATCAGTTGCTCCGGAGCAGTGGGTAGGTTTAACTTTTGCGGAGCACCGTAGAATTCCCTCAAAGCAGTTTTCAATTCTTCTACCAACGGTTTACTCTTCGTTTTTATAAATAACACTTCCGTGTGTCCGTCACGCACGGCAACGCGGTTACACCGTGCCTCGACGCTAAAATTTGCGGGAACAAATTCACCGTCGAATTCGCCTAAAATCTTTCGCGTTTCTTTTTTGATTTTATCTTCTTCGTTCTCTATGTAGGGTATCACATTATCGTAAATTCCAAGAGATGGAACGCCTGGAAATCCTGCACCAGAAAGCGCCTGCATGGTAAACACGATAAAACTTTCAAGGCCGAATGCATTCTGTATCGCTTTTAACGGTACCACGATGCCTGCCGTAGAACAGTTTGGGTTCGTTACGATAAATCCTTTTGTTCTTTGAAAGTTTACCGCAGCAAAGTGTTCGGGGTTTACTTCGGGAACGATGATAGGTACGAACCTGTCGTAGCGATGAGCGCTTGCATTACTGAACACATAGTGCCCATTTTCTGCAAGTTCTGTTTCCACTTCGCCTGCAACAGAAGAAGGAAGTGCGGAAAAAACAATTTTCGTTTGGACGCTGTCTGAAAGTGCGCTGAGCCTTATGTCCCGAACGCTTTCAGGAACATCGCCCGATAAAAACCACTGCACCGTTTCCCCATACTTTTCTCCTTTGCGCTTTTCTGAAGCAAATAGCGCCTTTATCTTAAAAAACGGGTGATTTGCAAGCAGTTCAACGAACCTCTGTCCGACCATACCGGTTGCACCAAGCACGGAAACCTCAATCATAATTCCCTCCCAATTTCTATAATGTCGTTCAAAACGCCCGATGCAGTAACCTCTGCACCTGCGCCTTTTCCTTTAATAACTACGGGCACATCTCCGTATCTTTGCGTGTAAATTTCAAAAATGTTTTCGCCTGGAAGCAGCGAATAAAAGGAAGAATTTTCAGAGAATTGCTCTATTAAAACTGATGCACTATTTTCTTCTATCTTCAAAACAGGATATACTTTTCCTCTTTCAGAAAGTGCTTTCAATTTCTCCGCAAACGAAGATAGTTCTGCCTTCTCAAACTCTTCAAGCGTTGCAGAACGCACAAATTCCTCAAACTGCAAGTCCGCATTTTTCCCAAGCAAATTGAGCAAAATCTTTCCTTTCCTGTAGATGTCTGTGCCCTTGAGGTCGTCCATCGGGTTCGGTTCCGTATATCCACGCCTTTTTGCTTCCTTTATCGCATCCTTTAAGGAAGTGCCTTTGTTAAACTGCCCAAAAATAAACGATAGGGAGCCGCTGGGAAGTGCAGTAATTTTTACGATTTTGTCCCCACTTTCAAGAAGCATTTTAATAGTTTTTATTACTGGAAGTGCAGCACCCACCGTCGTTTCAAACTTAAAAATCCCCCTGCCGTTTGTAAACTGTTTAAATGTGTCAAACTCAGTAATGTTTTTCTTATTTGAAGTTGCAACATTTAATCCTTTTTCCAGCGCTTTTATCAAAAGAGGAGAAAGCACATCGCTGTTCGTTACATCTACGAGAGCGGTGTTTTCAGGAAGGGTAAGCAGCCTCTCCTCGCTTAACTTCGTACTTTTAAAGTTAAACCCATTTTTCTCCACATATTCAATTACATCCTGCCCTATGTAAAAACCGCTGCTCCGTGCAATCCCGATGTAGCAAATATCGATACCTGTCCTATCTGCAATTTCCTCTCTATTCTTTTTTATCAAATCAAAAAGCGCACTGCCCACCGTGCCCGTCCCAAACTGGAAAACATTTACGATCTTTCTGCCTCTGTGCTGCTCGTTTGAGAGGCCCAGTTCGCCGTGGAGAACATTTACCGCATCCCCTGAAAACTTCTCTTTTACGGCAAACGAAACATTGTAGTCAGAAGAGCCCTGGGCAATTGCAAGCACATTTATGCCGTTTCTTCCAAGAGCAGAAAATATTTTACCTGAAACATTCGGAGCACTCTTTATGCCAGCACCCACGGCAGAAACTACGGAAATCTTATTGTCACTTTCTATGCTGTCTATTGCCCCTTCTTTTAACTCTTCAGAAAATTCTTCCCTGAGGTTTTCTACAAGCCTTCGCGCATCACCGCTGCTTACAGCAAAGCAAATGTTCTGCTCAGAAGAAGACTGCGAGATCATAAACACATTGCTCTTCGTGCGGGCAGCACACTTAAACACGCGCTCAGCAATCCCCGGGATACCCAGCATACCCCGCCCGTTGATGCTGATAAGCGCAGTACCTTTAATGCGCGTAATTGCTTTTACGAATCCTTTTTGCTCCTCTTTTCCAGTAATGAGCGTGCCAGGAAAGCTGGGCTGAAAAGTATTGAGAATACGCACTGGAATTCCTTTGCTTGCAACTGGAAGAAGTGCCTTTGGGTGGATTACTTTTGCGCCAAAGTAAGAAAGTTCGCTTGCCTCGTTGTAAGAAATTTCTTTTAGCGAACGAGCGTTTTTTACGATGCGCGGGTCTGCCGTCATCACGCCGTTTACATCCGTCCAGATCCACACTTCCCTTGCATCGAGCAACCGCCCTAAAATCGTTGCAGAAAAGTCGCTACCGCCTCGCCCCAGCGTGGTAGTTCTTCCGTCTTTAGTTGCGCCTATAAAACCTGTAACGACTGGAGTTACTCTGTCCTTGAAAAATCTCGAAAATAGTTTCTCAGTACGGACTCTGGAGTCTTTAAAAATAGGGAAAGCATTTCCGAAATTTTCGTCTGTTATAAGAAAGCGCGTTGCGTCCACCGCTACTGACCTCATCCCTTTTTTCTTTAACTGTTCGGAAACGACGCGTGCAGAAATCCTTTCTCCAAACGACTTCACCGTGTCAAGTGCCCGCTCCGTAAGTTCCCCAATTACGAAAATCCCGTTAAGGATGTTGTTAAGGTCTTCTAAAAGTTCACTTACTTCAGGAAGTACCTCGTTAAATAAATACTGAGATATAGAAAATTCTTTCGATTTTATTTCAGAAAAGACACTTTTGTATGCGTTATTTCCTTCAGATGCAAGCGTCGCAGCACGAATTAAAAGGTCCGTTATGCCACTTGCCGCAGAAACGACCACGGCTTTTTTTTCCGCAACGCTTGAAACGATTTCTGAAACGCGCAGAATCATTTCTCCGCTACCAACAGACGTTCCGCCAAACTTCATTACGACCATTACTGCTCTCCTAAAATCTCTTCGATACGCTTTTCTATTTCTTCTGAACTGTTTCCGATTTTTTCGGGTGCATTAGGCATCGCTTCTGGTATGTTTAACTTTCCAAGATTAAAGTCCGTCGTTGCGCCAGGGTCTTTTAGCAAGTTGCCCGTTAAAAGCATTACGACAGAATCACCCTTCTTTATTATGTCTTTTTTTCTTAACTTCTTTGCACCTGCAAGAGATGCAGCAGACGCAGGCTCGCACCCTATACCGAGTTTGTCAATTTCAGACTTTGCAAGCATAATTTCCGCATCGCTTACCTGCTCCACGACGCCTTTCGTAAATTCCATACTCCTCTTCGCCTTTTCGTAGTTCACAGGGTTGCCGATGCGAATTGCAGTTGCGATCGTCTCTGCTTTTACAGGTTCAAATTCTTTAAACCCATTTTTATACGCACGGTAAAACGGATTTGCGTTTTCTGCCTGTATCACTGCAAGGTGCGGCACTTTGTCGATAATGCCAAATTCTTTTAATTCCATCAGCGCCTTTCCGAACGCCGTCGTGTTGCCTAAGTTTCCACCAGGCAGAACAAACCAGTCGGGCACATTCCAGTCAAGTTGTTCAAGCGTATGAATCATAATCGTTTTTTGTCCTTCAAGCCGTATCGGGTTCAAAGAATTAAGCAGGTATATTTTGTGCTTTGCAGCAATTTCCTGCACGGCCTTCATTGCATCGTCAAAGTCGCCCTGAATCTGCAGAGTTTTTGCACCGTACGCAAGTGCCTGAGAAAGTTTTCCAAATGCAATTTTCCCGTCTGGTATGAACACGACGGCCTTTAACCCGGCACGCGCAGCATACGCAGCAAGCGATGCAGATGTATTGCCGGTAGAGGCACAGATCACCATTTTGTAACCTAACTTCTTTGCAAACGAGATGCCAATAGTCATACCCCTATCCTTAAAAGAGCCCGTAGGATTTTCTCCCTCGTGCTTTACGAAAGCGCTGTCCACATCAAGCAAAGCAGGCGGAATTTTATAGAGGTTAGTCTTACCTTCGGGGAATGTAACGATTTCGTCTTCGTTAAAGTCGTAAACGAGTTCCCTGAACCGCCACACGCCACTCCGGTCAATCGCTTTGCTGCTGCAGCGCCTTTTTCTCCACACATCTTTGATAGAAGAAAAGTCGTCTGAGTTCTCCTTTTTCAGCGCAACATCCAGCAATCCGTCGCAATCACACCTGTAGCGGGGCACATCAACTGGATATTCTTTGCCGCACCTCACGCACTTCAGTATTCTTTTCATATTAAGTTTGATTATAAAAATTTTTCTTATTTTTCCAAACGAAATAATGAGAAAATGCGTGTGCACTTTTTGAGAAAACTTGCTTTGCGACCGTAAAGTCTCCTCTTTCCTCATCTTAAACATTCTCAAAGCCTTTGGCATACTTTGCCGTTTTTAAAATTGTGGTATAATTTATTCACACAATGAATAGAATGTATTCAGGAGATGAATAGAATGGCACAAACGAATTATAAAAAAAGATGGATAAGCAATAAAATGAGAAAAGCGCTAAATGTATCAAAAGTTATAATTTTAACCGGCGCAAGACAAACAGGTAAAACTACATTGCTCCGGAATGAGCCTCCATTTGCACACTACAAATACTTCACAATGGACGACCTTGACACACTTGCTCAGGCTGAAAGAGATCCTTACCCCTTACTTTCGGCAGGCAAAAACATCGTAATTGACGAAGCGCAACGAGTGCCAAAGGTTTTGCTTGCAATAAAACAAATAGTTGACGAAAATAAAGGCTACCGCTTTATACTATCAGGATCAGCCAATTTTCTGCTAATAAAAAACATTTCCGAAACACTGGCGGGTAGAGCATCCTACTTTAAGTTGCATCCATTTGCTTATTCGGAGGTAAAAGGTGAAAATATTCCAAAATGGTTTATAAATTTTTTTCAAAAACAATTTCCAGTAGAAAAGGAAGTAAAAAATGACGAAGATGTTAGTCAAATACTGTTTCGGGGATTCCTCCCCCCTGTCCTAGGCTTAAATGACCCAGAAGAAATATCTATTTGGTGGGATGGATACATAAAAACTTATCTCGAGCGTGATTTAAGAGATCTGTCAAATATTTCATCTCTTGCAGATTTTAGAAATTTAATGGAACTCCTTGCTTTAAGAACTGGTTCTGTAATAGACCAAACTGGATTATCAGGTGATACAGGAATCAGCCAGCCTACCATACACAGATACATAAACTTGTTGGAAACTTCCCACCTATTTGTTAAACTTAGACCGTTCGTAAAAAGCAAGTCAAAGCGAATCACTAAGCGCCCTAAAGGATACTTTATTGATAGCGGACTTGCTGCACACCTCTCGGGGATCAGAAACCCGGCAGACATTGACGGAAAATTTAAAGGCCACCTATTTGAAAGTATGATTCTGGAGAACTTGCTTGCTGTATCTGATGTTTTAGGAATCAATATCTACTTCTGGAGAACAAAGAGCGGGAGAGAAGTAGACTTTGTTCTGGAATACGGAAGGAAAGTGCTTGCAATAGAAGCAAAACTCAGCAATAAAGCAAAATACGAAGACATCCAAAATCTCCTACACTTTATAGATGAAACACCCAATGCACTTGGAGGTATATTAATATACAACGGAAATAAAATCCAAAAACTTACTGCAAATGTGTTTGCTATTCCCTGGGTAATGTTGTAGCGAAAACTAAAAGATAGTGGCATTTTATTCACGCTGTGAATAAAATGTACTCAGAAGATGAATAAAATGGCACATCAATTTTGTCCACTGATTTTGCACACTGATTCTATGCACTACTAAAAATACGCTTTCAAAAATAAATAATAGTCGGGAAAATTCAAACTGTTCTACAAAAGAAAAAGCCCAAAATCATCTATACAAAAACTTTCGGGTTATTCATACCAAAAATTTTGGCTGCTCGTCCGGAAATATCCTACAGTTAAATTCTTTTATAGAAAATTTCGGATTTTCGTTTGCGGAAGTATAATAAACATATGAGAAGAGGATATGCCGACCTTCCATTGCACGGAGGCAAAGCGCCAAAGTGGCTCTTTGAGCGGATGAAAAAGCTCGCAAGGGAAATCACGCTTGCAATTATTATTCAGTACGGAACAGACGAATTTCTGAAGCGCATCTCTGACCCTGTATGGTTTCAGTCGTTTGGATGTGTACTTGGTTTTGACTGGCACAGCTCCGGAGTTACGACGACCGTTACGGGCGCACTTGCTGAAGGACTAAAAAACGACGCAATGGATATCGGAATATTTTTTGCAGGCGGAAAGGGAAGACGCGCGCTCCACACACCAGAGGACATCGCCCTGTGGGGAGAAAAGGGCGTGCTCTCTCTACGAAATGTGAAAGAATTCCAGCGTATCTCACGGCTCGTTGCAAAAGTAGATTCTGTAGCAGTGCAGGACGGTTACAAACTCTACCACCACTTCTTCGTATTCACAAAAGACAAAAAGTGGGCAATCGTCCAACAGGGAATGAAAGGAGATGCAAAACGCGCACGGAGGTATCACTGGATTTCCGAAAGGGTAAAAAGCTTTGTCTCAGACCCTCACTCCGGTATAGCAAGAACTTCCCGCTCAAAGGAAATCGTGCTAAACCTCGTGGACGGCAAAATACCTGAGACGCGAATAAAAATCACAGAAATTGCAAAAGAAAAACCCGAAATAGTATTAAAGGAAGCAAAATACCTAAAAATGCCTGCACACCATCCCGTATTGAGGACGGACTTTAACGAGAAGTATCTTACAAAAGTACTGAATAAAACTCACGAATTAAAACCTGAAAACTTTGAAAATTTATTGCTCGTAAAAGGGCTGGGCGAAAAAACGCTGAGGGCGCTTTCGCTGCTTGCACACCTCATTTACAACTCACCACTTTCGTTTAGAGACCCTGCACTATTTTCGTTTACGCACGGAGGAAAAGACGGCTATCCATTTCCTGTAGAAAGAGATACATACGACCGCTCCATAGCAATACTAAAAGAAGCAGTAAACAAAGCAAAAGTAGGCGAATACGAAAAACTCCGCGCATTAAAAAGACTCTACAAATTCACTTCTCAATAATCAAAAAAGCGTAAAACTGCATTTTTCCCTTCGCAGAAGAAGTTGGGTTAAAGTAATTTTGCTTGCAAAGTTACTTTTAACCTGCCTATCCTGCAACTTCACACTATGCAGTAATACAAATATCAAATAAAATTATTTAGATTGCCAATAAATAAAAAGCACTTATTATGGTCATGATTACCAGAAAACTTTAGATAAAGGTAACATTTAGAGTCTTAGTTGCATAATCTACAAATAAAAATTCACACCATTATAACTACAAATTAGAAATGGACTTATGTCTTTTTACTGAAATGGGATCCCTCACTCGCTAACGCTCGCCCGAGGACGACAAAGGCAGAGGCTATCCTGTATGTAGTTATAATTATAACTTGCACCATATACCTACGATAGGTACTATTCTACAGGAGAAAAATATTTATCAGTTTATCAGGATAGTTCTAATTATTAGAATTGAAAGTTATTAATTTAACAGCAAAAATTCAAAAAATGATAACTCTAAATTACACTGCCTGAAGACCCGGATAAATAGACATTTAATCCTCATAAAAATCACTAAATCTACTTAGTTGATAATCATTCTCAACTACAAGAGTGTAAAATAAGCGAATTTTTGTTCGAAAAGTGGAAAATTGGGTCGTTAAAGAATGCAGATAAATAAAGGGTTTCTGAAAATTATGACCTGACAAATCACATTTAATTTGGTCCAAAATCAAAGAAACACTGATAAATACAGGCTTTGCTCTCTTCTAAAATAAGGCGTTTTAAGCGTTTTGCAGGTATATTTACCCGATTTTTCTCAAGATTCGCGTCTACGGGCATTTAAATGGCATGTTTTGAATGAGCCCTGATAAATACAGGTTTTATTTGGTGCTATTTCCGACAGCCTGCGGTAATCTTTAATGCAATGACTTTTTACGGAGCAGGTTCAGTCCCGCTTATCCGCGCCCTGCCTACCATATTCAAAATAACGAAATACTTCGAACCACTCTTTTTATCTATTAGAGTAATGTGATCCATAGCATTGGGCTCACCTCGGAAGTGGTTGCCCGCACCGGAGAAAAATTCCAGATAATAATACTGCTTCCCATTGATCCATCCAAATTCCTGAAACGGATGGTGCGGCCCAAAGAAAATATCGTACTTTAAAGTGCGTTTAATGAAGTGTCTGCCGTCAGGCGCATCTCCGGGCGTGTAATGCGTGCCGTTCAGCGGATCTTTCTGAAATGTTTCAAACATATAAAAATTGCGAGCGCTTCGCGGATCCACACAAAAATACATTCTTAAATTCTGCTGGTAAAGAATTGCATCCTCACGCACTTCGCGCATATCCTGAACTATGCCATAAGAAACAGACTGGAGCCTTTCCGAAATAATAAGGTGCTTTAAAGAAGGCATTGCTGCAGCAGACAAAGTAAGGACAATTGCAACTACAACGAGTGTTTCAATAAGAGTAAAGCCGTTTCGAACATCTCCTTTAATTTTGCATCGCATAATTCATTTTACTGAAACAAATAAAAATATAAAAATTACTTATCTTAAAAAACTACAAAGGCTAATCAAAGAATGAGCAGTTAAAACAAGTTACACCTCCATTCAATTAAAACACACGATTTTTGACGAAAATACTCTTTATATCTGAAAAATTCTTGTTCATCTACGCCTAAAATTAAAGTATCCGTTAGATGCGAATCCTAGCTCGAAAATAGTTGTCAGGAAACCCTTTCTAAAATCTTTTCGTAAAAGTATACACAAACTATAATAAGAAAAACGGAAACTGCCGTTATTCTGAACCCGGCAAAGATACCGTACCTATCAACTAATCCTCCAAGGAGCGGCGCTGCAATGATAAATGTAGCGCGGGAAAGCATATTTAAAATGGAAATAACCGTTGCACGGCTGTCAGGAGCAGTATTCTCCAGAATGGAATCGTGGAAAATGGGTGATTGTAGCCCGCGCACTGTTTGCAATCCAAAGATGAACAGAGCGCCAACAGGCCCAAATGTCGCTCCCATAAGAAAAGCAGATAACAGAAACAATAAATTTATAATCAGCACGGAGCCATTTATTCCAAATCTTTTCTTTACTTTGCCGGAAAGAGAAGAGAATGTCATCGCCGTAAAGTTGAATGCACCCATTAATATGCCAAAGTATGCAATCGGTATGCCTATCTTTTTAAGGTAAGGCTGATATATCCAGAAAAGCGAGAGGCCTGCTGCAACGATAACGATGTAATTAACAGAAAAGTAGATATTCTTTGGATTGGTTATTAAACTTTTTACACCTTTTATAAATATTCCGAATGCCTTTACCTTCTTTTTGCGTATTGCCTTTATGTCCGGTAAAGAAAGAGCAACGAGGATCGATGCTGCATTCGGAATAATGGTCAAAACAAGCGTAAAGCGGAGGGATATAAATTGTGCAACAAACCCTCCAAGTATTCCTGCAATTGTTTGAGAGAATAATCTGAATGAATGTATTTTTCCTAAAACATCGGAAAATGCATCAGTTTTGTTTTCCCTATCCAAAAATGTATACACATAGGCAGAATCACTTCCTGAAACGAGCGCCGTGCCAAACGCAGCAATTAGTTCTGCAATAAGAAATATTAAAAATGAGTGCCCGACAGCATAAACAAAAAGGGAAATTACATAAAGGATTGACGCATAAATAAACAGCTTTTTTGCACCGTATCGGTCGGCGATTATACCCGTAGGAACTTCCAATAAAAGTACTGCAATTCCGTGCAGAGACTTAAGCAGCATTATGGAAGACATCGTAAGACCGTTTTTAAGCCAGAATATAACAATTACAGGCTGCCAGAATGTAAACCACACGAGCCCCAGATACAGAGCAAGTTTTACAAGTGGGTTATTAAACTTTATTTTTGCTTTCAATATTTGGCCTCTATACAGGTTAGATCTTATACAAATTCAACAAACTTGCGTAAGGATGCAATACACTATTGCAACTTACATTATGGGCAACATACAAAATTTCTAAATTCTACAACAGACAAAATTTTTTGCAAATTAAAACCAATAAAACAAATTTTTAGCAGGCTTTTAAATAAATTTCACAAAGGCAACTTGCATCAAATATTCTCGTTATTTATCATTCTATTTTTTAATCCTCTAATTATTTAAGGAGCACTTCATAACAAATATCTCTAATTTTATAAAAATAATCATTTCCGCTTCTTTCAATAAAATTAGTAAAAAACAAACAAGGTCTTTATTCCTATTTCAAGAATACTCTCGGGATTCTGCCATATCAAAACTCCGAGTAAGAAGATAAAACTACAGCAGCCATTTTAAGATTTACAAAAATAACTAAAAAGGGACACAATGCATCAAAACAAAAATTTTTAGACAAAAATTCTACACTTACAAAATCAAAATCTTTACTATAATGGTTGCTAAATAGCGGTAATGAAAACAATTCTTGTATACTCCTTTAAGCAGTTTTGATCTTGCGAATATTATTGCCAAAAATTCACCAGATTTATAACTCTTTTGCTAAATATTTTTCATTGCATAGAAGAAGTAACTGCAGTTATCGTACCTGTAAGTATGTAGAGTAAAAGTTATAATTATAACTGCAAACAGAATAACCTTTTCTGTCATCCTCAGGCGAGCAAAGAATTTCATAAAAGAATTATTTGCGCAGTTTACATTTTTTGAATGTTAACAAAGTGCGAGGCCATTAAGGCAGAGATTCTTTGCTCGCGAACTCTTTCAGAATGACGGGAAAATGCAACTATTGATAAGGCAGAGACTCTTCGCTTTCGCTCAGAGTGATAACTTTGTAATCCTCCTATGTACAGAATTTCCTCTCTAATTATTAGTTACGAAAGTGCAGGATTTCAGGCATTAATTAAAAAAATTTTCCAAATATATACTTACTAATTTTTAATTGCAGAAGTACGAGGCTTCAAGTCATAAAAGAGCTAATTTAAAAGTAATTTTAACTTTAAAATCTTGAGATAGATAATGAATAGATAATTTTTTAGAATAAAAGATAAAAAGCACCTGGATATATAAAAGAGGTTTTGATTTATCGATGTTTGCAGAAAAAATATGCAAGCAAGTCTATAAATAAAAAAAGCCCTGGCAGCGACCTACTCTCCCACACCGTTTCCAGTGCAGTACCATCGGCCCAGAAGGGCTTAACTTCCGTGTTCGGAATGGGAACGGGTGTTTCCCCTTCGGCATAGCCACCAGAGCATTATATACTCTTTTGGATTGTACCTTCAAAACTGCATGAGGTGTAGTAAGTCCTCGACCGATTAGTACGCGTCAGCTAAACACATTACTGTGCTTACACCTCGCGCCTATCAACCTCGTGTTCTACAAGGGGTCTTACTTCTTTCCCGAAGGAAAGAATGGGAGATCTTATCTTGGGGTCAGCTTCACGCTTGAGATGCTTTCAGCGTTTATCTGGTAGGAACTTAGCTACCCAGCGCGTGCCCCTGGTGGGACAACTGGTACACCAGCGGTTCCCTTCTCCGGGTCCTCTCGTACTACGGAGAAACCCCCTCAAATCTCCTGCGCTCGCAGCGGATTAGGACCGAACTGTCTCACGACGTTCTGAACCCAGCTCGCGTGCCGCTTTAATTGGCGAACAGCCAAACCCTTGGGACCTTGTCCAGCCCCAGGATGCGACGAGCCGACATCGAGGTGCCAAACCTCCCCGTCGATGTGAACTCTTGGGAGAGATAAGCCTGTTATCCCCGAGGTAGCTTTTATCCGTTGAGCGATGGCGTTTCCACACACAACCACCGGATCACTAAGCCCCACTTTCGTGTCTGTTCGACCTGTCGGTCTATGCAGTCAGGCTCTCTTATGCCTTTGCACTCAATGGCTGATTTCCAAACAGCCTGAGAGAACCTTTGGGCGCCTCCGTTACCTTTTAGGAGGCGACCGCCCCAGTCAAACTGCCCGCCTGACAGTGTCCTCTTGCCCGTTTCAGGGCTAAGAGTTAGAATTCCAGCATACCAAGGGTGGTATTCCAAGGGCGGCTCCCCCGAGACTGGCGTCCCGGGTTCACAGCCTCCCACCTATCCTATACATGGTATACCGAAATTCAGTATCAGGTTACAGTAAAGCTCTACGGGGTCTTTCCGTCCTGCTGCGAGTAACCCGCATCTTTACGGGTACTGCTATTTCACCGAATCCCTCTTCGAGACAGCGCTCAAGTCGTTACGCTTTTCATGCGCGTCGGAACTTACCCGACAAGGTATTTCGCTACCTTAGGACCGTTATAGTTACGGCCGCCGTTCACCGGGGCTTAAGTTCGGAGCTTCGCCGGCCGAAGCCAGCTAACCCCTCCCTGTAACCTTCCGGCACCGGGCAAGCGTCGGCCCCTATACATCGTCTTTACGACTTAGCAGAGACCTGTGTTTTTGTTAAACAGTCGCTTGAGCCTGTTTACTGAGACCCGGAAACGCACAGGTAAGTATTTACCTGCACCTTTCCAGGCACCCCTTCTCCCGAAGTTACGGGGCAATTTTGCCGAGTTCCTTGAAGAGGGTTCTTTCGTACGTCTTAGGAGCGTGCTCCTCGTCTACCTGTGTTGGATTGCGGTACGGTCACATATCTTCCTCGTTAGAGGTTTTTCTCGTGAGCGTGGAATCAGTTACTTCGCCTTGCGGCTCCCCATCACCTCTCAGGGTTACGCATCCAGGGATTTGCCTCCGGATGCCCCCTACGGGCTTGGACGCGGACAACCAAAACCGCGCATAACCTATCCTTCTCCGTCACCCCTTCCTGATAACGGAAGATACATGGTACAGGAATATTAACCTGTTATCCATCACCTACGCCTTTCGGCCTCGGCTTAGGACCGACTAACCCTGGGCGGACAAGCCTTCCCCAGGAAACCTTAGACTTACGACGACAGGGATTCTCGCCCTGTTTTTCGCTACTCAAGCCAAGATTCTCACTTCCTATCGCTCCAGTGCTCCTTACGGTACACCTTCTCAGCAATAGGAACGCTCTCCTACCGCTCGGAAAATCCGAAGATCTTCCGAACCCGCTGCTTCGGTGACAGGCTTAGTCCCGAACATTTGCGGCGCAGAACCGCTCGACTAGTGAGCTGTTACGCACTCTTTAAAGGATAGCTGCTTCTGAGCTAACCTCCTAGCTGTCAAAGCAGTTCCACATCCTTATTGTACACTTAGCCTGTCTTAGGGACCTTAGCAGACGATCTGGGTTGTTCCCCTCTCGACGACGGATCTTATTACCCGCCGACTCACTGGTAGGGTACAGATACGCGGCATTCGGAGTTTGGTTGGGTTTGGAAGTCTGGTAGGACCCCTAGCCCATCCAGTGCTCTACCTCCGCGCACTAATAGCCTACCGCTGCACCTAAATGCATTTCGGAGAGAACCAGCTATCTCCAGGTTCGGTTAGAATTTCTCTGCTACCCACAGTTCATCCGATAAGTTTTTTCCCCTAACCGGTTCGGGCCTCCACGAGTTTTTACGCTCGTTTCACCCTGACCATGGGTTGACCACCTGGTTTCGGGTCTATGAACAGCGACTAACGCCCTATTCAGACTCGCTTTCGCTACGGCTCCGGGTGCCACCCCTTAGCCTTGCCGCTGCCCATAACTCCTTGGCTCATTCTTCAATAGGCAAGCAGTCAGGCTGAAGTGTTGCCACTTCATAGCCCTCCTACCGATTGTAGGCATACGGTTTCAGGTTCTATTTCACTCCCCTCCCGGGGTTCTTTTCACCTTTCCCTCACGGTACTATTTTCACTATCGGTCACCGGAGTATTTAGCCTTAGGAGGTGGTCCTCCTAGCTTCCCGCAAGATTTCACGTGTCCCGCGGTACTCAGGAAAGATTCTTAGGAGTGAGTTACTTTTCGCCTACAGGGCTATCACCTTCTTTGGCCGCCCTTTCCAGAGCGTTCGACTAAGTAACTCATTTTTAACTCCACACCTGACTGGCAGATCAGGACTGAATCTTCCTACGACCCCGCCTATGCAACGCCTGCCAGCTTTAACACATAGACGGTTTAGGCTGTTCCCCGTTCGCTCACCACTACTTAGGGAATCGCATTTTGCTTTCTTTTCCTCGAGGTACTGAGATGTTTCAGTTCCCTCGCTTACCCTCCTTGCCCTATGTGTTCAGGCAAGGATGACAGAAGTTTCCTTCTGCCGGGTTTCCCCATTCGGAAATCCACGGATCAAAGCTTGTTTTGCAGCTCCCCGTGGCCTATCGCAGGCTTGCTGCGTCCTTCATCGGCTCCGTGTGCCAAGGCATCCACCGTATGCCCTTACTAACTTACTACACCTTCATGCAGTTTTCAAGGTACAATCCGCTTCTGTAATTTTCAACATCTGCGTTGAGGGATTGTGCCCTCAAAACTAAACAGCGAACAAGCAAGGTTGCGCATAAGTTTCTTTTTCTATAAGAAACTCAAAAAACACACCTTTTAAAATGCTCCCTAGAAAGGAGGTGATCCAGGCGCACGTTCTCGTACACCTACCTTGTTACGACTTCACCCTCCTCGCCGTGCACACCTTCGCGACCCACAGGACCGCTTCGGGTACACACGACTCGGATGGTGTGACGGGCGGTGTGTACAAGGCCCGGGAACGTATTCACCGCAGTATAGCTGACCTGCGGTTACTAGCAACTCCAGCTTCATGAGGGTGAATTGCAACCCTCAATCCGTACTGAGGTCTGCTTTTTGCGATTAGCTCCCCATTACTGGTTGGCAACGCTTTGTACAGACCATTGTCGCATGTGTGTAGCCCTGGACATAAAGGCCATGAGGATTTGACGTCATCCCCACCTTCCTCCAGCTTTCCGCTGGCAGTCTCCTTAGAGTGCATACGCCAAAGCGTATTAGCAACTAAGGATAGGGGTTGCGCTCGTTAACGGACTTAACCGCACATCTCACGACACGAGCTGACGACAACCATGCAGCACCTGTGTACGGGTCTCACCGATTGCTCGGTGAGAGGGCCGGAGTTTCTTCCGGCTTTCTCGTACATGTCAAGCCCAGGTAAGGTTCTTCGTGTAGCATCGAATTAAACCACATGCCTCGCTGCTTGTGCGGGCCCCCGTCAATTCCTTTGAGTTTCAACCTTGCGGCCGTACTCCCCAGGTGGGATGCTTAACGCGTTAGCTACGGCACTGAGGATTTGCTCCCCAACACCAAGCATCCATCGTTTACGGCTAGGACTACCAGGGTATCTAATCCTGTTTGCTCCCCTAGCTTTCGTACCTGAGCGTCAGAGACAGGCCAGGAAGCCGCCTTCGCCACCGGTGTTCTTCCTGATATCTAAGCATTTTACCGCTACACCAGGAATTCCACTTCCCTCTCCTGCTCTCTAGACCAGTAGTTTTGGATGCAAGCTCAAAGTTGAGCTCTGAGTTTTTACATCCAACTTGCTGGTCCGCCTGCGTACCCTTTACACCCAGTAATTCCGGATAACGCTCGCCCCCTACGTTTTACCGCAGCTGCTGGCACGTAGTTGGCTGGGGCTTATTCGCAGAGTACCATCAAAGTTGAATCCCTATTTGAGGTTCAACCCTTTTTCCTCTGCAAAAGGAGTTTACAACCTTTCGGCCTTCATCCTCCACGCGGCGTCGCTGGTTCAGGCTTTCGCCCATTGACCAATATTCCCCACTGCTGCCTCCCGTAGGAGTCTGGGCCGTGTCTCAGTCCCAATGTGGCTGACCATCCTCTCAGACCAGCTACCCGTCGTCGCCTTGGTGGGCCGTTACCTCACCAACTAGCTGATAGGAGATGAGCCCATCCTGAAGTGATAGCATGAAACAGAGGCCATCTTTCTTTGCAAAACCGAAGTTCTGCAACATTATCGGGTATTATCCTTCCTTTCGGAAGGCTATCCCCGTCTTCAGGGCAGGTTACTCATCCATTACTCACCCGTTTGCCGCTAGGAACTTTCCATTAGGTTGCCCTAACGAAAAGCCCTCGCTCGACTTGCATGTGTAAGGCACGCCGCCAGCGTTCATCCTGAGCCAGGATCAAACTCTCCGAAAAATTTTCGAAGGTTCGCACAACCTTACTTTTCGCTGTTTAGTTTTCAAGGTACAATCCGCACC
>JALVXB010000033.1 GCA_027023025.1 Caldisericaceae bacterium | reverse complement strand
GGAAGGCAATTTCCTTCATCGTTTTATTTTCCATGTAATACATCACGATGCAGGCGTGTTCGTCGTAAGGCAGCTCGTCTATTGCTTTCAGCAGGTAGTCTTTTTCTTCATCTTCGTAATCTACGCTACTAAATTCTGCAGAGTGGGGCACTTCCGTTAATGTAGTAGCATTTTCTTCTGTAAAGTTATTAGTGGAAACAGGTGCATCCCCGCTATCGTAAACTCCCTCCCCCGCTGCGTCGTTAGTTTTTCTGCGTTCTATACCTCTGCTTATTATTCCCTCTTCCCTTTGCTTATCTCTATAATATTGAATTGCAATGTTCGTCGCAATGCCCGTTAAGTAATTACCAAAGTTCCGCCCTTTTTTTACGATCAACTCTCTTTTTTCTATTACTCTGAGAAATGTTTCTTCGGTGAGGTCCTTTGTTATTTCTGCATCTCCTATAATGTCGTATATGTGTTTGAATATAGCCTTATAGTACTTTCTGTAAATAACGGCAAATGCTTCCGGGTCGTCGAAGCTCCTTTTTAAAATTTCAATGTCGTCTTTTCCATTATTATTGTCCACGCTTTGATTATATAACTGCTATCGTATTTTAAAAATAGGTTTTGCTCCGGTGAAGTTTGCAGGACATAAGTATCACTGCAACGCTTTCTGCCCCCTGAGTTAGTTTACTTTTTTAGTCACTTTTGTTTCTTTTTCTGCAATTGCTACACTTTTTGCAAACCGGTTTATACTTTTTCCTGCTCGAAAATGAAAAAGAAAGTAATGCTCTCTCAGGGCACGCTCCATTCCAGTTGTTTTGATATTTTTTCGCTACTATAATACTTACCTGCCACTTTGATATTTTTCTTGCTACTTTTACATTTTTTCCATACTATGATATTTTTCAGTCACTCTGAGCGCAGCGAAGAGTCTCTGCCCTAACAACGAAACATTTCTGAGCCATTTGCATTTTTCCCGTCATTCTGAACGAAGTGAAGAATCTCTACCTTAATCACCATCCCAATAAATCTTCATTTCCACAGGTTTTCTTCCCCCTCATAAAACTTTTTTAAAAATTCTTCCAGAATTGCGGGAAATTTTTCTCTGAAATTCATCTATTGTATGAGGAGAAAATTTTTTAAGGAGGTTACATTATGAAGAAATTGTTTTATTTACTGCTTATTGCAGTGCTTGTAAGCGTATTAGCATCTGGCACAGGCATTGCTAATGCCGGCTCAGGGTATTTTGTAGAAAAAGGTGCAAATTCTTCCCTTCAGTATGGTGTGAGTGGTTCTGAGGTAACAAACAGTGTTTACATTGCACCCAATAGCGTAAACTATACCTTTCTGGAATTTAGGCAACTGGACGGAAACTTTATGAGTACAGGTTACTATCAGGGTTCTTCACCTATGGGATTCGCTATTCAACCAAAATATTTTTATGAGTACTTATTAAATGGTACATATACCCGCAAAGCACTAAGTCTTGCACCTGTTGGCACATCTCACAGGTATGGTGTTTATCTGAGCAGTTATTACAACCGTGCAAGTATGGTGGCATTCAGGGACTATAACACTCTTGTGTCTGTTCCGGGCTTTTCTGACCTTGCAGGAGAGGTATTTGCGCAGGCAGAATCAAGGAACAGCGACAACGGAATGAACTACGAATTTCAGAGCGTTCAGTATGCAACTTCCGGGTTGTATTGGTGCCCATTCCAAAGCACGAACTTTACGGATTCGTATCCTTACTACCACATACGGTATAGCGATACGGCGTGGAAGTTTGAGCGGTACAATTCTTCAAGCAGTAACTACGGAAGTGCAGATAGTAAAGAGAGTGAGAATCGTGTAGAGTTTAGCCACGGCACTTTTCCTTTAAGGGGAAGAGTAGTAACGATAAGTGAAGCAGAAAGAGAAGTGCCGTTTAAAGTTATTCTGCCAGAAGGTATGGGTAAGCCGTCTTTGATAAAACTCGTAAAGAGTGAGAACTTCTTATACATCGTATACTCAAAGGATAACAAAGCAATACCTCCTGACTCTGACCTTTATACACTCGTAAGAAGTGGTGCAATAGTCATTATGGAGTATCCAAACAAAGAAGGAAAGAATGCAATAGGAACAGTGGAAGGCATACTGAAAGCAGGTGAAAGTATAAACAACTCAGAAGGAAGTAGTGTTAATGGAAACAAAGGTAAGAGCGTAGAAGAGAAAGTAACGATAAACGGACACACAGGAGTAATGGGAGGAAATGTAATGCACTGCCTGTACTGGTTTAACGATACCACTAACTTTAAGATAAGTGCCAGCATAGATACACCTCTTTCCTACATAAAGCACATAGCAGAGAGTATGAAGGACAACAACGGAATGTAAAAAGAGGAAGGAATGTAAGCATAGAAGGAGATAAAGATAGTAGAGAGGGAGAATTTCAGTGGAGGTAATTTTAAGGTGATTAAACAATTTATTGTGCTTGTACGGTATTTGCACTTTTCCAGTCATTCTGAAGGTTTTCCCAGGTATTCTGACATTTTTCCTGTCACTCTGAGCAAAGCGAAGAGTCTCTGCATTAACAATAATGCAACAAAAACACCTCATTTATACTGTGGTTTTTACTATGTTGAAAACTTTTTCCAAAACTTTTTTAAAAATTCTTCCAGAATCGTGAAACTTTTTGGTGAGTTTTCCGTCTATTGTATAGAGGTGCAAAAATTTAAGTAAAAATTATGAGACATTTCGTGAAAATCTTATCTAAACCATAATTGGAACATTATGAGTAAATTGTGCAAACGAACAGTGCGCAATAAATAAAGCTTTTAACAGGTTTATGTGGCACAAAAGGCTGTAGAAAATTACAATTTTCTGTATTAAAAAATTTTTTCACTTTTTTTCATAAAACTATTGACAAGAGAGAGAGAGAGAGAGAGAGAGAGAGTATAAAATATGTACAAGGAGGTGGTGTAATATGAATGTAGGTGGCGTAGAAACAAAATGCTGAGCAAAGGTAAATGTGCACCAGAGTATCGAGTGCAAATTGCCTTTGCAGATTCTCCAGAACCGCTTTTTGAAACTGCTAATCCCCGCACCAGAACCTGAACCTCAATAAGTGCTTTGCAAATGGAGCGAAAAATCACACTAAAACATAAACTCGTTTGCAAAGTTTTTAAAACAAACTAAAATTTTATTTTAGGAGGACAAAAATGAAAAAGATAAACAAAGACAAATTGTTTAAAAGTATAATATCTATTGGCATTGTTGGAACAATGTTGTTACTTCTTTCAATTCCTTTCATTTCAAGGTTTAATTATTCTCCGCTCAATGTACTTGGTGTAGAGGTAATCCCAACACAGGAGTACAGAATACAGTTTGACCTGCCACACATAAAACCCATTACTCCAGAGGTAAGACAAAAAGCAGAAACACACCTTTCTAAATTATTTGGAATAACACAGTCAAGTTTAAAGAACGGAACTTTACTTTCAAAGCCATTTGTTGACATTAAAGAACTACCTATTACAAATAGTTATATAGGTTCTATTAAAATAGGCAATGCTACGATACCCTTTAGTAAACTAAAAAAACAATTTAATGAAGTTTCCAAAGATAATGTATTGCCATCTAAAGAACTTCTCACTGCATACTTCAGGGTAAACGGCAAGCCTCTAAGAGCAAACATTTTTATTATGAGCAGTGGCTCTGTCTTACAGTATGCTTCTATGACATTGCAGGATAAAGATGATAATGTGCTTGCAATGTTTACATATGGAAAAGTAAATTTATCTTCTGATAAAAAAAATGACATTTCCGTTCGCACTACTATGCATGATTCTTTAGAGCAGCAAAATGAGAACTCTACACTCTCAGGTTCTTCACAGACAACAGATGCTTCTTCTTGGGTAACTGAAAAAGTTCTAAAGCATCAGGTAAAATACATAACAATAAATGACCCTGTGGGTAATTTGCCTTCGCAAACAGAGCCTGCAATTAGGCTTGACGCAATGAGTAATTATCCGTTTAATAATTTTAGTGGTGCAGATAATTATTTATCGTCGAGAACCTGGGGATTTAATACGCAGATTGAAAGTGCTTATACTAACTTCTATGAGTCTAATGGATGGGGAAATGTGTATACATATGCTTATGTAAACAACATAGAGAATATTATCGAAACTAGATTTTCTTCAGAAATAAATGAGTCGAATCTGTATCCAAAAGAATCTTATTATTCTTCTGTGCCAATTGATATATCTTTTAATCTATTTGGCATAGGAAGTGTGAGCTATCCAATAAATGTTCCATATAGCGGAGTTAAAAAAACATGGACGCTCAAAAATACTCAACCAGGTGGAAATCCAGATATAGAACCATTCAACTACGGTAAGTTTACGGCATTTCCAATGAACAGTTTTACTTGGCGAGATTCAAATTTGTTCTGGAAGTATTCCCTAAATGATGCTTTAACCAACGACCATCCTAATAGCAGTTATGGGGGATTTTATTGTAGATATCAAACAGCCATATATACATCCGGAAACTACCTCTATGCACTTTATTCCTCGGATATTGATTATGGCATAAAGGTTATTTCAACAACATATAATAAAATAGATTATTATTATATCTCTGTATCAGAAGGGTTTCCGTATGTCAATCTCTCACAATAACTAATTTATATGAAGATAGGAGGCAAAGATGGAAAAGTTTACATTGAGAAAAGTGTCTGTTGAATCGTTTGCAAAGTTTGGGCTCTGGAGCGGCGTGGTGCTGGGTGCAATAGGCATAATTGTAAAGATTATATTCCCCGCATCTAAAATTGTTGCTGGCATCCCGTTCTTTTCTTACAGTGCATCAAGTGGAATAATCAGCCTGATTGTATTTTTCTTTATTGCGGTTATCTTTACTGCGCTCGATTTTATTATTGCAGCACTGTTTATCAACTGGTTTTTGAAACTTTCAAATGGAATCGACTTTTATGCAGATATAGAAAAGGAATAATCTTTGCCTCGCTAGCTACCTGCTTTTGCGATAAGCAACATTGTTATTTATAGCAAAAGCAAAAGTTTGATAGCCAAGTTTTTCAGGAGGAGTATGCTACCTAAGGCATACTCCTCTGCAGTTATAAGGACTTTTTACTTCTAAGTAACTTATCACGCCACTTCTTTCAAAACTTTTTTCAAAAATTCTTCAAAATTCTTCCAGAATCGTGAAACTTTTCGTTGAGTTTTCCGTCTATTGTATAGAGGTGCAAAAATTTAATGAAGAATTTGAGTGAAAAAACAGAAAATTGTGAAACATTTTTGGAGAAATTGCATCTATATAAGTGAAAGGAAAAATTATGGGAAAGCAAATTACAGAAAATAAAAAAGAAAAAACGGAAGCAGGTTTTGCAGTTAATGAGAATGCTTTTTACAGGAGGCGGTGCAATATGAATGTAAGTGGCGTAAAAAGCAAATGCTGAGCAAAGGTGAATAGGCAAAGAGGTTGCATGTGAGGAAGTATCGTTTATTGTAAATCTCGTTATTGAAAAAAGTGTTCATAAATTGCCGTTAAAAACCTCAGCGCAAATCGCCTTTGCATATTCTCCAGAACCGCTTTTCGAACCTGTTGATCATAGCACCAGAACCTGAACCCCAATAAGTGCTTTGCAAATGAAGCGAAAAATCACACCGAAACACAAACTCGTTTGCAAAGTTTTGAAAAGAGAATAAAATTCTATTTTAGGAGGACAAAATGAAAAAGATAAGTGGCAAGACTTTTCTCAAGTACTTTGCAGTATTCGTGCTGGTGCTTGTACTTCTCATAGGAATAATCACTCCGATAAGAAGGTATGCCAGTAACTTAACTTTTGATACAGCACTTGCAATGAATAAAGCATATTCTACAGTAAACATACACATCACGGCACTATCTCCAGACGGAAAACAAAGCATTACTCCCGAATGCCTAATAGTAAGAGATCTGGACGGCAAAATAGCAAAAGGACAGAAAACAGGAATATCGTCATTTTCTCCTGATGTAAAAAAGATTGTTCCTGCAAAGTGGGTTAGTATGGAATTTGGAGGATTTGACCAAAAAGGAAGGCCGATATACCACTACATCTTTATACCTCGACACTTTGAAATAGTTGTGATGTCTCCTGATAAAGGCCTTATTGGCTCAAGGATTGTATCTGTAATTCCTGATAAAGCATTTATGCCTATTAATGTTAAGATAATAATGCACAAAGGTAAATTTAAGAAAGAGTCTGGTATACACCCTATGGAATACGGCGGAGGATATACGACGATAGTTGACTATAAAACATTCAAAAGAAGAACAAAAATAGCTTTCGTTTATTCAGTGCCTGGCGAAGAAACCTGGATTGAGTTTAAAAGAGATTCAATTGTATACATCCAGTCAAAGTTCAGGACATCTCCCAACGACACACCTCCTACAGGAGAGTGGTACGACGGAGGGGCAGTTGCAACGCCGTCAATTGCAGACTTCGGAACGGGGTACAAGAGAGATGGTCAAAAGGCTGCCGTAATGTCCAATGTAACATATGTTTACGAAAGAGAAAAGACAGTCGCTTACACAAATGCAGGAACATTTGTTACTTATAGGGAAACTGTTTATCCTACGCATGTTCTCGATGCATACAACGATATTAATGCTTATGTACCAAACCCACCAAGCACAATTACGGGAGCCAGATATGCAGTTGGTACTTCTCCTGGAGCTCACAGAACATTTCCTCTCGGAGGTGTATCCGTTTACTACACTCCTGCCGTAACGCTGAACTTTGGCGTTTCTTACGGCGACGGAGGAGGAACAGTTGGCGTTTCCGTTACACTGATGCTGCAAAGACGGTATTCACAAAATGTTGAGATAAATTGTAACATACTAAGCTATCAATCCAACAAGATTTTGTATGGATTTGACGATGGAACAAACTGGGGCTCAGTTTACTTTAAGTGGGGTAACTAATTAAGACATCGTAAGGTGACGATACAGGCAAAGCTTAGCTTTGCCTGTATTCTGTTTACCATTATTTAATCAGGTTACAAAAATAGAGAGAATGCAATACGAAAGAACCGTTCAGGTTAGGTGGAAAAAAGATTATCGCCATTTTCAATAAATGATACCTTTTGCTCGCCTGGGAGACTGCATCACCCTTATACGATACCTTCTCTGTCAATCTAACATCTCATTTGCCACTCTGACATCTTTCCTGCTACTTTTACATTTTTCCTATACTATGATATTTTCTTCCGTCACTCTGATATTTTTCAGTCACTCTGATATTTTTCAGTCACTCTGAGCGAAGCGAAGAGTCTCTGCCTTAACAATCTTTGCTTTGTTTACATTGAAAACTGCATAAAATTTTGAAAAACGGCTCAGTACAACAAAATCACTACAAACAAACCCTGTATTTATCAGCCTTCGTTTCAAAATCGCTAATTTAAGGCCCATAGACGCAAATCTTGAGAAAAATCGGGTAATTATACCTGCAAAACGCGTTAAACGGCCTTATTTTAGGGCAAACGAAAATTGCAATAAAGCCTGTGTTTATCAGCATTTCTCAAAAATTGCCCTGAAATTTTCAATTTGAATAAAATTAGCAAAAATAGAAACCCGCATAAATAAAGGCTTCTTTGAGGGTCAAAAACAGGCAAAATCCGGACGAAAAGCGAAAAATTGTTCGTATTGTGTCGGAGTATCTATAAACGAGCGTAAAATCCTGATTACTATGCCATTTTCTGAGATTTTGGTTTGAATTATACTGCCAAAAAGTAGAAAACCTGATTTACCTGTGGTCAAAGCACAGGCAGAATTCTACAATTACCTTGCTTAAGTTTTTGCATAAGTGCAGAAGAAAAAACTACAAACTCGACACACTTTGTGTTAGGTATAGATTTAAAACAAAAAAAGGGGGGTTCAATCCCCCCATTTTTTTTATAAGTTAATTTACTTAAACAAAATCTTTATCTCATTTATGTATAGTTTCAGGTTGAGGGAGAAGTGGATTACGAGCAAAATTATCAGGATAAGTCCCGGAATGTCGTGCAGTGTTTCAAGCGCACTTCTCGAGAATCCTAAAAATGTCCAGTTCATCAAACGCGCTTCGCGGCCATTCGGTGCAAAAAAGAGCCCTATTCCAGAAAAACCCACCACTATAAACAGCCCGAGGATAATAGTCGTTAAAACCGCTTTTATTTTCGTAATCAGCATCTACTATCCACCTCTCTTGGGTCCGTTTCCTTTACTGTTTGTACCGTTTATAATTTCGTCAAATTGTTCCTGGGAGAGGAACTGAGGCTTATAATCTACGCCGTACTTTTTAAGATTTGAAACAAATGCCCTTAAGTGGTTTTTAGACCCAGCAATGAGACTCTCGTAAACACTCTTGATGTCTTTATTATTCGTAGCGTTCAACTCTTTATTCAAATCTATCATGTCTATTTCTTCAATCTTTGCCCCAACGATTAATGCGTCTACTACAGACTTACTGCCTTCTGCAGTCAACTCGTCGTAAAGTTTCTGAATTTTTTGGTTTTTAAATACGCCTACACCTTCATCTATAGTAGGATCTGGTACATTAAACTTTTCAAGTAATCCTCTTACTGCATCCATGTGCCTTTGCTCTGCAGAACTTATGTTTTTAAATACATTAAGCCCCCACTTGTTGTACAAATCCAGATACACATCGCGTGCCAACTTTTCCTCTTCAACTGAATACAAAAGTCCGTCTTTTTCCTCCTGCGTTAAAGATGTGCTGGTAGCAGTACTGGAATTTGTATTGGTAGAATTATTCGCAGTATTGGAACTTACATTTTCTAAGTTCGTGTTTGTTTCGTTGTTGGAAGAAGTATTATTAGATGTCGTGTTGGTCCCAGAGTTGGATGCCGTAGTGTTAGAATTAGTATTTGTAGAATTATAACCTGTACTTCCATTATTTCCAGCTGGTCCGTTTCCTTTACTGTTTGTACCGTTTATAATTTCGTCAAATTGTTCCTGGGAGAGGAACTGAGGCTTATAATCTACGCCGTACTTTTTAAGATTTGAAACAAATGCCCTTAAGTGGTTTTTAGACCCAGCAATGAGACTCTCGTAAACACTCTTGATGTCTTTATTATTCGTAGCGTTCAACTCTTTATTCAAATCTATCATGTCTATTTCTTCAATCTTTGCCCCAACGATTAATGCGTCTACTACAGACTTACTGCCTTCTGCAGTCAACTCGTCGTAAAGTTTCTGAATTTTTTGGTTTTTAAATACGCCTACACCTTCATCTATAGTAGGATCTGGTACATTAAACTTTTCAAGTAATCCTCTTACTGCATCCATGTGCCTTTGCTCTGCAGAACTTATGTTTTTAAATACATTAAGCCCCCACTTGTTGTACAAATCCAGATACACATCGCGTGCCAACTTTTCCTCTTCAACTGAATACAAAAGTCCGTCTTTTTCCTCCTGCGTTAAAGATGTGCTGGTAGCAGTACTGGAATTTGTATTGGTAGAATTATTCGCAGTATTGGAACTTACATTTTCGCTGGTTTTTGGTGCCGATGTATTGTTTTGTGCACTGTTTGAACTGCATCCTGCAAATGCGAATGTCACCAAAAACGACATTATTACCAGTAAAATCACTAACTTCTTTTTCATCTCTATCTCACCTCCGTAAAATAACTTTTGTTGACTTTATACAACAATATTATAAACGAATTATGAAGAATATTATAATGATAATAATGATTTTAATGTGCGTAAC
Source organism: Caldisericaceae bacterium (assembly GCA_027023025.1). Taxonomy (GTDB): domain Bacteria; phylum Caldisericota; class Caldisericia; order Caldisericales; family Caldisericaceae; genus S143-107. Next base: position 21,259 of record JALVXB010000033.1, on the reverse strand, counting down.
CTTTGTAACCTTTTCCGTTTGGGAATCGTATTAAAAGTGAGTATGAAAGAAAGAGAATTTATAGAAACGCTAAACTTATTAAAAGAAGACTGCAAAGTAAAGGTAAATGTGGAGTATGCGCTTTACGCACACATAAGGAAAGCGGAGTTTATGCGCTTTTTAGTCCGCACGGCACTTCTCGTGCCACTCACTTTTATCGTGTTGTTCGAAGCGCTGAAGTTTGTATCTAAAACCCAACTTTTCGTTACGCTCTTATCCGTTTTGCCGCTAAAAAACTTCGTAATGGAGTTTCCTTTGCTTTCGTTCGTCGCCTACGCACTTATTACGAGTTTTCTCGTAAGTATTCTTATCTCACTATACATTGCGGGAGGTGAAAAAGTTGAAATGCTACTATCATCCCGATAGGGAAGCAGTCGCCGTGTGCTCTGTGTGTGGAAAGCCGCTCTGCGCGGAATGCGCGCAGGAGTACAAAGGGAAAGTCTACTGCAAGGAGTGTCTTGCAAAGGTAAAAGAAGAAGAGGAGGTTGCCGCATCGAAAAGCAATGTATCAAAAGGCGATGCCTCGAAAAGTGGTGCTTCAGAAGGTGTCGTCCCGAAAAGCGCCGTTTCAGAACATACCGAAACTTCGAGCACGGAAAGTAAAGCGAAAAAGGAAGTGCCTTACAAAGGTGCAAGCACTGCAAAAGTCGTTTTTACATCGATCGTCGTCGCACTCGTTATTATTGGCCTTATACTGCTCAGCACGATGGGAATTTCTGGCGTTTTAACGCCGTTATCGCTCGTTACATCTAAGTCGAGCAGTGTGGAGAGCGTAACTGCAATTCCTTACGAAGGTGAACGATCTATAACCGTTTCTTTGGACGCAAATAACTGCATGCTGAATGTAAAAGAATTAGAAAATGCGATAGACGATAAGGTCGTCAAGGAAAATACCGAAGGTGCAAAACTTGCCGTGCTTACCAGCGTAAACACAGCTTCAAGAATGTCGTACAAAAACGGCACGCTTACGGTAAAAGCAACCGGCTTAAAGAAAAACGCAGTGGTAAACCTCTACCTTACCATCAGGATTAAAGAAGTATCTTTGGAATCAGATGTAAAAAACGCGTCTTTCTCAATTAGTCTCCCTGACATACCAATAAGTGCTAAGCTCTCGTTAACGAATGGAGGTATTAGCCTGTCTAATTGCACGGTGGACCGCATCAATGGCACGATAATGAACGGGAGTGTTACTATTAAGAATAGTGGCGTAACAGGGATTTACTTGAAAGGAATGAACTCGCAAATTTCTTTTAGCGATAATAAATTTTTGGGAAATGTCTCCCTCAACCTACTAAACGGCACACTCGATGTGAAAGGCAACAAGCACATTGCATCTTTTTACGAAAAAGGAGTAAACAGCGTGATAAACTGTGACTTTTCTAAAACTGAGCCACCGATGAGTGCAACCTTCAAGAACATTACGACTGAAGTAACGATAAATGTGGGGAAACAACCTGCAGTTATCTCTGCACCGTATGCGGATGTAAAAGCAGACAGCTACTTTACGGTAAACGGCTCCAACTACACAACTCCAAACTATTCTAAGCAGTATTCGTGTCTCGACATATCCGTGCTTCCTGCGGGAGAAACTGCAATACCGCTTGGTTCCATTACACTTTTAGGAGGTGATTAAATATGAGTGACATTGATGCAAGGTACATGCTCGGCAGCATTTTACTTTCGCTTGGTATCGTTTACATACTGTCGAATGTTACCGCAAACTTTTCTCCGTTCTGGGGATTTATCGGCATATTTCTGATATTTGAAGGAAGTTACTACACGGTGAAGTATGTGTTCAGGCAGCACAAAGACATTACGAACCCGCTCGTTACGCTATTTCTGGGAATTGCAGTTTTGATTTTTACATTTCACATCGTTATCCCTACATTCACGATGCTGGTTGCTGGGTTCTCCATTGCAGTGGGTGCAGCACTTCTGCTTTCCGGGTTCGTGTTTAAGATTTCAAGGAAAGAAGTCCTTTCAGGCCTCATTCTGATAGGCTTTGGCTTTCTTATTGCAACGCCAGCCGTTTTTAACATAAGCGAGAAATTTTACAGATACTTACACATATACGGAGTGGGCGCACTGCTAATACTGCTTGGACTGGTGCTTATGATTCCACGGAATAAAAAAAGCGTTAAAAAAGACGAAGGAGGAAAAAGCGATGAAGTGCACTGACGACGATAAAAGAGAGGCAATTGGCGTGTGCACACGCTGCGGAAAAGCAGTTTGTCCGGAAGACGCCGTAATTATTGACGGGAAACTTTACTGCAAAGAATGTGCCGAAAAAGTGCGCTACGAAGAAAGGCATCCCAAAACACTCCACCGCTCTCTTACGAACAGAGTAATTGCAGGTGTGTGCGGAGGACTTGGAGAGTATTTTGGCATAGACCCAACGATAATAAGGATTATTTTCGTTTTACTGATGTTCCTTCCACGATTCAGCGGATTTTTTACGATGATTCTTATTTACATTCTGCTCTGGATCGTGATGCCTGAGGGGGAGCAGGTAAGGTGAAGTGCTTTAACGACCACAGCCGCGATGCGGTAGGCGCCTGTACCCGCTGTGGAAAAGGCGTCTGCCCGGAGGGCGCAGTTTACATACACGGGAAGTTGTACTGCAAAGAGTGCGCTAAAGTCGTGCTCGGCGCAGAAAAAAAGAGTAGCACGAAACCGCTCTACAGATCGCGCAGAGATGTACTGATCTGTGGCGTGTGCAGCGGGCTTGCAGATTACTTTGAAATTGACACTGCCCTGATGCGCGTGATCGTCGTGCTCGTCACGGTATTTACGGGCATCGTTCCGGGAATCGTTGCATACCTTATTCTCTGCGCCGTGTTGCCAAAAGAGCCAAAGTAAGCAAAGCGCGCTGCAGTGTGTTGGGAGCGTCAGCAGAAATTTTTTGTCAGGGCATTTTGCACCTCTTAAAGTGCTGCGGCGCGTTTCCTTTTTTATTGATTTTTGAGAAAACTCTCAACCAAAACCTCCTTGTTGATAGTCCCCTCGAGCAGCAGATGCTTTCCATTCCGTAAGTATTTTACATTAATGGTGAGTGTAAAGCAGAAAATCTTCGAGGAGTTGTGACCATTCCAATAAGTATTTTTTACAATAACGCGGGAGATTCAGTTATTACCTCTCATTCCTCTTCCTGTCCTCTTTGAGCAAATGTTTTCCACTGTCCCGGTCACTTTTACAAAGGATTGTAGTTTCCAGTTTTTTTCTGTAGGTTTGCAGTTAAGGCAGAGATGCTTCGCTGCGCTCAGAGTGACAGGTTTTTTGTCGTCCTCGAGCGAAGGTTTTTTCTTTCCCGTCGTCCTGAGCCGCCTTTGCAAAGAACCTTATCCTTCTGGAAGAATGAACTCCCCTTTTAATTTTTGGTAAAAAGTGTAGAGTTTTGGATTTTACATTAAGGTATAGTGTAAAGTTGCCGTTATATCTATTAGAATTAACTACCCAATGAAAAATTTTCAGTTTCACTCGATAAGATTTTTTATTTCGCCCAGGTGTTTAACGCGGACAAACTCTCCGTCAAGTTCTTTGTCACCCACGATAATAAGCGGAATGCCACTTAGGCGCGCAGTCTTTACATCGTAATCGCTGTCGCCTATAAGCAGCGCGCTTTCCTTTGAAGCGTGGAGTTTGCCTAAAACGAATTCTATCACTTCTTTTCCCGGTTTGTAGAGCCCGCTGTCGCGCGTGAGCACGAAGTCGAAGCGGAGCCCGTACTTTTCGAGTATGTAGCGCGTGTTAAACGCAGAGTTGTTCGTAACGAGCGCGGTTTTAATGTTTTTGCTTCTCAAAAAGTCTACAAGTTCTTTTGCACCTTCTTTTAACGAGCCGCTCTCAGTTGCGAGTTTTTCAAAGCGCTCGAGAATTGCAAACCTCTTTTTGCGCTCCTCTTGCTCCAGACTTTTTAAGTAGTCGAGAATAACTTCTCCGTCTGGCACTCCGAGCGCGCGTTTAATCTCCGCCCAATTATACGGTGCATCAAACAGCGTCCCGTCGAGGTCAAAAATCACGCAAGCTATGTTTTTGAACAGTGCCATAAATTCTGATCGTCACTTCCCAAATGTCTGCATCGGTTTGTCCGCGTTCCGCACGACGAGGTGTTTTGCGCTCTTTCGCGCTTCTTTCAGCAGATCGCTTAAGTTTATGTTCACGAGATTGCCGTGTTTTACGACGATGTTTCCGTTTACGAGCACCGTGTCGATGTCGCGTGCGGAGAGCGAATACAGAATGTTTGCAAAGATGTTCGTTTCGGGGACGAGCGAAACGGAATCCTTTTTTATAAGGACGAGGTCTGCAAGGAAGCCTTCTTTCACCTGCCCCACCCGTCTGCCCGTAAATGCAGTGCCGCGCGAAAGGAGCGGAACGACCTGCTCTATCCTGCCTGCCTCTGCGTCTTTTACTGAAAGTTTTGCAAGCAGTGCAGCGTCGCGCGCAACTTCGAAAATCGACAGGTTTGCGTTTGACGCAGGCCCGTCAGTTGCAAGTGCAATGTCCACGCCCGCTTTAAGCGCTCGAGGCAAAAGGTCCTTCATAAATCCAAAGCGCATATAGGTTTTTGCAGCGTGCGCAATGCGTGCACCAGTATCTTTTATAAGTTGTAACTCTTCGTCCGTTGCATAGTAGGCGTGTGCAAGAATTGTGCCCTCCTTTAGAATTCCGAGCGAATTGAGGTATGCAATGGGTGTTTTACCCGTTTCCTTCAGGCTCTTTTCCACTTCCCACTCTTCTTCTGACACATGGATGTGTACTTTCAGCCCGCTTTGCTTTGAGATCTCCGCAACCTTTTTCAAAAAGCCTTCCGGGCAGATGTAAGGGGAGTGCGGCCCCAGACTTACCGTGATAAGGTCTGACTTTCCACCGTAACTTTCAGTAAATTCCATTGCCTTTTTAAAATTTTCGTCTGAATTTTCTCCTCTTCCGAAAACTGCCCAGGCAAGGTCGCCGCGTATTCCTACTTCCGTGAATGCTTTGAAAACTTCCTGCATTTCGAAGTAGTGGTCAAATACAGTGGTAACTCCGTTCAAAAGCATTTCGGCAGCGCCGAGCAGTGCGCCTATGTATATGTCGTGCGGCGTAAGGTTCTGCTCGTAAACCCAGATGTACTTGTTGAACCAGTCCGTTGACTTTACATCTTCCGCTGAGCCCCTGAAAAGCACCATAGGCACATGTGCGTGGGTGTTTGCAAAACCGCTCGTAACGAAAAAGTTCTTTGCGTCAATTACTTCTTCGCCCGGCGTGCTTTCGATGTTTTTTGCAACTTTCTCAATTCTGTTTCCTTTTATTAAAATGTCCGCTTTCTCAACGGACAGGTTCTCAAAGTGCAGAATCGTGCCGTTTTTTATAAGCATAAGTGCCTCCTCCTTCTTTGCTTTAAGCCTCTGCTAAGTTTGCACAAAGTTTATCCTTGAAAGTTTTAGCGTGTCCTTGCAAAGCGCATCAATAGAAAGTTCTTCCTTTCCGAACACATATGTTTTAATCTTTCCGTTAAAAGGCGCTGTCCACTTTTCGCTAATACCCGATAAACCGTTCATCACGCCAAGCACAGCACCTGCCATACCGCCGTTACAGTCTGCGTCGAAGCCGAACTGTGCAACGACATTCATCGCGCGGTCAAAGTCGCCCTGAGAGAAGTAAATTGCGCTGATCACGGAAACGAGGTTCGGGTAGAGGTGAATCCAGTTGTATGTTTTAAAGCGCTTCTCTGCAAAGCGGATCATCTTTTTTATGCTCTTTGCGTATGCGAGTTCGCCCATTATCTCCCACACGACGGTGTAAAGTTGCGACTCTTTCGGAATAAACTTTATTGCACTGATTAAAAGTTTTTGAGGATTATCGATAACGAATGCAAGCGACGAAAGCACTGCGACAAAAATCTCTCCGTAAAGCCCGTTTGCATAGTGCGAGATAGTTCCGTCTGTGTAGGCGAGGTATGCGGCCTTTCGGGGGTCGTTTGGTGCAACGAGTCCTGGCGCCATTCCGCGCATTGCAGCGCCTATCCACTCGCCGAACGGGTTTTGCAAAAGCGCAGACTGCGGCGGCATTATCCCTTTCCTGATGTTGTCCAGTGCAACCTGCTCTGCAGACCAGCCAAACGGAATTTCCTCTGCCCACTTCAGCGCGATGTCCGTTGCGGTAACTTTCCTTCCCTTTTCTTTCAGCGCGTCGAGGAATGCAACTTCGTATGTAATGTCGTCGTTGTATCCGTCGGGTTTTTCTATGTACGACCCGAGTTTATCCCCAAACACTCGTACGAGCGCTTTATGCCTGTAACCTTCTATGCGCGTCCCCATAGATGCGCCTGCAATCTGCCCGTACCAGCCCCCGCACACTCTGTCTTCAAGAGTTTTCTCGCCCGCTTTAACACGCACCTTCGGAAAGTGCACTTCTGGAAAGTCCGCTGCAATTTCTTTAAAGGTCTCAGGGTGGGAAAAACGAAAGTACGCGTCGTTTTTTCGCTTCAGGGCAACGGAGAGCGCGTAAAAAATCTCCGCACTTATGCGCCTTAAACTGCTTGCGTCGTTTGACTTGAGTGCCTTAAACCCTTTGGAGAGGAGTTTTTCTGCAGCTCTTACATCGTATCCCCTGTTCCATGCGGCCTGCACTGCACCCACGATGAGGTGCTCTGGTGCACCAGAGCCAGGGACTTTGCTTTCCCACAGAAGTTTCACGCGCACATCCTCTGCGTTCTTTACGAGATCCGACGCTTCGTCCCAGAACGGTTTAAACTCTTTTTCAGGCAGCGCGTTTTTGCGCAGTAAGTACTCAACCTTCCAGGCTTTCATCGAGTTTCTTTATGTGCGAAAACACAATTTCCTTAAATAGAGGGAGGTTCAGTTCAAGCGCAACATCTGCATTGGGCGCTTTGCCCGTTATCCCGTACACATCTACAACCGTTTCCCCGCGCGTGAATTCCCCTTTCGTTTCTATGTCCACATGAAGGAAGCGCGTTTTTACGACATCTGGATTTATCAGGACGGACACGGCAAGTGCATCGTGCAGAGGTGCGCCGTTAAACCCGTATATCTCTTTATTTGCGTTCCCAAAGAACTCGAGGAGCGGTGCAACGACGCGCGAAACTTTCCCGTTAAACTGCCTGAGTTTTTCTATGTCGTCAAAGTTAAAAATTGCCTTGTCCGTTACATCGAGCCCCACCATCGTGATCGGCACGCCGCTTTCAAACACGATTTTTGCAGCCTCAGGGTCCACATATATGTTGAACTCTGCAGCAGGCGTCGTGTTTGAGTCGAATACGGCACCGCCCATAAGCACGATGCGCTCTATTTTCTCCTTTATGTCCGGCGCCTTCAATAGCGCAACGGCAACATTGGTGAGCGGCCCAGTGGGTACGAGGTAAACGCTGCCGCTACTTTTACGCAGCGTTTCGATAATAAAGTCGACCGCGTGCACCTTTAAGGGCTTTACCGCAGGCTCGGGAAGATCTGCACCGTCCAGCCCGGAAACTCCGTGAATTTCAGGTGCAACGACGAGCTTACGCACGAGCGGCCCGTCAAACCCGCGCGCAACTGGGATCTCCTTTCTGTTTATCAGAGTAAGAATCCTCAGCGCATTTCTGAATGTTTTCTCCCCGATCTGGTTGCCAGCGACAGTCGTTATACCGAGCAGGTCTACTTCGTCCGATGCTGCAGCAAGCATAATTGCGACCATGTCGTCGTGACCGGGGTCGCAGTCCATCAATACTTTTTTCATTCTTCACCTCTCGATTTGGCGCTCTTCTGTATTGCGTAAATTGCAAGCACGAGCACCGTCGTAATGTAAGGAATCATCTGTATGAGTTCTGAGGGCACTTTCAAGGTGGCAAGAAATATTGCAAGCGTGTTCACCACCCCAAAGAGCAGCGAGCCAAAAAATGTCCCTATTGGCAAGTTGCCGCCAATCGAGGCAGCTGCAATTGCAATAAACCCGCGCCCTGCAGTCATATCTCTTGAAAACCACGAAACGTACCCCATTGAAAGGTAAAGCCCGCCAAACGCGCCGAAAAATCCTGAAAGAAGCAGCGAGTACATCTTCACCTTTTTTACATCTACGCCTACGGACTCTGCTGCGTCAGGATTTTGCCCAACTGCACGAATCCTCAGCCCGAGCGGCGTTTTGTAGATAAGATAGTAAAAAATCACGACGCATATCAAAGCAAAGTATGTCAGCACATTCAAACCGCTGAACATTTTTCCAAGTACGGGAATGTCTTTTAAAATTGGTATCTGGTAGGACGGGAACACGAGGCTCTTTAAGGAACTCGTCGTGCCTTTGTCGTGTGCGAATATGTAGGTAAGGAACACGGTGATTCCGGACGCAAACATATTCAGTGCAATTGCCGCGATGATGATGTCTGCTTTGAGGTTCAGGTGGAAGTAGCCGAGCAGCGCTGCAAGCCCCACGGCGGCGAGCACACCAAAAATCAGGGCAAGCCACAGACTTCCAGTGAACGCGCTGACGATTACCCCGACGAATGCTGCAATAAGCATAATTCCCTCAAGTGCGATGTTTATTGAGCCTGAGAGTGCAGTAATTGCAACGCCTATTGCGGCAAACAGAATGGGCGTCGTTACCCTGAGCGTCGCAAACACGAAGTTAGCAGAAAATATACTTTTAAGAAGCGGATTCATTGAGCTCCTCCTTTCTCGCAGCCTCTCTTACGGTAATTCTGTACTTCCACTGCGAAAGGAATGCTTCAGCAGTAATAAGCAGTATGATAATGGATTCTATAACGGTAACCATTTCAGAAGGCACATCTGACATCAGGTTCAGCACCTGCCCGCCCACGCGCAGATATGCAAGGAAAAGTGCCGCAAAGATTATGAGGATTGGATGGTTGTGCCCGATAATTGCAACGACGATTCCGTCCCATCCGTACCCCGGGCTCATCTGCCAGTTGAACCTGTGGTGGATGCCCATCACTTCCACCATTCCGCCGACGCCTGCGATAAACCCTCCGATTACCTGTGAAAGTACGATGACTTTGAACACATTTATGCCGCCGTATCTTGCAAAGTGCCTGTTAAAGCCTACCATTCTGATTTCGTAGCCCAGTTTTGTGTGGTACAGGAAGTAGTAAACGAGAATTGCAAACACGAGTGCAAGTATCACGCCGATGTGGATGCGCGTCCCAGGGATAAACTGCTTGAGCCACGCAGCTTTCGGCAATTGATACGAAACGAGAAAACCTGCTTTTTTATCCCTGAAGTGGTAGTTGATTACGTATAAACCAAAAAAGTATGCAACATAGTTCAGCATCAAACTCGAAACGAGTTCGTCCACCTTCCACTTTGCCTTCAGTATGCCGGGGATGTAACCCCAGCCTGCCCCGATAAGCCCTGCAAAGAACAGAACCATTGCTGCGTAGAGAAATGCGGGCATGTGGAACACGAGCGCAAATGCAGTTCCCAGTGCCGCACCGAGGTATATTTCCCCTTCCTGCCCGATGTTGAACTGTGCAGCCTGAAACGGAATGGACACTGCAAGCCCGCCAAAGAGAATAGGAGTTGCCGTTTCAAACACATTGCCAAGCCTGCTTTTTGAAAGCACCGGCCCTAAAAGGAAGTACCTCAGCGAGCCGCCGGGCGACTTACTGATAATGTAAATAACCAATATACTTATGAATATTCCGATGAGAATTGCAATGATCGTCCTTATTGCATCGAAATACTTCAGAATGTACTTTTCCACTTCACTCCTCCCTTTTTACGCCTAACATGTACGGGCCCAAGTCTTTTCCGGTGAGCCCGCCCACATCGTCAAAACGCGCTACGATTTCCCCGTTGTAAAGCACGATAATGCGCGTTGAAAGTTCCAGCACCTCGTCTAAGTCTGCAGAAACGAGAAAAACGGCACTGCCTTTGTCGCGCGCTTCTTTCAACAATCTGTGGACTAACTCCTCTGAACCCACATCAATACCTCTTATCGGCTGGTCTGCTACGATTACGGAGGGGTTAGAGGAGAGTTCCCTTGCAACGACGACTTTCTGGATGTTTCCGCCGGAGAGCGACGAAACGAGCGCATCCGGAGAAGTCGCAAGCACATTAAAGTCTTTTATGAGTTTCTTTCCGTAATTCGTAATGTACTTCCAGTCCAGAAGTATGCCTTTTGAAAACGGTTTTTTGTAGTACCTGTCCACTATGAGGTTTTCTTTTATCGTTGCGGCTTCTGCGACGCCGTTTTTCATTCTGTCTTCAGGTATGTGTGACACGCCGTTTTCACGGATTTCGCGGGGCGTTTTACCTGCCATATCCTTACCGTTTATTATGACTTTGCCTGAAGTGAGCCTTCTTAAACCGGTAAGAATTTCAACGAGTTCCGTCTGCCCGTTTCCCTCAACGCCTGCAACGCCTAAAATCTCACCGCTCCGCACTTTGAAGGAAACGCTTTTCAAAACGGGAATGTTTTCTTCGTTTATGTAGTCCAGGTTCTCTACTTCGAGCAGAGGCTCGCCTACTTTTGGAGAAGGTGCAATCCGCTCGGACTTTATTTCCCTGCCCACCATAAGCTCTGCGATCTGGTGCTCGGTAAGTTCTGATGCATCTTTCGTTGCAATTACCTTTCCGTCTCTTATCACGGTAACCCTGTCTGCAATTTGTTTCACCTCTTTTAACTTGTGAGAAATAAAGATAATCGTCTTACCGTGTTTTTTAAGGTCTTTCAGCGTTTTAAAGAGCATGTCGCTTTCCTGTGGGGTGAGCACAGCAGTGGGCTCGTCCAGAATGAGAAGTTCTACATTTCTCAAAAGCGCCTTCAAAATTTCCACCCTTTGCCGCACGCCAATAGGCAGGTCCTTTACCCTTTTGTCAAACGGCACCTCCAGGCCGAATTCCTTCGATACTCTTTTTGCAATTTCGTTCATTTTGTCCGTATCGAGGAATATCTTCCACTTTCGCGGCTCGATGCCCAGCGTGAGGTTTTCTGCAACGGTGAGGTCTGGCGCGAGCATAAGGTGCTGGTGCACCATGCCGATTCCATTTTTAATTGCGTCAAGCGGGCTTTTGAAGTGCACTTTTTTCCCTTTGTAGATAATTTCCCCCTCCTGAGGAGTTTCAATGCCAAAGAGAATTTTCATAAGCGTCGTTTTACCCGCCCCATTCTCCCCGACGAGCGCGTGAATCGTGTTTTTCTCTATGTCGAAACTGATGCCTTTGTTTGCAACGACACCGTTTGGGTACACTTTTACAATGTTTCTAATGGATAGGATCGTATCCATTTATCGCCTCCAAATAAACAAACGGGGGCACGAATGCCCCCACAAAAGTTTCAATCAAGCAAGTTAACTGCCAAATGCAGTTTTAACTTTTATGTCTCCGTTAATAATCTTCTGCTTCAGCTCGTCTATTTTGTCTCTGAATTCTTTTGGAACGAGTTTTTCGTAGTTTTCGTTGTCTGCAACGCCGATTCCGTCTTCTTTAAGTCCCAGCGCTTCTGCCTTTCCAAACTGAAGTTTCCCTTCTTCGTAGAGTTTAATTGCCCTGTAAAGCGACTTGTCCACATTCTTTTTCATTGAGGTAACGATGTGTGCAGCTTTCTCAGGGTCGCTGTCTTTGAACATAATGTACTGGTCGGAATCCACGCCAATTGCGTACTTGTCTTTCTCCTTTGCTGCATCGAGCAAGCCAATGCCCGTTTCGCCTGCCACATTGAACGCAATGTCTGCACCCTGGTCGTACTGTGCAAGCACGAGTTCTTTACCTTTTGCAGGATCGTTGAATGAACCTGCGTAAGAAACGAGCACCTTTACATCTGGGTCGATGTAGTGCGCACCCTGTATGTAACCTACTTTAAAGTCGTTAATAACGGGAATGTCCATACCACCGAGGAATCCGATCACCTTCTGCGGATTTGCTTTCGGCATGTTGGACTCGGTGATCATTGCGGCAAGTGCGCCGACGAGGAACGAGCCTTCGTTCTGTTTGTAAAGAATGGAGTAAACATTTCCAAGGTCGCCTTTTGAGTAGTCCACCGTCGTGTCAAAGATGATGAACTTCTTATCTTTGTGTGCCCGCGCCACTTTTTCCAGCGGGTCAACCATCTGCCAGGTGCCTACGATGATGATGTCCCAGTCACCTTCTGCCAATTGTTCGAGATCCGGTTCCCACTTGGAAGGATCGTAACCGCCTTCAATCGTTTTACCTTCAACATTTAAGTCTTTTTCCGCCATCTGAAGGCCTCTGTTTGCTGAGTCAAAGAACGACTTGTCCCCCAGCGTTCCGTTCAGATAGAGTGCCACCTTGAGTTTTTTTGCCTGCTGCTGATTTGAGCCGCCGTTGTTCTCCGCTGCCTTCTTGCTGCATCCCGGAAGGAAAATCGCGGTAAAGACGAACAGAGCGACGAGAACCAGCACGATACTTTTCTTCCTCATAACAACCTCCTTTTAATTTTTATTTAAAAAGTCTGGACAAAAATCTTTTTAAACACTTCAGGGTCTACTTCGGTTACGATTTCCATTCTTTCCCCCTCAGTAAGTACGCTTGCACCCCTCATCGTGTTGTTATTTAATTCCATTTTCATATTACCAATAATTTTACTTTTTGCAACTTTCTCGTCTATCGCGTATGCAACTGCAACTGGATCTGGAAAGACGCTTGCACGGACGCCGTAAAACTCCTCCATAAAGGCAAGTGGAGTTTGCTCAAGTGCAACGATCATCTCGGCGATTCTTCCTGCGTTTTTTGCCATTTTAAGTAAATCCTTCTCCAGTATTATGTTCTGCAAAATAGGGTCCCACGGCACGATCGTGAGCGGCACCTTTGAATCAAAAACGAACTGTGCTGCCTCAGGGTCGAAGTAAAAGTTGAATTCTGCAAAGCGCGTGACATTACCTTTGTAGAGTGCGCCGCCCATTGAGATAATCCTTCCTATCAGCGATTCTAACTCTGGATGCAGGTTCAGTGCCATTGCGACATTCGTGAGAGGGCCCAGCGTGATCAGCGTAATGCCGGGATTTTCTTTTGCAATCTCGTACATTGCGATGGGCGCACTGGTGATCTGTGCTTCAAAGGGTGCTTCGGGAAGCCCCACATCTCCAAGCCCGTCGCTCCCGTGTATTTTTGCGCTTGAAACGCTCGTCTTTACGAACGGTTTGTGTGCACCTTTGAATACCGGAATGTCGCTTCTTTCTAAAAAGTGTAAAACGCGCAGGACATTTACAGTTACCTGTTCAACCTCCGTGTTCCCGCTGACCGTCGTAATGCCGCGCACGACGAGTCCGTTGCGGACGGCCATCATAATGGCGATTGCGTCGTCTATCCCGCAGTCCGTATCAATTATGACTTTTTTACCGTGATTCTTGCCGTTAGAAGCGGTGTTAGAGATCTTACCTCCCTTTTTAATCTTATTCATTAATCACCCCCATTGCTCTGTTTATGTGTGCACCCGAAACTTTACGGAGTGCGTTTTTAAGAACTCCTTTATCTCTTTTTCGTAAGGCGACGAAATGGATGCGCCTTTTCTCGTTACTGAAAGTGCCGCTGCTGCTTCTCCAAAAACGAGTGCCTCTTTCAGTGGCTTTCCTGCGTGCAGTGCGGCTGCAAATGCGCCGTTGAATGTGTCGCCTGCACCGGTCGTGTCCACTGCCTTTACGGGGAAAGCGCTTACGGAGAAACTCTCTTTACTGCTTAAAAAGAGCAATCCTTTTTCTCCTTTTTTGAAAATTATGCTCTCAGCGCCCATCTTCAGCAGTGCCTCTGCGCCTTTGTCCCCGCTCAGGCCGGTGAGCGTTTTTATCTCAGTTTCGTTCGGAGTGACGAATGTTGCAAACGGAATAATGCTTTTTAACTCGCTGGAAACTGGTGCTGGGTCGAATATTACGATTGCTCCTGATGCCTTTGCAATTCTGGCTGCATCTCTTACGACGCTTGCGTCAAGTTCCCCCTGAATCATCAGGACATCGCCTTTTTTGAAGCGCTCTTTCAAATACGCAGTTTCACTTCCGTCCACTTTGCCGTTTGCACCGTGTATGATAATGATTTTGTTGTCTCCTTTTTCGTCGACATTGATTACTGCGATGCCAGTGGAAGTGTTTTTCTCCCGTTTTACCCTGAGGTTTATGTGCTCCCTGCGGAGGCTTTCCAGCACGAGCGTGCCGAAGTAGTCGTCACCCACGCGCCCGATGAATGTCGTTTCTCCGCCTGCCTTTTGCGATGCGATTGCTTGATTTGCGCCTTTTCCTCCCTGGTTCACGAGAAAGTCGTTTCCCACGACGGTTTCGCCCACATCGGGAAAACGCACAGAATACACCACGAGGTCTGCGTTTATACTGCCCAATACATATATCATTTAACTTTCCTTACTGCTTTATCAAGTATGCCATTCATTTTTTAATTATAAAAAATATTTTGTAGCAAGTCAAATTATTGAAAGGTCTCATTGAAAGTCTATTGTAATAATTATCTTTGCATAGTGTTTTGAAAGTAAACATTTTTTATGCCACTTTATCCTTCAAGCAAATATTTTTTTCGTCGACCTGAGTGAGTGCTTTTTGCTATCTCCTTTCCTTCATCCTCGAGCGAGCGTCAGCGAGCGAAGAACCTCAATAAATAGAAAGGACACGAAGTTTCCTTTCTAACTTTTCTTCCTATGGGGAGCAGAAATGAATGGAAAGTTGATTATACCAAAAAGCAACTTTGTAAAACAAAAAGTTAAAATCTGCTGGCCGCATTTTTACAAATGCAAAATAGTTAGTGCAGAGATACTTCGCTTCGCTCAGTATAATAGAACTAAAATATATTGTTGTTAAGGTAGATATACTTGCTCAGCATAACACAATAAAAGCTTTACCGTTAAGGTAGAGACTCTTCGCTTAGAGTAGTTAATTATAGAGTATACTTTACTAAATCTAAAAAGTTCTCGATATCCATAAAAAGAGACGCACTAAAGTAGCACGAACGGATTTGCCACAAAACTATTCTATAATTCCGTTCCCCTTTTTATAATATCTATGTATTCTGAAAACATATATTTCTTGTACCTCTTTTTACCAGATACTTCTTCTATGATGCCCGCCTTAACAAACTTTTCAAGTAATCTACTTATTGTATCTTTACTCCTTATTCCTAATTTGTTTTGGACATCTTTTGATGTAACGATTGGCATAGAAAATAATAACTCGACTAAACCTACGGCATACCCGCTGCCTATTTTGCGCTCTATCAACATTTTAATCAAACTCTCTTTCAATGTTATTATTTCTTTTGCAGCTGTGGTTGCCTCATTTGAAACCTCAACTACTCCTTTAAGGAAGAACTTGATCCATTCTTCAAATTCTCCGTTTAGCCTCACTTTCATTAAAAGATTATAATACTCCTCCCGGTGCTTCTTAAAATAGAAACTCAAGTAGAGCAAAGGCTTAGTGAGCACTCCCTGCCAGTACAGGTAAAAAGTTAATAGAAGCCTGCCGACCCTGCCATTACCGTCAAGGAACGGGTGAATTGTTTCAAACTGTGCATGTATAAGGGCTGCTTTGACGAGCGGCGGGATGTCGTCCTTTCTGTGCATAAACTTTTCCAGATCAGACATTAGCGCAGGCACCAGGTATGGCGGAGGAGGCACGAATGTTGCTTCATTTAAATTTGCACCAGCAGGACCTATCCAGTTCTGAGTTTGCCTGAATTCCCCGGGAGTTTTGTTCGACCCCCTCGTTCCACTTATCAAAATTTTGTGTATCTCTTTTATTAGGCGGTTTGACATTGGGAGTTCTTTTAACCTTCCAATGCCGTAGTTAAGCGCCTTTATATAGTTTATTACTTCCTTTATCTCGTTTATGTCTTCTGTTGGGGTAATATCCGCTTCAAACTTCAATACTCCTTCTAATGATGCCTGTGTTCCTTCTATCTGAGAGCTGAGAAGTGCTTCTTTTTTTACGAACATACCTACAAAAAGCTCGGGGTTTGGTAGAACAGTCGTAACCCCGTCAAGTCTTGCCAATGCCCTATCAGCCTGTGAAAGCAAACTCCTTAATTCTCCATCGTATTTTATAGGTGGATTAGGAGGCAAAGGATTAGGAATAAATGCTCTGTATCCCAAAGGCTGCTTTACATACTTCCCCGCTCTCGTTTTATTCATAATATGCCTCCTTTACTCTTATATTTTTAAGTACGGCTCAACGAACTTATGTTGAATATATTTACTGTAAGTACGGTTTATCGAACTTAAATTGGTTATGCTGACTGTAAGTCCGTATCTCCGAACTTAAAGAGAAAATATTCATATAGGGTCTTATAAACGAATTTACAATTAAACTATTTTTCATTTTTGCACCAGATAGGAGTTTTTAATTGGCAAACTTCTTCCTTTTTGGCTGAACCAAAGACATAGGTTGTGCAAAGTACCTTCCTAAGTAAAGCAGCAGTATATTTCCCTTTATCAAACTATTCCTCCTCCAAATACCTATTTTAGTATCAGTATGTATGAGCCCAATTTTTACTTTTCTTCTCCTGTTTTATATTTCTAAATTGCTTGCACTTTAATGAGATCCAATATGCAGCAATTTACTACTAACCTTCCTTATTTTAGCCTCTTTACAAAGATTTCCAAATTTATTTTAAGAGCTTTGTAACAGTTTCCGTAAAAATTTTTGTGCAATAATCGACAAGGGCAGGTGTTAGTCCGCAGCCTGCCCTTATATATATTTCACTGCCTTTTTAAAAATTTATTTTCTATCCGCTGGTATGTATCCGTCGTATGTTTATCCACTGTATGTAATCGTTATCGTCCGCGTTACTGGGTCCCAGTTTACCGTGCAGCCCAGATTCTCTGCAACGAACCTCAGAGGCAGCATCGTCCTTGAATTTATTATAATTGGTTTTACGTCGTGGTTGTTTGGATCTATCCACTTCATCTCGCCGTTTACCATTGCCTGGGGTTTTCCTATCCAGAGTTCTATTGTAGTGCCGCTAAGGTTTATCGTAACTTTTCGCTCTGCAGGATCCCACTCAATTGTTCCGCCTAATGCTTCTACAATTGCACGGATTGGCACGACGGTTCTATTCCACTTCGGTACGATAACGGGCGGTGAGTCCAGGGTTTTTGTTTCGCCGTTCGCTGAGAACTCTTTGCTGTTCGGTTTAAGCTTTATCACGACGGGCGGGTTGTAAACTGCAGTAAGCGTTTTCTCTGCTTTGTTTCCTGCGTTGTCTTCTGCAACGACATTAAAAGTAATTTTGCCTTTTTCGTAAACCATTACTGTCCCAGAGAAAGAACCGTCGCTGTTTATCGTTACATTCATTCCGTTAATAGACACGGACTTAATGCCAGAGAAGTTGTCCTTTACCGTGCCTTTAATCGTGAAGTACGCAACTCCGTTCATAACCATAGGCGGTTCAACGGGTTCAACGGTAAGCACGGGAGGTTCAGTATCTTTGTATTCCACAGTCAGCACTTTGTTTTCGTCTGGCTTCAGAATAATGTTTATATCTTCTGGAGGCTCAATGCCGTCGTTTGTGCCGTTGAAGTGGAGAGTGTAAGTCCCTGCAGGAAGTTCCACTTTGCTTCCAAACTTCACCGTTTCCTTTGCACTGCCCTGAATAATGTCAAAACTTCCGTCTTTTATATTTGCATTCACGGTAAGCGTTGCCTTTGCCGGAGTGAGTTTCAGGATGTGTATATGCTCTTTGTCTTTCTTGCTGAACGCCCACATCCATACGGTACCGCTGTCCCAGGCAGAGAGCACTCCGCACTGGTCAAAGTTTCCTACCTTAAGCGTCTGAACGTCTTTGCCCGTTTTAACGTCCACTGCGTACATCGTGTCTTTACTGCCGTAGAAGAGCATTCCGTTTGCAAAGGTGGGCATTACGTCAGCACGGTAAGTGTCCGTAGGCAGTACGTCCCTGTGCCACAGAACCTTTCCGTTCTCGTCGTACACGTATATGTTCTGGTCTTTGAACTTCGGAGAGTCGATGAACACGAAGTAGCCTTTGTAGGAAGCGGAGATGAAGTTGCTAAATATTAACCACCCTCTATATATTCGTACTGGTAAATGCGGCACTACTGTTTGTAAAACATTTCGGTTGTTAGACTGTTTAAACACTCTCAAGTCCCAATTAGCAGATATTGCATTATCTAAAGTGTATCCTTTATTTTTATCTTTAAGTTTTAATCTTAACACAGATATATATCTGCTGCTGTATATACCTGTATTAAGTGGATAGGCAGTTTCTGAATAATTATCAGAAAACACCGTAGTCGACGTTGACTTTCCAGTATTCAAGTCGACTACGGTATATTTAGTGTTATCAGAAGAATAATTAGGATCTTCGTCAGTATCGCCTAAATACAATTTTCCTTGATTAACATCAACAAATATAATTGCTCCGTAAGGATATGTATTTTGCCACTCCACTTTTCCGCCGTTGCTAACTTTCATTAGAAAGAGTGCTTCATTATATGGTCCACGGTCGTAATCTATAATGCCAGTTAACACAGCTCCGTCTTTTGTTGGTATAACATCCGTTGCATATATATATTTCCATGTACCAGCTGCAAGATAAAACTTATCCCACACAACTTTGCCTTCCTCCAGGTCAAAGCAGACGAAGTTCCACGACTGTATGAATATGGAGCCCGGCTTAAGCTTAATAATTGGAAAGTACAAGTACCTTCCGTCAAGGGACGGCTTAAACAGAGGGAAGTAATTAAACATTCCTATGTGCACTTTCTTTAAAACCTTTTCATTTTTCAGGTCGAGCTGGTACATCCACATATCTGTGCCGTACTTCCCTGAGGCAACAGGCATCCACACCTCGCCTTTGCTGTTTACGAACAAAGAGTTGTAGGCAAAGTTGTTACACGGGTCAAAGAATGGGAAAGCGTAGTCGCCTGCAACTGCGTAGGAGGCTCTAAATGAGCTGTTTCCCGTTTGGGCTGGCGGGTTTTCTGCAAGTGCAACGGGCGTTAATGCCGTTAAAACAAATAGCACTGCAATTAGTAAAGCAAAGAGTTTTCTTCTCATCCTATAATCACCTCTTTTTTCGCAATCCTCTATATTTTATGACTTTTCATAAAAAATTTAAAAGGCGAGGTTTTATCCTCGCCTACAAAAGTTTCTAAATCCTTTAAATATTCCCTACGGCGTGTATGTAATCGTTATCGTCCGCGTTACTGGGTCCCAGTTTACCGTGCAGCCCAGATTCTCTGCAACGAACCTCAAAGGCAGCATCGTCCTGTTGTTTATGATAATTGGTTTTACATCGTGGTTATTTGGGTCTATCCACTTCATTTTACCGTTTACCATTGCTTGAGGTTTACCTATCCAGAGTTCGATCGTAGTGCCGTTAAAGTTTATCGTAACCTTTCGCTCTGTTCCGTCCCACTCTATCGTCCCGCCTAATGCTTCAACAATTGCACGGATTGGAACGACGGTTCTATTCCACTTTGGAATAATAATAGGCTTTGTGCCTCTTCCCGGGTCTATTTCCTTTTTAACTCCATTTACAGTCATCACCGGGTTGTCCGGCTGAAGTGTGATAACTATCTGCGGTTTGTAAACAACCGTTATCGTCTTCGTCGTCTTGTTGCCTGCTTTGTCCGTTGCGACGACCGTAATCGTATTTTCGCCTTTTGTAAGAGAAACAGTTACTGAGAACGAACCGTCGTCACCTGCGCGGATTTGCTTCCCATTTACAGATACAGCGACACCAGGCTCTGTTTTTCCTTTTATCGTAACTTCCTTTTCGTGCGTTTCAGAAGGCGCACTTACGGAAAGCTCTGGCGGGGTCGTGTCGCACACAATCGTAATTTCTACATCTGTTTTATTGCCAGACGCATCTATTGCAGAGAGTTTTATTACATTTTTCCCTTCTTTTAGAGACACAGGAATGTCAAAACTTCCGTTATCCTTAAAACCTGCTTCTGCGTTTTGCACGAGCAGTTTAGCAACGGCAACATTATCTTTCACCACTCCTTTTATGTGAATCGTCGTGGTGTTTACGAGAGCGCCATCTTTCGGGTAAGTAATCATAATCTTTGGCGGCGTCGTGTCTTTAGGTGGAGTTTTACTTCCTATAACGAGCACTGCTTTTTCAGACGCAGTTTTCGTTCCATTTATAGCACAGGCGTCGATTTCAAGTTTATTTGGCGTGTAGTTTTCGTCGAACGGCAGAGGTTTGTCAAAAGTAATTTTGTATGTATCGTTAGAAACTTTTATCACCTCAAAGTGCAGCCCGTAATCCTCTATAGGTTTTCCGTTATAGTAAATAAACCAGTTTACATCAGGATATGAGAAGTTAACCGTCACGAAAATGCTTTCTCTTAAACCTGCAAGTAGTGTGTTTGTTTCTTCGCCGCCCTGCGCAAGCACTTTATACGATGCGCTAAGTTCTTTTATTATAGGATCCACTTCCACTGCATCTTTAATCATAGCACACATAGGGTGCGTATTTCCGTCACCTCTAAACACCTCCACGATCACATGGCGCGGGCAATGCGGGCAAACAGTAATGCTGTTAAATGCAACATTCTTAAAAACTACATCTCCGTTTACCCACCTTACATCTAAGTAGTCGTCGTACCCGAACGAAATGGGAAGAGAGGGAATATTCGTTCCGCTTATGTGTGCTGGATTGTACCAGAGGTCGTCAAGAATTTTTTGCTCGCGGCCGCCTTTGTAAGATGCAGTAAATGCGTTGTGAACTTTTTGTCCGTCTTTGTCCAGCATAAATATGTGGACGATTGCATTCATATTGCCTACATGGACTTTAAGGTCGTGCGGCTCGAGAATCGTTACTTTGGTGGGTTCGACGCTTATGTTGCAGGTTCCGTTCTGCGTACCGCTTCCGTAGAGTTTAAAAGTGTAACTCGTTTTCTTTACGCAGCAGGCAGTGAGTGGATCTGGCTCGCCGTTTCCCCAGGGTGCAGTTTCCGTAAGGTTTGCTCTTTTCCACACGATCCCCTGAATAGTAAACGACACATTACTGCTGTTTACGACATAGTAAATGGGTTTTGTGATGTTATGCTCTGCAGGGTCGTTCCACACACTACTTGAATCTGGCCCGACTTTGTGCACTTCAACGCCCGTGTAAGAAACGAGCCCGCCTCTGTAGAGGAAGTAGTCCTGCTTTAATGTAAAGTGGCTGTTCTGCGGATCGGGTATTTCAGGAATTGGATAGAAGCCCACCTTTGCTTCAAAAGAATAACCATCTGCAGGAGGCAATTTGTCGTAAAGATTTCTGCCAACCGTATAATCGTAGTACGGCCCGCTCCCAAACGGTGATTCTGA
>JALVXB010000032.1 GCA_027023025.1 Caldisericaceae bacterium | reverse complement strand
GTTTCCTCGTCTTCAGTGGTTACGGCTTGTTTGAACTCGTCAGCGAAACGGAAGAGGAAATCGTAGTAAGACTGCACAACAGTTTTGAAGTGGACAGTTACAAACGGAACTTTGACAAACCTGCAACACAGCCCGTCTGCCACTTTACGAGAGGCATACTTGGAGAAGTATTCAGCGAACTAAAAGGTAAGCCCGTAAAAGTAGAAGAAACGACCTGTGCTGCAATGAGCGGCTCGTACTGCGAGTTCAAGATTGTCGTGTCTGAAGAATAAGATAAGTTAACAGAAGCGTGGAGTGTAATCTTGCATTTATGGTTTACACTCCACGCTTCTGTTAACGATTATAGTTTCAGATTTGAATTAAAAGGTGATACACCGTAGAGCAGTAGTGTTTGCGATAATTAATGTTACCTCATTACACTTTTAACTTTTACATATTAGCACTTATTTTTAAGCGGGTTGAAGTCTCCTGATGGGCCTCTCCAGCGTACCGTGCCTTTCGTAAACTTGCCTATCTGGATTGCCTCCACCGGGCACTGGCTCACGCACCGCAGGCACAGCACACATTCTTTTCCAAACAAAACTTTTCTCTCCGTAACTTTTATGTTGTTTGTGGGGCACACTTTCTCGCAAATTCCGCAGTGGATACACTTTTCGTCTGCAAACATTGCCCTTTTAAGCGTGTTTTCAATTGGGATGAAAAGTTTTGCAATTAAACCAAGCGGTGCAAAAAGGAAGTTGCCCTGTGCTTTCTCTGTAGAATTTGAATAAATTGCGTCTTTTACGCCGTTTACGAATTGCTCTATGCTTGTAAGGTTTACCTGCGATGCTTTCTTTGCTGCGCGTGAGCCTTTCTTTAAAAGAAGCAAAGCGTCAGAGCCCGGCATTTTTATTCCTTTTGCAAATACCACATAGAAACCTCTTTTTTCAAAGTAATTTGCCGCATCTTTCATTGCATTGCACGGTGTATACGCAAAAGTGGAGAACAAAATAATTCTTTTGCTCTTTGTGAGAGGAAATTTCTCCGTAAATTGTTTTAAGAATTCCGGCATTTTGCAGGAATAAACGGGAAAGCCGAAAATTAAAGTGTCGTAATTTTTTATGCGCTCAGGCGGAAAAGTTTCTACTGCACTGCATTCGGCGTTTTGCAAAGAGTCTTTTATTCGTTTTGCGACGAAGTGCGTGTTGCCCGTTCCGCTGAAGTACAGAATGAGTGTGTCCACTTACTGCTTCTTCGGTTTATTGTCCTGAGACTTAAAGTAAAGTAGCAGCATCTGTATGTCTGCAGGACGCACCCCTGAAATGCGCATTGCCTGCCCGATAGATTCCGGCTTTATCTGGATAAGGCGCTCCCGCCCCTCTTTTGAAAGTGAGGGAACGAGCGAGTAGTCAAAGTTCTCCGGGATACGGAAGCTTTCCCACTTTTTGAATTCTTTCACGCGGTTTTTCTCGCGCAGTATGTATCCAGAATACTTTGCTTCTATTTCTACTTCTTCAAGTATTTCGTCGGGGTAGTTTTCAAATTCCGGGTTGAGTTTTTTCAAGTCTTCTTTTGAAAAGTCCTGCCGCTTCAACAGTTCAAACAGCAAAACTGGTTTGTTTATCTCTTTTATTCCAAGCGCTTTTAAACGCTGCAGCGTCTCTTTGTTTGGCTTTAGCGCAATGCTTTCAAGCGCGCGCTTAACTTCGTTTATCATTCTTTCCTTTTCCAGTACTTTTTTGTACTTCCACTCTTCCACGACGCCAATTTCGTATCCCTTGCGGGTAAGCCTCAAGTCGGCGTTGTCTTCCCTGAGGAGCAAACGGTATTCACAGTGGGAAGGCGTAATCCTGTAAGGCTCAAACAGTTCTTTCGTAAGAAGGTCGTCTGTCATTACGCCAAGGTATGCTTCGCTTCTTTTCAAGATAAAGGGCTCTTTTCCTTTTACTTTTAGCGCCGCGTTGATACCTGCAAGCAGTCCCTGCCCCGCCGCTTCGTCGTAGCCTGTAGTTCCGTTGGGTTGTCCTGCAATAAACAGGCCTTCAACGAGTTTTGTTTCGTATGTAAGTTTTAACTGTGTTGGCACGATGTAGTCGTAGTCGATTACATACGCAGGGCGGATGATTTCCACACTTTCGAGCCCTGGTATCGTCCTTAACACTTTAAGCTGCAGTTCGTACGGCATAGACATATACATTCCCTGCATGTAGATTTCGTTTGTGTGGAAGCCTTCCTGCTCAAGGAAAAACTGGTGTCGCGTTTTATCAGGGAACCAGCGCACTTTCTCTTCAATGGAAGGGCAGGTGCGTGGCCCTGTTTTTACCATTATGCCCATTACGGACGGGGATAAGTCCAGATGCTTGCGCGTTTCTTCTATCGTTTTTTCGTTCGTCCATCCAAGATACGAGGGAATCTGGTTTTCGTATACTTTGGGTGGATTCCAGAAGGAAAAGTGGAGCGGCTTCACATCGCCTTTCTCTACTTCAAATTTGGAGAAGTCTATCGTTCGTTTGTCAACGCGGGGCGTCGTGCCCGTATTGAACCGCCTTATTTCAAAGCCGAGCGCTTTTAACGACTCTGATATTCCGTTTGCTGGCGGTTCTGCCCACCTTCCTGCAGGTTGCGACCAGGTGGAAATGTATATGCGCCCTTTTATGTATGTGCCTGCCGTAATAACGACTGCACCTGCGTAAAATTCTGTTCCGTCAGCAACCTTTACGCCTATTGCGCGCTGGCCTTTTACGAGAATTTTGTCTACGATGCCCTGCCTAAGGTGAAGGTGCTTCTGGTTTTCCACGCGCTCTTTCATACCGAGTGAATATAGCCACTTGTCACACTGTGCGCGCAGACTCCACACGGCAGGCCCTTTGGAGGTATTCAGCATTTTGATCTGCGTGAGCGTTGCATCCGTATTCAGCGCCATTGCGCCGCCAAGTGCGTCCACTTCGCGCACGACCTGTGCTTTCCCAGGGCCGCCTATTGCGGGATTGCACGGCATCCACCCGATTGCGTCGTTGTCTATCGTTATAAGGAGCGTTTCAGCCCCCATTCTTGCTGAAGCAAGTGCAGCCTCCACACCTGCGTGGCCTGCACCCACCACGATCACATCAAAACTTATCATAAAATACATTATATTTATTTTTCCTTTAGAGAAAAGTTTTGGTAAAACAGATATTTATTTTTTGTCGTAAGTGACTATCATTTTTATATGGAGATAAGGGAAGGAAACACGAAAACTATTCCTTTAAGAAACTTGATTTTACTTGCAAGCGCTGCGCACTTTTCAGGAAGGCTTACCCTGAATAAAGGCGAGCACTTCTGTATGCTGGAGTTTTCGAACGGCAATGTGGTGGGTGCATTTGGATGGAGAATGGAAGGGGACGATGCGTTAATAGACCTGTTTTTAGAAAAAGGAAACTTCTCTTTTCTTTTTTCAGAGCCGATAGAAAAGACTGAATCAGAGGAGAGTATCCCGCGTGGCGCCAAACATACACTGGAGTTAATAGACTTTATATACGGCGAGCTCAGACACTTTATAGGTGCTGCGGATAAATCTGTCGTAATGAACGACGAGATTGACACGGAATTGGACTTGAGCGCCGAAGAGATGAAAGAAGTCTTACGATTTGCACGGCCTGTGCCCGTGTCCGAGTTTATCAAAGGGGAGGACTTAAAGGAGGAACTTCTTAGAGTTGCGCACCTGATAAATAAAAATCTTCTCACTGTAAAGTAAGTTTACTTTTGTGAAGTGTCCAGCTCTACGCTTTTACTTCGTAAGTCGTATTTGAGTTTGTAATAAATTAAAATCCTTACAAATAACTCTCAAATAACTCTTCAAAAAAGATTTGACTATTATAAAAGTTTTGCTATATTTTATCTGTATAAAAATGTGTGTAAAAATTTATAGATATGGAGGTACAATATGAGAACAAATTATAGGCCGCATAACAAAAAGAGAGCCAGGCACTTTGGCTTCAGGGCAAGAATGAAAACGCCCGGCGGAAGAAGAATTCTCAGCAGGAGAAGAGCAAAAGGTAGAGCAAGGCTTACCGTTTAGTGAAACTCTGGAAACGACTGAATGAACGAGAGTTCAGAGTTGTTTTTAGTGACGCAAAGAAGTACTTTGGAAAGTATGTCGTGTTGTTTGTATCTGACGGTGTTTCACACAAAGTGGGTTTCGTTGCGTCACGAAAGGTAGGCAATGCGGTTAAAAGAAACCGTGCAAAAAGGCTTATGAGAGAAGCATTCCTTAGAGTGCAGAGCGAAGTTCCGCAGAACAAAAGTTACATACTCGTTGCAAAGAAGAGTATCACGACCGTAAAGATGTGGGATGTGTACGAAGACTTAAAAAAAATGCTTTCAAAAGAAGGTGAGGAAAAGTGAAAAAATTTCTCGTGGGGTTAATTAAGTTCTATCGCAAGTACATCTCTCCACTTAAGCCACCTACCTGTAGATTTACTCCGACCTGTTCGGAGTATGCAATGATTGCAATAGATAGATACGGCGTAAAAAAAGGGGGATGGCTTGCTATTAAAAGGGTTTTAAGGTGCAATCCGTTTTTCCCCGGTGGTAATGACCCAGTTCCATAGGAGGAAATATGAAAAGAAAAATTTTAATCGTTCTCGTTGGTGTGGCACTTTTTGCAATAATGCTAACGGGCTGTGCGGGTGGCGTACAGTTTCCAAAGGCATCCGGCACTGGCGTAATCGTTCAGATTGCAGGGAGCGGGCGTGCAATGCAAAACCTGCCGCTTGCCGTGCGTATTACCAATAATACGAACGACTTTATATCGGATGTAAAAGTAAGAGTCGTTTCGATAGACGGAAAGACAGACTTTGGAGACTTTAAGTTCTTAGACCAGAATTACGAACCTCTCAACGGCCCGCCAGAAGTAAGTATCAGTGAGTTTACGAAAAATCACAGCAATGTGCTTGAATCAGGAAAAGCAGTTACCGTGGTGTTCAATGTTACGACTTACAAGTACATCGACCCAAGGGCATATCCTGTAAAAGTAGAAGTTACCTACAAAGACAGTAACGGAAAGTTGCATACCGTTACGCAAAACGGAGTTATCGACATCGTAAAACAAAATGTTCTGTATAAGTGGATGCGTAACCTTATCGAATGGTTCCACCACTTTATACCAAACTACGGGCTTGATATTATACTGCTTACGATTCTGATTAAACTTGCCGTGCATCCGCTTACGAGGATCCAGTTTAAGTCAACGACGGGGATGCAGAAGATTCAACCTGAGATAAACAAGTTGAGGCAGAAGTACAAGGACAATCCGCAAAAGTTAAATCAGGAGGTAATGAAGGTATACAAGGAACACGATGTGAATATGTTTGGAGGGTGTTTGCCCCTGCTCGTGCAGTGGCCACTGCTCTTTATTTTATTCGGGGCACTGACGAATTACTCTCCGTTTAATCTGGAGCGTTTCCTCTGGCTGCCCAATTTGAATAGGCCCGACCCATACTACATTTTGCCTGTACTCGTACTCGTTTCGATGTACTTGCAGACGAAGACTTCTCAGCTTCCGGGCCAGGAAATGGACCAGAACACGAAGCTTATGATGTACTTTATGCCAGTTTTATTTGCCGTGTGGTCAATTAAGTGGGCACCGTCCATTCTACTTTACTGGGTAACATTCTCACTCGTCCAGGCAGCGGAGCAGATTTACATTATCCACATTCTTGAATCTGCTATGAAAAATCCAAAAACCAAAAAGAAAACGGAAAGCAAGAAGCTTAAAGACGGAAACAAAAAAGATGAGAGGTAAAGGCTTATGACGGTGAATAGTATGGTGGAAAATAAAGTAAAGGAATTCTTGAGCAAAATATTTCTGTACGCGAACGAAAGTGCAATGCTGAAGTCTGCGCGCAGATACGGTGGTTACTACATAAATGTAGAGCATCTGGAAAATCCAGGTATATTCATCGGAAGGGACGGGGCAGTATTGAGGTCTTTGCAGTACATTTTGAATGTGTATGCACATAGATTAGATAAAAGTTTTCCAGTGATTATTCTTGACATAAATGGATATAAAGCGAAGCAGTACGAGATTCTCAAGACGATTGCTTTAAATGCAGCGCTCAGGGCAAAGAGGCTGAAAGAGCCTGTCGAACTCAAACCGATGTCTGCTGCTGCGCGCAGGATCGTACACATGACGCTGAAAAATTACCCTAACATCTGGACGCACAGCGTAGGAAGGGAACCAAGGCGAAGAGTTATAGTAGACTTGAAGAAGTGATGTAAAAAGTGGACGACACAATAGCTGCAATTTCAACTCCGTACGGATTTGGAGGCATAGGGGTGGTGAGACTTTCGGGTCCTGCCGCCCTTTCCACTTCTCAGAAGATTTTTTCAAAGAAAATCGAAAAGCCGCGAGTTGCATACTTTGGGTATGTATTTGATCCGCAAACAAAAGAAAAAATCGATACAGGGATAGCAATATACTTTAAAGCACCCCACTCCTATACGGGTGAAGACATCGTAGAGCTTCAGCTTCACGGCGGCGTGAAAAACCTCGAATACGTGCTAAATCTTTTGATTGGGGAAGGAGCACGGCTTGCAGAGCGCGGCGAGTTTACTAAGCGTGCATTTCTCAACGGCAAAATGGATCTGATAGAGGCTGAAGCGGTGCTTGAACTAATTAACGCAAAAACGGAGAAGTCCTTAAAAGTTGCGGCGAAAAGGCTTTTTGGCGGGGTAAGCGAAAAGTTAAGAGAATTAAAGAGTCAAATTCTTGCAGTGATTTCTCTCGTGGAGGGGCCTATCGATTTTCCTTTTGATGTAGAACCGCCGGATGCAGACTTATTGCGGGATAGAATGGAGTCTGTGAAAAAATCAATTAAGGAACTTATTGCAACATACAAAAGTGGGAAAAGGATTGAAGAAGGCGTGCGCGTTGCAATTGTGGGGAAGCCGAATGTAGGAAAGTCCACGCTGCTCAATGCACTTTTGCGTTTTGACCGAGCAATCGTCAGCGAAATTCCAGGGACTACGCGCGACACGGTAGAGGAAACGATCGACTTTTTCGGAGTGCCCGTGCGTTTTATCGATACTGCTGGCGTTCGTGAAACTGAAGATAAAGTGGAACAGATAGGAAAGGAGCGGACGCTTAAAGCGATAAAAGAAAGCGACATTATTTTATTCTTGTTTGATGCAAGTGAAGCAATTTCTGAGGAGGACAAGCAATTAGAAAAACTTACTGAAGGAAAAGAACGCATTATCGTCCTGAACAAAATGGACTTGCCTCCCAAAACGAGCGCTGAGGAATTAAAAAGGATTTTCAACGAACAGATTTTGCAGATTTCTGCCTTAAAAAAGGAAGGGCTCGAAAAACTTGAAAAAGCAATTCTTGAGCGCATTGCCCCAAAAGAAGCAGAATCAGTTTTTATAACGACGGAACGCGAAAAGCAAAATTTAGAAGAAGCAGTGAAACACATTGAAAAAGCAGAATCGTTTATTGGCAAAGGCATGGACGAGCTGATAAGCGAGGAACTAAAGGAAGCAATTTTCAGCATCGGCTTAATCAGCGGTGAAGAAGCCCCTCAGGAAATCTTAAACAGCATTTTCTCCAAATTTTGCATAGGTAAGTAGGAAATATTTATTTTCCGCTATCGAGTGTATAGTTTTTACAGAAAGCGTTTATTTACACCTTATTCTGCTTACTCAAGAATTTTGCATACAGTAAGAAAAGCGTATAATTATATTACTATGAGGAATGTGGCGGAAGTGAGACGATGAATAATGTTTTAAGTTTTGTGGCAAGAGATGTAAAAATAAAACTGCTCGTTTCTATTGCTATTATCTTTATCGTCTGGCTCGTTAAGAAAGTTGTTCTGCACATCGTTTACAACCGCGTGGAAGACGTCCATGTACGCTACGGTTGGCGCAAGGGAGTAAACTACGCTGCTAATGCCTCGATTATCCTGTTTGTCGGGCTCGTGTGGATAAATGGAATGCGTTCCTTTGCGACTTACTTTGGCCTGCTTTCTGCGGGCGTTTCTATTGCACTGAAGGATCCTATTCTAAACTTTGCGGGGTGGCTCTTTATCGTTACTGAACAGCAGTTTAAAATAGGTGACCGCGTGGAAATCTCAGGACACATCGGTGATGTAATAGACATCGGGCTATTTGAATTTCTTATGATCGAGGTGGGCAACTGGGTAGATGCGGACCAGAGCACAGGGCGCATCATTCACATACCAAACGAACTCGTGCTTACTTCCCCGCTCGTAAATTACACGAAGGGTTTTCCCTACATCTGGAACGAAATTGGCGTGCTCATTACTTTTGAAAGCAACTGGAAAAAGGCAAAAGTGATTTTACAGGAAATTGCCGCTCGCCACGCAGAAAAGGTTAGTGAGGCTGCACGGAAGAGCATAGAAAAAGCAAGTAGAAAGTACGCAATTTTGTACAAAAATACGACTCCCCGCGTGTATACGACTGTGGAAGACAGTGGGGTAATGCTTACGATTCGCTACCTTTGTTGGGTGCGTAATAGGAGAGGCTCTGCAGAAGCAATATGGGAAGATGTGTTGAATGCGTTTGCAAAGTGTGACGACATAGACCTTGCCTATCCTACTGAACGCTTTTACAACAACCTGCTGGAAGGAAAACCCGGCACAAAGCCAAAGAATGCAAAGTAGCTTTCAATTTGACTGAGAAGTGTATTTTTATATAATTCTTTGAGGGAGGGCAGTAAAATGGAACTGGAAATTAAGATTATAAAGTTGGACAAACCAGATGACTTGAATGTCATTATCGGACAGACGCACTTCATAAAAACTGTAGAAGACCTCTACGAAGTGCTTATTACTTCGTCACCTTTTATAAAGTTTGGCATTGGTTTTGTGGAAGCGTCAGGAGATTGCCTCGTGCGCTGGGCTGGAAACGACGAACGCTTGATAAAACTTGCAAGGGAAAATGCCTACAAAATTGGTGCAGGACACTCTTTTATTATTTTCCTTGAAGACGCCTACCCAATAAATGTGCTCAATGCCATTAAGAATGTGCAGGAGGTTTGCTCTATTTACACTGCGAGTGCGAATCCTATTCAGGTGATTATTGCAGAAACGGAGCAGGGCAGGGGCATACTTGGGGTAATTGACGGCTTCAAGCCAAAGGGTATTGAAACTGAAGAAGACATTAAAAAGAGAAAGGAACTCCTCAGAAAGTTCGGCTACAAGATGTAAAGCCTATTATAATGCTCACTTTAGCAGCGTTTAATTTGACTAAAAATTTTGACTAAAAGTTTTTATTTTATATAATAGAGAAAATTTTCACGATTTTTGATATCGGAGGTGTTGAATGAGCAGGGCAAGGGAAAACAGGAAGAAGATAAAGAAGAAGAGTAAAAAACAGAGTGTTTCAAAGCGTAAAGTTTACCGAAAAGACAGGCAGATCCTGAATGTGATAATTGCCGCTATCGTTATAGGCATCGTATTTGCTGCATTTGTCATACCCCAGGCGCGTATCTCTAAATACACCAAAGCGATTACAAAAGAGCAGGCGCGGAAGGAAATTCTTGGTTTCAACCCTCAGATTACGAACCTCAGGGCACTTTCCAATAGTTTGTATGTTGCAGACAGCTTTGCTGCAGAAGACCTTTTAAAGGACGGCAAAAAGATAGGTGAAGAAGCCGTTATCTTTGTCGACAATCCTGATGCAGCAAAGTCCAAAAAGATTCCTGACGAGGCATTTATGCTACTCGTCGTTAACGATAATCTGACAATTTTGGGGTTTAAGCCTTACAAACCCACTTACTTTGACATCGGCGGCAAGGTAAACTTTAACGAGTTTTTTAAATCGTTTAAAGGTAAAAGTGCTGTGCAGATGATTAAGCGAATAGACGGTATTTACACAGACGACAGTAATACGGCTCTTCTTATAAAGAACAAGGTGCGCGAAGCAATGACTCTATTTTACATAGAGAAGTACGGTGCAAATAGATACGACAAACTTACAAACGGAGAGTTTATTTTTGCAGGCAGAGGTACGAAGGTACCTGACTTTGAGTTTCCTGCAACCAATGGAAAAACATACAAGTTGTCCGACTTTGCCAATAAAAAACTATTCCTTATCGGTGGAAACCCGAACTGCGGCGGCTGCGTTGAGAGCATTAACCGACTTGCGTGGATAATAAATCACGGTGGTTACGACCTTTCAAATGTGCAATTTATCGTTTTTTCCTTTAGCGATAAGGCAGCGGACGCAGAACACCTTACGGAACACCTTCCAAAGAACACGATCGTAGTCGTTGACCCGAATCGCTCTTATGCAAAAAAGGCAAAAATTGACATATCGCCGTACATAGAACTTATTAACAAAGGTCTTAAATTATATTATAGAGGGCCGGGAGAACCCACTCTTAATACGACGACGAACATAAAAGAATTTTTAGGAGGCAAGAAGTGAAAAGAAGAATAATAAGTATATTGATTGCGATTTTTATTACGGCAACTGTTATTCTGCCTGTAGGGTTCGTAAAGGCAGATAGTTCGGTCAAAGTTACGGTGAAACCGCCTCTGCGTGCGTCACTTGCAGAATACGACATTTCTTTCGTAACTGAAGCAGACCTTATTGGCGGAAAAGACAACATTCTCATTACTTTTCCAGAGGGCACGCACTTGCCCTGCTCCTGCCCGCACAACTGGCACCTTAACTTTTTCAGTATTAATGGCTATAAACCGTCCCGTGCAGGAAGAGTCCTTGACATTCCAAATACGATATATCTTACTGTCCCTGGCGGCATCATACTGAAAAAAGGTGAGCAGATAAGTGTGGTGATTAAGCCTCAGGCAAATATCTGGAATCCGTCCAAACCGGGTAAGTACCAGCTTGCGGTGTGGACGAACCGCCAGGGCAAGGAAAAGTCTAACTTTTACGAGATTGGCTCTACCCACTTAAAAGATGTTTCCGTCAGCGTTGACCCGAAAACCGCAGGGCTTGCTGCTGACTACAAAGTTAACTTTACGACAGGCGATCTGGGAAACTTAAATAACGGACAGAAGATATATGTGGAATTCCCGGAAGGGACGAAGTTTCCGTCTTCTTTAAACGAGGATGAGGTCATTATAAACGGATTCAGCCCGAAAAAAGTAGAACTTTTGGGAAGAACTCTTGCATTTACTTTAAGGCGGTCCATAAACAAAGACCGAAAGTGTATGCTGGAGATAAAAAGTGCTTTTGGAATCGTTAATCCCACAAAAGGCGGAGACTACGGCCTTTACATATGGACGGATAACGAACCAGACAAAGTCGAAGCAAAGTTTACTATTAAGCAACAGTTTACGGTATTTACTCACATAGACACCGTGCCTGAATCTCCTGACGGGACGAGTGGATACTTTAAAACGGCACCTACCGTAACTCTCGGTGCAGAAACGAATCTGAAAGGCGTAACGGTAAAAACTTTTTACAAACTTGACGACGGAAAATTTGTCCAGTATGTAGCGCCTTTCAAAGTGCCAGACGGCGTGCACACGCTTTACTTCTACAGCACCGCAGGCGATCTGAAAGAAGAAGTTCGTTCAGTAGTATTTAAAGTGGATACTAAGGCGCCAATCCTTACCATAACGAACCCTGATAAAAGTCCGTTTGCAACGGGGAAGTCTTCCATCAGGATATCCGGTAAAACGAGTGAACCTTGTTCGGTGTACATAAACGGGAGGCCTGTTCTTGAAAAGAAGGACTTCTCCTTTGGAAAAGAGGTAAAACTTATTCCTGGTAAAAATACATTCCTTATAAGCGCAGTGGACATTGCAGGCAACGCAACGAAAGTAACTTTAATTATTAACTATGATACGACTGTTCCACGGATTACCGTTTCTTATCCAGGTGATTGGGCAGAAGTTACCACTAAAACGATCACCGTAAAAGGGAGCGTATCCCCTGCTTCTTCACTTCTCTACATCAACGGCAAAGAAGTAAGTGTTGAGCCTGACGGTACATTTTCGTATAGTTTTGTTCCAAAAGAACATACGAAAATACTGCCAATAATACTTAAAGCAGTATATCCTCTTTCAGGAAAAAGTGCAGAAGAAACGCTTACCGTGATTTACAAGCCGCATACCAAAAAAGTGTGCCTTACGATTGGGAAAAAGTCTGCACTCGTCGGCAAGAGCAAAAAACAAATGGATGTTGCTCCGTTTATTGATCCGAAAACGAACAGGACGCTCGTTCCGGTGCGCTTCGTCGTGGAGTTTTTAGGCGGAACGGTCCAGTGGGATGCTGCAACCAGAACGGTAACGATAGAACTTAACGGCAAAACTTTGAAACTTACGATAAACTCCAAAATTGCTTATGTGAACGGCGTTGCTTATACGCTGGACCAGCCGCCGATTATAAAACACAACAGAACATTTATCCCTCTTCGTTTCGTCGTGGAAGCACTGGGATTTAATGTCCAGTGGAACGGAAAAACACACAGCATAACTATACAGGGACCGTAACGATGAAGTCTTTGCGCATTAAAAGAGCAGCAGCGATTTTACTGCTGCTCGTTTTAGTTTTATCCGTTTTGCCCGTCTTTGTGCACGGGGTGTGTGCAGCAAATAGCGGAAAGGCTGAAATTCCCGTCGTAGTTTTTACAACACCTGGGTGTGAGGAGTGCACGATCACGCGTAACTTCCTTAATTCGCTGAAAGAACTCTATCCCAATATGCACATAATTGAGTTCTCCATGGCAGACGATAAAAGCCGTGCGTTGCTGCTCCACTTTGACGAGGCGTATAATGTCCCGAGCAATTTGAGAAATACGACGCCTGCTGTATTTATCGGAAAGAAGTACTTCGTGCGGGTAAGTGCGTTAAAAGAAGTAGAGAATGCTGTCAAAAATTATAATTATGCGGATACTGCATTCCTCGAAAAGGTGTTAAACGGTAAAACGAAAGGTGCTAAAAACCAGATGGTTGAAGCATTTAAAAAGTTTGGCGTGCTTACCGTGATAGGTGCAGGGCTTATCGACGGCTACAATCCGTGCGCATTTACGGTTTTGATATTTTTTATATCGTTTCTTCTTCTGAAAAAGAAAACGCGGAAGGAAATTCTCGTAGTGGGCTCGTCCTTTATTGTAGGCTTTGGGCTTTCCTACTTTTTGCTTGGCATCGGTTTGTTCAGCGTGGTGTCGAAGTGGAGGTACTTTGACGACATCGCAAAGTGGGTTTACCTTGCAACTGCGGTTGCGACGCTTATTTTTGCAATTCTTACCGTGCAGGATTACATAAAGGTAAAAAAAGGAAAGGCTGCAGAAATGGTTTTGCAGCTTTCTGGAACTGAAAAGCGCACGATTCACTCTCTTTTAAGGAACCCACGCGTGCAGGGAACGGCGCTGTTTTCTTTTCTCGTTTCTTTTCCCGTATCGATCGTTTCTTTCTCCTGCACGGGACAGACTTACTTGCCCACGATCGTTTACATTTACAGCATTCCTCAGTTAAAGGCGAAGGCAGCGTTTTACCTTATTCTGTACAATGTAATGTTTGTACTTCCACTTATTGCAATCGTTTACTTCGTATATAAGGGTGCAACTTCGCAAGCCGTTATTGGCTGGTTCAAGAGAAACCTTGCAACTGTTAAACTCTGGACGGGTATCGTTTTCTTCGTGTTGTTTTTGTACCTTTCTTTTAAGACGCTTCTTCTGTTTGGCGTAATTTAGCGCTTTTGTAAAACGAATCTATTGATTATAATGTAAAAAACTTTGCATTGGAGGTAAATATGAGGCACATTAAAGTTGTTGCAAAAAGGCCGTTCTGGAATATTAACAAAAAACACGACTGCAGGGAGTGCCAGACACCGTGCAAGTCTGCCTGCAAAACGAGCGTTACGGTAGGCAACCAGGTGTGTGAGGTCAAAAAACCTATAAAGCGCTGGATCTGGTAACTTAATGGGGAAAAAATATCCCGGGAGCAATGTACATCCGTTTGAGTTTAACGGAGAGTACTTTGCCCTTGATGTGAACACAGGCTCACTACTTGAAGTTGACGAGCCTGCATTTTATTTTTTAGGGAAACTTATTGAGAGCGATTCCCTTTCCAATGCAACTGAAGAAACTGAGAAAGCATACGGAGACGCAAACGAAGTCCGCAGCGAAGTCGAGAACCTTATAAATCAGGGACTGCTCTTTTCAAAACCTCCAAATTACTTTGAATCAGAATTGAAGTTAAAGTCGCTCTGTCTGAATGTTGCGCATGCCTGCAACTTTGCCTGCAAGTACTGTTTTGCAAAGCAGGGAAACTACGGCGAAAAAAGTGCCTTGATGGACTTTAAGGTTGCAAAGCGTGCAATTGACTTTCTGCACGAAAATTCCGAAGGCAGAGAACACCTTGAAGTAGACTTTTTTGGCGGGGAGCCGCTACTTGACTTTGAGGTCGTAAAAAAAACGATAAAGTATGCGCGGAGCACTTATCCGGATAAAAAGTGGAGGTTTACGCTTACGACAAATGGCTCTTTGCTTACGGAGAGTATGGAGCAATTTCTTTACGACAACGATGTGAGTCTCGTATTGAGTCTGGACGGAAACAAAGAAGTAAACGATAAATTCCGCGTGCTTCCTGACGGGCGCGGCACATTTGACTTAATATTGCCAAATTTAAGAATGGTTGCAGAGCACAGGAAAGAAAGTGGCGGTTACTACATAAGGGGGACCTATACGCATTCCACGCTTGAAATTTCAAAAACCGTAATGGACTTGCACGACTTTGGCTTTAAGTACATATCGCTTGAGCCGGTCGTTACGAAAGACGGAGGTATAAACATATCAAAAGAGGATTTGCCGCGTTTAAGAAAAGAATACGAAAAACTCGCAAAAGAGTATGTGGAATCGCAAAAGGAAGGTGAGTGGCACTTCTTCCACTTTAATGTGGACCTTGAAGCAGGCCCCTGCATTCAAAAGCGCATCCACGGGTGCGGTGCGGGTGTGGAATACATGGCAGTTGCCCCGAACGGAGACATATTTCCCTGCCATCAGTTTGATGGGATAGTGGAAATGAGGCTGGGCAATGTCTTTACGGGAATTGAGCGAAAAGATCTGGTGGAACAGTTCCGCAAGGCGAACTTTCTGTTCAATAAAAAGGAGTGTGCAAGCTGCTGGGCGCGTTTTTATTGCAGCGGCGGATGCCTTGCCAATAACTATACGATGAACGGCGACATTTTTAAACCTTACGAAACGGGATGTGAAACACAGAG
Source organism: Caldisericaceae bacterium (assembly GCA_027023025.1). Classification (GTDB taxonomy): domain Bacteria; phylum Caldisericota; class Caldisericia; order Caldisericales; family Caldisericaceae; genus S143-107. Next base: position 17,243 of record JALVXB010000032.1, on the reverse strand, counting down.
GATGCGAATTGAAGCTGCACTCTTCGTGCAGGCAAAGCTGCGTGATTTAGGCCTGAAGGTAGATACGACGACATCTGAAGAATTTAGAGATTCAGTAAAATAGGTATAAGCGGTCTTTAAAGTAGAAGTCTTAAATAAAAATGGGGAGGCACTTTTTACTATGCCCCCTCCTTTACAAGCAAAGCTTTCTTTACTACTTAACTGCTTCTTTGAGTTTTTTACCGGGTTTGAAGAATGGAACTGTCTTTGCAGGAATCTTGATTTTCTTTCCTGTTTTGGGATTAACACCGGTTCTCTTTGCCCTCTTTCTGGTGCCAAATGTTCCGAATCCGATTAATGCCACTTTGTCACCTTTTTTCAGAGCTTCTTCTACTGCTTCAATGAAAGCGCTAAGTGCTGCTTCAGCCTCTTTCTTTTTAAGCCCTGCTTTTTCTGCAATTGCGTTTACGAGTTCGGGTTTGTTCATCGCTTTTCACCTCCTTTCCTATTAAAGTCACTATTCATCTTGTTTATAGGACTTTTTAAAATTTTGTCAATAGTTTTTTATAAAAAAATAGCAATTTTTTTCTTACTTCATTGATACTTTTTAAAATATATGAAAAGTTTTGCCCGATTAGAATTGCAATAGGATACCGTTTATTACGGCATTGAGTGACATTTTTACTATCATAAAAGTAAATTCTTAGTTAATGTTCACTTGCCGTGAGTTTTGAAATTTTACTGCATTAGTGTATAATACAAAAATTTTAATACAAATTTTTTGGAAGGAGGTGTTTTATGAGCAAAGAAGTGGACGGTGGTCTTTATGGTTGTCGTGAAAAAGATCTACCTCACTGTAAAGGCAGACTTACGCGCCTTTTTGAAGAACGACCCATCCGTTCAGAGCGTTTGGGATATCATTCTATTTTCAATTTCGTTTAAAGGTCTACTTTTATATCGTATCTATCACGAGTTTTTCATTAGAAATCACAAATTTTTAGCAAACATTCTTTACTACACTGCAAAACGGAAGTATCACATGGACATTCATCCTGCAGCCGAAATAGAGCCGGGCATTATTATTGACCACGGTTTTGGCGTCGTTATAGGAGAGACGGCAACTGTAGGAAGTGGCACCGTTATCTATCACGGCGTCACGCTTGGAGCACGCAGGGTAATGAACGGGCCGCGGCATCCTCACATCGGAAGAAATGTCCTTATCGGAAACCACGCCTCAATTCTTGGAAATATTTCCATTAGAGACGGAGCAAGGATAGGGGCAAATAGCGTGGTTCTGGAAAATGTGCCTGAGGGGGCGACTGCCGTTGGAATTCCTGCAAAAATCGTAAAGAAAGAAGGTGAACTTTTTGATTCGGATAGGAAACACACCGATGATGCAGCTTAATGAAGGCTTTGCTTTGTTTGCAAAGGCAGAATTTCTCAACCCTACAGGGAGTATAAAAGATAGAGCAGCGTACTTTATGGTGAAGGACGCATTGAACAGGGGTATATTGAAGAGAGGTGCTGACATCGTAGAACCTACATCCGGAAATACGGGCATAGGGCTTGCGTTCGTTTCGAAAGCGTTTGATGTAGGTGTACACCTCGTAATGCCGGATTTTATCAGTGAAGAAAAGCAGAAACTATTGAAAATGCTTGGTGCAGAAGTTATTTTGACCGACGGCAGCAAGGGGATGGCTGGCGCATTTGAACGGGCAAAGGAAATTTCTAAAAGAAGAGGATTCGTATTCCTCAACCAGTTTGAAAATCCTGCAAATGCGCTTGCACACGAGTTCACTACTGCACCAGAAATATTAAGCGAAGTAAATTATCACCTTGACGCATTCGTTGCAGGCGTAGGAACGGGCGGAACGCTTACCGGTATTGCACGAGTGCTTAAAAAGTTTAATCCTCAGATAAAAGTTTTTGCAGTGGAGCCAGACGAATCTGCCGTGCTCAGCGGTGGTGCTTCTGGTTTTCACACGATTGAGGGAATAGGTGCAGGGTTTATTCCGAAGTTACTTGACAGGAGTTTAGTTGACGGCGTCATCCGCGTTTCGTCAAAGGATGCCTGGAGAGAATCGAAGCGTTTATTAAGGAAAGAGGGCGTTTTCGCAGGTCCTTCAAGTGGTGCCAATGTGTGTGCCGCACGAAGAGTGCACGAGCAATTTGGGTTTGAGCGCATTGTGACTGTCCTTCCCGACAGGGGCGAGCGGTACATTGAGGAATTTATTGCAGGCAATTAAAAATTTTTTTAAGTTAGGTGTATAATTTTAGAAAAAATGTGGAAAAGGAGATGATAATGTGAAAATTGCACCGAGAAGCCTTATATGGAAAGATTTTAGACACTTACAAAGAGAAGAGGACTTACTCACTGATCCAGAAGTTGAAGATTTGTTGTTTATGCAAACGATTGAAGGGCACTCTCACAACGGCGACGGAGAATTTAGGGGGCAAAAGTTCGTTGATACTACGATGAACGACATCACTGAAGCACTGAATAGAGATGTCTTCGTCGTCCGCTCTGCACGCCAGTCTCTTATAGACGAAATTTACCGTTATGCTGAGCGCGTAATTGACGGGGAAAATCTTACACACCTCGTAAACGAGCGGGGTGAACCGCTTATGCGATGCCCGCTTTTCCTCGAGTGGGAAGTAAATCCAGAAGATGTTTTGCGCGGTCTGTATCTTGGTGGACTGATGGACGACTTTTCTGTTCGTAAGAAAGTAAACGAGAAGTTCCACATCAATATGGGCGGTGGAAAACCTTATCTTATCGACTTCCGGGTAATGGAAAGAATGGGGCTTGACGGTGAAGTGCTTGCACACGGGGAGCACGAGGATAAAATAGAAGAATATAAAGAAAAGGGTTTAATTCTCGATCCAAGCAATATAAACTTTCTCAGGCATTCTGACATTCGTTTTCAGTACATAAGGCACAAAAAAGGCCTTGGTGTTTCTGACGACGCTGCAATGATTGCTGGTGGCATGCTTTACAGCGTGAGTGTGGGCCTGGGTGCATATCTTGCTGATGCAATTGACACGCTGGACAAGTTTTCTTTGAAGTTTATCGAACAGGACGACAAACTTGCGCACATTATTAAAAAGGAGTTTCCACGGCTGAACATCAGCGAGGACGAAGTGCTGTCCTTTATTTACCTTATAGCGATTCCAAAGGAAGAGAAGAAGTTCCCCGATTCTTCTCAGAGGTACTTCTTGCAAATTGACAAAGAAACACATATGTCAACGATTGAGTCGCACTATCGCTTCCTTACCGGGCAGCCGTATCCTCACTTTAAGATTTCTTACGAAAGAGTGCTGAACGAGGAATTTTACCAGTACATGAAAAAACGCATTGCAGACTTTAAAAAGAATGGAGTTTAGTGGCATTGAGATAGAGGGGCAGGATTTCGCACTTCGGTACTTAAAGAGCGTTGCCGAGAGGGGTAGAATCCCCCCTACACTTATGTTTGTTGGGAAAAACGGCGTGGGGCGTTTCCTTACGGCAATTGCGTTCTCTGCGAAGTTAAATTGTGAAGAAGGAAACACGCTTTGCGTGGAAAAAATCAAAAATGGTTTAAGCCCTAATGTGCGCATCATAGGCCGTGGCAAAGAGGTTATCACGATTAACGATGTGCGTAATATGATAAACGATTCGTTCGTCCCGCTCTCTGGTGGATATCGCGTAAACATACTTGACGATGCAGAAAATGCTACTCTTCAGGCTTTTAACAGTATGCTGAAGTATCTTGAGGAACCGCCAGAGCGCACGGTAAACATTCTCATTACGAGCGACGAAACAAACCTGCTTGAAACGATCCGCTCACGCTCCGTAAAAGTGCGATTTAACAGTCTTTCTTCTAATGTTATCTACGAATATTTGCTAAAACACGGGGTTGACGACGAAAAGGCGTTTCTCATCTCCCACTTTGCGGACGGAAGCATGGAAAACCTCGACATTTATGTGAGCGACGAATTTTTAGAAAACAGAAAGGCATTTTTAAGTGAACTTCTTTCGTTTTTACTGAACGAAACCGTTTCGTCTGCCGTTTATAAGAAGTGGCAAAGCGTTTTTCCAGATCTTTCTGCAAGGCAGAGTGCCGTAAAGTTTTTTGATTTTGTTTCTCTTTTAATCCGTGATATACTGTTCATCTCGATTTTGCACGAGAAGGAGGAAATTGCAAACATAGACTTTTTAGGCTACATAGCGGATAGATTTTCCGTTATAAAAAAAGCATCTGTTGAGCGGATGTTTGAAATTGTGAAGAACGGGCGGGAGGCGCTTTTTACGAATGCTAACCCGCAGTACATCGTAATGGATGCGCTTTTTGCAATGAAAGAGGTGGGAAGATGAACTTAAACGAAGAGGTTAAACTTATAGGAGTTGCTTTCAGGAAGGATGCAAAAACTTACTATCTTCCAAAGCCTCCGTTTTCTTTAAAATTGTTTGATAAAGTAATAGTGGAGTCGCCTGACGGGCTAAAAATGGCTACCGTGAGAAGGCCACTCGTAAAGATGGATGTAAAGAGGTGGGACATTATTCGCTCGCGTGGTTTTATGGGGCGCGTAATTCGGGTTGCAAACGAAAAGGACCTTAACTACATAAGACGATTGGAGGAAAGGGAAAACGAAGCATTTAAAATTTGTAAGGAGAAAATAAAAAAACACGACTTACCGATGCACCTTATTGCTACAGAGTGGGACGAACACGAGAAGAAGTACATTTTTTACTTTACTGCCGACTCTCGAGTGGACTTTAGAGAACTGGTAAAGGACTTAACGAAGACACTGAACCACAAGATCCAGCTCTGGCAGGTAGGTGCACGAGATGCGATGAAGTTTTTTGGAGGGTACGGGCCTTGTGGCAGGCCGCTTTGCTGCACGACCTGGATGACGAAGAAGGAAAGTATAGAACTTTCTTTTGCTAAGATGCAGGGTGTGCCGCTCAACACGGCAAAAATTACGGGAATATGCGGAAAACTCGTTTGCTGTCTGCGCTTTGAATTAAATGAGGGGGATATACACAATGGAAAAACCAATACGAGTGGGGATAATAGGGCAGTCTGAACGCCCAAATAAACCGATTTCCGAGAGAACGGCGCGTATTGCGTACGAAGTGGGTTATCTGATAGGTAAAAACGGATGGCAGCTTTATTCTGGCGGAAGAGACGGCGTAATGCGGGAAGCAAGCAGGGGCGCAAAGGACGCAGGTGGTTTAACCGTGGGGATACTTCCTTCTCTTTCAAAAGAGGAAGCAAATAAGTATGTGGATGTTCCAATAACTACTGGAATGGGTATCGGTATGCGTTCCGAGCTTATGATAAATACGGTGGATCTCGTCGTAATGATTGGTGGGAAAAACGGAACGCTTAAGGAACTTTCTGCTGCATACATTCTGAAAAAGCCCATTATCGTAATTGAGGGAAGCGGTGGATTTGCAGATACTTTAAAAGGCTGTCTTTACGAAGGAAAGTACCTGGACGATAGACGAAATGTAGAAATTAAGTTTGTGAGCAACCCTTCCGAAGCAGAATTACTTATTAAAAAAGTAATAAACTCTTTGTAATACGGAAAGAGCTAACCGAAAGTTTGCGCTATTATTCAATGCGATACTTATCTGCCCTATTAGTAACTTCTGTTTGCACCTATTCCGCTTTAATTTTCTACCGTTGACACATTTGTTTCGTTTGAGTTCTTTGTCTAAAGTTTATAATACTTCCATTTTTACAGGCTTGCGTGGACTTTCTAACTTTTCTTGACTTTTAATTTTTTTCTGATATACTCACAAAAATTTACACTAAAAATAAGGAGGTAAAAAATGAAGAGAAGAAAAACATTTGCGGTATTGGTTTCTTTACTTCTCGTCGTTGCACTGTTTGGGACGGTGCTTACGGGATGTAGCAGCAAAACTGCCAACAATAATGGCGGATCCAGTCAGAAAACTGAATCTGAGCCTATTTTGATTGGTGGTGTTGCACCTGTTACTGGCCCTGCGGCAACTTATGGGAAGTCTACTAAACAGGGCTACGAGATGGCACTTGAAGAGTGGAATGCTAAAGGTGGTGTACTGGGAAGAAAAGTAAAACTCGTTTTTGAAGACGACAAAGCAGACCCCACGGAAGCAGCAAATGCATTCTCAAAACTGATTAACGACAACCATGTCGTTGCAATCGTAGGCTCGGTTACGAGTTCCTGTTCTCTTGCCGGTGCACCCATTGCACAGCGTGCAGGTGTACCTATGATTACTCCTACATCTACGAACCCCAAAGTAACTCAGGTTGGAGACTATATTTTCAGAGCGTGTTTCATCGACCCGTTCCAGGGAACTGTTGCTGCAAAATTCGTATTTAACAACCTTAAAGCAAGAAAAGCAGGCGTTATTTACGACATCGGACAGGACTATAATACAGGCCTTGCAGAGTTCTTCAAAAAAGAATTTGAGAGCCTTGGCGGGAAAATCGTAGCCTATGAAGGTTATCCTGACGGAACGACTGACTTCAATACACAGCTTACCAAAATCATTGACGCAAAACCTGATGTAATTTATTCTCCTAACTACTACAACGACGACGGCTTAATTGCAAAACAGGCAAGGACTCTTGGCTTTACAGGGCCTATCGTCGGTGGAGACGGTTGGGATTCACCAGACCTCTTTAAGATCGGCGGAGACGCAGTGAACAACTGCTACTTTACGAACCACTTCTCCAAGGATAGTAAAGATCCGAAAGTTCAGGCATTCGTTAAGAAGTATACTGAAAAGTACGGCGAAGCACCAGACGCACTTGCTGCGCTTGGTTACGATGCAATGAACATTATGCTTACCGCAATTCAGAATGCAGGTTCCACTGACGGGGCAAAGATTAAAGACGCACTGAAAAATATTGACTATCAGGGTGTAACAGGACACATTAAGTTTGACAAAGACAGAAACCCGGTTAAGAGTGCAGTTATTATTAAGATCGAAAACGGGAAACAGGTATACGTAACGACGATTAACCCGTAGTGATAGAACAGAGGGAGGTTTTAGCCTCCCTCTTATTTGAAGGAGGAGAAAGAAATGGGAAGTATCTTTAACTTGCAGCAGATTATTAACGGGATACAGATTGGCAGTATATATGCGCTAATTTCAATCGGTTATACACTCGTTTACGGGATTATACAACTGATAAACTTTGCGCACGGCGACTTTTACATGGTCGGCGCGTATGCTGCATACTTTGCCGTGATGTTTTCTGCAGCACGAAAGGAACATCCAAACGTCCTTATTGTACTACTTATCAGTATGACTGCAGGAGCGATTGTTGCATTTCTATCAAACAGAATCGCTTACAGGCCTTTGCGTTACAAGCCAAGGCTTTCCGCTTTGATTACGGCAATAGGCGTTTCAATGTTCCTTGAATATACCTCGTCTGCAATTCCTGCTATCGGGCCTTCTTACAGGGCATTTCCTCAGAGCGCACTGATCCCGGAACACACTTATAAAATAGGCCATGCGATCCTTTCTAACTACCAGATCGTGAATATGTCAGTTGCCGTCGTACTAATGGTCGTTCTGACATACATCGTTCAGTACACGCGCATAGGTATGGCAATGAGGGCGTCTGCACAGGATAAAGACGCAGCGCGACTTATGGGAATAGACATTGAATACATCATCGACTTTACTTTCATTATTGGTGGCGCACTTGCAGGTGCTGCTGGTTTGCTTACCGGTATCACATATCCTCGTATCAATCCGTATATGGGTATCATTCCCGGACTTAAAGCGTTTATTGCTGCCGTGCTTGGCGGTATAGGGAGCGTTCCCGGAGCGATGCTTGGAAGTTACATCTTAGGATTTTCTGAAGTATTTGGTATGGCAATAAACTCCATACTTGGCGAGGGTATTGCATACGCAATTTTAATTCTCGTGCTTATATTCCTTCCGCAGGGATTGTTAGGTAAGAAGACAGGAGAAAAAGTATGAAAGCGAAAGAAACGGTTCAGGATAAAAAAATTCCGCTGTTTAAGAAGCGTGACTTTCAATTGCTCGTAGGCACGGTCATCTTCTGGGCAATTTTTTACACCCTAACGAAGTTTGGAATGATGAATCTCTACTGGATGCACATTATTAATGTTTCGCTGATCTATGTGATTTTAACTACGAGTTTAAACCTTATTAATGGATTTAGCGGACAGTTCTCGATTGGACACATGGGCTTTGCTGCAGTGGGTGCGTACACGAGTGCTACGCTCACGACTATCGTGTGGAATTTACCCTCTCACGGTGTAGGGCCGTTCAGCCTTTTTATTCTCTCCGTAATTCTTGGCGGTATAGCCGCTGCGTTCATTGGTTTCCTTATAGGCCTTCCTACGCTGAGGCTAAGAGGTGATTATCTCGCAATTGTTACACTTGCCTTTGGTGAGATCATTCGCGTAGTGATTAACAGCATCAACTTTGTCGGTGGCCCGAGAGGTATTCCAGGTATTCCGCGTTTCTCTTCTTTTACCGTTATCGTAATTTTTACTTTCCTTTCCGTTATCGTGCTGAGAAACATTATATACTCGTCAATTGGTCGTGCACTGCTTTCCATTCGTGAAGACGAAGTTGCCTCAGAACTCGTGGGCGTACATACGACATACTATAAAGTTTTGGGCTTTACAGTTGGTGCATTTTTTGCTGGCATTGGTGGGGCGCTTCTTGCGCACCTTATCCAGTACATTAATCCACTTCAATTCGGATTTATGGCAACGATATATGTATTGATTATGGTTTACATTGGCGGTGTGGGAAGTTTGAGCGGTTCAATCGTAGCGGCGATTGGTATAACATTCCTTTCTGAAGGTTTGAGGCTCGGGCTGGATAAACTTGACCAGGTAACGCCTTTCCATGTGGGGCCTGAGTGGAGGATGGTTATTTTCTCCGTGCTTCTCGTTGCGACGATGCTTTACAAGACGAATGGACTGATGGGCGACATGGAGTTCAAAGTGTTGATACCTGAAGAGGAGGACGAAAATGCAAAACACGGTGCTTAAAATTGACCATGTTACTCACTACTTTGGTGGTCTTCGAGCGGTTTCCGACTTTAACATGGAACTTCCCGAAGGTGCAATCTGGGGGCTCATCGGCCCAAACGGTGCAGGAAAAACGACTATTTTTAACCTGATTACTGGTGTCTACATACCTACGAAAGGGAAAATATACTTCAGGCAGGAGAGGAAGTTTAAAAAGAAGTCAAAAGATAAAAATGAACAAAAAGGTAAAAAGGATTCTGAAGGCAAAAAAGAGCAAAAGGAGGAAAGGTTCTACATGGAGGACATCACCCGTTACAAACCGCACACGATCGTGTCAAAGGGTATTGCAAGGACCTTCCAGAACTTGAGAATCTTCCCTAACCTGACCGTTCTTGACAACATCAGAATTGCAGAGCACTTCCGCGTAAAGTACGGTTTATACGACGCGGTGATGAGGAATAAAAAGTTCAAAGAGGAAGAAGAAAAAATAAAAGAAGAAGCGATAAAGTTGTTAAAACTTTTCAATCTTCACAGCAGGACGTATTCGCTTGCAAAAGGTTTACCTTACGGAGAATTGCGCAGACTCGAAATAGCGCGTGCACTTGCAACGCACCCTAAACTCCTTCTTTTAGACGAACCTGCAGCAGGAATGAATCCTAAAGAAACACAAGAACTAATGGACATGATTTTGTGGATAAGAAAAGAATTCAACCTGACTATTTTCCTTATAGAACATCACATGAAGTTTGTTATGGGAATCTGTGAACACATAAAGGTAATGGACTTCGGGGAGACAATTGCAGAAGGAACTCCTCAGGAAGTAAGCAATAACCCGAGAGTTATAGAAGCGTATCTTGGGAGGAAAAAATATGCCTAAAAAAGACGGTTCAGTGGTATTAGAAGTAAAAGACCTCGTCGTATCTTACGGCGCAATTAAAGCGTTAAAGGGAATTTCCTTTACGGTAAAAAGTGGTGAGATCGTTACGCTAATTGGTGCGAACGGAGCAGGAAAAACGACGACGCTGCGAACGATTTCCGGGTTGCTCAGGGCAGAGGAAGGACACATTTTTTACATGGGTGACGAAATTACGAACAAACAACCTCACAAAATCGTGCAGATGGGCATTACGCATGTACCTGAAGGAAGAAGAATTTTTCCTGACCTTACCGTGCGTGAAAATTTGGAAATGGGCGCCTGGACGCTGAGAGACAAAAAACTCAAGCAGGATAAAATGGAAGCAGTATTTGAACTTTTCCCTCGTTTGAAAGAGCGGCAGAAACAGAGTGCTGGCACACTTTCTGGTGGTGAACAGCAAATGCTTGCAGTAGGCAGGGCGCTTATGACTGAAGCGCAACTCGTCCTTTTAGACGAGCCATCAATGGGACTTGCGCCGATGCTCGTTGAAGAGATTTTCAAAGTCATTACTGAAATAAACGAAGAAGGCAAAACAATTTTGCTCGTTGAGCAGAATGCAGAGATGGCGCTTCAAATTGCTGACTATGCGTATGTGTTGGAAGTCGGAAACATTACGATAGAAGGAGATGCAAAAGAAGTTGCTGCAAATCCGAAGGTGAAAGAAGCATACCTTGGTGCTTAATTAGCGTAAAGTCCTAATTATATCTATGCTTTGCCCCGCTTCGTGCGGGGGTTTCGAATTTGAAGTGCACAGTAGTCTATTTGCGTTAAACATTCATTAAAGATTAATTACAATGATTCTTAATTACTGGGTGTAGGATAGCCGAATTTTCGTTCGTAAAGTGCGAAAATAGGGTATCAAGAAATGTAGATAAATAAAGGGTTTCTGAAAATTATGACCTGACAAATCACATTTAATTTGGTCCAAAATCAAAGAAACACTGATAAATACAGGCTTTGTTGCCTTCTAAAATAAGGCGTTTTAAGCGTTTTGCAGGTATATTTATCCGATTTTTCTCAAAATTCGCGTCTATGGGCCTTAAATTAGCGATTTTTCAGAAATACCGATAAACACAAGGTTCGTTAAGTATAATTTTGCTGTTATTTAATGAGAAGTAGGATGGTCAGGTCAGAGACTATTTGCTCTGTCCTGAGTGACAAAGAAAAGGTTACACCCTGACAAACACTTTTCCACTTTACAACCGTCTACACTTTCTCCGTAAGGGAATTCCTGTCTTCTGGTCATCCTCGAGCGAGCGTTTTTCTTCTCCTGTCGCCTTTGCAAAGGACCTCATGTTTATAACGGACGCAGAGTTTCCTTTCTAACTTTTCTTCCTGCGAAGGTGAAAAGCAAATCGGGAATAAATTTGTAAAAATAAAACTATTGGCTGCACTTTTCCAAATGTGTTGTTTTTTAAATTATAGATCCTCTGGTTACTGCTACCTGCCTTTAAGTATTACTCTGAACTTTTTTGCGTATAACTTTCTGTTTCCAGGTGCCTCTCCTGAACCAGAGGTATGCTGCAGCAGAAATTATAACATTACTTACGACCATTGCGTAAAAAATGCCGTTTGGACCCATACCCTTTTTAATTGCAAGGTAGTATGCAACCGGAATTCTTATTCCCCACAAACGCGTCGTATTTAAAACGAGTATCGGAGTCGTATGCCCAGAACCGCTGAAAGCAGCGTTGAAAGCAAACATAATTCCAAAAAACGGCACAGAGTACGATGCGATACGGAAAAGGTTTGCGCCTACCCGTATCACTTCCGGGTCGTTTATAAAGAATTTTACGATGTATCCTCCAAATAGGAATGTCAGCGTTGCGCCTGAGAACAAAACGATTGCAATGAGTTTCACTGCTGCAATGACGGTTTCCTCTGCGCGCTTTACATTGTCTGCTCCGAGGTTCTGCCCGACCATTACCGTTGCGGCCTGCGAAAATCCCATTGCAGGCATGTTAAGTAAAGAAATAATTCTGTTACCTATTCCAAATGCGCTGATTACTGCAGAGCCAAACAAATTTACGATGCTGATAAGTACGGTAAATCCGAGTGAAGTTGCCATTTGCCCAATGGAGAGTGGAAAACCAATCTTAATAATTTTATTAACGATACTCCAGTTTATCCGTAAGTCTATCCATGTAAGTTTTACCTCACTGTCTTTTGAGAATAGGTATTTAAATCCCAGATACATTGCAAGTGCACGCGATATGTCCGTTGCCACGGCTGCTCCCATTACGCCCATTTTTGGAAGTCCGTAACCAAATATCATCATTGGATCAAGTACTGCGTTAAGTATTAATGAAAGCGTGATAATCTTCATCGGTGTTACGGTATTTCCTTTACCCTGAACGATGCCCCGAAAGCTCATGTACCCGAACATAAACGGCAGTCCTACAAAAATAGTCCTCATGTAAACGAGCGTTGCGTGAAATGCATCTTTTGGGGTGTGTAGCATATTTAACACAGGCACGGCTGTAGCATATCCAAGTATTCCAAATACGAGACCCAGTAAAATCATCAGCGTAATCGTCGTTCCTGCTGATTTTGCCGCGTCTTCGTCCATGTGCGCACCCGTATACTGCGCAACGAGTGTTGAGCCACCAACGGATATCCCCATTGAGAATGCAATCAGAACGAAGATCACATTAAATGAAATCGTTGGAGCAGAGAGCGCTGCTTTTCCTACTTTACCAAGCCAGAACGCATCAATCAGGTTGTAAAGTGTTTGCATTAAGTTTGCAAACATTACCGGGAGTCCAAGAATAGTAAGCTCTACGATGATGTTCCCGTTTAACAGGTCTGGTTTTCTTCGCAAAGTGTTAACTATTTTCTTTAATTTAGTCATACACGCTCATAATAACAAAAGTTTTTTATTTTACAATAAGTATAAAATCTTATACTGTAAAGAATGTGCTTTTTAAAAGTTTCCTTTTTACTAATTTTTGTTGTATACTTAAAAAGGTCTTTTAGCAAATGTGTGAAGGAGGCAAAATGATTTTATTAGAAAATGGGACAATTTTTACAGTCACAAAAGGCGTAATCAAGAACGGCTCAGTTCTACTTGGAGACGATGGATTTATTAAAAAGGTGTCGAAAGGAAAAATAAAAACAAAAGCAAAACGAATTGATGTAAAAGGAAAACTCGTTTTTCCTGGATTTATCGATGCGCATTCTCATTTGGGCCTATTCCCTCTTGAGGTGCCAATGGAAGATACCGACGGAAACGAAATGACGAACCCTTCAACTCCAGCGATGCGTGCAATCGACGCAATAAACCCATTTGACCCTGCATTTAAGGATGCGCTCTCAAGTGGTATCTGCCTCGTTTTCACGGGGCCTGGCTCCGGAAATGTTATAGGTGGGCAAAGTGTCGTGGTGAAAACTTATAAAAACACGATAGACGAAATGCTGGTGAAAAATCCTGCAGGCGTAAAGTGTGCATTTGGAGAAAATCCAAAACGCGTGTACTCTTCCCAGAAAAGGCTACCTTCTACTAGGATGGGTACTGCAAAGGTCTTCAGGGAAACGCTTGCAAAGGCAAAAGAATACTTTGAAGCCAAAAAGAAAAAGGGCAAAAGTAAGCCCCAGTTCAATCTGGATATGGAGGCGCTCGTTCCTGTGTTTCAGCATAAAATCCCTTTACGAATTCACTCGCACAGGGCAGACGACATTCTTACTGCAATTCGAATTGCAAAGGAAGAATTTGGCCTTGATGTCGTGATTGAGCACGGGACAGATGCATCTGTTATACGCGACATTATCGCAAAGAAGAAAGTACCCGTTATATCAGGCCCTCTGTTGGATGTTTCTCCAAAGATAGAAACGCGCTCTTCCTCGTTTGAAACTCCCGCATTGCTCAGCAAAGCAGGCGTGCTTACTGCTCTTATGACGGACCATCCAGTAATGCCCATTCAATACCTACCGCTTGAAGCAGGGCTCGTTGCATACGAAGGCGGAGCAGGTGAAGAAGAGGCGTTAAAGATGATAACAATTAACCCTGCAAAAATTATGGAACTGGACGAGGACTACGGGAGTATAGAGGAAGGGAAAGTTGCAAACATTTCTGTATGGGACAAACATCCGTTCTCTTCTACTGCAAAGTGCGAGCTCGTTTTTGCAGAAGGGCAAATCGTTTACGAGAGGTGAGAAAATGAAAAAAATAATTGCAGATAAACTTTTTGACGGAAAGAAGATTATAGAAAATGCCGTCGTGATGTTTGACGAAAAAGGCATTCAATATGTGGGAAAAGATAACAAAGAAAAGGTAAAGGAAACTTACAGGGCAAAGTTCGTAACTCCTGGTTTTATTGACCTTTCTTCTGGTATCGGCTTAAAGGAAGAGTCAATGCCGAGCGTTGAGGGAAACGACTTTGACGAAGAAACGAATCCATCCACCCCGGAGCTGCTTGCACTGGACGGAATAAACCCATTTGACGAGGCGTTTCCAAAGGCGCTTAGAGGCGGTGTTCTTGAAACACTCGTTCTGCCTGGTTTGTCAAATCCAGTTGGAGGGCGCGGCGCACTTATTTACACGAAGGGACGCACCGTTGAGGAAATGCTTATAAAGTCGCCCTGTGGAGTAAGGTTTTCTTTAAATAATGCACCGAAAACAGTTTACGGGAAACAGAGAAAAATGCCTATGACGCGTATGGGCAGTGCGTACATCGTAAGAAATGCGCTTTACAAAGCGAAAGAGTATATGAATAAAAAGGAGAAAAAGTTTTCTCTTTCCGAAGAATCGCTTATTCCTCTATTAAAAGGCAAAGAAAAGGCATTTTTTGCGGCGTTCCGTGCAGACGACATTGCAACGAGCGTAAGAATTGGCAAGGAGTTTAAATTAAATACCGTCATAACTTATGGCAGTGAGGCAGACATAGCGATGGATTTGCTTAAAGAAAACAACATTCCGGTTGTGTTTGGCCCGGTGATTTTGCCGCGTTTTGGTATTGAATTAAAACATCACACCCCAAAAGTTGCCGCGAGGCTTATCGAAAAAGGTGTGAAAACGGCAATTATGTCCGGGCACCCGTTCTATCCTGCCGAATACTTACGCATACAACTCGGCCCAATTATTGCAGAAGGCATTAAGGTGGAAGATGCGTTAAAAACTGTGACCTCTATTCCAGCAGAAATACTCGGCCTTAAAGATTACGGCGTTATAAAGAAAGGCGCAAAACCCAGTATTGTTCTATTTGACGGAGAGCCGTGGGAGACGAAGACGAAAGTGCTGAAGGTGTTTATATAATTGTAGACTAATGAAAACTGCTTTCATTATCGTGCTCTTCGTAATAGGGCTATCTTTTTTCTCTAAAAGAACGATTTTTGAGAAGAAGTTTGGCGCGATGCCTCTTTCAGGTATTGAGTTATACCTGTTAGGGGTTATACTTTCGTTTATTATAAATAAGAATTCTGTAATACAGGGATTGTATGCATTTATATATGTTATACTCGCTTTTATCGGTTTTGACTTTGGAATGCAGTTTGAGAAAAACATAGTTTCAAAGATGTCTTTCAGACATTATTTTATTGCTTTTTTAATATCGCTCATATACTTCCCGATCGTTGTCTTGTTAAAGTTGTTGCGTGTGCCTTTTCCTTATACAATTGCTGCCGTGTCTATGATTCCCTCGTCCTATGTGTTGTACTTGTTTTCTAAAGAATTATCAGATTTGGCACTTTCTTTTGAAGTGAGTACGATTTTTATTTTGTGGTTTTATGTGATATCTAAATTTGGCATAGTGGGTAATGTGTTACCTTTAGTCACGATTTTACTTGCCGTGCTTTTTGTGGGGCTGATTAAAATTATATCGGGTAAAGAGACTTATGTATTAACTATTGGTTTCCTCCTCCTTATAAGTGCTTTTTCTGAAGGAATAAAAACTTCCGCAATATTTTCTGCTATGATATTTGGAATTTCTGTTGCGTTATTAGATAATTTTTACCACATACGCATAAAGAAGTTTGTTTCTTCTCTGGAAAAATCCTTTTTTCTTTCATTAATGCTTTTTTCTGGTATTTTCTTTTCTTTACGATTTTTTGTATTTGCATTTATTCTTTCAATAGGCACGAAAGTTTCTATACTTATGCCTTTTTATAGGAGACGCACTTTGTTTGTTGCGCCGTTTGGTGCTCTATCTGTTGCCGTTGCTATGGAAAGCAAAAATAGTACACTTATTACCTCAACAGCTATATTTTATTTTATTCTAATGTTTGTAGAGGAAGTATTAAGAAGGTTATGGGATATTTAATCATTTCTTCTTTCTTCTATGTAGTGCTTTTTCTTGTCAGGCGGTGTACATTTGTGCAACTCCCTTCAGCTTATGATGTGATGCTTTCACTCGCATTTATAATGCTTATAGGGTTGTTTGCCGGGAAATTTTTCAAATCTATAGGTTTTCCCGAGATTACCGGATATCTGATAACAGGCATGTTTGTATCGCCTTATCTTTTTGGGCTCGTTCCTGCAAGTACTCTAAAAGAAGTAAAGTTTATAGAAGAAGTGGCTATTACTTTTATTGCTCTCCAGTCAGGAATGGAGATGAAAGTGTCTTTTTTGAAAAAGCAGTGGAAAGAAATTACCCTTCTTACTCTTTCGATAGGTGTGGTTGTATTTATCGGATTATTTTTTGCGGCTGTTTTACTTTTTAGAAATAAGATTACTGATTATTGGATATTTGCTATTCTTATAGGTGTTTTACTTGTGTTAAAGTCACCCTTATCAACAATTGCCGTAATAAAAGATTCTCAAACCCATACTCTATTTGGCGATAAAATACTAAGTATTGCAATATTGAAAGACATTATTGTTACGCTTATCTTTGTTTTAATTATTGCATATGGTAAGGGAAATCTTTCCGTTGGCGGAGTCATCTCTCATGTTGTATTCTCAATGTTATTTGGTGTTTTAGTTGGCTTTGTTATTTCTGTTTATATGCGCAAAGTTACGGTAGAGCGTCACATCTTTATACTTATTGTAGGATTTATTGTTTCTCAGATTTACCTTATAAACCTTGATCCACTTCTTGCAAGCATTATTATTGGGTTCTTTATACAAAATTTTACTAACTGTGGAAAAGATATAGAATCTGTGCTTGATCAAATATCTCCTATTATATACCTTCTTTTCTTTGTTCTTGCAGATGCTTCTATTGATTATAGGGTAGTGATTTCTTTGTTACCTATTACTATGATTTTTATTGCGGTAAAGTGGGTTTTTTCTGAATTAGGAATTCTTCTGGCGACAAAAGATAAAGTTATGAGGAAGTATGGAACATTTGGCTTATTGAATCAATCTGGGCTTTCCATTGCTCTCGTAATTATTGTAGAAAGTGTATTTCCACAGATTGGT
>JALVXB010000031.1 GCA_027023025.1 Caldisericaceae bacterium | reverse complement strand
AATATTCCGCTTGACTTTAATTTAATCTTGTATAAAATATTACAGCAAATAAGGAGGGGCCTGTAGCTCAACGGTAGAGCAGTTGGCTCATAACCAATTGGTTCCTGGTTCGAATCCGGGCGGGCCCACCATATTTTGGAGGTATCAATGTATATAAAACTGCTTTACGAATTCGAACAAAAAGAAGAAGTCTTGCGTAAAAAAGAACTGCGTATCAAAGAGATAGAAAAAGAATTACAAATAAATGATGCCGTCAAGAAATATAACGACGAAATTGCAGGTCTTGAGCTCGCTCTTAACGGATTTAATCAAAGGAAACAGGAAATAGAAAGAGATTTAGAGGAAAACGAAAGTCAGATTAAGAATGTAACTACCCTGTTAGAAAGTAATAAACTTAAGACGAGCAAGGAGATTAAAGCGGCAAAGAAAACAAAAGAAAATCTATTAACGAAGGAAGAAGAACTAAAAAAGTCACTGGAATTTATAGAAGAAGAAATTAAAAACAAAAAGTCAAGTATAGAAAAACTTAAATCCGAAATCGAAGAAGCCAAAGAGAGTCTGGAAAAATTTAGAAAAGAACAAGAATCTTTGCAGAAGGAAATTAAAGAAGAGTCAGTCATTTTAAGAAAAGAATTTGAAAGATTAGCAAAGTCGATACCTCAAGAGATTTTACGAAAATACGAAGAAATAAAGGAAAATTTTCCTTTTGGCGCAATTACAACAGTGGAAGATAATACTTGCTCTAATTGCGGAGCCCTGATACCTCTTGAAAGATTGGAAGAACTTAAAACTGGAAAGGGTGACCGCATTATACTTTGTGAAGTTTGCGGCAAGATTTTATACTATCCTGAAGAGCTAAAGAAATAACCCGAGTAAAGGAAGCGATCGCAGGCGTAGTCATTACGACCTGAGGAAAGTCCGGACTCCTGGGAGCAGGGTGCCTTGGAAATCAAGGCGGGGGCGACCCCAGGGAAAGTGCCACAGAAAACAAACCGCGGGTTTTACCTGCAAGGGTGAAAAGGTGGTGTAAGAGACCACCGGGCATCTCGGTAACGGGATGCTGCTTGGTAAACCCCACCCGGAGCAAGACCAAATAGGATGACGTTAAGGTGCTCCCCCTTGCCATCGGGTAGGTCGCTTAGATAAATGATCGCAGCCCGTAAGGGTAACAGAATCCGGCTTATCCTTTACTCGGGTTTTTTATTTGTGTAGCAACTTGTTATAATTAAGACATGGAGATAATACACACACCTGTAATGTTGAACGAGAGTCTGGAATATTTAAATATAAAACCCGGGGACACCATTGTTGACTGCACGATAGGCGAAGGAGGGCATAGTGTTGAGATACTAAAACGAATTGGTGAAAGAGGCTTTTTAATTGGCATAGACAAAGACGAAGATGCCTTAAGCCGTGCCAGAAATAGACTTTCTGTAATTGGAAATAACTTCGTCCTCGTCCACAATACTTTTGCAGATTTAAGTGATGTATTAAAAGACTTGTCTGTAAAACAGGTTCACGGAATAATTGCGGATCTTGGTATTTCTTCGCTTCAACTACATAAAGCTGAACGCGGTTTTAGTTTTATGAAAGACGGTCCGCTTGACATGAGGATGAACCAGAAGGCAGTTATTACGGCGTCAGTGTTAGTTAATAGTCTTACTGAGAGTGAACTTGCTGACATTATCTACTACTACGGTGAAGAGCATCTTGCAAGAAGAATTGCAAAAGCAATTGTTGCATATAGAAAGAAAAAAAGAATAGAAACTACATCTGAGCTTGCACATGTCGTTGAAAGTGTTTACAAAAGGAGAGGAAGAATAAATCCTGCAACAAAGACATTCCAGGCGCTGAGAATAGCAGTCAATAATGAACTAAATGATTTGGAGAAGTTTTTAAAAGAGGCACCTCTGGTTTTAAATAAAGGTAGCAGAATTGTCGTTATTTCGTATCATTCATTGGAAGACAGAATAATTAAGAGAGCCTTTATCAATAATCCTGTTCTCAAAAGAATTAACAAAAAAGTAATTGTTCCTGCACGCGAAGAAGTTATTGCAAATCCTCGTGCAAGAAGTGCAAAAATGAGAGTGGCGGAGAGGTTATGAGTTTTAAGCGGTTTCTCGTCTATGCTCTTATAATTGTATTATTTTTTTCTCTCGGAGTGCTCTATCTGAAAACTAACCTGATGGAGAGGCGCATAAGTGCATTAAACGAAAAACTTAACATGCTTGAATACGAAAATCGCACTCTGAAGGTGCAATACTACGAAAACTTGAATCTTTCTGAAGTAGACTCTGTCGCGCGTAAAAAACTCAAAATGGTTTCGCCTGGCTCATTTATGATCGTAGAGGTAGATAATGGAAGATAGGAGCGATCCGGTTGCAATAAGGATTATTGCAATATTATTAGTTATAATAATCTCTTTTGCCGCTATATTTGGTAGACTACTTTACCTCCAAATATTCCATAGAGGGTACTATTTAGCACAAGTAATTCAGCAAACAGCTCCAAAAGTTATAGATGTAAAAGGTGAAAGAGGTGACATTCTTGATAGAAATGGTGTAGCAATAGCGATTAGTAAGCCTTCGTACGAACTTGACATAAATCCACTGCTTCTTACTAATAAACAAAAATCTGTCATTGAGGAAAAACTTCCTCTGATTATAAATATTGATAAGAAAAAAATTAAAAGCGTTTTAAGCAATTATAAGGTTTTTGTGAGAATTTCTACCTCGCTGACGGAGAAGGAAAAAACAGAAATAGAATCTTTAGGTATCTCAAAGGGCATAGCGATTACTCCTACGGAGCAGCGTATTTACCCATTTCACTCTCTTCTTTCTGATGTCTTAGGTTTTGTAGGGGCGGAGGATAACGGACTTTCTGGCCTGGAGTACAAGTTTAATAGTGATCTAAAGGGGATTGATGGGAAAGTATACATACCTTTAATATCTCCAAAGCCTATCGTGCCAAATGTTTCAATGTTTAAGATAAAACCTGTGAAAGGTGATACATTGCAACTTACCATAGATGCAAATATTCAATATGCGATCGAAAAATACTTAAAAGAAGCAGTGATAAACAATAAAGCAAAAGACGGTGTAATAATCGTTATGAATCCTAAAACAGGGGAAATACTGGGTATGGCTTCGTATCCGGATTTTGATCCAAATAATCTTGCTTCTGTAAATTCAAATACGATATTAAACAGGGCAATTCAAATGAATTACGAACCTGGCTCTGTGTTGAAACCTATAATAGCAGCAGCAGCGCTACAGGAAGGCACTCTGCACACGGACGATACTTTTGTGTGTAAGGGATATCTTCGCGTAAAAGATCGGACTCTTCACTGCTGGAGGACTCACGGTGTGGAACACGGACTAAATGTTATTATGCGCAATTCCTGTGATGTAGCATTTATGGAAATTGGTTTAAAATTAGGGAAAGAGCAGATCGTGCGCTATTTAAAGCGTTTTGGTTTTGGCGAATATACGGGAATAGAACTTCCTGGTGAAGAGAAAGGCATATTACCCAGCGTTAAGAATCTTGGTGATGTAGAAGTTGCAACGATGTCCTACGGACAGGGAGTTGCTGTGACACCACTTCAGTTAATAGACGCTTTTTCCGCAATTGCAAATCACGGAGTAGAAATGAAACCTTACATAGTTAAAAAGATTATAGGTCCCGACGGAAAGACACGGTTTTCAAATTCTCCAATAGTAAGAAAAGTCGTCGTATCCAATACCGTAGCGACGGAAGTCATGAATGCACTAAAAGCAGTCGTTACACCGCAAGGCGTGCCGCAAGCGGAGGTGAAAGGCTATACAATCGCAGGTAAAACTGGCACCGCTCAAAAACCGGACAAATCAGGTTATTCAAATACAAAGTTAATATATAGCTTTTGTGGCATTCTCCCTGCAAATAATCCTCAAGTGGTAATTCTCACTATTATTGATCAGACCGAAAAACCTACTTATTCGCTTTATGTAGCAGCCCCTCTATTTCAAAAAGTAGCGTCGTTTCTCGTACGGTACTTAAAAATTCCTCCGGATAAGTTAGCAAAACAAAGTGTTCCTTCAAGTAGTGTAACTCGTCAGGAGAATAAAGGGGGCAATTGATGAAGGGCTGGGAGTTAAAACAAATTTTTCCACAGTTTCGTTACTCAGGAAATTTAGGTGTGGAATTTAATTCTATTGTTTTGGACTCTCGCAAAGTATCGAAAGGTGCAATGTTTGTTGCAATTAAGGGAACGCATTTTGACTCTCACTTAAAAATTGACGAAGCGATACAAAACGGTGCAACTGCAGTCGTCTTCGAAGAAAGTGTAAAAATACCTGAAAGTGTACTTGGTATAGAGGCAGACGATACGCGTGCTGCTTATTCGTTATTCTCGTCTGCTTTTTTTGGCTTTCCTTCTAAGAATCTTAAAGTCATTGGAATTACAGGGACATCAGGCAAGACTACGACTGCTTTCTGGCTGTATAAATTTTTTAACGGCGTATTACACAAAAAAAGCGGATTCATAGGCACGATAGGAGAAGATTCAGGAAAGGGTTTTGTGATAAAAGAAAAGTTTCCTCCTACTACTCCTGATGCATTCTACTTAAATAGGCTTTTGAGTGAGATGGTAAAAAACGATGTGGAATATGCTTTCTTAGAAGTTTCTTCCTCAGCAATACTTTTTAAGCGAGTAAAGGGAGTTACTTTTTATTCAAAAATTTTAACAAATATTGCAGAAGATCATCTTGATGTACACGGTTCTCTTGAGGATTATTTGCAAACCAAATTGAGTTTCTTTAAGGATAAAACGCCTTCGATTTTAAATCGTGATGTAAGTTATTACGAAAAGTTTGCTGAAAGTGCTCAAAATTTTGTGACCTATGGAATTTCCCGTAGTGCTGATGTAAGTGCTCACGTATTAAGCAGTGCTCTACATTATACGGACTTTGAAATATCTTTTCGCGATACTAAAGAGGCTATGCGGTTAAATGTGGGTGGTGTCTTTAATTTGTATAATTTTCTTGCACTCTCTGCTTTTGCTTTGAACGAGAAAGTTAGTATTGAAAGTGTTAAATACTTTGCATCGCACATACCTCAGGTGCCAGGAAGACTAAAAACATTCAGGCTTAAAAAGGGCATTGTTGTAATAGACTTTGCACATAATCCTTACGAAGTAGAAAAGATTTTGAACTTTCTCAATAGTATCAAAGAAAGCCGGCTTATTACGGTTATAGGCGCAGTTGGATGGTCTACTAAGAAAAAGAGGAAAGAGATAGGAGAAAAATCTTCTTTGTATAGTGATATAGTGATTGTTACGACGGACGACCCTCGAGGCGATGATCCTGATACTCTTATTTCCGATGTTGCTCGTTTTGTAAAACATCCTGTAATTATAAAAGACAGGTTCGAAGCCGTTAAACATGCAGTCTCTATAATGAAAAAAGGAGACATAGTTGCGCTACTTGGTAGGGGTGAAGAGCGGGAAATTCACTTTAAGAATAGTGTACTTAAAATGAGCGACGAAGAGATGTTAAAGGAGATAATTTAATGAGACTTTATCAAAGTGAGATATTAAGTGTCGTAAAAGGTATTTCAAACGGAATTGATGTGGGATACTTTGAAAACTTTTCCATTGATAGTAGAAAAGTGAAACCTGGTGGGTTGTTTTTTGCAATAAGAGGTGCACATGTAGATGGGCACGACTTCGTGGACGATGCAGTAAAGCACGGTGCTCGTGGCTGTATTGTGGAAAGGGATACACTCAGAAAAGACACTTTTGTTTATAAGGTAGAGTCTGTAAAGAATGCACTTATTGATTTAGGAGGTTTAGCACGCAAAAAATTTTTCGGAAAAGTGGTAGGTATCACTGGAAGTGCGGGTAAAACAACCACAAAAGAATTAGTTTACACAGTTTTATCTCATTTTTATTCCGTTTCTAAGACTGAAGGAAATGCAAATACTGAATATTCTCTTCCGCTTTTCTTTTTGAATAGGCTTGACTTAGAGAGTAATTATGCAGTTACAGAAATGGGCATTCAAAAAGTGGGCGATATGGATGTACTGAATAAAATTGTTATCCCGGACATAGCAATTTTATTAAATGCCTCGCAGTCTCACCTTGAATTTCTTGGTAATGTAGAAAATGTCGCTAAGGAAAAATTCAAGCTTGCTTCTTTTGTAGACGAGAGAAATGGGATCGTAATACTGAACGGAGATGACGAAAATTTTTACAGACTTGCACAGGAAAAGCGTAAAAAGTGCATTACATTTGGGTTTAAGAGACACAATGCCGTTAATGCAAGGATAGAGCAGATAAACACAGAAAGAATGACATTAAACATTTTTGTTAATAATAAAGAATATCTTTTTAAAACTACTCTATCTGGCGTGCACTATGCGTACGACATTCTTTCAGTCATTGCAATGTCTTATGCTTTACAGCTGCCCATTAGAGAGGTTTTAAATACTATCGAAAATTTTGTCCCTCTATCGGGTAGAGGCAAAGAAATTCACTTAAGTGGGAATCGTATTTTACTGGACGAAACATACAATGCAAACCCACTTTCACTTGAATACAGTTTAAGCAGATTTAGAAACAGAAATAAAAAACTCTTTCTTATTCTTGGAGACATGCTGGAGTTGGGAAGTAAAGCAGATGCCATACACAGAAAAAGTGGAAAAGTAGTAGCAAGTTTTAAACCTGATTACCTCGTAACTTACGGAGATTTAAGCAGGTATATCAGCGAGGAGGTTAAAAGAATTACCAGGCAGGAAAATGTACATCACTTTGAAGATAAGGAACAGCTTCTTAATTTTTTCCGGCACTTTGACATACCGAAAAATGTTATTATATTTGTTAAGGGTTCTCGTGGTTTAAAAATGGAAGATGTTTTGCGACTTTTAATTGAGAGGTATGGGCGATGAATATTTTTAACCTATTGTTTTTTTTAGTAAGCTTTGCTGTTTCCTTTGCGTTATTTTTAATTATAATTCCGCTTTTTAGAAGGCACGGGATAGGGCAATTCATAAGGCCTGAAGGTCCGATATGGCATAAGAACAAAGAGGGTACGCCGACAGCAGGGGGTATAGTATTTCTTATTTTACCACTACTCTTTATTCCTTTCGTCAGAAGCAGGATTTTTGTTGTGCTGTATCTTGCGATGCTTTTAAACGGAGCAATAGGAATTCTGGATGATTTTTTGAGTGTAAAACAAAAGGAGTCTGAAGGGCTTTCTGTAAGAGAACGCCTTTTGCTTCAATTGTTTGTATCAGTTATCCTGTACTTTTTGTTTAAGCCATTTATTCAGAACTATGTAAGTTTTGGAAAGTATAACATTCAACTAGGCACAGTTGGTTACTTCTTGTTTTTTCTCTTCGTTGCTCTTGGTACTGTCAATGCCTTCAACCTTACTGACGGTATAGACGGGCTTCTTGCAAGCAATTCAATTGTTATGGTCCTGTTTATTATTGTAGGTACAATGGTTCTTCCTATTTTACCGAAAAGTGAGTTGGGTGCCGTAAATGCTATTCTATTCGTAGCAATAGGCTCACTTACTGCTTACTTGTGGTTTAACAGCCCAAAGGCAGGAATATTTATGGGCGATACAGGTTCACTTTCTCTTGGAGGGTTGGTATTTGCTGCTGCAGTCATTGCAAAACTCGAAATTTTACTTGTCTTTATAGCAATTATTCCTGTTATTGAAGCATTGTCGATTTTTATACAGGTTTCTTACTTTAAAGCTACTCACGGGAAGCGCGTATTCAAAATGGCCCCAATTCATCACCACTTTGAAAAGTGCGGATGGAGTGAGCCTAAAATAGTTTTTAGATTTGCTATTATTACCGTCGTTTCCTCAATGTTAGGTATTTTGTTATTCTTATTGGGGAGGTTTAGATGAAGAACATATTTATAGTGGGGGCAAGAAAAAGCGGTGTATACGCTGCTTTGCTTGCCAAGAAGAAGCGTTTCAATCCTTTTGTAAGTGAAATCTCAAAAAACGAAGAAGTCGAAAAATTTGTTAAGTTATTAGAAAACGAAAAAATTCCTTACGAAATAGGAAAACACAGTTTTGATAAGCTGGATCAGTTTGATACTGCCGTTCTTTCCCCTGGCGTTCCACTAAATTCTGAGATTGTACTGGCACTTAAAGAAAGAAACATTCCAATTATTGGGGAGATGGAATTTGCTTTTGAAATGTCTTCAAAGACTACTATCGTGAGCATTACCGGGACGAATGGTAAAAGCACGACGACGGCACTTACCGGATTGATATTTGAGAAGTCGCGTTTTGACTCTGTATACGGCGGAAATCTCGGGACACCTTATTCTGAACTTCTCGTTCATAATCCAGAGCCTGATGTTGCGGTACTTGAGACGAGTTGTTTCCAACTTGAAACCATCAAAAAGTTTCATCCTAAAGTAGCTGTTTTTTTAAATCTTACTGAAGATCATTTGAATAGATATAAAAGTATGGACGAGTATTTTTACTATAAGAGGAGGATTTTTGAAAATCAGGATAGTACAGATTTTGCCGTATTAAACTACGACGACGAAAGGGTGAGCAAACTTGCTGATGCGATAAAGTCGCGTCCCTACTTTTTCAGTGTAAAAGAAATACCTCAGAGGGGTGTATTCGTAAAAAATGAAAAGGTGGTATTTAAGGATAAGGATACAGAAGAGGTACTTTTCCCCATAGATATTACGCGTCTGCGTGGTGAACATAATGTACAGAATGTGCTTGCATCGGTGCTTTCTGCAAAGCTTATGGGGGTAAGTAATGATGTAATTGAGAGTGCAGTTTCTACATTTACGGGGTTGCCGCACCGTTTGGAAGAGGTAAGAAAAGTAAATGGCGTGTTGTATGTAAACGATTCAAAAGCAACTACTCCTGATTCTGTAATAAAAGCACTTAACTCGTTTAGCGAAACCATCGTGCTCATAGCAGGTGGAAGCAGTAAGAATAACGACTTCTCCGAATTTACCAGGCACTTAAACGGAAAGGTTCGCAAACTTATCCTCATAGGTGAGACATCTGCGGATATAGCAAATGCAGCACTTGACGAAGGTTATTCAGACATCGTGTTTGCATCTTCACTTAAAGAAGCAGTAGACATTGCACGAAAAGTAGCAAAAAGTGGAGATGTAGTTCTTCTTTCACCTGGATGTGCAAGTTTTGACATGTTTAAAGATTTCGAAGATAGAGGAGAGAAATTTAAACAAATAGTTAATGCTTTATGACTAAAACACAAAAAGTATATGCTATTTCTATATTAACGATTGTATACATGCTCGTTGCATTTGGGATTGTTATGAATCTTAGCGTAAGTCCCTCTCAGAGCAGTGCAAGCGAGCTTGCTGTTTTTTATAGATATTTGCTCTCTGTTGGCCTGGGTACCGTTTTAATGTTTATATTTGCCGTTATAGATCCTGACATTTTTAAGCGCTTTGCTTTTCCGCTTTTTCTATTTTTTCTTATTCTACTGTTCTTTACGAAGCCTGCTCCAAATATCAGTATGGAGAGAAACTCTTCTCGATGGATTTCTTTTGGACATTCGCCATTTTCACTTCAGCCTTCGCAGTTTGTTTCGTTTGCTTTAGCGGCTTTTGTTGCAAAAGTGTTGTCTATAAAGGACATCGACGAGAAAAATAAAAAACTTTACTACACTGTTTTGTTTGTTTTTGCTCTTATCGCAGTTGCAAAAGTTGGATTAGAACCAGATCTTGGAACTGCGTTTATTATTTTTGCAACATTTGTATTGCTTCTCTTTGGTAGTGGCGTTGACCTGGGATACATATTACTTTCTACTGGAGTAACTACTCTTCTGGGTGCAATTGTAGTGCTCGCGCAGCCCTCTCATTCTAAAAGAATTGCTGCGTTTTTTCACCCGGAAAAGTATAGTTTAAACTCTGGCTACCAGGCACTGCAATCTTTCAAGGCAATTGCGTCTGGTGGGATTTATGGTGTTGGACTTACGAGGAGTTACTTTAAGTACGGAAGCCTGCCTGAGAACGGCAAAGACTTTATATTTTCTATTATCGGAGAGGAAACAGGACTTATAGGAGAAACAATTTTAATTACTCTTTATTTGCTGTTTGCATATGTGGGATTAAAGATCGTTTATCTCGTGCAGGATAAGTTTAGAAGGATATTAGCATTAGGTATCGTATTAAACATTATTGTTGGCGTTATAGTTAATATAGCGGCAAATGTAGGACTATTTCCTGTTGTGGGTGTACCTCTTCCCTTCGTCAGTTACTCAGGTAATAACATAGTCGTATCTTTTATGGAAGTCGGCGTTTTAATAAGTATCATAAGAAAGGAAGTAGAATGAAAGTTTTGATAGCTGCCGGTGGGACTGGCGGGCATGTTTACCCTGCGCTTGCAATAGCGAGTAAGTTTGCAAAAGAGGGGCACGAAGTAGTGCTCGTCGGAAGGCACAACAGTTTTGAGGAAAGGATTTTTAAAGCAGCGGGATTTAAGGTTCTAAATATTCGTTCTGCACAATTCTACGCCGATCTAAAGTCTTTGCTAAGGTTTTCTATGAATGCTTCAAGAGGTGTTTACGATGCGTTTAAGGTATTGAAAAAGCAGAATTTTGATGTAGTGATTGGAGGAGGCGGGTATGTTTCTGCTCCTGTTCTTTTTGCTTCCCTCGTTTTGAGAAAACCATTTTTTTTATTTGAGCAGAATGTAGTACCAGGGCGCACGAACCGTTTGTTTGGGCGATTTGCAAAATTAATATTTACAGGGTTTCCCGACATTTACGGATATTTTCCTCAAAGTAAAACGGTATTTTCTGGTAATCCAGTGAGAGAAGAGATTTTTGCTGTAACTAGAAAAGACGCTGCTGCAGGACTCGGGTTATCTGAAACACTGCAAACTCTGCTCGTTTTTGGTGGGAGTGGTGGTGCAAGCACTCTTAATAAAATATTTTCAAGGATCGTTATTCCATTTTACCAGAAAACCAATGCTCAGATAGTATTTATTACGGGCAAACGAGATTTTAAAGGGATTCGTTCTGCTCTTCCAGCGGAACTTCCTGGAAGTATAAAAGTCTTGCCGTATCTTGAACACATGGAATACGCACTTAAGCTTGCCGACTTTGCCGTTGCACGGGGTGGTGCGATGACGCTTACCGAACTTTCCCTTACGAAAATTCCTGCTATTATTGTTCCGTTTCCGTTTGCGCGAGACGACCATCAATTTAAGAATGCGCGCTTGCTCTTACAAAAAGGTTGCGTTGAAGTAATTAGAGAAAAAAAACTTACAGAAAAGCTGTTGCTGGATAGGCTTATTTACTATTTTTCTCATAACGATATAATGAATAAAATGAGCAAAGAATGTAAAGGAATTTTTCCTGAAAATGCGGCTGACATAATTTACGAAAGGATTATAAAAATGTATGAGTAAAGTCTTTTTTATCGGTATAGGTGGTGCAGGGATGAGCAAACTTGCGTTGATGTTCCACTCCTTTGGCGATGAAGTTTATGGTTCTGATGTTGCTTTGTCTTCTGTTACGGAAAAGTTGAAATCAAAAGGAATTATAGTCTATCGCGGCCACGACTCATCCCACATTACAAAAGAATTTGACCTCGTCGTATACTCCTCTGCAATAAAAAGCGACAATGTGGAACTTGAAAGGGCACTGTCTTTAGGGATAAAAACGCTTAAAAGAGGCGAAGCACTTGCTGAAATAGTAAATGGGTATAAAAACATCGCTGTGTCTGGAACGCACGGAAAAACGACGACTACATCGCTTATTGGTCACATTTTTAAGTCGGTATTTGGAAGTGTAAATGTATATGTGGGGGGGATGGACAGCGAATTCGAAACATTTTATAAAAGTTCACCTTACTTTGTAATCGAGTCAGACGAAAGTGACGGGAGCTTCCTTTACCTTAGTCCAGATACGCTCGT
Organism: Caldisericaceae bacterium; assembly: GCA_027023025.1. Lineage (GTDB taxonomy): Bacteria > Caldisericota > Caldisericia > Caldisericales > Caldisericaceae > S143-107. The sequence continues at coordinate 21,653 of JALVXB010000031.1, read as the reverse complement.
CATCACTAATATCGATAAAGATCACTTAAAGAATTACGGAAATAGCATGGATAACTTAAAAAAGGCGTTTTTAAGAGTGGCAAAGAAGGCAAATACTGTCATCTATTGTGCTGACGATGCAAATGCTACTGAAGTAGGTGTAAGATTAAGTCCATCGCTTACTTACGGTATTAAAAATAAAAGTGCATACATTCAAGCATTTAATATTCAATACCTGAATAATGGCCTCAAGTTCAGGGTGCGTTTTGATGAAGGTCCAGTAAATAACGAAGGTGTTTTTGTTCCGCTGTATGGTGACAAAAATGTTTTGAACACTCTTGCTGCAATACTCGTTGCAAAAGTTTACGGAATTAGTGTAGACCAGGTTGCAAACGCATTAAGGACTTTCAGGCCGCCTCGTCGAAGAATGGAAGTATACAAACTTAAAAATGGTACGGTTCTTATAGACGACCATGCGGATCATCCAACAGAAGTAAGTGCCACTCTAAAAGCGGTAAGGGCGCACTTTCCTGGTAAACGCATCATAGCGGTTTTTCAGCCTCACCGCTATAGTAGAGTTGCAGCGCTTAGAGAATTAATTGCGACTCCATTTGTAGATGCAGACAAAATCATAGTTATGGACATATATCCTGCATTTGAGAAAGAAATTCCGGGCATAAACGGAAATCTTGTTTTTAATTGGATTAAGTCGTATAATCAAAACAAAAGTGTATATTTTGAAAAAAAAGAAAATGATGTTATAAATACATTGTTGAGTATTGTACGAAGTGGCGATGTGGTAGTGCTTTTAGGGCCTGGCAGTATTGGCGAACTTGCAGAAAAATTAGTCCTTGTATATGGGAGAGTTGAATGAGGGTAAAAAGCATTGATCGGTTAAAAGATAGCGTGAAAGGCACAGTTTTAATAAACGAACCTATGAGCAGGCACACTTCTTTTCACATAGGGGGTCCTGCTGAAATTTTTTGTATTCCAGCAGACGACGAAGATGTAAAAAATATTATTTTGTGGGCAAAGAGAAATAGATTACCTGTTACACCCATTGGAAATGGTACAAATCTACTAGTTTCTGATAATGGGATTGAAGGAGTTACTATAAAAATAGCTGACCGATTTAGCGGGGTTTCCTTTGACGAGGATTTTGCGCTCGTAAAAGCAGGAACGGCAGTGAAAAGTGTAATAAATGCTGCAATGGAGCGAGGTCTTGGGGGAATTGAATTTGCCTGGGGGATCCCTGGTGCAATTGGTGGGTCTGTTGCAATGAATGCCGGAACAAACTCACATTTTCTGAGCAAGTTTGTTAGAAAAGCACGCGTAATAGATTTAAACGGTAAAGAATATAAATTGCTTCACGACGAATTAAAGTTTGATTACAGGCATAGTATTTTACAGGAAGAACCGTTGATATTACTTGATGTTCAATTTGAGCTTGAAGAAAAAGACCCAATGAAGGTTAAGGAGAACATTAAAGAGGCAGCTGAAAAGCGCAAGGGTAAGCAGCCAATAGAGTATCCGTGTGCAGGCAGTGTTTTTAAAAACCCTCCTACTACTTATGCGGGAAAGGTGTTGGAGGAGGCAGATTGTAAGGGTCTGAGAGTTGGAGATGCAATGATTTCAGAACTTCACGCGAACTTTATCATAAATCTTGGACATGCAACGGCAAGCGATGTATTGAAATTAATCAGAATTGCACAGGAAAGAGTTTACAGAGAGAAAGACCTGATTCTTGACCTGGAAGTAAAACTCGTAGGAAAGTTTAATTTAGGCCTTCTGATGAAAAAGAAATGAATAGAAAAGTACTCGTATTAGATGGTGGATTGTCAACCGAGAGAGAAGTTTCTAAAAGTAGTGGTTCTTCGATCGTGAAAGCACTTAAAAAATCAGGTTTTGTCGTTAGAGAATTCGATTTTCAAGGGAAATTAGAAAAAATCATTGCACAATTTAATCCTGATGTCGTGTTTATAGCCCTTCACGGGAAGTACGGAGAAGACGGTACAGTTCAGGGAATGCTTGAACTTCTGGGTGTTCCTTATACAGGTTCAGGTGTTACGGCGAGTGCAGTGTGTATGGACAAACTTATAACGAAACGCTTGTTTAACTCGATTGGTGTTAATACTCCTGATTACTTCTCTCTAAGAAAAGGTGAAGTGTCCTCTTTTAACGACGCTAAAAAAAAGTTAAAAACTGAAAAGGTGGTAATAAAGCCTGTGGACCAGGGTTCCACGATAGGAGTTACTATTGCGAAAACGAGTGCTGAGTATGTGCGTGGTGTTAATGAAGCTTTTGCTTTATCAGACAGAATTATCGTTGAGTCTTTCGTATCGGGTACTGAGATAACTGTATCGGTTATTGGAAATGGTAATTCTACGCGTGTCCTGCCTGTTATAGAGATTATTCCTGAGAACGAATTTTACGATTATGAGTCAAAGTATACGCCTGGAATGTCCCATCACATAATTCCTGCAAGAATAAGTAGGAATTCCTGTGAAACTGCGGAAAAATTGTCCGCGTTTATTTATAAAGAATTTAATTTAAGGGACTTTAGCAGAATAGATTTTATCGTGGATAAACAGGGTGAAGTTTATGCACTTGAAGTGAATACCATTCCAGGTTTTACGGAAACGAGTTTATTGCCGGATGCGGCGCGGGCTGGTGGGGTAAGTTTTGAAGAATTAGTTACCTCGATTGTTCAATTTGCTCTGGCGCGTGTTAAATGAAAAAATCTCTTTTTACCGCAGTGGTAATTCTTATTCTTCTTATCTTGTTTATATTATTTATTGCTCCCCCGTCGTATTTTATTTATTTAAAAAGTAATGTACCTATTTCTCTGGACGAAGTTTTTCCGCACATTGGCGCATTCTATCTAATTTATCGTCCAAATCTTCCTGTTAGTTTGTCAAGACACTTTCTTTTAGTGAATGTAAATTATAACGAACCCGTCTATGGATGTTTTAAGTTTATCGACGGTGAGTTTGCAATTACGGAAAAAGGAAATATAATTAGAATGAAAAACAAAAATGATTGTAAGAAAGTTTTTTATGCTAACTTCGAAAGTGTGCATTGGGATGATGAATATAAACTGATGTTTGTTAATTTGATGAAAAATGATATGATAAATAATGTAAAACAATTTGAGGTTTACGATGGAGAGCCAGCGTTTTATGATAAAAATGGAATTCTTGTTATAATGGGTAACCTTAATTTTGACTACAAGATTGTGGAGTATAGAAAAGTACTTGAAGTTTATAAAGACAGATTAAAAGACATAAAAGAGGTGGATTTGCGGTTTAAAAATGAAGCAATAATAAGGTGGAGAGAGCTAAAATGAACGAAAAACTTATTGCTGCATTGGATCTTGGTAGTGGCACGGTGAAATTTGCAATTGCAGAGTTGGATGATAACGGCCCTGTGATTGTTGGGTTTGGTGCTGCCTTGAGTAGGGGTGTAGACAGAGGGGCTGTTGTAGACCTTGAAAAGGCGTCTGAATCCATCGCAAAAGCACGAGAGCAAGCGGAAAATATGTGCGGGAAAAAGGTTTCCACGGTGTTTTCCACAGTGAGTGGGATCCACATAAATTCCGTAAATAATAAGGGTACCATTGTCGTTTCTCGTGAGGGGCGTGAAATTACGAAGGAAGATGTAAGGCGTGCAGAGGAATCTGCAAAAGTAATAATGCTGCAGCCAAATCAGGAAATTATCCATGTATTACCACGGCAGTTTATAATAGATGGCCAGGGTGGAATTAGAAATCCTATTGGAATGGCTGGAATAAAGTTTGAAGAGGAAGTCCACATAGTTACGGGTTCGAGTACTGTCCTGAGAAATATAAAGCGTTCAGTAAGGAATGCAGGATTGGAAGTAGGGGAGTTCGTTCTTCAATCTTTTGCGTCGTCTTACTCTGCTTTGCGCGAAGAGGAAAAAGAACTTGGCGTAACTTTGATTGATTTAGGTGCGGGCACTGCGGATATTATTTCTTTTGCAGAAGGCAACATCCAGTTTACCGAAATTTTTCCTATGGCTGGCACTTACATTACGCGTGATCTTGCCTATGTGTTGAAAATTCCCCTGAATAAGGCAGAGGAAATTAAAAAGAAGTACGGATTTGTTATAACTAACGACGATGAAGTAGAAGGCGAAGTAGAAGTTGAAGGGATTGCAGGCAATAAGAATGTAACAGTCCCAAAAATGCAAATAGGAGAAATTATTACTTCCCGAGTGGAAGAAATATTTGAGAATATTCGTTTCCAGCTTACGAAAAAGGGATATTGGAGCAACATGAATGCCGGTATTGTATTAACTGGTGGAAGTGCTAATTTGCAGGGTATAGACAAAAAAGCTCAGGAGATTCTGGAACTTCCAGTCAGGATTGGATACCCAGGAGATGAAGGCGTATCTATTGGTGCTATTAAAAAACCTGAAAATGCAGCAATTGTCGGTCTTATAAACTATGCAAAGTCTAAAGGCATCAGTAGAAAGCATTCTTTTGGAGAGTGGAAAGATCTCTCCTGGCTTAAAGACATTTTTGGATTTTAGGAGGGTATAAAATATGTTAGATCCATGGGAACACGCACAGGCGGTAATAAAAGTTATAGGTGTAGGTGGCGGTGGAGGCAATGCCGTTAATAGAATGATTGAAGAGGGAGTTCAAGGTGTAGAATTCATCGCTGTAAATACAGATGTGCAGGTGCTTGCGTTAAGTAATGCGGAGAAGAAGGTGCAGATCGGGGCAAGGACAACTGGTGGACTTGGTGCAGGCTCTTTCCCTGAAATAGGTAAAAAATCTGCCGAGGAAAGCAAGGATGAACTCCGCAAAATTATAGAAGGTGCTGATCTTTTGTTCATTACTGCAGGTATGGGTGGTGGTACGGGAACAGGCGCATCTCCTGTAATTGCTTCCATTGCAAAGGAGTTAGGTATACTGACTGTTGCCGTGGTAACAAAGCCTTTTGGGTTTGAAGGCAAGCACAGAATGAAGGTTGCAGAAGAAGGTATTAAAGAACTTACCCCTAATGTAGATACGATTATTACGATCTCTAACGACAAACTTTTATCCCTCGTTAGTAAAAAAACTCCTTTAAACGAAGCATTTAAAATTGCAGATAATGTTTTGCTTCTTGCCGTAAAGAGTATTTCTGATCTTATAACGACCCCTGGTATCGTTAATGTAGACTTTGCAGATGTAAGAACCGTGCTTGAAAATGCAGGAAACGCGTGGCTCGGACTTGGCGTAGGGCGAGGCGAGAATAGAGCAAAAGAAGCAGCTGAGCGGGCTTTGTCCAGTCCTCTTTTGGAGTTCTCTGTTGAAGGTGCTATGAAAATTTTGCTGAATGTTACCGGGAGTAATAATCTCACTCTATATGAAATTAACGAAGCGGCCGAGGTTATAAAGTCTGCAACTAACGACGATGCCAATGTAATTTTTGGTGCAGTAATAGACGAATCCCTTGACGACGAGATTAGAATCTCTGTGATAGCCGCTGGCTTTGAAAAGAAAATTAAACAGGAGCGTTCTGCAAAGCATCTAAAAGGAAGAAAACTCCCTAAACTCGACGAAATCGATACTGGTGATATAGAAATACCCGCAATTTTCAGGAAAAAATCTAAAAAGTATTAGTCCGGAATGAACGAGTTTTCATTCGGAAGAGCAGCAGCAAGAATTGTACTTTTACTACTTAGTTTCTTTCTTGTAATTTCTGCGCTTGCTCAGTTTCACGGGTTTTTAAAAAGTAGTAATATTAAGGTAACGAATAAAAAAGTTACCTTGTATCCGGTTTACACTACTGCTAAAGGTAGTGTGGCATTTATCGCAAAGCCTGTGTATGCTTCGATGGATGGAAAAATTGAAAAGCTCGTTGGAAATTATAGTTTTGTTAATAAAGGAGATGTTATTGGTAGAGTTGTAAACGACGAATACACTGTGGATCTGGTTGCTCCGTCTTCAGGATTAATTGTATGGGGCAAATTTAACAGGTACATAGGCTCTATACAAAATTTTTTAAAGTCTCCTTCTGAAATACAATTTAATTGGGATAGAGAGTTCGTCCGTAAGAACGAGATAGTTTGCTCTGTTATTAATAACGATAACTTTTTTGTTAGTTTAGATGGACATTACAAACAGCAGGTTGTTTATATTTATCTGGACGGAATTACTTTTCCGCTTCATTGGATGTATACAGGGAAAGACTATGCCATTTTTTCGGGCAACGAATTCTTAAAATACTTCATAAATAAGAATACATTTGAGATACTTAATGGATTTAAGAAGGGCGTTAAAATAAAAACCTCTACGGTAGCTGTTTATAACGGCAAAAAAGGAATTTTTATTGTGGAGAATGGTATTATAAAATTTCTGCCTGCGAAAATGTACAGATTACACGGTGGTTATCTGCTTGCTAATGTTAATGTAGAAGAAACGACTCTAATCGTTGTGGAAACTCCACATCTCGTAAAAGAAAATGAAATTTTTAATGAATAAGTGTAACCTTTTTCAAAATTATGCGTTTATATAGGTGATAAGTGAAAAAATACAAAAGTGACATAGCGCTTGTAAAGGATATCGTTAAAGGTAAGGAGAGTGCTTTTAAAGAATTTTACGAGCGATTTTTTGAAAAGGTGTATAAGTATGCTTATCGTAAGGTAAAGAATAGATCTGATGCAGAAGATATTACTGAAGAGACATTTTTAAAGGCGTTGAAAGGATTCAGAAATTTTGAGGAGAGATTTGAAGGAGGGTTGGACATCTGGGTATACACGATAGAGAGAAATGTAGTAAGAGACTACTTCAGGAAACAAACTGGGTTTTCTGTGCTTCCTTTTGAGGAAAGGTGGAATATAATATTAAATCCTCCTATTGACGACCCGTATGTTACTGCTGAGAGGGAAGAAATTAAGGAAATAATAAATGCGTCACTTGACGATTTGCCAGAGCAATATAGAGAAGTGATCGAATTAAGGTTCTTTAAAAATATGAGTTTAAAAGAGATTTCAGGTGTAATGGGGAAAAGTGTAGGTGCTGTAAAGGTTTTACAGTTTAGGGCGATTCAAAAGTTAAGAAATATAGTAAAGGAGAAGATGGGGCATGAATAAGCAAATAGGAAAAGAAGAAAAATTTAGTAAATTTTTAGAAGAATTATTAAACGATTTTTCTCCAGATTATAAATTTACAAAAGGAGACGAAAATCTTTTGGAAAGTGTAGAATTGTCGCTTTTTTTAAAAAAAGAGCAGTTGAAAGATCATAATGAGTTCAAATCTCGATTGTATAGAAATTTAAGTAAAGAATTTGTAAGAGAATTTAAAGAACGGAAAAATATTACTAAAATTTTATTTAGCTCTACCGCACTTAGTGCGGCTTTGCTAATGTTTTTTATGCTATTCAGGCCAGTAGGAGTGCTGTATACTCCAGTATATACTTCTTACAATAATACACACGACGATATAGTAAGAATTGCTTCTTATAATTTTGGGAACAGAAAAACATTGCGAATTTTGTATAATGAAAAAAACCGTGCTATACTGTATTGGCCTATTGGCCAATTTGCAATATTTCAATAGAATAAATTATGGGAGGTGATAGGCTGAAACAACCTATGAAAAGGATTACTAACATTAAAAAACCTACAGTCGAAAGGAGGACTGATCTATGAAGAAATTATTAGCAGTCGTATTGGCACTTTCAATGGTGCTCGTGTTCTTTGCAGTGAGGCCTGCACCAGCAAGCGCAGCAGGTTTCCCTGATGTCCCGGCAAACTACTGGGCAAAAAAACAGATTGATTATCTTGTGAGTAAAGGCGTTATTAAAGGATTCCCGGATGGGACATTCAAGCCTGAAGCCAAAGTAACGCGTGAGCAATTCGCAAAAATGATCGTCGTTGCAAAAGGTCTTAAACTTTACAAACCTGCAACTCCTACATTTACAGACGTACCAAAATCTCGTTGGTCCTATGGTTATGTAGAAGCGGCAGTAAAAGCAGGCTACATTAAAGGTTATGGTAACGGTAAGTTTGGACCTGCAGATCCAATCACGAGAGAGCAGCTTGCTGTTCTTGAAATTAGAGTACTTGGCAAGGAAAAAGAAGCAAACGATCCTAACTTAATCTTTGCAACATTCTCAAATGACGAAGATAAAGTAGATTCATGGGCGAAGGGTGCAATGACTCTTGCAGTGAGGCCTTCTTACCAGCTTCTCAAGTGGGATAGCAACAGAAACATCAGGCCGAGAGATCCTGCAACGAGGGCGGAATGCGCATATTCCATTTACATGATCCTTAAACCACCTGTAAAAGGTGGAAAATTTGCTTATGCAGTATCTGAAGAGCCAAAGACATTGTTTACTGCACTTGATTCGAGTATGACGATGTTTGAAATCCTTGGTCCCGTTGCGGAAGGCGAAGCTGCAACACTTCCCTCTGGTAAACTCTATCCTGTAGAAGCAAAGTACATTCCTTCCGAGGCAAATGGCACATGGATTATCAATGAAAAGGCTCACACGATGAAGACTATCTGGAAGTTAAGAAAAGGCGTTAAGTGGGCGGACGGTCAGCCCGTTACCGCAGCGGACTATGTGTTTGCATGGAAAATGACTGAAAACAACAAAGTACAGGTTACCTCCAGAGATGTAGCAGACAAAGTTGAGAAGATTGAAACGCCAGATCCATATACAATTATCGTATACTGGAAACAGCTCTCTATCTGGGCACAGTACGGTGTTGCGGGCGCAGGCGTATATCCTGCACACATCTTAAAGCCAATCTTTGACAAGAATCCTGCAAACATCAATTCCTGTGACTTTAATGAACACCCAGTTTACAGTGGTCCGTATGAAGTTGCAGATTGGTCCAGAGGAAACTACATTATCTTAAAGAGAAACCCGAACTACTGGGCAGGCCAGGGACTTCTGGATACATTTATTTTCTACTTTACACCTAACACCAATACGATGCTTATGCAGCTTATGGCAGGTAAACTCGACGGTGCCGTTCCTGGAATCGGAATCGACATTCCTCAGGCAGCAGCAGCAGAGAAGAATGGTTTAACAAAGACATTCAACATCTACTACATTCCATCTGTTTATTGGGAACATGTTACACTTAATCTTACTGATAAATTCCTTAAAGATATTAATTTGCGTAAAGCATTAATGTTTGCACTTGATAGAAAAGAAATGTCCAACAAGATCTTTATGGGTAAGAGGCCACTCTGCTATGGTCCTATTCCTACGAACTTTGCGGCGTTTAACAAGGCAAACATTGGTAAGTATCCGTATGATCCAGCAAAAGCAAAAGCTATCTTAAAATCTGCAGGTTACACCTGGGATAAAGACGGTAATTTAATTGCTCCTAATGGAGAAAAAGTCGTTCTTAACATTGAAGGACCACAGGGTTATGCAGTCCGTCAACAAGAGATAGAATTTATGGCACATTACTGGAAGATGAATCTTGGCATTACTACAAATTATGTTCCTAAGAACTGGGGACCAATGATTGACGACTGGTATGCAGGAAACTTCCAGGGTGCTCTGTTCGCATGGGGTTCCGATCCTGCAGATATTTGCTCTTACACACTTTACAACTCTTCACAGATTCCTACTAAAGCAAATGGTTATGCAGGCCAGAACTTTACGAGAATTAAGAATGCAGAGCTTGATAAGTGGACGACCATTTGTAATGACTCTGTTGATCCGAAAGTCAGAATAAATGCTTCTAAGCACATACAGGCGATTGTTTACGACCAACTTCCAGAACTTTACCTGAACTTCCATGTTGCAGTTACTGTTATCCGCAAAGGCCTTGTTGGTTTCGACTTCCCGATTAGTGCTGTTACTCCAAGTACCTGGAACGCACAGTACTGGTATTGGGAAAAATAGAGTTGTTTTCTAGCTTCGTTAGTAGATAGAGAAAAGGAGGGAAAGATGGGGGTTCCGTCTTTCCCTCTTGAAGCGTTAGGAGGATAATGTATGAGAAACTACTTAATTAGAAGGTCGCTTGAACTCATTCCCGTTCTATTTGCAATTGCTTTTGTTAGTTTCTGGCTTGTTTCTAAAATGGGTGACCCGTTTGCAGTGCTTGTTTTAAATCCTCATGTGAGACCTGAGGATATTCAGCGTTTAAGGCACATCTGGCACTGGGATGATCCCTTGGTTGTTAGATTCTGGTATTGGTTAAAGGATTTTGTATGGCCAAGGCAGGGTTGGGGGCTTTCCACTCTTGCTCCGGGCCAAACGGCGCTTCAATTAATCAGCAGAAGAATTCCTGTTACTATTGCATTTTCAAGCACATCACTTATTGCAGCAATTATTCTTTCCATTCCCCTTGGTGTATATTCCGCACTGAGGCAATACTCTGTTGCTGATTATATACTTACTTTCTTTGCTTTCTTTGGGATGTCAATGCCTACCTTCTGGTTTGGTATTATGCTTATTTATCTGTTTGCTGTTAAATTACACTGGTTCCCTGCCGCGGGCTATCACAGAGCATTCTTTATTATAAATGGTGTGCCTGTAATGTTCGACAAAGCACCGCGCTGGATGCAATTTTTAGACGAAGCGTGGCATTTAACTTTGCCTATTATAGTTCTTACTGTATTCCAGGTAGGCGGATGGCTGCGTTATATGCGCTCTTCTATGCTTGAAGTAAAAAGTATGGATTATGTAAGGACAGCGCGTGCAAAAGGTCTGCCCGAACGCACTGTAATTTATAAACATGCATTTAGAAATGCCGTTATCCCTATTATTACCCTGATAGGTTTGTCATTTCCTGGCCTTATTGGTGGAGCTATGATTACGGAAACTGTTTTTGCAATTGACGGAATAGGAAGACTTACCTATAATGCAGTTATGTCTCAGGATGTATTTGTTGCAATGGCACTTATTATGATTTTCTCGATCCTCGTCGTAATAGGTAATTTCCTCGCAGATATATTCTATGCTGTTGCTGACCCGAGAATAAGGTATAGTTAGGAGGAAAAAAGTATGGCAAATGAAGATTATGTTGAGGGCGGAATAGAAACAAGCGAAAGCTATAGTTATTGGAGGAAAGTCTTTCAGAGGTTAAAAAAGCATAAAATTGCTATGGTATCCCTTTGGTTTCTCGTGATTCTTATTTTGATGGCTGTGTTTGCTGGTCCGCTTTCTTTTGGCAATAATCCTTATAGTTACATTAAATCAGTACCGTGGGCACCAAGGCCAGAGCTTGCGCCCCCTGGTCCCGGACATCCCCTTGGACTGGACAATATGGGACGAGATGCCTGGTCAAGATTACTGTATGGAGGTCGTGTATCACTTTCAGTGGGATTTATTTGTAGCTTTATTGGTGCTGCAGTGGGCTTGTTCTTTGGTCTTATATCAGGATACTTTGGTGGTATTACTGATATGCTCATAATGCGTTTTACGGACTTTATGTTATCGCTTCCAGTTCTTCCATTGATGGTAGTGCTAAGCTCAGTAATTAAAGGATCACTGTGGACGATAATTTTCGTTATCTCTATATTTAGCTGGATGGGAGTTGCAAGGCTTGTGCGAGGCGAGGTGCTGTCTCTTAAGGAGCAGGAATTTACCGAGGCAGCACGGGCAATTGGAGAAACACCAGCTAGAATTATGTGGATTCACTTGATGCCAAACTCTATGGCACCTGTTATCGTTGCTGCAACGCTTGCAATTAGTGGTAACATTATTTATGAAGCAACACTTTCGTTCCTTGGCCTTGGAATCAGGCAGCCAACTCCTAGCTGGGGTAATATGCTGAACGGTGCACAAACTTTCATGCTTACTGCGCCGTGGCTTATGTGGTGGCCTGGAATAGCCATTCTTGTTACTACTCTTGCGTTTAACTTCCTTGGCGATGGTTTGCGTGATGCACTTGACCCGAGATTGTATAGGTAGGTGGAATAATGGAAAAAGAGGTATTACTTGAAGTAAAGGATTTGAGAACGTATTTTTACACGGAGGACGGTGTAGTAAGAGCCGTCGACGGGGTAAGTTTTACGATACATAAAGGTGAAGTGCTCGGCCTTGTTGGAGAAAGTGGTTGCGGTAAGAGTGTAACTTCTCTCTCTATCATGCGTCTTGTCGATGCGCCTGGTAAGATTGTAGGCGGAGAAATCATATTTAAGGGTGAGGATCTGCTTAAAAAGAGCGAGGAAGAAATGCGAAAAATTAGAGGTTCCGAAATTGCAATGATTTTCCAAGAACCAATGACGGCATTAAATCCTGTATATACAATTGGTGACCAGATAATGGAAGCAATCCTCACTCACCAGGATGTAAACGAAGAAGAAGCAAAGAAGCAAACGATAAAGCTGCTTGACCTCGTTGGTATTCCTGATCCTGAAAAAAGATTTAGCGAATATCCCCACGAAATGAGCGGTGGAATGAGACAGAGGGCAATGATTGCAATGGCAATTTCCTGTAATCCAGACTTACTTATTTCAGACGAGGCGACGACTGCACTTGATGTAACAATTCAGGCACAGATACTTGAACTTATGAAAGATCTCCAGCGCAAAATAGGAATGGCAATTCTCTTTATTACACACGATCTTGCGCTCGTTGCTGAAATGACCGATAGTGTAGCTGTTACATATACAGGAAAAATCGTTGAGTATTCAGATGTAAGAAGTGTATTTAAAAATCCACACCATCCTTACACTTATGGACTGCTTGAATCAATCCCGAGCTTGCTTTCTGAGAGAACAAAAGAGCCTTTGCCTGCAATAGAGGGAATGGTACCAAGTCCTTACAGGATGCCTAAAGGATGCCACTTTAACCCACGATGCCCGTTTGCAACAGATATATGCAGAAAAGAAATGCCAGAACTCAAGGAAGTTGAGCCAAATCATCTTGTGCGATGCTTCCACCCGGTTAATGTGAAAGAGGAGGTATCATGAGCGAATTCAAAGACAAAAAAATCATCCTTGAAGTAAAAAATCTTAAAAAGTACTTCCCTGTTCTGGGTGGAGTTTTTAGCAGACCTGTTGCATGGGTTAAGGCTGTGGACGATGTATCGTTTCACATTTATGAGGGCGAAACTTTTTCTCTTGTGGGCGAAAGTGGTAGTGGTAAGACGACGACTGGTAAAACCATTTTAAAATTGCACGAACCTACATCTGGGCACATACTCTTTGAAGGAAAAGACATTTCAAACTATAGTCCTTCTGAGATGCGTCCGCTGCGAAGGGATATGCAGATTATCTTCCAGGATCCTTACGGCTCACTGAATCCAAGGCTTCCTGTTGGTGAAATTATTCGTGAACCGCTTGCCGTGCACAAAATTGGGACGAAGAAAGAGCAAGAAGAACGCGTAGTAGAAATTATGAAACTCGTAGGTTTGAGGCCTGAATACTTGCATCGTTATCCTCACGAATTCTCTGGTGGACAGAGGCAGAGGATCGGTATAGCGCGAGCAGTGGTTCTTAATCCAAAGTTTATCGTTGCGGACGAGCCTGTTTCAGCACTTGATGCATCTATTCAGGCACAGGTATTAAACCTGCTACTTGAATTGCAGCAAAAGTTGGCATTAACATACTTATTTATTGCTCACAATCTGGCAGTTGTGAGACATGTATCGGATAGGATTGGGGTAATGTACCTGGGGAAACTTATGGAGGTTGCAGATACGAAAGAATTATTCGACAATCCTTTACATCCTTATACGCAGGCTTTGCTTTCTGCAATTCCTATCCCTGACCCTGACGTGAAGAAAGAAAGGATAATTTTGCAGGGAGACATTCCTTCTCCCATAAATCCACCTTCGGGATGCCCGTTTAGAACGCGTTGTATGTATGCAAAGGACATCTGCGCGGAAAAGACGCCTCCGCTCGTTGATATTGGCGACGGCCACTATGTTGCGTGTCATTTCGTAAAGAAGGGTGGCAAGGTAGAATATAGTAAGTCGTGATTTCTTTTGGATTATTCTTAAAAGGCTGCTTAATAAAAAGCAGCCTTTTTTGTTTATTTACTTGATTTTTAGTATAGGTTCTTTACAATAAGCCTATGAGAAAAGAGGATAAGAAAATGTATGCAAGAAATCTAATTTTATTTTTTGTACTGAGTACGGTCGTAGTCGTTAGTGATCAGGTGGTGAAGTACTTTATTAGACATACTCTTACTGAGGGGCGTAGTGTAAATGTTATCTCGCATTTTGTAAGTTTTACTTATGTGCAAAATAGAGGTGCTGCGTTTGGCTTTTTCCAAAATAGCAGATTGTTTATTATAGTTGTTGGAATCCTTGCGGCTGTGTTTATTCTGGCAGAACTTAAATTATTTTGCGTAAACGGCTTTGTTTCTTTTGGAAGTGCGCTTCTTTTTGGTGGTATTGTAGGGAATTTAATTGACAGAATCTTTCTTGGGTTTGTCACTGACTTTATTGACTTTCACTTCTGGCCTGTGTTTAATATTGCAGATGCGTGTATAGACATTGGCCTTGCGATACTAATTATTTACTTTATATATCATGGTGAAGACATTAAAATCGGATTCTCAAGAGCGCATTGACCGATTTTTGAGTAGAAAACTTAATAAAACGCGTAGTTTCGTTCAGAAAATGATACGGCAGGGGATAGTAAAAGTACACGGAAAAGTCGTTGAGCAGTCTTATAAATTAAAGGTAGGAGAAACTGTGGAGGTAGGAGAGTTTGTGCCACAAAGCTCGACACTCAAAAGAGAAGATAAGCCAATTAAAATATTGTACGAAGATAAATATCTGCTGGTAGTAGATAAGGAAGCAGGCGTAACCGTTCACCCTGTAGGTAGCAAAAATACAAACACTCTCGTAAATCGGCTTTTATTCCACATAAAAGATTTGTCTGCAATTTCTGGAACGATCAGGCCGGGAATTGTCCACAGATTGGATAAGGATACTTCTGGAGTGCTTATCGTCGCTAAGGAAGACAAAACACACCTGAAACTCTCTGAGATGTTAAAGAAGCACGACATAGACAGAAGGTACATTGCACTCGTAAAAGGGAAACTTGATGTAAAACACGGCAAAATAGATATTCCAATAGGCAGGATAAAAGGTGAAACGAAAATGACAGTTTCTCCAATGGGCAGGCGTGCGATTACGCACTTTAAAGTAATTGAAGAGATTGGGCCGTATACACTCGTTGCAATCAGGCTTGAAACGGGCAGGACGCATCAGATTAGGGTGCACTTCTCTTATCTCGGGCATCCTATAGTGGGAGATTCTTTGTACGGTGGTAGAGACCGTAATGTAAGGTTAGACAGACAGTTTCTGCATGCCTATGAGATTTCCTTCATACATCCTATAATAAATAAAAATATAACGGTTTACTCACACTTACCTAATGACTTAAGTGAGGTATTGAAGGAGATTAGAGAAAAATGGAAGAGAAAGTAATAGTACAAAATAAGAGAGCATTGCGCAATTTTGACATACTGGACACGCTGGAAGTAGGCATCCAATTGGAAGGTTACGAAGCAAAGTCTATAAGAGAAGGCCGCGTAAGCTTAAATGGCAGCTACATAAAAGAGAAAAATGGCGAATTTTTTATATACAATATGTTTGTTGCAGGTAATTCTTCTTTGCACGGTGGGAAGAGTGAACGCAGAAGGAGAAAGTTGTTAATGCATAAGTACGAAATCGTCCGTTGGAGTACAAAAGTAAAAGAAAAAGGGTTAACTATTTTACCTGTTGATGTACATACATCTGGAAATAGAATTAAACTTACCATAGGACTCGTGCGGGCAAAAAAAATGTTTGGAAATAAGCGCAAAGAGGAAGAACGACGATTGAAAGAAGAAATGAGTCGTGTAAGGAGGCTCAGATGAAAAGTAAAACAAAAAAAGCGATAGTTTTATCTATTGTACTTACACTACTGCTTGCAATTTTCCCTATAGGTAGATTATCCGTAAGTGCTAATAATTATTATCCACTTATTTCTGTAAGCGGGGATGTAGTAAATGTAAGAAAAGGCCCTGGGCTTAATTATCCTGTTATCTTCCAGGTCGTGCGCGGTGACTTACTTGAAAAGCTTGGTTCTGTAAAAAGTAGTAGCGGTGATGTGTGGTATAAGATATACGACTTTGATAGGAATAAAGTTGCTTACATTGCTTCGTGGCTCGTTTCAAACAGTGGAGTTAGTATAGCAGGGGAAAATGCTGACTTTACGGCTGAGGTAACCACGGATGTTCTAAATGCACGCATTGGTCCGGGTACTGCATTTAAAGTAATAGATGTTTTATCTAAAGGCGATAAGAAGCACATTACGCGTATTATTAACAGGAGCGACGGAGAAATCTGGTACAGATATAAAGAAAACGGAAAGTATTTTTACATTGCGGGCTGGTATACCAAAAAGGTCGTGTCTGAAAACAAACCAGAGAAAACTAACAATACAAATCCTGTTGCTCAAGCACTATACTATATAAACATAAGGCAGGGGCCTTCTATTGATTACGGGAAAGTTGGTTTAATATCAAAGGGGGACTCTGTTTCTATTGTGGGTGTTGCTAAGAATTCTTACGGTGAAGTGTGGATTGAGGTTTACTACAAAGGTGTTACTGGGTGGAGTTTATCGACATTGTTTACTATTTCTCAGCTTCCGAATGTGGATTTTTCACCCATTGGCGGAGAAGCGTCTACGCTTGATTATGTGAACTTGCGTTCCGGTCCTTCTACAGAGTATTCAATAGAAGTTGTGCTTGCAAAAGATACGAATTGCAGTGTAGTTGGAGTTGCTCAAACGGATAAAAGTGAGGTATGGTACGAAGTAAAAGTAAACGGGAAGCTAGGTTGGATAAGATCTGACTTGATTGCTTTAAAAACGGTAGAGAAAGGCGAAATTAGCAAAGTTACCTGGAGAATTTCTTCAAATGGAATTGATGTTATCGTATACGGAAGCAAACTGCCGGCACCGTCGATTTCGATTCTTGAAAATCCGATACGCCTCAACGCGCACTTTAAAAATACAATACTCTCCAAAAATGCAAATGCTCTTGGAATTAACATTCCACCTATTATTAGAGTGCGTTACAATCAGAATGGCCTATCTACCGATGTGATAGTAGACCTTACTGATAGAATCCCATTCAAGACTCAAGTAAAAAGTGGAAATTTTGTTATAACGCTGGAACTTCCTAAGAAAGGACAAAAACGAGTGGAAGTTGCTGACAGCGAAGTATATTCTGATGTACTTAACGAAAATAACGAGGAATACATAGAACTAAAAAGTGTAGTAAATGCGTTAGATGGAAAACTTAATATAAGTAGCGATTCTGTAGAGATTGTGGTTGGCTCAAAAGAGGTATCTGTGCCGATGAGTGTTTTGATAAAAAAAGATGGAAAGTCGTACATTTCTCTTTCTGCACTTGAAAAGTACTTTAATGTAGATATCTCGGAGTTCAACAATAAGATTTTTGTTGATCCTGTCCTTATTTTTCTTAAAGAAGCCAAGGGCAAAACTGTTTACGAGTTTTCTATTCCTCCGCAGGTAAAGAAAAGTATAGTAAATAACGAAACGGTTTACTACATTTACGCGAGTGCTGGAAAGTATTCAGGTGATGTTAACTTTACGAAACGCGTTGGTGAAACGCCTCCTGAAATTATCGTTAAGGCAAAGGACTCTAACATTCTAGTTAACGGTAGGATAATTACAATAGAACAATCTGATGTAAGTAATAAGGGTATTCTTGCTGGAAGAATTATCGTAATTGACCCTGGACACGGCAGTTACTCAGGGCCGTATCTCGATACTGGTGCAACTGGCCCAACTGGTGTAAAAGAGGGAGTCGTTGTCCTTGAAATTGCAAAATTACTAAAAGCACTCCTTGAAAAAGACGGCGCAAAGGTTATTCTCACGCACGATACACTGGATAATCCAAATAATCCTACACTTGCACAGAGGTGTGCCATAGCAAACCATTCTGGGGGAGACTTATTTATGTCTATCCACCTAAATGCATCAGTGAGTAGAGAAGCGCACGGAACTGAAACATACTACTGGCACTCTGATTCTAAAAGGCTTGCCGAGGTGATTCAGCATAGTCTCGTGAGCGAACTTGGCACGACTGATAGAGGCGTAAAAAGGGATTACTTGTATGTATGCAGGAATGTAACTACTATGCCGGCGATACTGACTGAAGTCGTATTTGTGTCAAATCCCCACGAAGAGGCACTTTGCAAACAAAAGTCTTTTCTTGAAAAAGTCGCAAAAGCATTGCGTGACGGAATTGTAGAATACCTGACGGGTAAAAATGGCGGATAAAAATTCTTTTATTGGTGTGTTTGACTCTGGTGTAGGGGGGCTGGGCGTACTGAACACGCTTTTAAAGATTTTGCCTGATGAAAGCTACTTGTATGTTGCAGATTCTGCCCACTTTCCATACGGAACAAAAAGCGCTGAACAGATTAGGGAGTACTCGGAAAAAATCGTACGGTTTCTCTTAAAGAAAAACGCAAAAGCAATTGTTATTGCGTGCAACACAGTTTCCTCAGTTGCGCTTCCGTACCTGAGAGAAATTTCTGGTGACACGCCAATTTTTGGCATGGTACAGTCTGGTGCAAAAATTGCTCTAAAAACTACGAATAATCTTAGGATAGGCGTTGTGTCAACTCCTCTTACTGCTAAAATGCATGCGTATAAAAATGAAATAATGAGTCTGAATGAGAGTGCTGAAGTTTTTGAGGTAGGCTCTCAGGAACTGGTAAATCTCGTTGAGGACGGAAATGCACATAAGAAAGAAGCGTACTTACTTGCAAAGAATAAATTATCTGGTGTACTAAGTAAGAAAATTGATACGCTTGTTTTAGGGTGCACGCACTTTCCGTTTTTGTACAAGGTCGTAAAAAGAGTTGTTGGAAGTGAAGTAAAAGTAGTGGACCCTGCGGCAGAAGTGGGCAAAGCATTAACGCAATTTTTAATGGAAAATGACTTAACTTCAGATACAAAAAAACGCGGGCGCACCTTTCTTACTACAGGTGATACTAAGAATTTCCTCGACAAGGCAAAACTGTTTCTTAGTATTGGCGTAAAAGATGTAGAACACATCGATTTATAGTTTGAGTAGTAAGTTTATAAAATCTGTAAAGTTAACCTGCCGAAGTAGAGGTGCTACTTTCGGATATTTTCTTAAGTAGATCTGAACTTTTAACAAACTTATTTTTTATCTAATTGCTTTTTGTCGTTCTTCTAAGAATTTTTTTCTGTCATTCCGAAGGAGTGGTAATAATTTTGCATCTGGAACGACACGATTAACAATTTTGCTTTTTGTTCTGCAAAGTTGCTTTTTGGTATAATGCTTCCATTAATTTACTTTGTACCTTCACAGGAAGGAAAGTGGAAAAGGGGACTTTGTGTCTTTCCAATAAAGATCCTTCTTTCGCTAACGCTCGCTCGAGGACGACAGGAGGCGAGTCCTGAGGATGGCTGGAAGTCAATGAAACAATAGGATGTGTTAATTCAGCAGCAGGTTCCGTCACTCTGAGCGCAGCGAAGAGTCTTCTCCTTAACAACTTGCATTTTGTTAATATTAAAACCATCAAACTGCACGCCAATTGCTTACGAGATCCTTCGCAAATATGGCTCAGGATGACGGAAAAGGAAAAACGCTCGCTTGGGAACGATTGGGAAAAATTCTTCCTTGCTAATGCTCTACCGAGGATAATAAAATAGGAAGTGGCTCAGAACAATTGCTCTAGTGTCGCTCTGATGCTTTTCGTGTTACTCTGAGCGAAGCGAAGAATTTCTGCCTTAACGATATCACCACAAAAAAACAGAAACTTGGTCCCTTTGCAAAAATGGCTCAATAATGACAGATTATCTTCAACAAACCCTGTATTTATCAGCCTTCGTTTCAAAATCGCTAATTTAAGGCCCATAGACGCAAATCTTGAGAAAAATCGGGTAATTATACCTGCAAAACGCGTTAAACGGCCTTATTTTAGGGCATAAGAAAATCGCAATAAAGCCCGTGTTTATCAGTATTTCTTAAAAATCATTCTGAAATTATCAATTTGAATAAAAATGAGCGAAAATAGAAACCACATAAATAGAGGCTTTCTTAATGATCAAAAATGGGCAAAATTCGCCCGAAAAGCGAAAAATTGTTCGTACATATAAAAATGGCTACTTTTCTAATAAGTACTGATTCTTACGGTGTTCTATT
The DNA here is from genome assembly GCA_027023025.1 of Caldisericaceae bacterium. Taxonomy (GTDB): domain Bacteria; phylum Caldisericota; class Caldisericia; order Caldisericales; family Caldisericaceae; genus S143-107. The sequence continues at coordinate 1,539 of JALVXB010000031.1, read as the reverse complement.
ACTTTCTTTAAATATTGAAGATCTCTACACTCATAAGGATTTAATTGTCCTGTTTCAGATTAGGCATTGCAAAATGCTTTTTACATTAAAAAATATTTTTTAGTCCAGTAAAGTTTAATGCGTTAAATCTTTTACTGCACTTTCTATCCTTTTTAATCCCTCTTTGAGTGTTTTTCTGGGACAGGCAATATTTATCCGTGCAAAGCCGTTCCCTGACGGACCAAATAGGTATCCGTCGTCCAGCCCAACTTTTGCCTTTTCTACCAGGAATTTTGAAAGTTCTTCCCCGCTCATCCCCAGTGCACGGAAGTCAAGCCACACGAGGTAAGTCCCCTCCGGCTTTATAACTTTTACCTCTGGAATGTTTTCTTCGAAGTATTTTATTAAGAATTTTAAATTTTCTTTTAAATACTTTAGTAATTCGTTAAGCCACTCGTCTCCGTATCTATATGCTGCTTCCATTGCAACGAGGCTTAATACACTTACTTTTCCTAATTGATGCCCTGCTGCTAAAGTAAAACTTTCCCTCAAATTTTTGTTGGGAATAATAATTGACGAAACGGAGAGTCCTGCAATGTTAAATGTTTTGCTTGGAGAAAAACAGGTAATTGAATTCTGTTCGAACTCTTTTGATATGGACGCAAATGGTATGTGTTTCTTATCGCTCATTACTATTTCGGAATGTATCTCGTCAGAAATAACTACTCCTCCGTGTTTTAATACGATTTCTCCAAACTTTATCTGTTCTTCTTTGTCCCACATTCTCCCTACTGGATTGTGCGGGTTGCATAGTATTGCAGTTTTCGTTCTCGATGGTTTTGGAAATATGACTTTTTTAGGGTTAAATTTTTTCTCCAGGTTTTCGTAGTCCATTACATACTTACCATTTTCAAACTTCAATGTGTTGTTTGCAATGTGGCATCCGTTTTCTTTTATTACATCCCAGAACGGATAGTAAACAGGTCCTTGAAGAACGACTTCGTCTCCTGGATGCGTAATTGCTTTTATCGCGGTTGAAATTGCTGGCACTACACCAGGAGTAAACACAACCCACTCAGGTTTTACATCCCAGCCGAACTTCTTTTTCATTCTTTCAACTACGGAGTCAAGAAGAGACTTCCAGGGCTTTGTGTATCCGAATATCGGATGCTCCAACCGTTTTTTAACTGCACTAATTATGGGTTCTGCTACGGGAAAATCCATATCGGCTATCCACATTGGCAAAACTTCGCTATTTCCAAATACGGTTTCGATGGTATCCCACTTCATAGAGCCTGTGCCTTCTCGGCTTATTACCGTATCGAAATTATACCTCATAGTGCCTCCATTTGTAAAATTAAGTTTCTCTCATTATATATTTTGGTGTGCAAAATCAATACTTTTGCGCAACTTTTTATCGTGTTTAAATAAATTTTTTTGTTAATACTTGATTTTTTAACAGTTATCTATAAAATATGCTTGTGCGGGGTGTGGCGTAGTTTGGTAACGCGCATGGTTTGGGACCATGAGATCGGAGGTTCGAATCCTCTCGCCCCGACC
>JALVXB010000030.1 GCA_027023025.1 Caldisericaceae bacterium | reverse complement strand
ACCATACTGTAAACTACGGGATATTCTTCGTGCGTAAGCTCGCTTAAAATGTCAGACATAAGTTGCACATCAAAAACTTTTCCGTTTTCAAAGATTCCGGGCTTTTCTATTCCCGCATCTCTAAACATTACGATTTTCACTTTTTCCTCCTCGCTATTAAAGTTATTGCAAAAATTATACTTGCCGTAATTACGATTGACGGTCCTGTCGATATGTCAAACAGATAAGAGAACCATATACCGAGTATTGCACTTATTATCCCAAACAATATTGAATAAATCATCGTTTCTTTGAAATTCCGTGCAACATTCATTGCACTTGCAGGTGGTATTACTATAAGGGCTGAAACGAGGATAATCCCAACGATTTTCGTGCTTACGACTATGATCAAAGAAAGTATTACGAAAAATGTATAATCTATGGGGTTCACTGCAACGCCTTTTACGCGTGCCCAGTCTTCGTCCAGCGAGATAATTATAATTTCGTGGAAAAATGCTGTAAGAAAGATAAACGAAATGAGCGAAAGAACGCTTATTATGTAGAGGTCGCTGTTTGTTACTGCAAGTATGTCTCCAAACAGGTAACTCAAAAGGCTCGGTTTGTATCCTTTTACAAAACCTATCAGTATAATGCCAAGTGCCATTGACGAAGGCAAAAATATACCTATCACGGTGTCTATGAATAAAACGGACTTTCTGTAGAGGTAACCTATGCCCATTCCAACCAGCGCACCAAAGCCGATTGCGCTCCAGAAGGGATTTGTGTTTACAAGAAATCCTATTGCTATTCCCGTAAGTGACGAGTGTGCAACTGCATTTGCGAAAAACGCCATTTTTCTCGTTATGACGAACACCCCGACAAACGCGCAGAGAATTGAGGTTATTATGCCTGCTGCAAGTGCTCGTTGAAGAAAAAGCGGCATTTACTTAACCTCCTGTTCTTTGTAGAGTTCGCACGGCCCGTCTTTTGGGCACGGTTTGTGTCTGAATGCGCCCATATCCTGCCCGTACAACTTGTGAAAGTTGCTTTCCGTGAGCACCTCTGATGGTTTTCCGTAGCAAACGAGCCGTTTATTCAAGCACAACACGAGGTCTGCATACTTATCTACGGATGTAACATCGTGAGAAACGAGCATAATCGTAATGCCAAACCGCTGGTGTATGGAGTCTATAAACTCGTAAAATGTTTTTTCGCCTGCAACATCTATACCTGCAAGTGGTTCGTCCATCAGTATAATTTCCGGCAAAAACATCAGTGCTCGTGCTATAAGGACGCGTTGCATCTGCCCACCTGAAAGGTCACCGATTTTGTAGTTTCTTAAATTTTCAAGATGCGCCATTTTCAGGAACTTTTCTATTCTTTTTTCTTTTTCTAATTTACTAATGGGAATTTTAGCAAATGAAAGGTGCATAATTTCATCCACCGTAATGGGTAGTGACTTTGGAAAGTTAAACTTCTGCGGCACATAGCCGATTTTCAGGTGTTCTTCTTTTGAAAGTTTGTTAAATGGTTTTCCGAAGATTTTTACTTCTCCCGCAAAAGGAACGAGGTTTAATATGGACTTTATCAGAGTGGACTTGCCTGCACCATTTGGCCCTATTACGATTGCAAGCGTGCCTTTTTCTATTGAGAAACTCACATCGTACAGCGCAACTGTGTTTTCGTACTTTACGGTAAGGTTTTTAACTTCTATTACGCTCATTTTCCCATTGCCTCGATAATTGCATTCACATCGAATTGCAGAAGTTTTAAGTAGGAGTTTCTCCCGTCTGTTCCGCCAAGTGGGTCGAGCGTTGCAATTTTAATACCCGTATCTTTTGCAATGGCGTTTACGATGTCGGAGTGTAATTGCGGTTCGCTAAATATCACCTTTATGTCGTACTTTTTAATAATCTTTTCAAGTGCGAGTATCTCTTTTGGCGTTGGTTTTTGCCCCGGTACTTTTTCGATAACTGCAATCTCGTTCAGTCCAAAGTATTCTGCAAAGTATGTGTACGCAGGATGGAACGCAATGAAGTTTTTGTTCTGCAGTTTTGCGAGTTTTTCTTTGAGCGCTTTTGCCTCTGTGTCGATTTTTTTTGTATAGTTCTGGTAATTTAGCTCGTAATAATTTTTGTGTGCGGGGTCTAATTCTTCCAGTGTGTTTGCAATAACTCTACACTCCGACTTTGCAAGATTGGGGTTAAGCCACACATGCGGATTTCCGTTGTGTGCCGAGATTATACTTTGTATAGTAGAGTTTACATTTACGAATGTTTTGACATTTGCGCCTTTTGCAATTTTTACTGCCCACTCGTCCAATCCCGCATCGTTGTAAAAAATTGCTTTTGCCCCGACGATTTTTTTGATGTCGCTTATTTTTGGGGAGAATGTGTGCGGGCTGCTCCCCGGCGGAAGTATCAGCACGACATCTGTATGTTTCCCCCCGATTTCCTTTGCAAAGTCGTAAAAAGGAAATATCGTTACTGCAACTTTTACTTTTTGTGTATTACTTGTGGGAGGCGTTTTTGCGCATCCGCTCAGAAAAGAAAAACCGAGCAAAACAGTTATTATAAGTGCAAGGATTGTCATTTTTTTCATAGGAAAATTATAGCACAAATTTCCGAAAATTGTAAGCGCAGCAATAATAATTTATCGATTTTTGCTGATAATGCACGAGCACTTGTTCGTGTTTAGAAAGCCCGAAAAAGGCGAAGATACTTCAATTTACAGATACAGCACGATGAGAAAGTAGTCAGTCTTTCCCTATTTAGCTATTTTTTCCTGTGGTTCTTTCTCTGCTTCAAAAGCATCTACATCAGAAACTTCCGCTTCTTCGGTATTTTCTTTTTCAGTGTCTGATTCTATGCGAAAATCTTTGCTGCCTTCTGAAGTTTCAATTCCTTCCGCGCTTCCAGGTGAGTGCACCTCGTAGTATGTCAGCACGACTTTTCCGTAGCGCCTTTCCTTTATCCTTTTTAAAATCCACCTGCCCTGGTATGTGTCTTTCAGGTTCTCCACTCTCCAGTGTTCTGCGATTACCCAGGAGCCTTCTTTCAGGAGTGGAAAGTCTGCAAGCAATTCCACCGTCCTTCCTGCGATTTTTTCAGGAAAAGGTGGGTCAAGAAACACAAAGTCAAACGGCTTTTCGGCACGCTCTATAATTTTCTGCGGGTTTTTAAGAAGTAATAGGACATCCTTTTTTATTACGGTAACGAACTTTTTAACTCCGAATATTGCAAGGTTCTTTTTCAGCGTGCGCAGCGAAAGCGGGTTTTTCTCTACAAATGCAACGAATTCTGCGCCTTCGCTCAGCGCTTCTATTCCTACTGCACCTGACCCCGAATAAAGGTCAAGGAAGTGTGTGCCTTTCAAAAACGGCCTGATACGGTCAAAGAGCGCTTCCCTTACCTTATCGCTCGTAGGCCTCAGTTCAATACCTGAGGGGGGCGATAGAATTTCCTTGCCTTTAAATTTTCCCGTTACGATTCTCATCTATGCAACCTCTATTAAGTTTTCTTTTTCTCCGAAACGTTTTTTAATTAGTTTCATCAACTCTTCCTTTCTCTCTTTGTCCCATTGTATCTTACCGCTCAAAAAATTCAACGCCTCTTTGCGTGCAATTTCAAGAATTTTCAGGTCTTTTTCCCTGAGAAGTGTCGTAATTTTAAACTCTGGTAGCCCGTGTTGCTTTAACCCGAACAGTTCTCCGGGCCCGCGAAGCCTTAAGTCTGCCTCTGAAACTTCGAAACCGTCTGTCGTTTTTTCGAGGACTCTCAGTCTGCTGAGAGATTCTTCTTTGTTGCTATTTGTTATAAGAAAGCAGTACGACTGGAAACTTCCTCTGCCTACTCTACCCCTTAACTGGTGGAGTGTTGCAAGCCCGAAGTGGTCTGCATCTTCGATAATCATAACCGTTGCGTCCGGCACATCCACCCCTACCTCTATTACTGTCGTTGAAACGATAACCTGCACTTCCCCTTTTTTGAACTTTTCCATTACTGCCTTTTTCTCTTCTGATTTCATTGCACCGTACAGAATGCCTACCTTGAAGTTTTTCAAAACTGTTTGTTTTAGTTCGTTTGCTCTTTTCTGCACGGACTTTAGCTCCATTTTTTCGCTTTCTTCAACGAGCGGACACACGACATACCCTTTGCGGCCTTTCTGGAGTTCAGAAACAAGCGTCCGATACGGCTCAATTGTGCTGCCTGAAAACACTTTTGTGATAACGGGTTTTCTTCCTTTTGGAAGTTCCCTTATCTGCGAAATGTCGAGGTCGCCGTAAAGCGTGAGAGCAAGCGTTCTCGGTATGGGCGTTGCACTCATAACGAGTGTATGCGGGAATGCCGCTTTTTTTCGCAAGGTGCCTCTCTGCATTACGCCAAATCGGTGCTGCTCGTCCACGACGACCATTGCAAGATTTTTAAACTGCACATCTTCCTGGATAATTGCGTGCGTTCCAACGAGCACATCTATCTCTCCGTTTGCAATTCCCTGCAGTATCGTTTCCCGCTCTTTCTTTTTCGTCCCAGATGTAAGCAGTGCGACGCGGATCCCTGCCTTTTCTAAAATTTGTTTTGCTACCCTGTAGGTTTGCTGTGCAAGTATTTCTGTGGGAGACATCATTGCGCCCTGGAACCCATTTTTTACTGCAGCGAATAGTGCAAACAACGCAACTGTCGTTTTTCCAGAGCCTACATCTCCGTGCAAAAGCCTGTTCATTGGCTTGCCAGAAGCGATGTCTTTTATAATGTCGTCTATCGCCTTTTCCTGTGCATTCGTCAATTGAAACGGCAAAAGCGTTTTGAATTCTTCTTTTAAAGATTTATCTGCGTTAATCTTTATGCCGCTCAGGGATTTTATCTCCTTTTTCCTCATTCCAAGGATTATCTGAAGCATAAAGAGTTCGTCAAAAATCAGCCTGTCCTTTGCACGGGTAAGGTGCTTAAAGTCTTTTGGGAAGTGGATGTTGTTTAGCGCTTCTCCAAGCGTGAGAAAGTCGTACTTTTCGATGAGGCTCTGGTCCATAAAGTCCATAACCGAAGTTGCGTATATGTCCAGTGCGGATTTTATTTTGCTCCTCAGCGTTTTTTGAGATATGCCCTGCGTGAGTGAATAAATTGGTATGATGCGTTTTGTGTGTATCAGTTCTTTCCCTTCCTGTACGATCTCGTATTCAGGCGAGGGCATCTCCCACTTTCCGTATGCAAACTGCACCTTTCCTGAGAATACGACTGTTTGCCCTTCTTTAAATAGGTCTTTGAGGTATGGCTGGTTGAACCACACGGCGGATAAGTATCCGCTTCTATCCGTAATTACCACGATAGTAAGTTTTAGCCGTGCGTTTCTCTCCGAAACTCTTACGACCTTTCCCTGGACTGTTGCGCGTTCTCCGTTTCGCAGTTCTGCAATTTTTTTAGTATGTGAAAGGTCCATGTATTCCCGCGGGAAGTAGTAGATAAGGTCGTATGCTTCTAATATACCCAATTTCTTCAGCACTTTTCCAAGTTTTGGCCCTATGCCTTTTACATACTGCACTGGAATAAAAGTGTCGGATAAGGGAATAAAGTTTGGCGGAAGTTTGATTCTTTTGCCGCTTAAAATTTTTAAGGCTTTATCTATAACTTTTTCCTTTTCGTTTCTCGTGAGTGTTTTATAATGAGAAAAGAGGCGCCTCAATTCCTCTTTTTGTTTTTTGCTTATTGGCGCCTCTTCTACTTTTGTAGAAAATAACTTTTCAAGTCCTCCGCTTACTGCAGAGTCGTTAAATCCTTTTTTAATCTCGAGGTTTAATACATTTTTGAAAAATGCAACATCCATCTATACGAGTATTTCTTTCAAAAAGCTTGTTCCGTTAAGGTGTTTCAGCCCGAATATCTCTGAGATTGTGCCACCCAGATCTGAGAAAGAGTTTCTCAGTCCTAAGTAGTAATTTTGTTTGAAGTGTTTGCCGTATGCGATAATAGGGACGAATTCTCTCGTGTGGTCTGTATGTGCTTTGAATGTCGGGTCACATCCGTGATCTGCGGTGATGAACAGTACATCGCTTTCCTTCATATTGCCCAAAATGTCCGGCAGAGCGTCGTCAAAGTCCTGCAGTCCGTTTCCGTATGCGACATAGTTTCTTCTGTGCCCCCAATGCGAGTCAAACTCTACGAGGTTCGTGAATAACAAACCTTCAAAGTCCTCTTTTATTAAGTCGATTGTCTTAATGATGCCGTCGATGTTATTGTCCGTGTGAATGCTCTTCGTGAGCCCTACGCCTGCAAAGAGGTCGTGGATTTTTCCAACGCCTACGACTTCCCTTCCACTTTCCTTCATCGTGTCAAGCACGGTTGTGCCCACGGGTTTTAGAGAGAAGTCTCTTCGCTCTGGTGTGCGGACGAGTCCGTGCTCGAGGTCGCCGACGAACGGGCGTGCGATAACTCTCGCGACTGCGTTTTCGCCTACGCATACTTCGTTCCTTGCAATCTCGCACATTCTATAAAGTTCCTCTAAAGGAATTACATCTTTGTGTGCTGCAATCTGGAACACGGAATCTGCAGATGTGTAAACGATCGGATAACCTGTTTTTATGTGTTCGTTGTAGTATTCTTTGATGATTTCCGTACCAGATGCAGGCTTATTGCCCAGTACTTTTCTGCCGATGAGTTTTTCAAACTTTTCGATCATTTCCTTTGGGAAACCATTCGGATAAGTGGGAAAAGGTTTTTTAAGGATAATGCCCATCATTTCCCAGTGTCCGCTCGTTGAATCTTTACCTTTGGACTGCTCTCTCATTCTTCCGTAAGAAGCAGCGTAATTGCCCTTTTCGCCAAACAAAAGCCCTCTTAAACCTAACTTCTCCATATTTGTTAGATGAATATTAGGATTGTACTGGAGTACATGGAGGAGTGTGTTTGCTCCCCAATCTCCGTATTCTTTTGCGTCTTCTGCTTCTCCTGCTCCGACGCTGTCCAATACTATTACAATAGCTCTTTTTATGTCCATAGTCGTTACCTCCTATCACTGAAATTATACCAATAAATGTAATAAATGAAAACCTACTTTAAAATCGTTCGATTTTAGACGATAAAAATAATTAGTTGTTAAAAGACAAAATGTGAGATTTATTTATGATTCTACAGGATAGGCTTGTGCATAAAAGGTTTATTTAAACGCAAAAAATTACTGAACGACAAACTTTAAAAAAGGACGGTAGAAACGAAGTAAAACTTCTTTGCGCTTATAAAAAATTAGAAGCCCTGCACTTTCACTGAGCAGGGCTTCTGTTATTTAATCTTTTGAACAGATTCCTTACTTACCCATTGGCATCTTTATGCCGTTTTTCTTTGCAAAGTCCTGTGCAATTTCGTATCCTGCGTCTGCGTGCCGCACGACGCCCAGTCCTGGGTCTGCGGTAAGCACGCGCTCAAGCCTTCTTGCTGCATCGTCCGTTCCGTCTGCAACGATTACCATACCAGCGTGGAGCGAGTAACCAATTCCCACTCCGCCGCCGTGGTGGAACGAAACCCAGGTTGCGCCGTTTGCTACATTAAGCATTGCGTTTAAAACCGGCCAATCGCCAATTGCGTCTGAGCCGTCTTTCATTCTTTCCGTTTCTCTGTTGGGCGATGCAACGGAGCCCGTGTCGTGATGGTCACGCCCAATCACGATAGGTGCCTTTATTTTCCCTTTTTTAACGAGGTCGTTTATGATAAGTCCAAATTTTGCGCGCTCTCCGTAGCCGAGCCAGCAGATTCTTGCAGGAAGCCCCTGGAACTTTACCTTTTCGTGCGCAAGTTCAATCCAGTTTACGAGGTGTTTGTCGTATGCAAATTCTTTTTTCACTACTTCGTCAGTCACATAGATGTCGTTTGGGTCTCCAGAAAGTGCAACCCAGCGGAACGGCCCTTTGCCTTCCGAGAACAAATCCCTTATGTAGGCGGGCACATATCCGGGCACTTCAAATGCGTCTTTGTAACCTGCTTCGGTGGTAACGCCCCTGATGTTGTTTCCGTATACGAATGTCACTACGCCTTTGCGTTTGTACTGCACCATTGCGTCCATGTGCTTTACCATTGACTCAAGTGCGCGTTTTTTGTACTCTTCAGGGTTTTCTTCTCTGAGTTTCCTTGCTTCTTCTATCGTCATTTTTTCAGGCACATACGCCATTGGGTCGTGTGCAGATGTCTGATCTGTTACGATGTCGGGCATAACTCCGCGTTTTAGAAGTTCGGGGTACACCTCTGCAGCATTTCCTAACAAACCAATGGAAAGCGGCTCTTTCTTTTTCTTTGCGTCTTCCACCATTTCGAGTGCTTTGTCCAGGCTATCCGTCCAGGTGTCGAGGTACTTTGTTTCTATTCTTCTCTTTATTCTTTCGGGGTCTATTTCAACGACGAGCGCAACGCCGTGCAGCATCGTTACTGCAAGTGGCTGCGCGCCACCCATTTCTCCAAGCCCTGCCGTAAGGAGGAACCGTCCACGCAGGTCGTCGCTTCCAAATGCCTTTTTTGCTGCTGCAGCATAAGTTTCGTAGTCTCCCTGCAAAATACCCTGCGTCCCAATGTAAATCCAGCTGCCTGCCGTCATCTGCCCGTACATCGTAAGGCCCATTGCCTCCAATTTGTGGAAGTAATCCCAGTTTGCCCAGTGTGGCACGATAACGGAATTGGATATAAGCACGCGCGGTGCATCTTTGTGTGTTTTGAAAATTGCAACCGGTTTTCCGGACTGCACGACGAGCGTTTCGTCGTTTTCTAACTCTTGAAGAGATTTTACGATTGCGTCAAACGACTCCCAATTTCTTGCTGCTTTTCCAGAACCGCCGTAAACGATAAGGTGCTCTGGGTCGCCTGCAACCTCGGGATCGAGATTGTTCATAAGCATTCTCATTGCGGCTTCCTGTCCCCACCCTTTGCAGTGAAGCGTCGTTCCACGAGGTGCTCTAATTACTCTGCCCATACTTTTGCCTCCTCGTATAATATATTTGTAGAATAGATAGTAAAGTATTTATCTGTTCTATGCATTGAAGTTTGTTATTCTCTCTTCGGGGAAAGGTTGAAGAAAGCTGTTGCCTCCTTGGGAAAGGTCGACAA
>JALVXB010000029.1 GCA_027023025.1 Caldisericaceae bacterium | reverse complement strand
ACGAGGGCATTGGTGAGCCGTACAGGATTCGAACCTGTGACCCTCTGCTTAAAAGGCAGATGCTCTACCTGCTGAGCTAACGGCCCATTGCCTTTACTATAATACGAATATTCTTTTTCATGTCAAGGGTTTTATAAAAATTAAGCGTTAGCCATCTGTTCGAATCGCGTGTACTCACTCACAAATACCAGAGACACAGATCCAGTAGGTCCATTCCGGTGCTTAGCAACATACAACTCTATAAGATTTTTCTCTTCAGGATTAGGCCTGTACAAAAACATTACGATGTCGGCGTCCTGCTCAATTGATCCAGATTCCCTTAAGTCGGAAAGCATGGGGCGTTTATCATCTCTCCTATCGATTGCACGGCTAAGCTGTGAAAGTACGACAACTGGTATATCAAGTTCGCGTGCAAGATTCTTTAGCCCCCTCGTTATGTTTGAAATTTCTATGACGCGATTTTCTACACGACCTTTACTCCTGATAAGCTGGAGGTAATCAATTATTAAAAGGTCAATGTTCTGTTCTATTTTTAGTCTTCTTGCTTTTGCCCTGATGTCTGTAAGCGTAATGTCAGTACTGTCGTCTATAAAAATTCTCGACTCAAATAAATTACTGTATGCTTCAGTAAGTTTCGGCCAATCTCTGTCTGACAGATACCCCGTTTTAAGCCGGTATAAATTTACTTTTGCTTCAGAGCACAGCATTCGCTCTATAAGTTGTTCCTTTGACATTTCAAGACTAAAAATAGCTACAGCATAACCTTCTCTTATAGCCATATTTTCTGCTATATTTATTGCAAGCGATGTTTTACCAACGCTAGGGCGCGCTGCAATAATAATCAGATCCGACTTCTGAAAACCACCGGTTATTTTGTCAATGTCTTCGTAGCCCGTAGAAAGACCTGATATACCGCTTTTCTTTTTAAACCTTTCTTCAATTTCGTTGAAACTCTGTGGAATAAAGTCCCTTAATTGAACGAAATACGAACCAGTTCTTTTCTGAGACAAAGAAAAGATCTTTTTTTCAGCACGATCTATAAGAACATCGATATCCGTAGCTTCGTCAAAACCCATTTCTGAGATTTCACTACCAATTCTAATAAGCTGCCTTAAAAGCGACTTTTCCTTAACAATACGCGCATAGTAATCTGCGTTCGCAGAATTCGGCACTGCGTCGGCAAGTTTGGCAAGATAGGTAATGCCACCTACACTTTCGAGTTTTTTCCTGGATTTTAATTCGTCAGAAACGGAAATAATGTCAATAGGTTTTTGTTCGAGAGCCAGATCAAATATTGCCTTTATAATTTCTCTATGTTCGTCAAAGTAAAAGTCAGACGGGTCTACAACATCAGCTACGCGATAGGCAGCATCACGATCTATGAGCAAGGCTCCTATTACGGACTGTTCAGCCTCAGCATTATAAGGAGGAAGCTTTAAATTCTCCTTATCCTGTGGCATACTATTCACCTTTTTCTACTAATATTGTAAGAGACGCACTAATGTCTTTGTATAGTTTTACAGGCACGACATATCTACCAAGTTTTTTAATTGGTTTTTCCAATTTGACCTGCTTTTTCGTAATTGGAATGTTAAATACTTTCTTAATTTTCTCTTCGATGTCCGACGATGTAATAGAGCCAAACAATTTATCATTTTCGCCTGATTTTACGATAAACTTTAGCGGTTTTGATTCGAGCAACTTTTTGTCGCTTTCTGCCCTTAACCTCTTTGCCTCTTCTTCGTTTTTAATCTTATCAACGACAGTTTTTGCACCTTTCTCACTTATTTCTTTGGCAAGACCTTTAGGAATCAGATAATTCAAAGCGTAGCCTCTGGAAACAGAGACCACGCTTCTTGCGTTACCCAAACCTTTTACATTCTTAAGCAGTAGAACTTTTACTTTCATCTTTTAACATACGGAAGGAGAGCCATTTCTCTCGCTCGCTTAATTGCCACAGAAAGCTGTCTCTGATGTTTAGCACAAAGCCCGGTTACTCTACGAGGGAGTATCTTACCTTTCTCACTAATAAATCTTGAGAGTTTGGCAATATCTTTATAGTCTATCTCTTCTATACCTTTTGCACAAAACATACAAACTTTCTTTCTTGGCCTATAAAAATACGACTTCTTTCTTGGTTTTCTTGTATTGTTATCCATCTGTAAACCTCCTTACTTTATGTAAATGGAACATCGGGTTCGGAACCCTCTTCGTTTTCGCCTTCATTAGTAGAAACTTCACCTTTGGCTTTATTTCTCGGCAGAAACTTGGCATCGTTTGCAATAATTTCAGTTACCCACTTTTTAACACCGTCAGTTTCGTAGCTACGAATATTTAACCTTCCTTCAACAAGGACGAGGTCTCCCTTCTTAAAATTATTCTCCACCTTTTCGGCTAATCTATTCCAAGCTATTATCGTTATAAAAAATGTTTCCTGTTGCCAATCGGGCTGGTCTTTTATTTTATAACTACGATTCACGGCAATCCTGAATTGTGCTACTTCTGCACCATTAGGTGTGTATCTTATATCAGGGTCTGCAACGAGCCTTCCCGTCAAAATAACTTTATTATAATCGGAAGCCATGGCTATCCTTCCTTGGTTTTAACTTCTTCACTGACGGATTCGGCTGGCTTGTTCTTCTCGTCCGTTGGCTTGCTACTTCCAGTCTGCTTTTGGACAACGGGTGCACTCTTTTTCTTCAAGATCATTTCTCTTAGGAAGCCTTCGTTAATTCGCATAAAATACTTCAGTTCAGATAGGTTCTCTGGTGGAAACTTTATATAGGTAAGAATGTAGTAACCACTGGTGTACTTCTTTATAGGGTACGCCAGTGTCCTGGTGCCCCACCTATTTTCACTAATTACCTCTCCACCTTTTTGCTCGATAAAAGCATTTAACTTTTTCACCAATTCTTCCCTTTCTGCTTCAGATAAAGTAGGAGAGAGAATGTACAAAATTTCATAATAATTCATATATACCTCCTTGCGGTCTATTTTTGCTTTACGACTTTACATAGCCGTAAAGAAAGAGTTTTAATCTTCAGTGAATTATACGAATATTAAAAATTTAATCAATACTAATATAAATTTCAAATAAAAAATTAAATTAGATTAATTGCTTTTACTACCTAACTTTTTACCAACCTTCTCGTCTGTCCGTTCTGTTTCCCTTACTTTCAGAATGTTTTTATTCTCTGTTTCTTTCTTTACATTTGCAATTACACTATTACCATTTTTACCATTAGTCGCCCTCTTTTCCTCCACAATGCTTTTATTAGGAATCCGACTACTACCTTTTGTGAAATTTTTGCTTTTTCCTGAAAGAGGTTTTTTAGCCGTATCACTGTTAAATCGCACCATTCGACTTATCGCAATACCGTTCGTAAAAACTTTTCCTGTGTGACCCATAATTAAAGTAGAAATCGCAAACAATAAAGAATAGAGCCCTACTAAGATAAAAAAATTCTTCTCGTTATAGATGAGAAATAACACATCAAAGTTATTGGCTATCATACGATTCATTAAAAAGTAAATAGGTATAGAAAAGAAACCTATTAGAAAGCCAGAAACTTCACTAAACGACAAAACTGCTATAATAAGAGTTACACCTACGAGAAAGTACAAATAACTGTAAAAATAATTCAAAAGTACAGGATACATTGCCCTTTGTTCTGCCAGGACTACAAACGCGGAGAAAAGTATTGAAACCAAAAAGAATATAACGGGCATAGCAATATCTTTCTTTATGCGCCACTTTTTATTGGAAGACCTATTCAAAAGATGCCTGCCAATGTACAAGAGTAAACTTGCCAATATGCCTGAAACGAGCAGTATTCCACTAAGCACATAAACCTCAAGATTTATTGAATAGCCAAAATAAAGCTTCGTCCCCAGATACGCAATTATATAACAAACAAGCGAGAATAAAGCATTAATGAAATTACCCGAAAAAGTAACGAGTAGAAGAACTACGAGTAAGGATAATAATAGCGAAAGAAAGGTAAAACTTATCGCATTAAAATGCCCCCAATTGAGGAGAGGAAGTACGCCCTCTCCCCACGATATCAATACACCAAAGATTATGCTCAGTGCCACAAAAGGAACAAATTTTCTCATTTTATTAATTCAATCTTTTTAGATAAGAACACCCTATAAGCCTCGTACGAAGCATAAAGATCTGCCTTTGAAGCAATCTCGTGCGGTGCGTGCATAGACAGAAGGGCAGGACCAGCATCAATAGTTTCTATACCTCTTCTTGCAAGAAATTTTGCAATAGTTCCGCCTCCACCCACATCAACTTTTCCGAGTTCTCCAATTTGCCACGGTACTTCGTTATCGTTAAATAACTTTCTTATTGCATAAACAAGTTCAGCAGAAGCATCACTGGAATTATACTTCCCGCCAGAGCCAGTAAACTTAGTCACCACAATTCCGTGTCCAAACTTTGCCGCATTTTGTTCTTCAAAGACTTCAGGGTAAAGCGGATCAATAGCTGCGTTTACATCTGCAGAAAGTGCAAACGACCTGTGAAGAATTTCCCTTACCGAAATACCACTAATACCGGAGGCCTTCATGTATTTTTCCAATGCATATTCAAGAAAATCGCTTTGCGACCCGGTTGTTCCTTCGCTCCCTATTTCCTCTTTATCCATTAGCATCACTAAGGCAGCTCTTTCAGGAATATTTGTATCGAGCAATCCCCTAAAAGCAGCATATGCACAAATCTTATCGTCGTGCCCGTAACTCAGTATTGCTCCTCTATCAAACCCGACATCCCGTGCGACACCAGCAGGAACAAGAGTAATTTCTGCTGAGATAAAATCTTCTTCTACCAGACCGTATTCTCTATGAAGAATTTCCAATACCGCTTTTTTAACACTTTCCTTGCCATCTTTTCCTTTTTCAGGCATAGAACCAATAATTGGGTCAAGGGCTTCGCCTTCTATTACTTCACGGGCAGGTTTTTCCATTTGTTTTCTACCAAGATGCGGTAAAAGATCCGAAATAACAAAAACTGGGTCCTCAGGAGACTCCCCCAATGAGAGTTCCACCTTTTCTCCACTTTTTAGTATAACAACACCGTGAATTGCAAGAGGAATGGTGGCCCATTGATACTTCTTAATTCCACCATAATAATGCGTTTTTAGCAATGCTACATCAAACTTCTCATACAAAGGATTTTGTTTAATGTCAATTCGTGGAGAATCAATGTGTGCAACGACGATATTAATACCCTGAGTGATGTCCGCTTTTCCGTTTTTAAAAATTAAAACACTTTTCAGATCGTTTACGGCAAAAAAATCTTCACCTGAGTAACTTTCCAAAAAGAGATCCTTAAAGCCTGCCTTCTCTGCTTCACCTATAGCAAAGTTTACGACTTCACGCTCGGTCTTATTTTTAGAAATAAATTCTTTGTAGCCCTCAGCAAAATCCATCACCTCAGGTTTTTGTAACCTAAACCAGGCATTTTTGTTTTTATATTCTAAATTTTCCATTTTTCACCTCCGGTTTATTATAAAAACATTTGCATAAAAATCAATTTACTATAAAATAAGGCAAAGGAGAAAAGGCTTATGCCAATGAAAGGTAACTTACAAGATTTTAAATTAGAAGAAGTCCTTCAGATGATTACTGCAGGCAAAAAAAGTGGAAAATTGGAAATAAATGCCGAAAATAGAAGATATAGGATTTACTTCAAGAATGGTGAAATTGTACATGCATCTGCTCCGTATTCTACAGGAGAGGATGCAATAAAGGATGTATTTCTTGAAGAAAGTGGTAGATTTGAATTCATACAAAACATCATACTTCCACCTAAAACGATTAAAAAGGACAATATGAACATCATTTTTCAGGGCATAAGTGTGCGTGAAGAGTGTAGTAAAATAAGAGATGTTTTTAGTGGTAAAGCAAAAATTACAATATCAAGCGATGCCGAGAAGGTTTCCTTAAACGAAGTAGAGTGGAAACTTGTTAAAAGTATAACCGAAGGGAAAAACATAAATGAAATTCTGGAAAAAGAAAGTTTATCTTATTATGAAGCATGTAAAATATTATCAAACATACTTAAAAAGGGATTGCTGAAAATAACATAGGAGGTGGCGCAATAATGCAGGAAGACGAAAGGCTCTCAAAGGTACAAATCGTCCTTACTGAAGAAGAAAGTAACGCAATTAACGAAATGTTCGGGGAATATCTGGCAGATTCCGAGGCAAAGGACATCATTTTGTTAAATAAGAGTGGAGAATTAATAGCAAAAAGTGGAGACATTACCTCCGATGCCGCAGTAATGGTTTCTGCGCTTGCAGCAGGCGTATTCTCCGCAACAAATGAACTTGCAAGGCTTCTTGGCGAAAAAGAATTTACGATCACATTTCACCAGGGACAGGAAACAAACATCCACATATCTTTGATCACACCTACTGTACTACTTGCAATTATATTCGATAACAGAGCACCCATAGGTGCAATAAGATTCTGGGCCAAAAAGATAGGGAACAGCGTTAAAGAAATTATTAAAAAAGCAGAGACGAGGAGTAAAAAGCAAGAAGCTCCTAAAGGAATTGGTCAAGACATCGGCAACGAAATAGACAACCTTTTTTAATCGGAGGCCGAGTTGAGCACTTTTAACTTCGCAAGGAAAGAGATTTCCTTTAAGATAGTATATTACGGTCCAGCGCTTAGCGGCAAGACTACGAGTTTACGGTTCATTTATGGCAAATTACCAGAGAAAGTAAAAGGTGGTTTTACGAGTATTGCAACCGAAACAGAACGCACACTATTTTTTGACTTCTTACCACTGGAGCTTGGTTCAATTAAAGGTTTCAAAATCAGGCTCAGCCTGTATACAGTACCAGGGCAGTTTATCTATAAACTAACGAGAAAGTCTGTTTTGCGTTCTACTGACGGAATAATATTCGTAGCAGATTCTCAAAGGAGAAAAAAAGAGGAAAACATTTATAGTTACAATGACATGCTGGAGAATCTGGAAGATTTCGGGGAGTCTCTCGAGAAAATTCCACTTGTATTTCAATACAACAAAAGAGATATGGAAGATATTATGAGTATAGAAGAAATGCAGGAGATGCTTAATAAAGAGAATAAATATCCTTACTTTGAGACTATTGCACTGCAGGGAATTGGTGTACTGGAAGCTCTGAAAATGATGACAAAACTCGTCGTTTCAAAAATATAGAATGAGCTGGCCAAAATTTATAGGAATAGCAGGCGGTACTGGATCTGGAAAAACAACCGTTGCAAAAATTATTCAGCAAAAACTGGGAAATGACAAAACCTGTATCATTTCTATGGATTCCTATTATAAAGACTTCCCTAACCTACCGTTATCGAAGAGAAAAAAAATCAATTACGACCACCCATCTGCATTTGACATCGAGTTGTTCAAATCCCACCTGTTAAAGCTAAAAGAGGGAAAGTGCATAGAAGTACCGGAGTATTCCTTCGCTCAGTACGCAAGAAGTGGGAAATTCAAAAAAGTATGTCCAGCCCCCATAGTAATAGTAGAGGGAATCTTGCTTTTCTACTTTGAAGACATTAGAGATCTATTTGACATAAAAATATTTATCGATGCAGATGCAGATGTGCGTATCATAAGAAGAATAAGAAGAGATGTGCTTAAAAGGGGGAGAGACCTTGGCTCCGTAACAAAACAATACCTCGATACCGTTCGGCCTATGCACATACAATTTGTAGAGCCTACCAAGCGGTTTGCAGACATCATTATTCCACGAGGTGGAAAAAACGAGATCGCAATGGACATTATTATGGCTAAAATTACTTCTTTACTAAATGAGTATAAGAAACATTAGCCGTACTGCACCCAACCATTTGTAAATCCAAACTTTCTTAGTAAGTGTGAGGCACGCAAAAATTCTTCTTTCGTAATCTTCCGACTTATCTCAGGATATTCTTTTGCACGGTATACTGGTACATATTGACTCATTAAACTTATGTGCACTCTACTTCCAACGCATCCTGATATAATTTCAAGAATCTTCTCTAATTCTTTAAGTCCATTAGGAAACAAAAGTAGCCGTATAATAAGCCCTTTTACTGCCGTGCCGTCCTTTCCTAATTTAAGATCGCCCACCTGCCTGTACATCTCTACCAATGCTTCTTTTGCAATTTCCTTATAAAAGGGTGCAGAAGAATACTTTATTGCATTCCCGTTAAAAGCATATCTGAAGTCTGCTAAATATATATCCACAAAACCGTCTAGTAATCGCAATACTCTAACAGATTCGTATCCACTCGTATTGTAAACAACAGGAATAACGAGTCCATTATCTCTTGCTATTTTTATCGCAGATACTACCTGCGGTAGATAGTGCGTTGCAGTAATCAGATTTACATTTGCAGCTCTTTTGCCTTGCAGGCCAAGCATTATATTTGACAGTTCACGCACACTAACGAAATGCCCACTTCCATACTGGCTAAAATTAAAATTCTGGCAATACACACACTTCAAGTTACAGTGACTAAAAAAAATAGCACCAGAACCATTCACTCCACTAAGAGGTGGCTCTTCACCTTTATACAATGTGTAAGAAGAAATTTTAACCCTTTGTGAAGCATCGCATATGCCATACTCTCCTTCAAACCTTTTAGCCCCACAATTTAATGGGCACAAGAAGCAAGGAGATAACAGTTTATATAATTCTTTAATCTGACTTAATGCCTGCTCTGGTTTTAAATTCACTTATAGCCCTTTCACTTGCATTTATAAATTCTTTCTTTCTCAACGCCTTTTTGATTTTAAAAAACTGTTCCGGGATAATGCCAAAATTTGCACGCATCGGTTGGGGCGTTTCAAGAGGATTTTTTACAACAAATCGAATCAGGCTGCCCAGCATAGTTTCGTCTGGCGCCTTTACTGGATTCAAACCCTTGAACAATCTTGCAGCATTTATACCTGTAAACAGACCCGTAGAAATCGCCTCAACATAGCCTTCAACCCCACTTATTTGGCCTGCAAAGAAAATTTCCGGACGAGATCTAAACTGCAAGAATTCGTTCAATAGAGTAGACGATTTTATGTATGCATTTTTATGAATAGAGCCAAAACGCACAAATTCTGCTTTCTCAAGTCCTGGTATAAGCCTGAATACTCTCTTCTGCTCGGAATACTTAAGAGCTGTTTGGAAGCCCACGAGTTCGTAAAGAGTACCCTCTATATTCTCTTTTCTTAGTTGCACTACTGCATAATAATTTTCAGAAAATCCCTTCGGCCTAAGCGGGCCAAAACGCAAAGCATCACTACCACGCAGTGCAATTTCCTCGACCGGAAGACACGCCTCAAAAAATTTTTTATCAAAGTCGTGTGGAAGATGCCTCTTAGCTGTTATTAATGCATTATAGAAATCCTCGTATTCTTCTTTTGCAAACGGTGCATTCAAGTAATCTGCAGGCTGATCATACCTTCCTCCAAAAAACAACTTTTCCAAATTAAGTGATTCAAAAGTAACCACTGGGGAAAGTGCATCGTAAAAATAAAGATCCTTAATTCCAAGAGAATCTCTAAGATACCTTAATAAACTCTCACTCGTAAGAGGACCTGTCGCAATAACAGTAATTCCCTCTGGAATTCCTGTTACTTCTTCTCTAATTACATTAATGAAGGGATTCTCTTCAATAAGATTTGTAACTTTTTTAGCAAAACATTCTCTATCTACCGCAAGAGCTTTTCCAGCAGGTACTTTGCAACTCTCTGCAACTTTAAGCAGTATAGAGCCAAGAGCTTTTGCTTCACTCTTCAAAAGCCCTCTGCCATTTTCCAGGTTTACAGAACCGAAGGAATTGCTACACACAATTTCTCCAAAGAGCCCACTTTTATGAGCCTCAGTTAGTTTATACGGTCTCATTTCGTAAAGGTTAACTTTAATGCCTCTTATCGCAATCTGTAATGCAGCTTCAGATCCGGCAAGCCCGCCGCCAATTACATTAACTGTCATACCTTAAAGTATCTACCTCCGTTTCTTTTAATTAATCCTTTTACCTCCATGTATGTAAGAAGCGAAATTAACTTCTGCTCACTTATACCAGTCTTTTCAGAGATACCCATAAGAGTTTCCATGCTATTGTTTAGAACAGAAATAACTTTTTCTTCATCGACTGAGAACTTCTCACTTTGTATTTTTCCAATAGAAAAATCCTTAAACACAGAAACATAAGTAAACACATCATTAGGCTCTGTAAGGGGAATAGCGCCGTCTTTTATTAGCATATTCGTACCCTCGCTCATTTTACTCGTAATGTTCCCTGGCACAGCAAACACATCACGCCCTTGTTCTGCGGCAAGGCGAGCAGTAATAAGCGAACCACTTCTCTTCGCAGCTTCTACGACAATTGTGGCATAACTGAGACCGCTGATAATCCTATTTCTAAATGGAAAGTTGAAAGGTTTTGGTTCAGTTCCAAACGGAAATTCTGAAATTACCGCCCCATGGCCATTATAAATTTTCTCAGCCAGAAATTTGTTTGTTGCAGGATAAATTCTATCAAGACCGCTCCCTATAACGGCAAAAGTCTTGCCATTAACAGTAATTGCACCACTGTGGGCAGCACTATCTATTCCTAGAGCAAGCCCGCTTACCACAATAATACCAAGCCGCGCAAAAGATGAGGCAAATTTTTGAGCAACAGTCTGACCGTATTTCGTGCACTTTCTTGAACCGACAATACTAATCAAATACTTACCAGAAGAAGATAAATCCCCCTTTACATAAAGAACGAGCGGGGGATCACTAATTTCTTTCAGCAGAGATGGGTAATCTTTGTCTTTTATTGTTACAATTTTCACATCAAGGCCTTTTGCTTTTTTGATTTCTGTATCAGCGAATTGCAAATCACTATCACTAAAAAATTCTTTAGGAATGGTATTATTTTCTAAAAAATACCTATATACTTTAGAAAAGCGCTTTCTTTCTTTAAACCGCAGATTGTTTAATGCCACATATTCCTCTAAGCCCATTTTCTTATAATACACTATTTCAATGAATATTCAAATATGATATAATGGGTTTCAAGCCTCCAGGGCAAGGTGAGCGGATAAACAAATAATCCGCAATTCCTGATCGGTGGTGATAGGTTTATGCCTTAAGCCCACGAGCTGAAATGGCCGATTCGGTGAGAATCCGAAGCCGACAGTATAGTCTGGATGGAAGGAGGTGAACGCTGACCCTGGACAGCTATTTATGCAACAATCAAAATTAAGAGCAGTACTCTTTGCAGGTATTCTTGCAGCACTTGGATTCGTACTAATGAGGTTTACGGAATTCCCTTTAATACCCTCAGCTCCGTACTTAAAGACAGATCTTGGTGATTTGCCCATCTTACTTGGTAGCATACTTCTTGGACCATGGTACGGAGTAGGAATGGCATTTACGAAGGACTTACTTTATCTTTTAAGTGGGGGAGGTGGAGGAGGTATTTTAGGAGCATTTATTAACTTTATCGCAGTAGGCACACTTGCCTTTGTACTGGGACTATTCACTCAAAAAACGAAAAACTACATTAGTGTCACTATAGGCCTTATTACGGGAACAATCACGATGACAGTCTTAATGTTTTTCGTAAATATGTGGGCAGTTCCGCTTTTTTTAAGAATCAAAATGCCATTACATGAGTTAATAAAATATTTAATTATTTTGAACCTCCCATTTAACCTGCTAAAGGGTGCACTTGACACCATTTTTACGCTTTTACTTTATGCTGCACTAAAAAAGAGGCGAAGAGTATAAAACAAATATGGGAGGACTAACGCCTCCCATATTAAATTTCAAAGATACATTTGATTCAGTATTTAATTTTTAACTTCCTTCTCGAGTGCTTCCTTTGCTTTATTGACTAATTCTTCAAAGGTTTTCTGGTCGTTAACTGCAAGATCTGCAAGCATCTTTCTGTCAATTTGAATATTGGCTTTCTTTAAACCATTTATGAATTTACTGTAGGAAAGCCCAAACTGTCTTGAGAGTGCATTTATCCTTATAATCCAGAGATTTCTGAACTCTCTCTTTCTTTCTCTTCTATGGACATAAGAATTTTTCAAGGCATGCATCACAGCTTCGTTGGCCACTTTAAAGCGTTTAGATGCAGCACCTCTATAACCCTTTGCCATTTTAAGAATTTTCTTATGCTTTCTTCTATTTACAACGCCAGCTTTTACTCTCATTTAACTCACTCTCCTTTCACTTTAAATAAGGAAGAAGCGCCTTTATGTTCTTCATATCTTCTTTCGTTACAGCTCTTTTCTTGAGTTGTCTTTTCTTTCTTTTCATCGTTTTTTTCTCGAGATGATGGCTATGCCCGGCACCATAAGCAACTATTTTTCCACTACCTGTTACTTTAAATCTTTTAGCTGCTGACTTTGTCGTTCGCATCTTTTTTTTCATTTTTATCTCTCCTTTCCTTCAATTTTTTCAACGTTTCCTTCGTTGGCTCCATATAGAAAATGAGATTCCTTCCAGACAGTTTTGGCTCACTCGAAACGGTCGCAACATCAGAAAGCGCATCAATAATCTTATGTGCAAGTTCGAACCCTTTTTCGGTATGTGCCATTTCCCTGCCTCTAAACCAGATTTCAAGTTTAACGCGGTTTCCGGATTCAAGAAACTTCCTTACTTTTTTATTCTTCGTATCCAGGTCATTCTTATCAATCTTAAGTCTATAACGCATCTGCTTCATTTCGACTTTCATTTGCTTCTTCTTGGCTTCTTTTTCCTTCTTATTTTTCTCGTATAAGTACTTGCCTAAATCAACAATTTTACAAACGGGAGGATTTGCATTCGGAGCAATTGCTACGAGATCAAGATTTTTGTCGCGTGCAATATTAAGCGCCTCACGAGAACTAACAATTCCTACTTGATTTCCATTTTCGTCAATTAACCTTACTTCTTTCCACCTAATTCTTTCATTTGCAATAACATCTTTCTCTTTAATATTTTCACCTCCATAAAAAATAGGTAGCACGAGGCTACCCAATATATAAAGTTATTATAATAAACCTTTTCGCAAGCCTCGAGCCGCTTAAGGTAGGGTAAAAACCCTTTTCTTTAATTTTCTAACTCATTATACAGGTTTATTATTTTTAATCAATAGTTTTATTTTTAACTTCCTCTTTAATCATGTTAACAAACTCGCTGAGTTCAACAGGCCCTAAATTCCCCTTATGCCTTTTGCGCACAGAAACAGTTCCATTCTCTACCTCTCTCTGGCCTATTACGAGAACATAAGGAATTTTTTCCTTTTCTGCATCACGAACCTTAGCATTCATCTTTTCGTTTCTTGAATCGAGCTCTACTCTTATATTATTGTTAAATAACTCGTCGTAAACCTTTTTAGCGTATTCCAACTGATTCTCAGAAATTGGCACAATCTTTACTTGAACAGGTGCAAGCCAGGTTGGAAAAGCACCAGCATATTGCTCAATTAATGTTCCAAAGAATCGTTCCATAGAACCAAGCACAACTCTATGAAGCATAATAGGTCTGTGTGGATTCCCGTCTTTTCCTATGTAAGTTACATCAAATCTTTCGGGAAGGTTAAAGTCTACCTGAACGGTAGGTCCCTGCCACTCTCTTCCTAATGCATCAACCAGTTTTACATCAATTTTTGGACCATAAAATACACCTTCACCTGGATCTATTTTGTAAGGTAGCCCTAACTTCTCCACTGCAACTTTTAGTGCATTAGTAGCAAGTTCCCAGTGTTCAAGCGAACCTACATACTTTTCGGGACGAGTAGAGAGATAGATGTTGTACTTATCAAACCCAAATGTTTCAATCATGAACTTAGTGAAGTCCAAAATACCTATAATTTCGTCTTCCAACTGTTCCGGAGTAACAAACAGATGTGCGTCATCCTGAGTAAAGCCCCTTACTCTCAGTAGCCCGTGTAGTACTCCAGATTTTTCGTATCTATAAACTGTCCCAAGTTCTGCGTACCTTATTGGTAAATCTCTATAACTTCGCATTTTTGACTTGTAGACCATAATGTGAAAAGGGCAGTTCATTGGCTTTACCATGTATTGCCCTTTGTCCACTTCCATAGGAGAGAACATGTTTTCCCTGTAAAAATCCCAGTGGCCTGAAATTTTCCACAAATCCACGCGTGCAATGTGCGGTGTGTACAAAAATTGATAACCACGCTTTAGGTGTTCTTTTTTCCAGAAGTCTTCTATAACCATTCTTATAGTAGCACCTTTAGGATGCCATAAAATAAGTCCTGGACCTACATTCTCATTGATGCTGAATAAATCCAATTCCTTTCCAATCTTTCTATGGTCGCGTTTTTTCGCTTCGTCCAAGAAGTGTAAATACTTCTTAAGACCGTCTTTAGTTGCAAAGGCAGTACCGTATATACGCTGAAGCATTTTATTTTTTTCGTCTCCACGCCAATAAGCACCCGCAACAGAAAGAAGTTTAAAATTTTTCAAGTACCCTGTAGAAGGAATGTGAGGGCCTCGACACAAATCCGTAAAATCCCCCTGAGTATAAATACTCACCGTATCGTCAGGAATTTCAGACAAAATTTCAAGCTTATATGTTTGGCCTTTACTTCTAAAAAAGTTTTCCGCTTCCTTTTTTGATACGACTTTCCTCTCGAATGGATAATTTTCTTTTACGATCTTCTTCATTTCTGCTTCTATCTTTTCAAGATCTTCAGGTGTAAAAGTATGGTCAAGATCAAAATCGTAGTAAAAGCCATTTTCTATTGCAGGTCCTATTGTGTACTTAGCATCTGGAAAGAAGTGTAACACCGCCTGTGCCATAATGTGAGATGCGCTATGCCGCAAAATTTCTTCGCCCTCTTTAGAATTTATATATATAGGAACAATTTCACAGTCGCTTTCTAAACTATCTGATAGATCCAATAGTTTGTCTCCACACTTTACAGCAATAATGTCTTTTTTGTACAGATTAAGAGATTCGAGAGCTTCTTTTGCTGATATGCCTTTTTTAAGAACAAGTTCCTCGTCTCCCGCCTTTATTTTAATATTCTCTGACATTCGATTCCTCCTACCAGTAAATAAAGTTATGGTGGGCGATAGTGGAATCGAACCACTGACCTCTTCGGTGTCAACGAAGCGTTCTACCTCTGAACTAACCGCCCACTCCCTTATTATTTATACTGAAAAACAAATTCCTGTCAAGTATTTTACGAATTTAGATTAAAAAGAATACCCCTCCAATTCGCGGAGGGGTCTTAAGGGTCTTAAAAGAACTTATGTTAACTGCTAATTAATGTTCACCTATGTCTGCGCGAATCTTCGCTGCAAGTTCTTTAAGTCCATTTTCAGGAGTCGTCTTTCCAAGATACACTTTTTGGAGTTCGGCAGCAATATCTCTTCTTGCAGTATTCCAGGCTGCAGTTGGTGGTTCAGTTAAGCAATTTGCAAGTTGATCGTAGCCAGCCCTAAGGTCAGGATGTTCTCTCAGGAAGTTCTGAAGAATAGGAAGTTTAAGAGCAGATTTTCTTACAGGAAGATAACCAGATCCAACGGCCCAACGAGCAGTTTGTCTCGGTGAATCGAACCACTTAACGAACTTCCATGCACCCATCTGCTGCTCAGCAGTAGAATTTGTTCCAAAGATTACGACATTTGTACCATACATTACGGAATGCTGCCCTGCAGGGCCTGCTGGAAGCTCTGCTTCAGCAAATTTAAACTTTCCGCCCACTGCTTTATTAATGTAGTAGTAACTTGCAACACTTGCGAAGATAAATGCACATCTCTGATTTCCAAAGTCGGTTTGATACGCATACCTCGTCGTAATGTGCATTGCACCACTCTTCACGAGGTCATTAAACTTTTGCATTGCGATAAGCCCTGCTGGTTCGCTCGTATTAGGAGTTTTATCAAAGAGGACTTTTCTATAATCGTTGGAAAGCACCTGTCCTCCGTACTCGTAAACTCTTGCATACCACACATCTACAGATGGAGTATAAGAAACACCCCACTGGCTACCGTCAGACTTAGTAAGTGCTTTACATTCTTTTTCAAATTCATCCCATGTCTTTGGAACAGAAAGCCCATTTTTCTTAAGCATATCAACATTATAATACATTACAATATCGCTCTTGTTGAATGGAAGCATCCAGAGTTTTCCGTCAGGAAGATAACCGTCTTTCCACATATTTTCAAAGAAGTCTTCCCTGTCTTTCTTTAGTAACCCATCAGGACCATAAACAAATTTCTGCATAGGAATTAAGTAACCACCAGTAATGTACTGTGCTACCCAGTTTTCGTATGCCTGAGTAAGCACAGGTGGATTACCAGCTGCAATTGCTGCAATAGTTTTCTGCTGAAGTGGCCTGTAACTTGAGAAAGAGGTACTATCAATCTCAATCCTTGGATGAGTAGCATTAAACTCTTTTACGAGAGCCTTTAGCGTATCCCCCTGCTTGTAGTTCATTGCATTCCAGAAGGATACCTTCACCGGTTTCCAGTCAGGAGAATACTTAATCGTTACGGAACGCTCAGTACCATTCCAGGTAACTTCCATTCCAAGCGTTTCAGCAACAAACCTTACAGGTACAACTGTCCTTGAAGTCTTTGCAATAATTGTAGGCGGCGCATCAAGATACACTTCGTACCCATTCGCCTGTGCTTTTACATCGTCAATCTTCAGAATAGCGATATTCTTTCCAAGAGTAATAGTAACAGTCCTGTCCTTAGGATTCCACTGAACATTTGCCCCCATTGCCTCAGATACAAATCTAATAGGCACCATAGTTCTGTCGTTCATTATTACTGGCGGTTGATCGAGAGGTTTTTCTACCCCATTTACATACGCCACCGGTTTACCAATGTAAATCTTAACAGTAGTTACATTTTCAGCAGCAGTCTTAGAGAAAGGAACAATAACTGTAACTGCAAGCAAGAGAGCAAGAATCAATGCAAGATACTTTTTCATACTACACACCTCCTCGTTTAATTTATTTTTAAAGATTTTTACTACCCTTTTAAAGCACCCCGTGAAAGCCCTTCTATAAATTGCTTCTGGAAAATCAGGAACAGAATTAAAACAGGAGTCATCGCCATAGTTGCACCAGCAGTAAGTAATCCCCACTGTTGACTCTCTTCTCCTAAATAGGAATTCAATGCCACCTCAAGAGGCCAAATGTGCGGATCCCTTGCAACAATTAAAGGCCAGAGGAACGAATTCCAGCTTCCCAGGAAAACAAATAGCGATAGTGTAAGCAGCATCGGCGTAGCCATAGGAACTGCAATGGAAAAGAAGTAGCGACCTATAGAACAACCATCCACCTGCGCAGCTTCCCACAATTCGTTTGGTAAAGTCTTAAAGAACTGCCTCATAAGAAATATACCAAAAACACTTGCTCCCCACGGGATGATCATTGCCTGGTAAGTATTAAGCCAATGTAAGTTTTTCAAAATTACATAGTTAGGAATGAGCAACATTTCCCCAGGTATCATCATAAGCCCTAATAGGAACAGGAATATTTTATTTCTCCCTGGGAACCGTATTTTTGCGAACGCAAACCCGGCAATAGTAGAGTTAAATACGGACAAAAGCGTCGTAGTAGTAGCAATGAAAACTGTGTTTCCTATAAATCTCCACCACGAAATTCCAAACGGAGGGTTGGTCCACATCTGTTTATAGTTTCCAAAATAAAAGTCCGGGATGAGTTTTGGAGGATATCTAAAGAGCGTAGATGCCTTATCAAGAGACGAGATTACCATCCAATAAAACGGAAATGCCATAATCACAACAGCAATAGAAAGTATTAGATATGTAAAGAAAACAGACCACTGAAATTTTTTATGCCGCTTCATTTTCAGCCTCCGTGTTTTGTTCCCCAGCATAGAACACTTTTCTGCCGGTAAACTTCATATTCAGTAATGTCAAAGCAAATATAAACACAAACAACATAACGGCAACTGCGCTTGCGTAGCCCGCCTGCCAGTCGTCGAATGCCTTAACATATAGATAATATCCCATTGTCGTAGTAGAATTATATGGACCTCCACTCGTCATAACAAAAACGGGAGTAAACATCTTAAATGCACCTATCATAGAAATTATCAGAATAAAGAATGTAGTTGGAGAAAGAAGAGGCCATACCACATTCCAGAATATACCGTTACCGTTTGCTCCGTCAATTGCTGCAGCTTCTTTAAGTTCAGGAGAAACACTCGATAATCCTGCCATAAAGATAATCGTGTCAAAGCCAATTTCGTGCCAGGATACATATATCACTATAGCAATAAGTGCTGGCGGGAAACTCAAAAGCCAGTTAACCGTCGGTAAGTGAAGCATATTTAGAAAAGCGTTAATAATGCCGTACTTCGAACCTTCAAACATCCACATCCAGACGATCGAGGTTGCAACGAGTGGCGTAACATACGCAATAAATATTCCAAGTCTGAAAAAGCTCTTAAACCTTATAGGTTTCATAAGAAGAACAGCCAATATAAGAGAAACTGTAATTTGCAGAGGAACACTCATAGCCACATACTCAATTGTAACGAGCACAGAATGCCAGAATTCCGGAGCATAAGGAGAACGGAACAATAAGTTTTCGTAGTTCTGTAGCCCTACAAAGTGTTTTGGACCAATCATATTCCAGTCCAGAGTACTAATGTAGAATACAAAGATTGACGGGAATATCGAAAAAGTAAGCAAAATTAATGAAGCAGGTGAAATAAATAAATAACCTGTAAGCGCTTCCTTTAGGCGTTTAATCCTTTTTCTTCTTTTAGAAGTTTCAGCATCATACCTTTCCAGCTCACTCATATTTTTCTCCTTTCTTACAGCATATTATTATAACCAAATCAAATATTTCTGTCAAACAAAATTTCCATTAAATGCAAATTTCTATTTTATTATTTTAAAAGGTGAGCTTTCTTCATTGTACAGAATTATTGCGTTTTCACTAACACCATGCCTGACTAATTGCGCAAGCATTGCTTGTTTAAAAAACTTTTCACTGTCAAAGTGTTCTACATCTACTAAATTTAACCCAAGTTCTTTTGCTCTTACTGCAGTATGATAAGAAATATCTCCGCTTACGAAAACATCTACGCCAAGCCTCGCAACAGTTTCGAGCAATGTTCCACCAGCACCACTGCAGAAAGCAACTGTATCTATAGGGGCATCCAGTGATTTTACGATTCTCACATATTCTGCACCTAACTTGTTTTTAACGAAGTTGGCAAAATTCTCAAGCGTATCAAACGATCTCACGCTTCCTACAGTCCCAATGCCAAACTTGTTGTTAAGCCGTAATTCGTAGATGTCGTATGCAGGTTCTTCGTAAGGATGTGTTTTAAGCAATGCACTAACTACATCCTGCAAATACCTTTCTTTTACGGCAGTTTCTACTTTTACCTCTTTTGCATACGCGACTTCGCCTTTTTCCCCGATAAAAGGATGTGTACCCTCAAGAGGCCTGAATGTCCCAATACCCTCCACATTAAACGAAGTACGATCGTAATTTCCTATAACACCAGCGCCTGCTGAAAAGACGGCATCCTTTACCCTATCTGCATGTTCTACCGGAACATAAAAAGAGAACTTAAATATTTTTTCGTTTGCAGGCTGAATAGGCCCTTTTTTGTCTATACTCAATAAATTACTCACATAATCGTTGAGTCCATTTTCTGCAATATCAAAGTTTGTGTGCGCTGCAATAAGATTCAATCCATTTGTTAAAGCTTTGTAAAGAAATGGTTTTTCCTGCTTAATCAAAGTTTTAGTGGAAAAGAAAAGTATAGGGTGATGAGTAAGGAGCACATTTGCTCCACTATGAATAGCGAATTCAATAGATTCGTCAGTCACTTCGAGGGCAATTGCTATTTTTGTAACTTCTGCTTCCAGATCTCCTATCTGCAAGCCACTATTATCGTAGCTCTCCTGAAGAAAAAACGGAGCAAATTTGTTAATTATACCTAAAAGATCTTTAACCTTCATAGTTCTTCAACTCACTCATTCTTAACTTTTGCAAAGTACCCCAGGAGAGCATCCAAACGACCAACCCCACAACGGAAGATGCTATACTCTGCAACAGACTTTTAACATCTACACTTAAGTAAGAATCCGGTATAGTTGGTTTTGGCGCTCCCGAGATTTTCTGTTCAGGAGTAATAGGAACATCTACATAATTTACTGAAAAAAAAGAACCAACAACAGATATAAATGAAAAAACGAAAATCATTAAACCCACAAAAGAAACGATGTAAAAAAACAAATTTCCCCAGAAATTATCGTCATTCTGAACCTTACGAAAAGTATTTGAACCAAACCGCCCTTCGTTTTTTATAATGTTCCAATGGGATAAAAACAGCAAGAGACCAGCAAGAATTGCCGCAATATCACGAGCAACTTCTGAAACAAAGTAAAGATCTTTGCCGCTTCCACGAAAAACGAAACCAATGCCATGCCGTGAGGCTGCAATAAAAGAAAAAATAAGCATAATCACACCAACAAGGCTTACGAGATAAAGATATATACTTCTCAACACCTCCGTTTTGCTGTGCATACTCCCTCCTTAAAAATGGCGCGCCCAGCAGGAGTCGAACCTGTAACCTACGGTTCCGTAGACCGTCGCTCTATCCAATTGAGCTATGGGCGCCCGTTAGTATTATAGTATAAAACAATGTAAATTCAAATATTTTTGTTTCTGTGCCTTTCTAACATGGAGAATAAAGATTGTTCTCTGTCTATAAAAAGGGGAAATGATATAAAGTCGTTCTCAAACTTAGCCCTGAAGTTTCTGTTTTTAAATCTTCCGTCGAAATAAAAAACAACGGCTTTATCAGTGTTTTTTAGCACTTCTATCGACACATTCTTCAATGTAAAAAACGAATAAAGCACAAAAAGGCTATTCCCGTTATTAGATACAATAGGTATAGATGGAAGTTTTATAAAATATACTTCTTTGTACGGAAAAGATTCGACCGAGACATCGTACAAGTAGAGTTCCACTTCCCCTTTTTCACCTTTTAAGTCGATCCCACGCGCCTTTGCCGACATACCCTTTCTTTTTAACAAAAAGTACACCTTTTTAAGCATTTCCTGTGAAGAAAAAAACATAACTGAGGAAGTGCCTTCTTGATGAACTTTTAAAAAGAAGTCTGCAAATTCGTTTACGAATTCGTCTCTATTTGGCGAATGCATAAAATTTGGAATGAACGAAATGTAGTCACCTTTTCGTTTTTCAATTTTTAGTTGAGTCCCATTCAATCCCGTAAAATCAGATAAAACATTTTTATGATTATCTACACTCAAAGACTCGCTAAAGAAAAGGATGTTTTTAGCATGCTCTCTAATATCTCTAAATAAAGATTTTGGAGTACCATTGTAAGCAAATAGAACAATTCGGTTATTCCTTTTTTCGACCCAAAATTTGTTTGACTCAAAAAAGTACTCTAATAATGGATTACTTACACCTTCAAAAAGAGACTTTATAGCACCAGCTTCAGTAGTTGCATCCTCGCCGATGTGCTTTGTTTCAAGGTGTTGAAAGATATCACTTAAATACTTAGCAGTTATGTCGTTTATTCCGTGATACTTCGAAAAGAACAAAAAATCTTCAAGTGAGAAACCCGTTTTAGACAAATAAAAGGTCTTTATTATTCGATATGCATTTAAAACGATAAGCTTTCTATTTAAAACCCCAAGAGAAACATTCATCCTATTAAAAAGAAAAGAAGGTCTTAGCAGCACGATGTCACTATAAAGCGCTTCCCTTATCTGTCTTTTAAAAGGACAAACTTCTTCATAGGGGCATTCACTCGCATGATCGCAAAAGGATAATAATCTCAAAAGAGGGTTTTTTATAATGTGCGTAGGTACATTCTTCAACGAAAAATCTCGTGTTTTGTAAAGGTAAGAAAAAAGCGTGGCAAAGTACATTTTGAAGTTATCTGGCAGCAGGTCCGGGTTCTCCAATATTTCGTCAATTCTTTTAGGACAGACAAAACGATTAATGTTATCAAGCTGAGAGACCTTTAACCCACTTTTAATCGCCGCTTCAAATATTAGTTCCTCGGTTTCTTGATCGTACACAACGATAGAAAGCGGGTGAGAAAAAGAATAATTTACGATGTCTTTTAAAAGCGTTTTATCCGGCTCACCTTCTATGTACGAAACTTCGGAGCCAAAATACTCGTCAATCGAAGAATGTAAAGGTGTTATTCCATTGAATGGAAGTGTCAACTGTTCAGGTTGCTTCTTTACACTCCACGAAAATCCCAGTTCAGCCTCCTCTGGTTTTTCCCAACCTTTGCCAAATATTAGGTCATAATGTCTGATACCATTAGAGACATCGTATAGCCTATGTAGCAGATAAGGCGGGGAATTTTTCATTTCTTCTACAATTTTGTTAAATAAAGAAAAAAGCATCATTGTATCGGATAATGCCCTATGCGCTTCTTCTTTTTTAAGAGAAAGTGTTTTTACGAGATTCTGTAAACTGTGCGATTGAAGGGATGGGAAAAAAATTCTGGATAGTTCGAGAGTGTCAAAGAATTCGTTGGGTAAATGCTCACCTAAAAATTTTTCAAGAAAGATTCGGTCAAAAGACACATTGTGCGCTATAAGAGGATAATTTCCTATAAAGCGCTTTAACCTATCTTTAATGACTCCTGCTTCCGGAGCATCTTTAACATCGTCAAATGTAATGCCCGTGAGATTGGTTACGAGTGAAGGAATATTTCTGTGAGGCCTTACAAAAGAATGAAAGTGTTCTACTACCCTGCCACCTTTTACTTTTATCGCACCAATTTCTATCACTTCGTCGGAGTCAGGATTGAGACCGGTAGTTTCAAGGTCAAAAAAAATCAAGGTAAGTCCTTTCTCGTCCATAAATTTGTTTTTTCCTTTCTACTTTAAATAAACGATCGTGACGCCTGTTCCACCTTCGTGGATGTCACCTGTTCGAAAGTGTGCAACATGAGTTCGCTTTCTTAAGTATTCGATAACGGCATGCCTCAGTGCTCCACTGCCTTTTCCGTGCACGATGTAAACAAAAGGAAGCCCTACGAGATAGGCCGTATCCAGATACTTATCCAACTTTTCCAACGCTTCTTCTACAGTATATCCGTGAAGATCTAACTTCATTGGTACTTGAAGATCAGGTATGTTAAATCGGCTTTCCCTGCCTTGATTTTTGCTTTTAACTTCTTCCTCTGGTGGTTCAAAAACATCTTCTATGGGAAGTGTTGCGCGGATTGCACCCATCTGGACAACGACCTTGCCTTTTTCGGGAAACTTCTGAATTACGATGCCCTGCTGTTTAAAGCTGCTAATGTAAACGATGTCTCCTTCGTCAAAATCGTTCATTTCCAAGTGTTTTTCAGCGTTTTGATCTAACTTATTGGCCCTCACTTTATCTTCGATTTTTTGCGTTTCGGCTTCCATTTGCTTTCTTAATTCCTGAATTTTTTTCTGGCTCTTTATCTCGTTTTCAAGCGTGTTTAACAATGCATCCATTTTATTTTTCGTTTCACGGACAATCCTTCTTGCTTCCTCGTACGCCTTCCTGATTTCCCGTTTTTTCCGTGCATCAATGTAGGAAAGCTTATCTTCGTAATTTTTCTGCAACTCTTCTATTTCGTGCCTTCGTTTTTCTATTTCTTCACGAGAAGAGCTAATTGCCTTCTGGTCTTGCGAAATTTTAGAAAGATATTCTTCGGCTCGCAAGTGTTCTTCAGAAAGCTCTTTCCTCGCAGCGTCAATAACACTCTGATCCAGACCAAGCCTTTTTGCTATCACAAAAGCATGGCTTTCTCCAGGGACACCTATGTACAGCTTATAAGTAGGTTTCAATGTATCCACATCAAAGCCTACAGAAGCATTCTGAGCAAAAGGAAATTCAAAAGGAAATTCCTTTAATCTACTATGATGAGTAGAAACTACAGTAATACATCTTTTCTCATATAATTCTTTTAACACTGCAAAACCAAGCGCCGAACCTTCCTCAGGATCCGTACCTGCACCTAACTCGTCTATAAGCACGAGCGAATTTCTATCTGCATTCTCAAGGATGTCTACAATTTTTTTAAGGTGTGCAGAGAAAGTAGATAAATTTTGTTCTATACTTTGTTCGTCTCCTATGTCAGCAAAAACCCTATCAAAGAAACCCATTTCAGAATTGGAGTAAGCAGGAATGTGCAGGCCAGACTGTGTCATTAAAGTAAAAAGCCCAATTGTTTTTAAAGTTACGGTTTTTCCACCAGTATTAGGTCCTGTTATGATAAGCATGTAGTAATCTTCTCCAACAGACACATCTATGGGGACGACCCTGTCACGGCCAATAAAAGGGTGCCTCCCTTGAATAATGTTAATTTTACGCGTATTGGTGAACTGAACTTCAGCACCTTCCATGTTTAGTGATAACTTCGCTTTTGCAAAGATAAAGTCCAGACCGTAAATCGTGCTAAGCGAAGCATGTATTTGTTCAGAATACTTATTGATCTCCTCTTCAAGTTCCAGAATAATCCGCTCGGTTTCCTGTTTCTCCTTTGCAGTAAGTTCAACGAGTTTATTATTTAAGTCCACGACTGAAAGCGGCTCTACAAAAAGCGTCAGCCTACTACTAGACTCATCCTGAACTACACAGGGAAATGCGTTCTTTCCACTTTGTTTAATAGGAATTACATATCTGCCGTTCCTTTTCGTTATAATCTGGTCCTGAACGATCCCTTCGTATGTTTTAGAATATATAATGTGCTGAAGTATCGTTTGGATTCTCACATATGTGGCGTGAATTTCTCTTCTAATTATGCCTAAAAGTGGCGAAGCTTTTTCTGAAATCGTACCGTCAAGTTCAACTGTATCGTTTATTTTTCTTACGAGTTGTTTAAACGACGAAAGTTTCTCTGCGTACCTGCCAAGCAAAGGGTACTCAAGAGCATGTGCACGCAGAACCTCTTTCGTTTCCGATACCGCATTTAGAATTGACGCAATTCTCAATAGATCGTTCCCAGAAAGAACCTTTAAAACTTTTACGCTTTCAAAAAGAGACTCGGCACCAACAAACTCTAAAAAGGGAAGTGTTCCGTATTGTTCGTAAAATCTCCGTGCTTCCGTAGTTTCTTTCAGAGCATTGCGTGCCGTTTCGTAGTTATCAAACGGCAAAAGTTCCAGTGCAAGTTGCTTTCCGTGATCAGTAACGGCAAAGTTGGAAAGTTGCTGTAAAATAAGGTCAAAATTTAATGTCTTAAGTGTTTCCTTGCTAATAACCATTCTTCAATCTCACTTTTCTCAAAAGTATTTACGACATTCTCCTTCTTAAGGCCTGCTCGCCTTAAAATCTTGACCCCATACCTTATAAAGTTCAAGTGTCCTGCATTGTGAGAATCTGTGTCAACGGAAAAATACC
This sequence comes from Caldisericaceae bacterium, assembly GCA_027023025.1. Lineage (GTDB taxonomy): Bacteria > Caldisericota > Caldisericia > Caldisericales > Caldisericaceae > S143-107. The sequence goes on along the minus strand of JALVXB010000029.1, from coordinate 78,861 downwards.
GCACACCAAAATTGTACGCCTGTTTTATCAAATTAGACGACAGATCCATCCTATTTGGAAAAACATCTACCTCAAGCGCAACATTGTACTTCGCTGCACAATCAAATACTTTTTCCATATCGAGTTTAAAGCCTTCGCGAACTGGAACGAGCCTACCAGTAGGATGGGCAAGTATGTCTATAAAACCCGAGGAAAGCACATTTGTAATGCGCCTAGTACTTTCCCTTTTATCGTCTTCAAAACCCGTATGCATCCCCCCAATGCGTATATCCAGAGAGTTCAATAAACCATCTCCATAATCGATATCTCCATTTTTTCCAATTTCTAATTCACTTCCTTTTAATAGCGTAATCTCTCCACTCTTGTTCATTTTATCAATAATTTTCATTTGTTTCAACAACCTATGACTATTCAATCCATTAGATACTCTTGCACTTTCTGAGTGATCCGTTATAGCAAGGTATTCGTAACCGTGAAAAATTGCCTCCTCCGCCATGTCGTAAAGAGAATTAGTTCCGTCGCTAAAGTCGGTATGCGTATGAAGATCTCCCTTAATGTCGTCGTAAGTTAGAAGCTCCGGAAGTAGATTCTTAGAAGCTGCCTCTATCTCTCCACTTCCTTCTCTAAGCTCGGGAGGTATGTATTGAAGAGATAAACTTTTGTATAGTTCTTCTTCACTTCTAAACGGAAAGTCTATGTATCCTTCTCGCGTAATTTTAAACCCTTTCACTTTAGCAATGTGTTTGATTTTGTCATTATGAACCTTTGAGCCAGTATAATACACAAGAGCAGAGTAAAAATAGGGTTCTTTAACGATAAGAAATTTTAATTCTGTGTTTCGTCTGTCAGTTAAATACAACTTTTCTTTACTTTCTTTACTAATCCGCTTAAAACGAATATTCTTTTTAATCACTGACTTTGCAAATTCCACATCTCCCTTTATTCCGATCACGATATTTAAATTACTTACGACTTCCTTGCCTCTGCGCACACTCCCTGCAACTTCCACTTTTTCAATTCCGTTTTCTCTCAAAAGATTCTTAACAGAATTACCGTAGGAAAATCCTTCAAATAAAGTGAGCGTTTTTCTTCCTTTTTCGTAAGCAAGCAAACTTTTCCGTATCTGTTCCTCAACACGGATACCAAAGCCGCTAACACTACGCATTTTACCGCTCGTTATAACACGCTTTAAGTCAGATATAGAATCCACTCCAAGTATCTCGTATATCTTAATAGCATTGTCCGGACGCATTTCCGGTAAACTGCCTATCATTCTGAGCCCTTTTGGTATTAAACCTTCCAGTTCCTTTTTGAAAGAAAGCTTACCGGTACGAATCAGTTCGTCTACATCTGCACGGACTCTTTCTGGCAAAAACAGAACATCTTCTACGCTACTTATGTTTCTCTCCAGCGCAGCAACAGAAAAAGCACTTTTTTCGTACATAGATGCAAGCCTCCTGTTCCCCTGTAGGGAAAGAAGAGTCTTTACATCCATAAGATTAAGCGCTATTTCCCAATTCGTCATTCTTTTCTCAACTTTCCGTTCAAAGTAAGTTTTACATTCTTTTCAAGAGTTTCGATAAACGATTCAAGTTCCTCTCTCTTCATCGTTCTATTTTCAGAATAAAATGCAAGTGAATAAGCAAGATTTTTTTCGTTTTCTGAGAGAGGTTCCCCAGTATATATGTCGAATAACTCAACCTCTTTTAACTCAGCAGGTGCAGAATCTTTAATCACTTTTCTTACTTTATATTCAGGAACGCTTTTGTCTACTACGATAGCAACATCCATCTTTAACGGCGGAAACTGAGAAACTGGAACATACTCTTTTTCTGGGATTGATTCCGACATAATTCGGTTAATAGAAACTTCCGCATAAAATACGGACTTTTTGATACCAAATGACTTCGTAACTTCGTCCCGTACTTTACCTATAAATCCTACACTTTTCCCGTTAAGAATTATCTCAGCCGTTTGATACGGATGCAAAAAAGCAACTTTGCATTCCTCAAACTGTGGATTAAGGCCTACTTTCTCAAAAAATTGCTCCAGTAAACCTTTCAAATAGTAAAAGTCGTAAGGTAAACTCCTTTTAAACGGGTTTAGTAAAACTCTATCTCCGTAAGTGAGGATACCGAGTGCAGTTTCTTCATCGTACCTTTTCCCGCTAAAGTGAAAAACAGTGCCTAACTCAAAAACTGCCATACTTTTTACGCCTCTGCTATTATTTAATTCGGCAATGTCCATTAATACGGGGAATAGCGAAGGCCTCAGTACTTCGAAGTCTTTGCTGAACGGGTTGGTTACTTTAGCTATGTCTTTAGCACCAATGTTTGCTTTCTTAACGAGGTCTTCGTTAATAAGGGACACGGTCACTGCTTCGGTAAGGCCAAGAATAGAAAGAGTTTCTCTTGCTTTCCACAAAAACTCTTCTTCTTTCGTTCGCACAGCACTCTTGAGTTTGCCGCTCAGAAGTTCTTCCCCAAAAGAATTATATCCTTTCATTCTTAAAACTTCCTCGATAAGGTCCACCTCTATGTTTATGTCTCGCCTGAATGAGGGAGGATATACTTTAATAGAATCTCCAGCATCTTGGTATTTAAAACCTTCGAAGTCAAAGCACCTCTTCACTTCGTCTTTAGGAACACTGCGTCCTAAAATCTTATTTATCCGCTCTATTCTGACTGTAACAGGCGTGGGAGGTTTAACATCGTCAAACACATTGCTCTTCGCCGCCGTTCCACCTGCCTCTTTTATAACAAGTTTTGAGGCAAATAAAGAGGCTTTTTCGGGAAACAACGGATCCGTACCTTTCTCAAACAATATTGACGCATCTGTAATTAGTTTCAGGCTGCGCGCACTTCTCGATATACAGGAAGGTAAAAAGTATGCACTTTCCAAAAATACATTCTCCGTGTCCTCACTAACTTCCGTTTCTTCCCCGCCCATTACTCCAGCAAGTGCAATAGGCTTATACTTATCGGAAATAACGAGATTCCACTTGTTCAAAGTTCTCTCTACACCGTCAAGCGTCTTTAACTTTTCGCCTTCTTTAGCAAGCCTTACACGAACCTCTTCTTCAATTTTATCGTAGTCAAATGCGTGCAATGGTTGGCCGTAAAACTTCAAAACAAAGTTAGTAATATCCACTACATTATTAATAGGCCGCACTCTAAGCATAAACAATTTTTTCCTCAGTTCGTACAAAGACTCTTTTACTTTTACGCCACTTATCAATCTGCCAGAGTAAAATGGCGCAAGTTCTTTAGCTTCTACGACGAGTGGAAGAGGGGTATCGCCAGAAAGCTCCAATTCAGTATCTATTTTAAACCGAGAAAAGTCTGCTCTCCTGTTTTCTTTTTTAGCTTTTAGGATCTCAATCCACCTTGCAATACCAACGAGGTAAAAAGCATCAGCCCTATCAGGCAAAAGTGAAAGATCAATGAACTCGTCGTCTATTGGTAATACATCTTCCACCGGATCTCCAACTGGAGTATCCTCAGGAAAAACAAAGATTCCCTCCCTCTCTTTGTTACTCAAAAGCTCTTTGTCGAGTCCTAATTCCTCGTACGAGCAAAGCATACCGTAAGAACGGAGGTTAACTTTGCTAAAAAATCTCGCCTCAATTTTTCTGCCACCCGAAATCTTGCTATTAGGCAACGCTAACGGAACAACATCTCCATTGTGCAAATTCGTTGCAGCAGTTATAACCTGCAACTTCTTTCTTCCCGTATCTGCCAGAAGTTTAAATAGTTTACTTTGAGGAATTTTCTCAAGATTTTCTACACGCGCAGTTACGACATTCTCAAAATCGTGTTTCACCTTTACGACTTCTTCGACTTCCAATCCTAACAAAGTTAATTCATTTGCAAGTTCTTCACTCGTATATTCAAAAGGTATCGTTTCCTTTAGTAGTCTCGTTGAAATTAACATCAAAATACCTCCTTACTTGAACTGTTCGAGAAAACGCAAATCGTTTCTATAAAAGAACCTGATGTCAGGTATGTTGTGTCTAACCATGGCTATTCTCTCTATACCCCAACCAAATGCAAAGCCCTGGTACTCTTCGGGGTCTATTCCTGCGTTTTTTAAAACATTTGGATGCACCATGCCAGAACCACCCATTTCAAGCCAACCACCAAAGTTTATCGAAGTTTCCGCTCCAGGTTCTACGAATGGAAAGTACGAAGGATTAAACCTTACTTTTACACTTTCACCGAACATCCTTCTGGTAAACTCTGAAAGTGTGCCTTTTAAGTTGGCAAAGGAAACATTTTTATCTACTACGAGGCCCTCTACCTGATGAAATATAGGAAAGTGATGCGCATCAGGCGGATCTTTACGATAGCACCTTCCAATTGCGATAATCCTGATCGGTGGTTTGTACTTTTCCATTGTCCTTACCTGTATGGGCGAAGTCTGCGTACGAAGAAGAAATTCGTTTAATAAATAAAATGTATCCTGCATGTCACGCGCAGGATGAAATTCAGGTATGTTTAATGCTTCAAAGTTGTAATACTCATTTTCTACTTCCGGCCCAGTCATTATGTCAAATCCCATCGAAAGGAATATTTTTTCTACCTCCAACATCGTCTTCGTAAGAATGTGCAGGCCGCCCTGTTGAAGTTTTAACCCCGGAACCGTAACATCGATTTTTTCCCGAAGCAGTTTCTTTTCTCTTTCGATGTTTTCCTGTTCCTTTATTGATTCTCTGAGAACGCTTTCCATCAAGGACTTTAACTCGTTAATCTTCTCCCCAAAACTTTTACGCTGCTCTTTCGGGATAGATTTTATTTCCTTAAAAAGTTCTGCAACCTTGCCTTTTCTGCCAAGAAAGTACTTCTCAAGATCTTTTAACTCGCTCAAGGTCTTGCCCTTTACTTTCTCGTAAAATTCTTCCTTTAACTGAGAGATTTTATCTTTCATTAAAAATCCTCCGATCCGTCGTATTTAAATAAATTGTATGCATAAGAAATAAATTGTCAATGAGGCTGTTTTTATTTTCAACCGACTCTCTTTTACAAAATTTAAATTGCGGAAAATAACTGTAACCGTATAATTAAGTATGAAAGAAAATGCCTATGCAAAAATAAACCTTACTCTTGAAGTTTTAGGAAGATACATTAACGGATATCACGGAATTTCGTCTATATTTCAACAAATTAGTTTACACGATACGATCGTAATTGAAAAAACTAACGGAGAAACTAAAATTCAGTCAAATTGGAACATTGGAAAGGAAAACACCGTAACGAGAGCAATAAATGCATTTGAGAAGATAGCAAACACTTCCGTAAAAGTTTCCGTAAAGTTAACCAAAAGAATTCCAATGCAATCAGGACTTGGAGGTGGAAGCAGTGATGCTGCAACAGTACTGAAAATGTTAAATGCAATGTACGAGAATCCTATAGAAGTGGGAGAGTTAAAAAAAATAGCTACACTTATAGGTGCAGATGTTCCATACTTTTTTACCGGACATACGGCACTCGTTTCCGGCAAAGGCGAAAAGGTAAAACAGATACTTGCAAACCTGCACTATTATGTAATTTTGTGTTTACCAGAGTTTGGGATGCCTACAAAACTTGCATATACGCTGTCAGATAAACACAAACTTTACGACGAAGGAAAGTATACGCAAAAATTACTTTCTGCAATTAGAAAAAAACTTCCGATAGAAGAATATCTGTACAACCACTTTGAAGTGATTTATCAGAAGGAACCTGACTTTAAGAAGTTGATAGACTTTCAAAAAAGGATCGAGGCGATTACAAAAAGAAAAGCACACCTCAGCGGCAGCGGAAGCGCATTTTTTATTCTGTTTCAGAACCAGAAGGAATTAACAAAAGCAGCAGAAAACCTTAAGGAAAACGGTATTTCTATTATCGAAAGCGAATTCGTCTAACGACGAGTATTTTTCTATAACCACATTTTTTGCTAAAATACCGCTATGATTAAACTGATATACATAGCAACAGGCGGTGCAATAGGTGCAGTACTCAGGTATGCAACTTCTGGTTTGTTTTACGCTTTAATGGGGACAAACTTTCCGTACGGGACGCTCTCAGTAAATGTTATAGGTTCGCTACTTATAGGATTTTTTTTCGAACTTTTAGAGCAAACTACGATATCTTCTGACATGCGTCTGCTGATATTCGTAGGTATATTTGGGGCATTTACCACATTTTCGAGTTTCAGCCTTGAAACGGTAAACTTGTTTAGAGATGGAGAAATAATGCTCGCAACTGTGAACATCCTTCTAAACAATGTTCTTGCGATAGGAGGAACGATACTGGGCATTCTCGCTTATAAGTACTTTTTTATTTAACAAAAGGAGGCAATTAAATGGAATTACCAGAAAATGGGACACTACTCAGAATTTTTATAGGAGAAACTGACAAACACAACGGAAAACTGCTCTACGAAGCAATCGTAAGCAAGGCAAAAGAATTAAACCTTGCAGGAGCCACAGTATTTAGAGGTATTCTTGGTTTTGGGGCACAGAGTAGAATTCACACAGCAAAGTTCCTAAGACTATCCGAAGACGAACCGGTAGTGATAGAGATAGTAGACAAAAAAGAAAGAATAGAACAAATTTTGCCATTCCTCAACGAAGTAGTTGACAACGGATTAATCACGATAGAAGAGGTTAAAATTTTCAAGTACGCACACAAAAGAAAAAAGTAGAGCGCATCATAATTTAGTACGCTCTACTTTTAATCTTACTTACGGATAAGTAATAGTAATACTATGCGTTGCGTTATCCCATACGATTTTTGCACCAAAAGCCTCCGCTATAAACCTTAAAGGCACCATAGTATGATTCTTTATAATGAGAGGCGGCGCATCAAGTATCACTTTTTTGCCGTTAATTGAAGCAAAACTTTTTCCTATTTGAAGAATAATCGTCCTGTTATTTAAAGTAATAAATACGAGTTTGAATACGGGATACCACTGAATCTTTGCACCAAATGCTTCTGATATAAACCTTATTGGAACGAGCGTCCTGTTTTTTACTATCAGCGGCGGCGCATCAAGCAATTTCTTTTCGCCGTTTACTATCGCATACTTATTTCCAATTTGAAGAGTTATAGTAGTTTTAAGAATAAGTTTTACGGGAATTGACACTTTAGTTTTATTCCCCGCAAGGTCTGTTGCAACGACATTAATCGTATTGAGGCCTTCTTTCGAAAGTGTTAAAGTGTAGGAGAACGAATAATCCTCAGGATTTACAGGAACTGAAATACCGTTAACCGTAACCTTTGCGTTCTTTTCAGTCTTTCCCTTTACAGTTACAAATTGAGAGTGGATTACCTGGAATGCGACAGGAGCAAACACGGTAAGTTTTGGTGGCGTAGTATCCACACTTACGGTAAGGTTTACAGTCGTGACATTACCCGCCTGATCCGTTGCCTTAATAACAAATGTCGCTTTCTCTGAGACGGTTTGAGAGTAAGTAAACGAACCGTCAGGGAGAACATCCACTGAATTCCCGTTCACCGTTACCGTGGCACCTTTTTCAGTTTTTCCTTTTATTACACAATTATGTGTATTTAACACTTCGTTATTTTTAGGTGAAAGAATAGTAAGTTTAGGAGGAATAGTATCTACTTTAAACTTCTTACTAATTACATCACTTTTGTTGTTTTCGTTATCAACTGCATAGCAGTATAGCGTATGCAATCCATCAGGCACGGAGATTGGAGAAGTATAAACGGTAGGGCTTCCGCTATCGAAGTAATAGTAAATTACCGGATGAGGGTCAATCGGGCTACTTGCAGTAAGTATCACGATTGGATGCGTCTTGTAGTAGCCATTCAGTCCGTCTGGGTTTTCAGGGTTAACACTCATAGACACGGTGGGCAAAGCAACAATAGTAACCTTTTCTGCCTTTATCCAGGTAGGCTCTGCCGTAGTGGAAACTTCGAAGTAATAGTCCCCCGTAGTCTTCGGATTTTTAATACCTGCACTTTTATCAATTACTACGGTTACGGTTGAATTAGGATAAATGTACACGGGCGTTCTTACTTCTACGACACTTCCTGAACGAACCCTTGCATAACTAACAGACACATTATTTACCTTTACGGAAGTTGCAGGAATATTGTGTGGCAGATAAAAGCCGACTGGGAATTTTATTAAGATTTTGTCCACTCCTGCCTGAAGTGCGCCTGAGGCACCCGTTACGAAAGAGACCGTAATAGAAATATTTTTGCCAACGCCGTTACTGCTTAGTTTTACCGTAGGATTCAGTATGTGAGACTTTACGATATGCACCTCGTAACTTACGGATACAGAATCTGCAGATGTATACACTGAAAAACTATAAGTTCCAGCATTACTTGGATTTCTTATGCCAGCCTCTTTTTTAAACACTACGGTAACATTTGAGTTATTGTCTATATAAACAGGAGTGATTATCGTAACTTTTCTATTCGAGATCGCAACATTGTACGCTTTACTACCGTTTACCAGAACATACGAAGAGTTGAAGTAAGAAGGTAGTTTAAAACCCTGCGGAAATTCCACAAAGATTTTACCAGAAGAAGCAGACAGTGCGCCACCTGAGGAAGTAACAAACGAGATAGTGCATTCAGAATTTGCATTTTGAGTATTCGGTTTCAATGTAACATTCAAATTTGATATTGAAGTTCCAACGATATTGTACTTGTTAGAAGTCGCCGGAATTACATCTCTATTCGTAGAGAGCGTTAAAGTGTACAATCCCGGAGGCGGATTTTTAATCCCGTAATCAGAAGAGATAAGGACATTGCAGGATGAATTATTGCCTACCGAAAGATTATTTGGCAGGTATATGGTTAAAGTTTCCCCGTTAACATACCTGCTTGCTACGCTTACGCCGTTTATCGTAATGTAATTCGGGCTTCCGTTAGGAATTTGCGTTCCCTGAGGGAAAGTAATTTTAATGTAGTCACCACCAGTGAGTGCCCCGTTAGGACCCGTAACAAACCAGATAGAATAAGTTGCTGCAGCGTATGCCGTATTGGGAGAAACGGAAACCGTAAGATTCTTTATGTTACTTTGTACGATCGTATACGAATTAGAAGTTGCAAATGCAGGCTCCTTGTTCGTAGCAAGTTGGATTGTATATGTGCCAGCAGGTGGGTTCTGCACCCCAAAGTCCGTAGTTATGTCAATAGAAGCCGTATAGTTCGCAGGACAATTTACAGGTGTTGTTATGTCGAGTTCAAGACTGCCCACTTTCGTAACACTTGAACAGTGATATCCGTTTACCAGTACATAAGAAGCATTAATCGTAGAAGGAAGGACGGTGCCCGAAGGAAATTTCACATATATGTGGTCATTTGTGTAAAGTGAAACATTTGGAACGAAAGAGATTGCATAGTCAGCAATACTCCCACTTGAAAGCGGGCTTACGATTACGGTCAAACTCCTTACCGTTTGCTGTATGGGCAACGGATATGTCTGCGCTGCTTCCTTTGAAGTAGAAACAGAAATGTCGTAACTTCTTCCTCCGACAGGCGGATTCTTAATACCGGCAGAACTGTAGATTTGAATGTTTACATTTCCGTTTGCTGCAAGATCCTGTCCAGGATAAATTCTCACCGTTTTTCCACTTGCAGTAACATTATACGGCAAGACTCCATTTACCCTTACGGCATTTTTACTGATCGTCGTAGGAACATAAAACTCATTTGCAAACTGCACTGAAATGTAATCCGTGTTTCTTGAAAGTGCCGCTGCTATCGTAATGGAAATCGTGTAGCTTGAAACCGTATTGGGCGTGTCTGGATTTGCAACTATGTTATTTACCGTAAGCGCAAACGCAGAGTGCGGTACTACTACCATTACGAGCAAAAGCACGAGAAAAACTGAAAGTACCCTCTTCATTTTTACCACCTCCTATGGAATATTATACCTCTACTTATATAGACGGAAAACAGCCAAAAAAGTTCCACACTCAACAAATCAAGATAAATACTGACTGAAATAGAAAATTACACTTAAAAGTAATTTATTTTTCGATGTATTTGTAAAATTTTTGTCCTTTTAGCCCCAATTCAACTATCTTATGCTCGCTCTCCAGAAGCTCAATGTACTTCAAAACTTCGTCACGATGCACGCCCAGTCCCTCTGCAAGGTCTTCAAGTGTCTGAGGCCTGATGCGTATACTACTGATAATTGCCTTTTCAAGGTCTGGTTTGTAAGCAGCATTTGTCTCTCTGTTGAAAGGCTTTATAATTTCTGCACCATTGCCTATAATTTTCTGCGCAAACTTTAATTCTTCGTCGTCCAGTGGCTTTGCAAAACCAAAGGCAGGTGGCCTTACGACCGTATTTATCTGTACCTTATCCGCCTTTATTTCTGGAAGCACTTTCGAAAGCGCACGATAGTTTTCCTCGGTGTCATTTACCCCTTTAACGAGCATTATCTCAATAAGTAAAGTTCCTTTGTATACTTTCCTGAAGTCAATAATTCCAGAGACGATTTTTTCTGCAGTTACGCCTTTTGCAGGCTGATTTACCCTCCTAAGGTACTTATCGTCTGCCGCATCCAGAGTACACTTCACGAGATCAGCAGGGAGAAGTTCTTCCCTTACTTCTGGTAGGTGTAAAAGCGTAGAATTCGTTAAAACGGCAACGGGTATTGAAGTCATCTTTTTGATTTCACGGATCATGTATCCAATTTTAGAATTAAGCGTAGGCTCGCCAGAACCAGAAAATGTAATGTAATCTATTTTTTCAGGATATGTTTTTAGGTACTCGCTTAGTTCACTAAGTATCTCTTCTGCAGGAATGTATTCTTTTCTTTCGAGCGTAAGCTGTGTAGTTTTTGCAACTTCACAGTAAACACAATTAAAGCTGCACACTTTTAGAGGCACAGGATCTATACCAAGAGAAACACCCAACCTTCTTGAAGGAACAGGACCGTATATGTGTTTGTATTCCATTTTTTCACCTCCCTAAGAGCCCCCGTTTTAAAAACGGGGGCTGGTCGTTACTTTTTAGATTCAATTTTTTCTATGCGGTTAATCAGGTTCTGTGTTCTCTTTTTCAATACCTCCACGGCCTCTTTTAAACCTTTAATTTCAGCATATATGTCAAATCCTTCAGAAGGAGAAGCACGATGAAGTTCGTGTTCACCAGAGTGTCCGTGTCCGTGTTTAGGCTCAGAAAAAACGACTCTTTCGGGCGCATTTGCAAATTCACCTTTTTTATAGCGTTCCACTGCTTCCCTTAATGTGCCTGTAACTCCAGTAATAATTTTTACACCGGCTTCCTGCAATACTTCTCCAGAATTAGGACCCATGTTTACGGTTAAAACGACATCGGCTCCTTTATTTACGATAAACTGCGCAGCCTGTATACCAGCACCACTCATTGCGTGTGCAGCCGGGTTCGGTACAATTTCAAACCTGTCTGTATCCGTATCGTAAAAGGCATAATACGGACACCTACCGAAGGAGCTACTTACCATTGCATTTTCATCACTACCATCTGACGGTAAACAAATAATCATACTAACCTCCTCTATTTTTCCAATTCTGAAAGTCTTTTTTCAATTTCCGTTAGTGCATCGGAAATGGTTTTCAATGTACTTCTCATCGCTGCAATCTCTCCCTCGGGGGTATAATATGGTGCGTAAGGTGCATACTCCTCGTCGTACGGGAAGTATCCCCACTTCCACCATCCGCGTGGAAGCCACGGATAAGCCCTGCAGTAAGGAGTAGGATTACCAAACCCATATGCCCTACCAAAACCATAGCCAAAGCGTCTACCGTAGCCAAAACCACCACCAAAACCATAACCGTATCTAAACATACTGTCACCTCCCTTCTTTATTTAAAATGTCTTTAACTTTTGCATGCCCATCTGCCTTTAAAACTCTGCAAGCATTGTACGGCGCTTTACCCTGTGCTATTGCAAGCGCACAGTCCATACAAGTAGGATACCCGCACGCCTTGCAATTAATTTTAGGCAAAACTTCGTAAATTTCGTCAGCCAATTTTTTTGTTTTTTCGTCAATACTTTTTAACGAACTTCTTAAGGTAGCATCAGTAAATACTCTTCTATTACCTCTGCCATACGCCATACCTCTACCAAGTCCACGGCCAAAGCCTCTGCCCAGTCCTCTGCCGCGACCTCTTCCCATTCCACCGCCTCTTCTACCGGTAAAAGGTCCTTCTCCCAGTGGTCCTGTTCCATCACCAAATGGCATTACTTATCACCTCCGTTCTTACAATTTCCACACTCACCAAATATTTGCATTTCAAAAGAAGACAAACTAAAGTCGTACTTCTTTTTCAATAATTCTTTGATTTCTTTAAGGAACTTTCTGACTTCCTTACTGTCCTCTGAAAAATCCATTATGTCGCCACAATTCGTGCAAACCAGATGTATTTTAGCAATGTGTGGTTTCTTTTTTAGCTGATAGTGCTTTTTCTTTTTCCCCGTAATAGAAACAGATTCTACGACTCCGTTCTTTTCAAACAACTTTAGACTTCTGTAAACAGAAGCAAAGCCAATACCTGGGTAAAGTTTTCTTGCTACTTCAAATACTTCTTCTGCCGTTAAGTGTTTTTTGCTATTATTTAATACGGCAAGTACTACTTCGCGTGGTTTCGTCATTCTGAAACTATTTTTCACTTTCATGTTACCATCTCCTTTGAAATTGATTATTATTCTCATAAATATAATACTAAAAAACTAAAAAATTGCAATACCACTACAACGCCTTATCCTGCAAAAATACGGTGGCTTTTCCAAAAATAAGTATTGTGTAATTTTTAAATTTTGCTATAATACCGCTTTGCTAAAATAATGGCAATTTTTAAAAAATTTGAGGTGTAAAATGATTAAAAAGTGGTTTGTTTCATATGGATTGCAAGGTATAGGATTGAGCAGTTTAATGATAGTTATAACACTATTTGCAGCGGTTGCACTGCACGGTAATGTGCAACAAGCAACTGCAGCAGCGGCTTTATACTCCACAGGCACGCTCATAGGTTCACTGTTCGTTGGCAACCTGCTGGATAGAAAGCCACTTTATGGAAGAGTCGTTTTCTTTGGTTTTATGGCAAGCAGCATAATAACCGCAGTTATGCCGTTCTCTTTTAACTTAAAAGTATATATGGTATCTGCAATCCTGCTTGGCTTTTCAATATCCATGATAAATCCAGCTATTACGCTTTACCTTTCACGCCACTTTGACGACGAAAAGTATAGAAAGTACATTAATAACTTTTATCTGGGAAATAGCATTGGCATAACGCTCGGCACATTTACAGGAGGGTACATTCTTTCCGTATTGCCAATGCTCGCAGAAGCAGATAGAATGAGAATATTATTTCTAGTTTCATCTCTGCTTTTTGCAATCAGCGCCGTAATCAGCGCTGACATCCCTAAAATAAAAAGAGTTAAAAGGGCACGAAAAGAAAGAAAATTTACGGTAAGTGTTAGACCTATTTTTGCAAGTCTAAGGCTTATCCCTCGCACATTCCCAAAGAAAATCGATCTTTCTGCATTCAGTAAAGAGATTAAGCTTTACCTCGCTGGAGTATTCACGATATTTTTTGGTGCTAACCTATTTTTCTCCCCGTTTCCCGTATATCTGAAAGAAGTTCTTAGCATACCTGCATCAACAATTTTTATTATGTATGGATTAGGAAACATAGCAGCAACACTTGCTTATCTGTTCACACGGCACGCCATGGAACGCTTTAGAGATTTTTCGATTATGCGCGCAGTTTTGTGGGCACGCATCTTTAGTTTCTTTGGAATCGTCGTATTTGGTATGTTACACTCCACAGAATGGACTCTTATCACATTTGTTCTGATAAACTTCACATGGCCATTTCTTTACATTACATCCACCGTTCAGGCAACGAAGCTTGCAAAGGAAGAAAACAAAGGGAGAGTACTCGGATTATTTAATGTCGTAATTAGCTTTGCAGTAATACTCGCATCATTTTTATCAGGGATGCTGGCACTTCACATAGGATACTATCTTACATTTCTGATAGGTGCAGTAATTTTGTTCATAGGGGAAAGAATAACATACCTCGTTGCAAAGAAAGTACCTATTCCGAAAGAAATCGTAGAAAAGATTAACGAACGAAAAAAGAGAGAAAGTAGAATACGAAAATTTAAACTTAGAAAATTCTCGGGCTTTTTTAAAAGGAAAAAAATCAGGGCAGCGCTTTAAAGCGCTGCCCTTTTGTAATCAAAAGTATCGTGTAGTCTTAGTCAAGACTATTCGGATCAACGCTTCTACCCCAATCAATTTTAAACAGATCGAGTAATTCTGAGATAATAGTAGAGTCAGAAGTAATGTATCCCATTTCTCTGTTCATATCCAGAGAAGCACTTGAGAAGTTATTCGAACCTATGTAAGCACGCTTGCCGTCTACGATAATCACCTTTGCGTGCACATACGGATCCGGAAGTGACTTTATGTGTTCTGCTCCTAATTGATCCACCGCATAGGAGTTTCCTGATACCCTGTAAAGAGGCGGAATGATAATCCTTACTTTTATTCCTTTTTTAATCTCTTTTTCGAGCAGGTCGTTTATTTCGCTGTCTTCAACTTCTTGCTGCCAGATGTCAATACTCGTTTTTGCACTCTTTATAAGGTCTTCTATTTTTTCTCTTGAATTTACAGGACTTACCACGAGGTTCGGATCCTTTACTTCTTTTACTGGTTGTCTGTTCCAGTCGCTATTGAATATTTTTAGGAGTTCATTTATTGCGTCTTTATCTGTTACTTCTATACCAAACTCCCTATTCTTATGGAAAGTGCTGTACGTAAAGTTACCAGTAAAGATATATGCCTTTTCACCGTCGATAATTAAGAATTTTGCATGCGTAAGGAAGTATGCAGGATTTGCCCACTTCATCTGTACACCGTAGTGGCGCAGCATATTCCTTATGGCCCAATTTTCTGTATCTCCCCCAACGGGGCTTTTTTCAAACATTACTTTTGTTTCAATCCCTCTTGCAGATGCCCTGCCAATTGCCCGCGCAAGATCGTATTGCGTAAAGCCGTATATCTCAAGGTATACAGACTTCTTTGCACTCTGAATCGCTTTAAGTACGGGAACCATTCCAGAATAGTTCTCTACGATAAGTTCCGGAGATACGGCAGCAGGAATCGTCTTTCCCAGTATAGGCGTAAACGAAAGACTTAAAAACGCAACGCAAAGTAATATAGAAATTAGTATTTTCTTTTTCATTTTTATCCCTCCTATCCACCGTAAATAATCGTCACGGTGCGCGTCGTTCCATCCCACTCGACCTGCGCACCAAATGCTTCCATAATAAAGCGGATTGGCACATAGGTCCTGTTGTGAATAATAATCGGCACAACTTTAGGATTGTTTGGATCTATCTGCTTGGGAACGCCGTTTACATACGCCGTGTTTTTTCCGATGTATAGTTCAACTTTATCGTTGTTTAGCGTAATCGTCACTTTACGCTGAACGGGATCCCATTCTACATCCGCACCAACTGCTTCGGTTACGAACCTTATTGGAACGAGCGTTCTGTTATTCTTGATAATAGGCGGCACATCCGTTGGAACGAACTTTCCGTTTACCGTCATTCCCTTCTGGTCAATAACCATTTTTACTACTATCTTACTACTCTTTTTCTGGTCGTAAATGTACAATCCGCCTGATTCCGTACCGACGAAAATCGCTCCACTCTTTTTGTACACAAAGTCCGGGCTAAACACCGTTCTGAAAACATACCTGTTATCTTTGTCCCCGTTAATGTTCGTCCACATATTTCCTTCGTCAAAACTCAGGTAAACTCCATCCCAGGAACCTGCAAGAATAATGTGGTCGTTTGCAAAGTTCGGTGAGAGTTTTACTCCGTCGTCCCACATGTGATACTTTAATAGTGCATCAGATATGTTAGTAAAACTGTCTCCTCCGTCTTTTGAGAGATATAATCCTGCACCCATCGTTCCTACGATCAGCGTCTGGTCGTTTTCAAAGTTTCTTGAAACGGAAATATCTGCAATCGTATAGTGAGGGATTTTGTCAAACCCAATGGATGTCCACATTTTGCCCTGATTTAGGGTTTCGTATACAGTGCCGCCATTGGTTCCTATAAAGACTGCGTTGCCCACGCCGTCAATTGCCGTAATGTCAGTATCGTACGGCAACATACCTTTGTTTCTCTGGACAAATGTATTCCCACCGTCAGTCGAAACGAACATTCCCTTATCTCCACTGCCTACATATATTACGCCCTTTTCGTCCTCAAATAATACGGAGATGTAATTCGTGTCGATGTTTACTTTACTAAAAGTACTTCCACCGTCAGTCGTTTCGTATAAACCGTCACCTTCAGTTCCTACGAAGTATGTCTTAGAATTTCCGCAAACACTCGTTATGATGTCGCCTTCTGGAAAAGCAGAAACATTGGTGAATGTCTTGCCTTTATCTGTAGACTCGTAAAGCCCATTCCACTTAGTGCTTACAAATACTGTGCCATCGTCTGCATAATCCGTAGAAAAGTTAATTGCCGTAATGTCAGTACAGGTAATTCCGTAACTTGACTTCGTGAAGTTACCGTTTTCCACTTTATACACACCTCTTCCCTGCGTACCGACAAAAATTGTACCATTATCCACACAGATCGCAGAAAGAATAAAGTTGCCATCCTTTGTAATGTTTTCCCAATTCGTCCCGTCGTATTCCATTACGCCGTTTGAAACGGTTGCCGCATATACCTTACCATTATCCAACACGAAGTCATTTACTTTGTAACCTTTAAGCATGTGGTCCAAATTATCTGCACTGCCCATAAACATACCATCGTAAAAAGTAGAGATATAAAAAGTGCCGTCCTTGTAAACGATTTTTGATACCGGACTTGCCGTTGCACTGTCTACGATCTTTTCAGTATCTTTTCCGTCAAGACTTACCCGGTAAACAGTCCCGTCCTCACAACCTACATAAACATAATCGGAAGTTGCGTAAATTGCCGTTGCCGTAGGTTTCGTAAATCTTGCAATTGTCTTCCAGAGCTGGCTCTGCTTTCCCCACTTCATCAGCAAGCCGTCAAACGACAGCGCAAAAATGTCACCTTCAGGATCTTCTGCAAGGCCTATAATGTAGCTTGATTCAAGACCCATGTTAAAAAACTGGAAGTGCTGTCCTTTATCCCTGCTTAAAAATACACCGTCTTTCGTTCCAAGAAATAAACCGTCCTTACAGTAATTTTTAGATATAAGAACCGCATTTGCACCTTCAGAAAAAGTAAATGGAAGTTTTTCCCACTTCTTTCCAGAGTCAGTACTTTCAAAAATAGCTGCATCAGTAGAGGCAATAAGCGTACCATTAGACATTTTTTGAATTGAAGTTATGAAGCCTCCATTTATTGATGCAGGATTTCTCCAGTGAACTTCGTCGTCAGCCTTAGCAATGTGGCCAAAAGAGAATAAAGGCATAATAACCAGCGTGAGAACAACAAATAGTACTAAAAACTTCTTTTTCACCTTATACCACCTCCTATCGTGTCAAGCTTTCCATTATACACCAATCTTGCTTTTCCCAAAAGGAAAATTTCGTTATCTTTAAATTCAACTATAAGGTCTCCTCCTTTCATTCTTACGAGCAAAGAACTTCTACCCATTAACTCTTTTGCAACAAATGCAGAGGAAACAGCACCCGTGCCGCAGGCGAGTGTTTCTCCCCAGACTCCGCGCTCAAATGTACGGACGCATATGTGGTCTCCACAGATTTGTACATAGTCCACATTAATCCCGTGAGGAAATACCTTTAAATTCTTTGCAATTTCAATAGAACGAGCAATCTGCACTTTATTAACATCGTCAACGATCGTCACTGCATGAGGTTCACCAGGGGAAACGATCGTAAAGTCCATACCTTTTAATTTCAACTTTAAAATTTTCTTTCCTGTAGGAGGATTCACAAATTCACCGATAGAATGCATAGAACCAAATTTAACTTTATAAAGCGAGCCCTCTTTTGAAACAGTGTAAATACCCGCAAGTGTTTCGATTTTTACTTGATTCTTCCCTTCGTTTTTGTATAGATACGCAGCAACGCAGCGAATTCCGTTGCCACACATTGAGGCCTCACTTCCGTCAGGTTCACATACCCTCATTTTTACATCTGCAACTTCGGAACTCTCCAGATATAAAAGGTCGTCCGCCCCAACGGAAAATCGCCTCTTACAGACTTCCTTTGCAAAATTCAGCGGATCTTCAAGTGGAAACTTCCTGCCGTCAACGACGACGAAGTCGTTGCCAGCCGCTTCGTACTTATCAAACTGTATCGTCGTTTTTTCGGACAATTCTACCACCTACCCTTTGAAGTTTGTTTTCTATACTCTCGTAACCTCTGTCGATGTGGTAGACATTTCTAACGCGTGTTATACCTTTTGCAGTAAGCCCCGCAGTAACGAGTGCGGCACCACCTCTCAAATCAACGGCAGATACATTTGCACCCTGTAAAGAATCCACACCTTTTACAAATGCTACATTATTCTCCACTTTTATGTCCGCACCCATCTTTACGAGTTCACCTGCCGCGCTGAAGCGATTTTCAAAAATCGTCTCTCTGATTACACTACTACCATTTGCAGTAGTAAGCAAAGCCATCATTTGAGGCTGTGCATCAGTGGGGAAACCGGGGTACGGCATCGTTTTTATATTAACGGCATTAAGTGGATTGGGAGCGTAAATCCTTACAGAATCATCGGACGGAAATTCTGCAAACGCCCCCGCTTCCTTTAACTTCATGGTAACCGGCTCAAAGTCGTGCGGATGGACATTCTCAAGAGTAAGGTCGCCGTGCGTTGCAGCCCCCATTACGAGGAATGTTGCAGCCTCAATTCTATCTGGTATTACACCAAAGTCAACAGGATGCAAATTTTTTACACCTTTTATTTTAATAATTCCGGAGCCGTTCATTTTTATATCAGCCCCAGCCGCATTCAAAAAGTCAACGAGATTCTTAACCTCTGGTTCTTTTGCTGCATTTTCTATAATCGTTTCACCGTCACTTACCGCTGCAGCAATGATGATGTTTTCAGTTGCACCTACGCTGGGAAAGTCTAGGTAAATAGAGTTACCTTTCAGCTTATTGGTTTTTCCTATAAGGTATCCTGAGTCCCAGTCAACACTTACCCCGAGTAACTTTAAACCTTTTAAGTGAAGGTCTATGGGACGCGCTCCAATGTTGCAACCACCAAGAGAAGGAAGCATTGCACTCCCATTCCTCCCAAGCAATGCACCCAGCAGAGTTTGCGTCCCCCTTAAACTGTGTTTTTCGTTCTGCTTCACTTTTGAAGAA
The DNA here is from genome assembly GCA_027023025.1 of Caldisericaceae bacterium. Taxonomy (GTDB): domain Bacteria; phylum Caldisericota; class Caldisericia; order Caldisericales; family Caldisericaceae; genus S143-107. The sequence continues at coordinate 59,555 of JALVXB010000029.1, read as the reverse complement.
ATCTCGCTTCTCGTGTCGAGCATCACTCCACTTTCAGTTCTCTCGACGCCCACGCCTATTTCCTTGAGAACTTCGAGAAAGTGTCTGATGTCAAGTATGTCAGGCACATTTTTTATGTGCATTTTACCTTTGATCAAAAGTGCAGCAGAAAGCACAGGAAAACTTGCATTCTTTGCACCCGAGATCGTTACTTTCCCTTTTAGGGGCACGCCTCCTTCTATTTCAAGATATTCCATGTCATACTCCTTTCAATATATATTCTTTTACAACGGATGCAATACGCTCACCCGCTTTTCCGTCTCCAAACGGATTTTTTGCCTCCGCCATTGACGCATACAACCGTTTATCACTAAGTAATGCCTCAGTATACCTCTCTATACGCTCCTGGTCCGTTCCAACAATTTTTACGACACCTGCCTCCACAGCCTCTGGACGCTCCGTGACATCCCTCAAAAGAAGGACAGGCTTCCCAAGGGAAGGCGCTTCCTCCTGTATACCTCCGGAATCCGTTAATATAAACAAACTTTTTGACAGAAGGTACACAAATTCGTCGTAACGCATAGGTTCCATTAAAGATACATCTGGATTATTGCCAAGGACTTTATTTACCGTTTCTCTTACGACAGGATTCTTGTGGACGGAAAAAACAAAGTGCACTTTGCCACTGTGTCTTTTAGTTACATTGTTAATTGCCTCACAAATTGCTTCCATTGGCTTACCCCAATTCTCTCTTCTGTGCGCAGTAACTACGACGAACGGCTGTTTGAACGGTAACTTTACCCCCTTGCGGGCATTAATGCGAACGATTTCTTTCACTGCGTCAACGACGGTATTGCCCGTAACAAAAACCGAATCTTCCGAAATACCACTCTTCAGCAGATTCTCTCTTGCCTTTTCCGTAGGAGCAAAGTGCAGATCAGAAATTGCATCCGTAAGCACTCTGTTTACCTCCTCGGGATACGGCAAGTACTTATTAAATGTTCTTAAACCTGCTTCCACATGTCCAACCGGCACTTTCTCGTAAAAAGCAGCAAGAGCAGACGAAAAAGTCGTCGTCGTGTCTCCGTGTACGAGCACGAGGTGGGGCCTGTCTTTTTCAAAAATCTTTTTCAACCCACTCAGTACCTTTACCGTAATCTTCGTGAGCGTCTGCCTGTCTTCCATTACGCTTAAGTCGTAATCGGCCTTCATCCCGGTTAGTTTAAGCACCTGTTTGAGCATTTCCTGATGCTGGCTCGTTACGATAACCTTTGTTTTAAGTTCTTTAATGTCCTGTAGTGCCTTGTATACAGGATACATCTTAATTGCTTCTGGACGGGTGCCAAATATGAGAAAAACTTTTTTCATTTTACTCCTACAAATGCTATGTAAAGACCAATTGTGGAAAGCGTAATCGTAAGCAGGTAATAGAACAAAGCGATCTTTCGCTGCGACCAGCCTTTTTTGAGCAACCTGTAGTGAATGTGCTCCGTATCGTAGTGGAACGGGGACACTTCCTGGCGTGCACGCCTTAAAATAGATGTAAACACTTCCGTTATCGGAATGCCAAGCGTGAGTATCGGGACTGCCATAGTAAGAAAAGTTGCCGTTTTGTAAGCGCCTATTACGGAAATCGTACCAAGCAAAAATCCCAGAAGTTCAGCGCCAGAATCCCCCAAAAACACGCGAGCAGGATGAAAGTTGTATATAAGAAATGCAATAAGCGCGCCGGAAATTGCAAGAAGTAACAGTGCAAGCGCAAAGTCACCTTTATATATAGCAACAAACGAGAGCGTAACCGAAGAAATCGCTGCAACGCCAGATGCAAGTCCGTCGAGGCCGTCGATAAAGTTCAACGCATTTGCTATTCCCACGATCCAGACGAAAGTAAGAATGATACCCCACAAACCGAGATATATAATTTTGTGGGTAAACGGATTGGTAACGAAGTCAAACTTCACGCCAAATAAAATAACGACACCTGCTGCAACAAATTGAATAAGAAACTTTTGTATTACGGTAAGGTCAAACTTATCGTCCAGGGACATACCGAAGAAAATAATTGACGCACCCAACATCAGCCCCAACATTGGCTTACTGAAGTTGTGAATAAACAAAAATACGACGAGCAAGGAAAGATATATTGCCAGCCCTCCACTTCTTGGCACGGGAACCTTATGTATCTTTTCTCGTCCTTCTTTGTCTCTTGGCTGGTCAATAATCTTAAAGCGCCTACCAAAACTTATTGCAAACGGAGTAAAAAACGACGAAAGAAAAAAACCAAATAAAAAGTAAAGTTCAAGCGAATTCGCGTGCTTTACGATCGTTTGAATTATTTTATTCATTTTGTCCCAAAAAGTCTATCTCCAGCATCGCCCAAGCCTGGAACGATGTAGCCGTGAGAATTTAACTTTTCGTCAATTGAAATCGTGTAAACTGGAATGTCCGGAAAACGAGAAGACAGTTTTTCCAGACCCTCAGGTGCAGAAATCAAACAAACAAAAGCGATGTTTTTTGCTCCACGCTTTTTCAAAATTTCGATGGCCTTAATCGCAGAGCCACCAGTTGCAAGCATTGGATCCACGACAAACACTTTATACTCCTCAAGGTGATTGGGAAGTTTGCAGTAATACTCAACAGGTTCAAGAGTTTCTGGATTCCTGTACAACCCAATATAGCCAACCTTTGCGGTGGGTATCAAGTCTATGATGCCTTCTGCCATAATAATTCCAGCACGCAAAATCGGGACGAGAGCTATTTCGTCCTTCATTACTTTGCCCTTCGTTTTGCCAATAGGGGTTTCTACTTCTATGGTTTTCATCTCCGTATCGCGCGAAATTTCGTAAACCATTAAGGCAGAAACCTCTTTAACGAGTTCTCTAAATTCCTTCGTATTGGTATTCTTATCCCGCATAAGTGTGAGTTTGTGCTGAATAAGCGGATGTTCAATTAAGTGTACATTTTTTCTCATAATTAATATCTCACTTTATGTAACTGATGTCCTGGTAAAGAGGGAATCTGGATGTAAGTTCTTTTACTCCTGCTTTTACCTTTTCCAGTTCTTCTTCGTCGTCTTTATGAGTAATAGCGCGATCAATAAGCTCTGCTACGACTTCCATTTCAGACTCTTTCATTCCACGCGTCGTAAGTGCCGGAGTTCCAAGTCTTAAACCGCTCGCTTTCGTTGGTGGTAATGGATCAAATGGAATCGCCTCTTTGTTAGTCGTAATGCCGACAGAGTCGAGCAATTTTTCTGCTTTTCTTCCGGTAATGTTTTTTGCCCGGAGGTCAATAATGAGCAGGTGGTTGTCAGTTCCTCCAGTAATTAAACGATAACCGCGCTCTGACAGTGCCTTTGCAAGTGCTTTTGCATTCTTCACGACCTGTTTCTGATATTCTACGAAATCGGGCTGCATTGCAAGTTTTAACGCAACTGCTTTTGCAGCAATAATGTGTTCAAGAGGACCACCCTGAGTGCCAGGGAAAATCGCTTTATTGATAATCTTTGTGTACTTCTCTTTAAATAAAATCATTCCGCCTCTTGGGCCGCGAAGCGTTTTATGCGTAGTAGTAGTTACGAAGTCTGCAACTGGAACTGGGCTGGGATGCACTTTTGCAGCAACGAGACCTGCAATGTGTGCAATGTCTACCATCAGATACGCATCTACCATGTCTGCAATTTCTCTAAACTTCTGGAAGTCAATCACGCGCGGATACGCACTTGCACCTGCAACGATCACCTTTGGCTTATACTTCCGCGCAAGGTCCTCTAACTGATTAAAGTCTATCAGTTCACTTTCTTTTTCTACGCCGTAGTGAATTGCATTGAAGTACTTTCCGGATATATTTACGGGACTCCCGTGACTGAGGTGTCCACCTGCGTTCAGGTCCATTCCAAGCAAAGTGTCGCCTGGTTGCATCGTGGCAAAGTAAACACCAAAGTTTGCTTGTGTTCCAGAATGCGGTTGCACATTTGCACCTTCTGCTCCAAATAGTTGTTTTGCACGCTCTATTGCAAGGCTTTCTACCACATCAATGAACTCACATCCACCGTAATATCTTTTGTGGGGATAACCTTCTGCATACTTGTTCGTTAAAACTGAGCCCTGAGCTTCAAGAATTGGTTCTGTGACGAAATTTTCTGATGCGATAAGTTCGAGCCTGTTCCTCTGTCTGTTTAGCTCGTTTTCCATTGCCTCAGCAACTTCTCTATCAACTTCGTATATTCTCATAATTAGGCCTCCTTCCCGACCTTTAAGTTTCTGCTTTTTCCTTTATATTTATACCAATATTTAAATAAAAATCAACTATACAAGTAGAAGATCCCTGAACGAATACCTGCGCTAGTTCTTTCTAAAAGGGCCTTCTCTGCATACAGAGTTTGCACGACTTAAATCTTACGAAATAGTTTATACGAAATTCCCAAGTAGTTTGAAATTCAAATCCTTTCAGAAAGCTTAAACAAAAACTGTTGAACGACACAGTAAAGGATCTACCACAAAAATTTTAATAAAACCAATCTTGCAAGAACCAGTAATCGAAATTGAAACTCATTATCACGAAAATCTGTCCCTTTAAAACCCTGTATTTATCAGGGCTCATTCAAAACATGCCATTTAAATGCCCGTAGACGCGAATTTTGAGAAAAATCAGGTAAATATACCTGCAAAACGCTTAAAACGCCTTATTTTAGAAGGCAACAAATCCTGTATTTACCAGCATTTCTTTGATCCAGGCCAAAATTAAATATGATTTATCAGGTTGTATTTTTTAGAAACCCTTTATTTATCAGCATTCTTTAACAACCCGATTTTCCACTTTTTTCGAACAAAAATTCGGTATTTTACCTTAAATTAATCTCGATAGAGTTTAACGATAACAACATTAAAGCACAGCATTTTAGAAAGCGCTTTTTAACAGGTACAACTGGAAAACCCTAATTGTCATAACCACTTATTGACGCAGTATGGCTACTATAGATATTGCCCGCATCGCAAGTTACAATTACATTTAAGCCCAAAGTTACTCCGTAAAAAGATTCTCTTCACTTTTTTCGTATAGAAGCTCAGAATTTTCAACAGAGAAAAATATTAAAAAGACATTTACGCAAGTACCGTAAATCGTCGTGCTTATAATTATTAAAGGAATCTATCTCGAAAAAACAAACTTTACGCTATTTCAGGAATTGGTCGAAGTAATTTCTGGAGAAGGTCGTTCGAGATAAACTCCTCCACGGCACAAATTAGCAACATTTTAAAGAAGTTTACTACTGGGTAGAACAAAGTTACAATCATAAATGCGTAAGGAACAACTGAACCTTAAAATTTATCCTTTACGATCTTTAGGTTCAAAAGTATAAGACTTCAGGAATGTAGCAGTCTTAAAACAATTTTATTCAGGTTCAAAAAGCAAAGCGCTGTGCGTCTGCAGTTGACTGCTCCTTACCAGCGGTACGACAGCAGGAAACTCCGGTGAGGCAACCCTACGGCACATGGTGCACCTTCTTACCGCTGCTTCCTTCCGGACCTCACGGGGTTCAAAGGCTTCCATTGCATAGGACCCCACCTTCAACATTTCCTAACTGCCGCCAGCCTGACAAGGAGACAGCCGCCTGCAGATTGTCAGCCCCGGTATAGCAGGTTCCGGGTTACAGGGCACTGCTATCTCCCCGCTTTAGCACAGCAATATTATTATAGCAGAAACATCAATTATTTAAATCACGGGTTACTTGGATTATTTTGAGGAAGTTTCAAAAGTGGAAATACAAAGTTTTTCGTTTGATTTTTCTTTATAGTAATTTGCGTGACGAACGGCAGATACCCGTCCTTTACGATTTTAACTTTATAAGTTCCAGGTTTTACATTAATCTGTTTAAAAGGCGTTTTCCCACTATCCTTCCCGTTTATAAATATTTCAGCGCCAGTCGGCCTGGAATCTATCGACAAAACTGTGGATGCCTTTTTGAGTGTTATGTTTCGTTCTACCTCTTCGCCTTTACTTACGGTAATTTGTTCTTCGTAAGGCGCATAACCGTCCATTGTCAGTTTTAAATCGTACTTTCCAGCATCTAAGTTGTTTATAACTATCGGAGTAACACCTTCGTTCTTTCCGTTTAGGTACACAGTTGCACCGGGCGGCGTAGAATTAACCGAGAGTGAGGCAGACTGAGGCTGAAGTGTTGCAACGAGTTGTATTACTTTGTAACTTTCCGCGTCAATCTTTTGCGACCATGTAGCAAAGTTCTGTTTTTTAACTTCAACGAAGTGCTCCCCAAGCGGCAGGTCGTCTATCGTAATGGGAGTTAACCCCTTTTTAATTCCGTCCACATACACTTCTGCTTCCGTTGGATAGGAAGAAACCTGCAATACAAAAGTAACATGTTCGAGATTTGCAATAACGGTAACTTTTGGTTTATCCTTCGTAATAGAAACACTCTGCGTAAAAGTGCGGTAGCCGTCGTGCTTTACCTGCACCTCGTACTCTCCGAGTTGTAAACCGTTAATCGTAAGAGGAGTAACACCTTTTTTTACTCCGTCAAGATAAACATCAGACTTTTGAGGAAATGAGTCTACAAATATACTTCCAGTCACATTACTCATAGAGAAGAAAGCGACGATAGCAACCAGAGCAATCACGCCGAGAACCGCGACTAAAATAATGCCTTTATTTTTCATACAATCAACCCCCGTTTGAGAATTTCTTCTTCCACATCTTTCCACACACTTTTTTTATCTCTACTTGCGTCTATAACGACAAATCTATCAGAGGTTTTAGCAATTGAAAGGTACCCATTTCTTACCCGCGTAAGAAATTCAAGCCCTGCACGCTCTATCCTGTCTTTACTGTGAAGCCGCTCAAGCCCTTTAGAAGGCGGCAAATCAAAAATAAAAGTGAGGTCGGGAAGGACGCCACCAAGCACTTTGTCGTGGACATACTCAATAAAATCAAGAGAAACACCTCTTCCAAAGCCCTGATAAGCCACTGAAGAGTCGTGAAAACGATCCGATATTACGACACGCCCACTTTCAATAGAAGGCAGTATAAGGCTCTGGATGTGTTCTTTTCTGTCAGAAGCAAACAACAAAAATTCAGAAACAGGATTCATGTCTTCGTGAAGCAAAATTTCCCTTATCTTTACACCAAGTTTCGTTCCACCAGGTTCTTTCGTAAAAGTAACTTCTCTTCCTTTTGTTTCAAAAAGTTTTTTGATTTTCAGTGCCTGCGTAGTTTTGCCAGATCCGTCTATTCCTTCAACAGTAATAAAAATGCCCCTACTCATTTTTTGCCTCTCGTAGGATATATAACAATTCTTCTGTTTGGTTCAAGTCCCACTACTTCACAAAAAAGCCCGTACCTATTTATAAACTGCTTTTCTTCTTCTAAGATTTCTGAATTTGCAGGAGGAAGCTCAACCATTCGCCCACTCTCAAACACTTTTTGCACATACTCTTCGAGTTTGCCGTAATCAAGTACATATCCTCGAGAGTAGTTTCTTTTTACTTTGCGCAAAAACTCCTTTATGCTCTTTAACGAATTTTTTTCAATGAGTTCTACACTCACACCAATACGGTTTGCTGCATTTAAAACATCTCTGTCCTTTTCAAGTTTTCTGCGCACGGTAAGAAGAATGTCTGCTCGTCCAAGATCGTTTACTACTTCCACGGGGGCACGCGTCGAATGAATGCCGCGCTCAAGGTAACTCGTGTTTATTCCGTAGGGAAAAACCCTTACCACGGTTCTTTCTTTGTTCTCAGAAACGAGCGAATTAGTCCGCATACTTTCACGGCCGATGGAAGCATTTTCTGCCGTCCGTATTTCCGGATTAACGGGAAAGCCTCTAAGCAGTGCATCTACCGTTTCAGCAAGGTCGTAATAAATGGCAAAAACGCCTCTTTCTCTGATTTCAATTAATATCTGGAATGTGGGTGGAGACTTACGCTCAAGAGTCGTTTTTTGCGTTCCACGCCGCGCTGCTTCTTCGTCGCCCAGCGTCACGGCACTAATTCCGCCTATTAAATCTTGCAAAGTTGGATTCACGAGTAAATTTTCAATGCTCGTTCCGTGTGCAGTCCCTATAAGCCTCACACCTCTCTCAGCAATCGTCCTGCATGCTTTTGCTTCTTCAGTGCGCCCTATTTCGTCAATAATAATTACTTCTGGAAAGTGGTTTTCAACGGCTTCGATCATCACATCTTCCTGCGCTTTCCCAAATGGCACCTGCATTCTTCGCGCTCTGCCGATTCCAGGATGAGGAATGTCACCATCACCAGCAATCTCGTTCGAAGTGTCTACTATAATCACGCGTTTATTTTGCTCAATGCTGAGAACACGCGCAGCCTCCCTTAAAAGCGTAGTTTTACCAACACCAGGCTTTCCAAGAATCAAAATGCTTTTATTGCTTTCTATGATGTCTTTTATTGGATCAATAGTTCCGTATATCGCCCTGCCTACTCTACAAGTAAGACCAACGATTTCTCCACGCCTATTTCTAATTGCAGAAATCCTGTGGAGCGTGCGCTCAATTCCCGCTCTATTGTCCCTATCAAACACGCCAACGGAAGAAACTACGAAGTCAATTTCCTTCTTCGTAATCGGTTCTTCCCTTAAAAACACCGTTTTATCCGCAAAGCGCGCTTCCGGTACTCTGCCAAGATCCAATACTACTTCAATAAGATTATCAAAGTTACCGATTTCTTCTATTTTTTCTTGAATGTCTCTGGGCAGGATTCTTAGGAATGCTTCTTTTTCAAATTTCTTTTGCTCTTCTATGCTTTCCATCTTTTATGTCTTTACTCCAGAAAAATTTTTCAATTCTTTCCTTTACCTCACTAATGTCGTCAAACAAACTATAAATTTCGTACTTCTCCGTATCAATAGTGATTACGGGTGCAACGGTAAAGTTTGCAATCCACTCGTCGTACCTTTCGTTAAGTTTCTTTATGTAAGAACGCTTGATACCTTTTTCGTATAAACGCCCACGCCCTTTAATTCTCTCCATAAGCGTAGGAACAGATGCCTTTAAATATACGACAAAATTGGGCGGAGTAAGATCCTCCAGAAGGAAGTCATACACCCGCTTGTAAACCTTATACTCGTTTTTTGAGAGCAGTGTCTTTGCAAACACCTCTGCATCTTCGTATATAGACCTATCCAAAAGCAGGTATTGCGAAGTTTTCTCAGCTCGCCTCTGCATTTTTGCTCGCTCCGTGAGAAAGAACAGTTGAGAATGAAGCGCCCATCGTTTGGGATTTTTGTAGAAGTCTTTCAAAAAAGGATTTCTCGATTCAGGCTCAGGAACAGTATCAAAGCCCCACTGTTCAGAGAGATATCTGGTAAGCGTTGACTTACCAACACCAATGTTGCCTGCAATTGCAACGAGAAAAACAGGTTTACTCATCTTCTCATCGCCTGCCAGATAAACTTAAAGGGAAGAGTAGAATTGAAGAGTAACTTCTTATGTATGTCAGAAAGTTTCATCCCTTTCCTTCGGTTACTCATCTTATTAATAAAGTAGTTTATAGAATTAAGCCCCACCACACTTTTTAAACTTTTCCCATTCTCAGATACGATGTTGTAAAGAAATGTTTCCTTATTCTGGATAATTTCGTTTTCTTGGATCATAGAGTAAATTCTGGAGAGGTCAGTAAGGTTATTCAATATTTCGTTTTCTATGAATGCTTTCATTAGAGTTACATACTGGTCGTACAAAGAAACGAGTTCAAACTTCAAACCAAATTCTTTCTTCAGGTAATCTCTCATTTTAATTTTCACATAGAGCTCCCATCCTTCGTTAAACAGAGCATTGTCAAACATCTTACGAAGTTCGTTCTTGTTCCTTCTGAGAACCTCAGACTGATACGCCCTTCCAGGATAGCCTACGGCAACGAGCCTTAAAATCGTTTTGTAAATAGAAACCGGCTTAACGATTAGAACGGGGATTCCGTTGTGTGAATCAAACGGGCCTGGAGGAATAATTATGTTACTGCTCAAGTTTGCAAGAGAGTTAAACTTCCTTTCGTTATCCTGCAATACTCTCCTGTAATCAACGGAAAGTCCAGTATCTCCAAAAATAGGCCTGCCAGAGTGCACGATCTTCTCAAATAGGTCGAGAACTTCCTCCAGTGTAATTTCCCTTTCGTCTTCGAGTACTTCCTGTAGAACTTCTCTGTACGGTGAAGATATTTTAATTTCCCTTGCTTTTTGCATTATTAGCACGGCAAGTTTTTCCATTCTTTCCTTTAAAGAAAGCTCGAGCTCTTTCAAAGGATAGTCTTCCATGTATTCTCGTTTGATTTTCTTTATGAAGTTCATCTTCTTGGTATTGTTGGATAAAGGTAACATACTTACGACACGCTCAAGGTCGTCCAGCGATTCCTGCACCGGAATCTTTATCGTTTTGAGTTGCTCCTTAAAGTTAGAGTCCACTTTACCAGATAGATAGTCCACATATTCGTTGAAAAATTCTTTTATAATAGCAATCCGCTTAAGAGCAAACTCCTTTTCGTTTGATTCTGAAAATTCAAGGTTTTCCTTTGCCGCACGCACTATGTTTTCTATCTCCGAAGCCCTGTCAAAAAAGTTTTTTATGCGGACATAAAAAGGCGCGTAAGAGCCAAATGCAGGATACAGCAGCCCATCGTATATCGTAGAAACATAAAGAAATGGACTCGACTTAAACTCTTCTTCGTCCAGCCACTTTAATTCGTTGTCTACCCGGCGTTCTAACATAGATAGTTCTGTGTTTTTCTGAAAGCGTTTCTTTAACTTAAGAGAAAAGGCTTTTTTTCTAAAGTCCACGAGGGTAGAACGCCACTCTTTAAAGTCTTCCTTTTCAAAACTCCCAAGGCGATAGTCGTATCTGTGAATGCCCCTTTTAGTTGCTTTTACTGGAAAACGAAAAAAGTATTCTTCGAAGTACGATTCTCCCAACGAAGTAACTGCAGTGTTTTTACTCATCTGGAATCTTCACCTTTTTATTTACATTAGATACTTCAAGGTCAACTTTGATGTTCTGGCCTTCAGTATTGCTTTCAAATGTTAATTTAGAAATAAAACCGTCCGGCGAAAGCGTAATCTCCATACGCATATTAGGCCACTTAAAAGTAATACTGTCAAAGTTGCACACTACACTGTTGGGTTTAGAGCCAGGAAATATAGACGAAATGAGATCCGCAAGTGGCATAAAAACGATGTTTTCATTAACAAACTTATCTTTTTCTTCGCCAGTAAGCTCTTTCCAGTCACCGTTATCAAAAGTATAGAACTGCTTGTTTTTGTACATTACCTTATAGTGTGCGTTAGTAAAGTCACTATCGTAAGAGAATTCAAAATTACCTTTGTAAAAGGCAGAGTCAATTTTTTGCGTTAGTGTCTTTCCGTTCTCACTGGAATAAAGAACATAGTTGTACTCGTAAGAATAGGCATTGTTTAGCATATCGTTAAGATCTTTTTGTATTTCAGCAAAGTCTGCTTGCTTTAATTTTACGGTATCTTTAGAAAAAGCAAGAGAGAAGGGAACTTTAAAAGTTCCCTTCTTAAACCCAAGACGGCTTACGGTAATACCGTCCTGAAAAATAGAGTGAAAAAAAGATGTATTACCGCTTCGGTCCGCAATGTACAGCCCAGAACCAGTAGCGACCTTTGCATAAGAAACTGGAGAATTACTTCCTGCATTAAGCACGGTTACGCTTACCTTCTGGAATACGGCAAAGAATAAAACAATTACGACGAGTAGAACTATTATTAGTCTTCTCATACTTCTCCGGGCTTGAATTGAGAAGGCACTGCAAGGTTCAGCAGGCTTCTGTAAAACCACCTCATAAACTTTTTATATCTGTTGTCAATCACGATGTACTTTTTGTTTTTGTTTATTAAATTATTCGTATACTTCACGAGGTATTGTTGTTTTTTAAACGAAAGTGCATCACTTTTTATTTTGTCGTATTCTTTCTTAAATACCTCTTCTGGATTCTGGCCATCTTTTACATACGCATAGGACCATTCGTTAAAGTACTTTTTAACTTCTTCAGGCGTTATAGTAATGTTTTTAGTTAGTGCGTCTTTTTCCTTCTGTGCAATAACTTTCTCTCTTAAAATCTGCAAAAGTTGTTTTTCAGTTATCCCTCTATTCTCCAGCTCAGTTTTGAATGCCTGTTCTGGATTCGTAGAGTCGCCTATTACCTGCTTTTTAAAGTCGTATAAGGCTTTATCCAGTTCTTCTTTACTGCAGGTAAAGTGATTTTTTAAACCCATCAGGTAGTATAGCCTTCTTGCAATTACCGCTCTTTTCGCAAAGTTCGTTAGCGTGTACCTCACAAATGCTCCTTTTGGATCAGTGCCGATGCTAGCAAGGTTTACATTATTTTTGTATGCCTGATCCACGATTTCACTCGACATTTCGTAGTTGTATATAGGAGTTCCCTTTACATAAGCGTAAACATTCCTACCTGCATAGATGTATCCGTATGCGCCAAACAGAACAGCAGACACTATCACCACGACGAGAATAACGATTAAAGCAGGATTTTCAGCAATTCTTTTAAAAAAGCTTTTTCTTTCTTTTTTAACTATCTTTCCTTTTTTCATGTGTTAACCACCACCATTGATTGGCTTAAGTGGCTGCGTACTTCCACCAGACTTTCCATTGTTCGAAGGAATAACTGGTGCTGGATTGGTCGAACCGCCGCCCTGAGCATTGCTCGTTCTCCCGGTTGCTTTATTCCACCAGGCAACAAAACTGTCCCACTGCTTACCGAAGTGTTTCTTAAAGAACGCGACGAGTTCCTTCCATGGATCAGTCGTCCGAACGCCGTATTCCTTTTTAAGTTTTTCGAGGAATTCCTTTTCTACTTCCTGCTTTTTCTGTGAAAGCAAGTCGTTTTTCACCTTTTCGTAAATTTCTTTATTGTCCAGAGAAGCCTTCACCGGAGCCTTCTTATCAACAAGTTCAATTACGGCATATCCCTGAGGGGTATCAATAGGCCCTGCCGTTTCACCAACCTTCAAATTGTATGCTACCTTAAATATCGCTGGGTCAGTTTTTTCCGTAATGTATCTGCTCATAAGGCCTTTGGCTTTCTTCAGCGTAGGATCGTCGTCTGAAAGTTCTACCGCTCTGTCAAAACTCATACCCTTCTTCAGTTGAATTGCAACAGAGTTTGCACTCATTTTTGCATTCTCTTTGCTTCTCTTATCGTCTTTCTTGTACTTGAACCAGGCAATTTTTACCTTCACCTTTGCAGGCTCGTCGTACTTTGCGCTCTCTGGCTTCTTTGCGATAATGTGGATGATGTGGTATCCAAACTCCGTTTTTACGGGCCCTATAATGTCACCGGGTTTTGCTTTTGGATTAAAACACGCATCTTCAAAAGGCTTTACCATCTGGCCTCTTGAGAAGAACCCTAAATTTTCGTATCTTGCAACTTCTTTTCCGCTTTTAGCTTCTTTTTTATTTAACTCGTCTGCTTTCTTTTTCGCAAACGCAGCAAAGTTAAACTTTGAACCTTCTTTCTTTTTCTCTGCAAGGAATTCTTCGTAGATCTGTTTGGCTTCTTTCTCTTTTTCCTGCCACACACTCTTAGGTGCGTTTTTATCCACTTTCAAAAGGAAGTGCTCTGCATCCACCTGATAAGTAGAATTCCAGAACTTTCTGACATCCGCGTCAGTAATCTTTATGTTCTTGTACTGAGAATCCAGTGCAGCCTGAGCAAGCAGTGGCCTTTCTACATAAGGAGTAAGCATTTTCTTTAAGTAATTTTTATACGCATCCATTGAACCGTAGCGAGCAGCAATAGAGTCTTCAAATATCTTCTCGCCATTCTGTTTCTTGCCCTGCTCAATAATCTGCTTAATCTGGTTTTCCATATCTTCGTTAAACTTTGCCATGTCAATTTTCAAGTGATGTGCCTTTGCATACTGCACGAGTAAGGATTGATTGATCAAGCTGTTGAGAACGCTTTTTCGCAAGTTATCCCTCATACTTGCATACTGAGGGCTATTCAAATCAACCCCGTACTGCTTATACATGTTCACATAATAGTCAAATTGATTCTGGACTTCTTCGTTCTTTATCACTTCCTTACCCACCCGGGCTGCTACATCCTTATCTGCCTGTCCCCAAGCCCAGAGGCCGGTAAGCGTAAGAATGGAAACGATCACTATTCCAACAACGATTTTTACCCACAGGGGAGTACCTCTCCTCTCGTTTTTTACGGGTTCGAGTAGGCCTTCCCTTCGCATTTTTCTTATTCTACTTTCTCTTCCCATATACTCACCTCTCTATGTATTTTATCATAAAGTATTATCTTTTAAAATTCCATTGCTCTGTGGAATACTTTTCTCTGTACAGCCTATCTGCAAGCAGATTCTCTTCCTCGGAAAGTTCAGTTTCGACGAGTTCTTCTCCAAGCACTTCTGCCATTCCCTTTTTTAATGTATCCTTTATCATGTCAAAAGTAATTTCCCTGCCTATTTCGTCAGAAAGGGAAGATATTTTTCTGGAAGCAAGTTTAGCAAGTTTCTTTTTTTTCTCGACATCCATGTTAAAGCAATCAAATATATCGTCTACATCCACTCTATACAGAATAGAACCGTGCTGCAAAAGCCCGTCGCTATTTCTCATCTGCGCAGAGCCCACGACTTTCTTTCCGTTTATAAGGATGTCAGAAAATGTTGGAGCGGCAAAGCAGGACGGAGAAGAAATCTCGTTGTCTTCCCTACTTGAAAAGTATGCCTTTCCGCCCAATAACTCAATCGCCCTGATAATACCCCTGCAAATGTAGTGGAACGAATCAAGCAAGTTCATTTCAAGTATTCTGTGCGGATGGGCAATAGTTACGCTGTAAGTAAGTTCCTTATCGTGAAGGACGGCGCGCCCTCCCGTTGGCCTCCTCACGAAGTCGTAACCTTTCTCCTTGCACCTTTCTACATCTACTTCTCTATTCATGCTTTGAAAGTATCCAATAGAAAGCGTTGGAGGCACAAACCGATAAACTCTCAGTGCGGGCGGAAGTCTTTTCTCTTTTTCTAAAGTGAGCAATGCTTCGTCAATTGCCATATTCATTGCTCCGTTATTTTCTCCAGTGTCAATAAATCTTATCATACAAGTGTATATTTTACTAAAAAAGTTAGAAAATCAAAGTATGCTTAAACTTCTCGTTTTTTTGCTTCTTTCCAGAGGTTATCCTTTTCGGACTCGCTCATTTTAGTAAGTTTTCCGTTAGAGGCATCTTTTACAAATTCAAAACGCTTTCTAAACTTATCAATAGATAAAAATAGTGCATGCGCAGGATCTATTCGTAAAAAGCGTGCAAGGTTGATAACGGAAAAAAGCAGGTCTCCAATCTCTTCTGAAACATTTTCGTTAACTTTAAGCGCTGCTTTGAGTTCATCCGTTTCCTCGGAAATCTTATCAAAGATCTGATTAACACTGGTAAAATCGAAACCTGCCCTGCGCGCTTCCTCCTGTTCGTCAAATGCAACGATAAGTGCGGCAAGCACCTTTGCTATGTCTACAGTCCTTTCTTTCTTTTCTTCCTTCTTTATATTCTCCCACTGGTCAAGAACAGCCTTGCTATCTTTTACGCTCGTTTTACCGAAAATGTGTGGATGCCGCCTGTACATCTTCGTAAATACATCATTTGCGACATCTTTTATACTAAATTTACCCTCCTGTTCCGCAATAACAGAGTGCAATATCACTTGAAGCAGGACATCGCCTAACTCTTCCCGCATTCCTTCAAAATCGCCTTTTTTAATTGCTTCTGCCAATTCAAGCGGCTCTTCTATAAGTTCGGGGATTAACGATTCGTGCGTTTGCTCCCTATCCCAGGGACATTGATGCCTTAAAAGCTTTACCAATTCGTTAAAGTAATAAAACGAGGAAAGCGTATCGTTCAGATAATACAACAAAATATTATCACTAAAGTTATTTAGAAAACGCAAGTACTCTTCTGGTAGGTCGGGATAATCTTCTCCGTAAACGACATTTAATGCGTCCTCCTTCGTGCGCCCTGAATAAACAAGATACAGTAAAGCATAGAATGAAGAGCGCAACACTCCGTCTTTACAGTGTATAAGAAATGGGAATTTCACTTTTTTCAAAAAAGATGCATAGAGCAGAAACTCCCTTACCTCGAAACTATCCAGCTCTACAGCAGGAAAGTGCCTGTACTCTACATCGTCAGGAATAATTTTCCGGTCCAGTGGTTCTTTAGTAAGCGAAATAATGGCTCGAATTCCCATTTTTCTCATCTTTTTAATGTCCGATTTTGAAGGAAGTCCGCTTACTGCAACTTCGCTCTCTATAATCCATCTAAACATAGGCTTTCTCCCCGCTTAAAATGTTTAACACAAAGTATATTTGCTGGATTACTTTTTCGTTATTTCTCAAAAAAGAAAGATAGTCTTTCCCAATTCTTACGGTATTGTCGTTTGACAACAATTTTTTAAGTCCCTCGGTAGAAATGGAGTGGCTCTTTTCAATCGTAAAAAATATTCTATCGTCTTCCTGAAAGATTTCCTTTACTCCTATGTCCCGCATAATAATTTCACACTTTCCCACATCAAGCAAATTTTTTACTTCTACGGGAAGTTTTCCGAACCTATCTTCAAGCTCACCTCTTATTCTCTCTATTGCAGAAAAGTCTGGAGCAGTAGTTATCTCTCTATAATACTTCATTCTTTCCACATTTATTGGAATGTAGTCGGACGGTATAAAGTACTTTTCTGCAACTCTCACGATAGCCTCTTTCCTGACGGGTTTCTTTTCACCGCGCAGTTCTGCTACTGCTTCCTCAAGTAAACTCACATACATTCCATACCCAACGGAAACGATGTGGCCGTGTTGCTCTTTTCCAAGTAAGTTTCCTGCACCTCTTAGTTCGAGGTCTTTCATTGCAATTTTAATGCCCGCGCCTATCCCGCTAAACTCCTTTATCGTTTCTAGTCTTTCTTCCGATACCGCTTTCAATCCCTTTTTCGGAGTAAACAAAAAGTATGCAAATGCTTTTATGTGCGAACGCCCTATTCTACCACGAATCTGGTACATCTGTGAAAGCCCAAAATTTTCCGCACTGTCCACGATCAAAGTGTTTACAGACGGAATGTCAAGGCCATTTTCTATAATCGTCGTAGAAACGAGCACCTGCGTTTCGCCTTTGTAAAAAGCAAGCATCGCGTCTTCCAATTGATACTTGTTCATTTTTCCGTGAGCAACGCCAATTTTTACATTACTTCCAAGATAGTGTTTGAGCTTTTCGGCAAACGAATAAATATCTTCTATTTTGTTGTGGACGACAAACACCTGTCCATTTCTGTTTAGCTCGAATTCAATGGCTTTCTTGACAATATCCCAATTAAAAGGCATAACAAATGTTTTAACGGGGATCCTTCCTGGAGGAGGCGTGTTTATGAGAGATATGGACTTTAAATTTATCAGCGCCGTGTGGAGCGTCCGTGGTATTGGCGTTGCAGTAAGAGTTAACAAGTCAATGTTTGCGCGAAGCTCTTTTATTTTCTCTTTGTCCTTTACTCCAAACTTCTGCTCTTCGTCGATAATCAAAAGTCCTAAATCCTTAAACTTCACATCTTTTGAAAGCAATCTGTGAGTGCCTACGATAATGTCGATCGTTCCGTTTTTGAGTTTTTGAAGAATTTCTTTTTTCCATTTTGTTTCCGTAAGGCGTGAGAGCATCGCAATTTCTACAGGGAATAAATGCAACCGCTCTTTCAAAGTGCGTTCGTGCTGCATAGCAAGTATCGTCGTGGGAACCAAAAATGCAACTTGTTTTCCGTTCATCACTGCCCTGAATGCAGCCCTTATTGCAATTTCCGTTTTGCCGTATCCCACATCTCCGCAGATCAATCTGTCCATAGGAACCGGTTTTTCCATATCATTAAGCACATCTCTTAAGGCTGCTTTCTGGTCTTCAGTGAGCTCGTAAGGAAATGAAAGTGAAAGAACTTTTTCTTCCTCGGGATAAGGTCTAAACGGAAAGCCGCCTTTAAGTTTTCTTTCCGCTTCTATTCTTAACAACTTCCTTGCAAGGAGCCGTGCATTTTCAGCAGCCTTTTTTTTCGTCTTGTTCCACTCGTCACCGTGCAACCTGTTTAGCGGAACGATTCTGCGGTCCCCGATGTAACGCTCAACGGAAGAAATGCGCTCCATTGGCACATATAACTTCTCTCCATTGCGGTATTCTATAAGCAGATATTCTTTTTTTATACCATTTCGCTCTATCGTTTTTAGCCCCCTGAAAATTCCTATGCCAAAATTTTTGTGAACCACATAGTCTCCGTCGTTCAACTCCTCGACGCTGGATATTTCCTTGCTAAAGAGCGCTTTACGCTTCGTTTTGTGCAGTTCGTAATGAGGAAAGAGTTCTTTATCAGTAATGACGATCATTTTGTCCGTTTCTATTCCCTGCTCCAGATTACCACGCAGCAAGTATAGTCCCTTTTCGTGCGAATAGTTTAACTGCGGCGAAAGATCGTACAAAGACAAAAGTTCTTTTACGCGCTCGAATTGGGTAGTAACAATTAAAACACTTTTTTCTTTGAGATAACTCAGTATAAATTCTTTCAAAGACGAAAAAGCAGAAAAATTCTCCATCACCTGAGTGATATCTAAGTCTATTGCCTCACTTGAAGTATTCACTTTTTCAAGATAAATACTCTTTTCATCAGGTAAAACAGACAAACCTTTTTCTACCCTTTTAAAACCTATGTCAAAAATTTCGTCTGCTTCGAGGCTTTTTCTGTAAACTTCACGAACTTCTTCTAAAAATTTGTTAAACTTTATATCACCAAAAAATACTTTTCTGAAGCCCACAGTTAAATCGATGAGAGATTCGTAACCAAGTATCCCATTGTCAAGAAAAGCCGAATAATACGAAATGCCGTTATTTTCCCCACTTTCAAGACTTTTAACATCTGCCTGCAGCACATCTATAAGGTATTCGTCTTTATCCTTCGGAAGAGTGCGAATTTTGTCCTTTATGATACTTAAATCTTTTTCACGGCCTGCAAAAAAGAAAACGGGGAATAATTCCACCTTATCAACCTTGTTTAAAGAAAGTCTGCTTTCAATTGAAAAAGTTTTTATGTCGCTTATCTCGTCGTATTCAAAGTCTATCCTTAAAGGATTTTTAAGAGTAGTAGGATAAACATCAAGCACATCTCCTTTTACTGAAAATTCCCCTCTTCCTTCGATTTCCTTCACTCTTTTATACCCGAACGATGCGAGCATTTTTACGAGGTGTGATTGTTTTAGAGTTTCTCCCTTAACTATCGAAACTTTTCTCACATTACTATGCAAAATTGCAGGATCAAAAATGCCTTTAAGCGTAGTTAACACTATTTTCTTATCCGTTTTGTAAAACTCGTCGAAAAACTTAAACTTCCGTTCAACCTGTCCCTTCTCAACGAGACTGTTTTCTAAAGGAAATGCACCCATCTCTGGGTTCACGAGAACCCCATTAAGTGCTTCACTTACAATAGACAATTCTTTTTCAGAATTCACAACTATTAAAATGTTCTCGCCACTTAATTGATTTACAATCGCAAGAAGCACCGCAATGTAAGGAGCATTAAGATGGACATTTCCCTTTAATATTGTTTGAAGTACTTTTTGTCTGCCAGAAAAAAGGTCGTTAAAGCGAATATTTAGCATAATTACTTTACAGAAGGTGCATTATAAATAGATTGGGCTTTTTCCACTCCCAGAAAGATTACATCTTCAACTGCATCTGCAGCCCTCCCCAGAGATTCGTTAACGATGTCAACTTCACTCTTTTTGAATGGCGAAAGGACATAGTCAATTACATCTTCCTTACTTTTAGGACGGCCAATGCCAACCCGAACCCGTATAAAAGACGGACCGATTAAAGATATTATAGAACGCAATCCCTTATGCCCTCCGTCGCCCCCGCCCTTTTTAATACGCACCGTACCGACTGGCAAATCAAGGTCGTCGTGAATAACGATAATGTGATCTGTGGGTACTTCAAAAGCATACTGGAGAGGTTTAACAGCCCTTCCCGACAAATTCATGTATGTAAGCGGCTTTGCAAGGATGACCGTTTCTGTTTTGCCGTTCCTCTTTACTACGCCCTCGTTATAAAACGATTGATACTTAATTTTTTTAGGAATGATTTTCCACCTGTTTGCAAGTATGTCCAACACCATAAATCCTGCGTTATGGCGCGTGTTTGCATACTCGTCACCTACATTACCCAATCCCACTATAAGAAACATTTTTATCACCGCGTACATTCTACAAATTTAATGCTTTATTGCAAGAAAGTAAAATAAGTATAAAATGAATAAAACAAAAATTTGGAGGTGAGTTATGGGATCTTTAATTCTTTGGACACTTTTGTTAATTGTCGTACTGGTCATTGCATCTAAAAGTGTTATTATCGTAAAGCAGGCAACAGCTGCAATAGTAGAGCGACTGGGGCAATATTCGCGTAAGCTTGGACCCGGGCTTCATGTACTGGTTCCTTTTATAGAATCAGTAAGAAAAGTGGTAGACTTAAGAGAACAGGTATGGGATTATCCATCACAAGAAATTATTACAAAGGATAATGTGGTGGTAAAAATAGACAATGTTATGTACTACATGATAACAGACCCGGTAAAGGCAACATACGAGGTTCAAAATGTAGACCAGGCAATATTAAAACTCTCACAAACGGCAATTCGTAACATCTGTGGAAATCTAACGCTGGACGAACTTCTCACCTCCCGCGAACGAGTAAACGAAGTACTAAGGCAGGATCTCGACAAAGCAACAGACCCGTGGGGAGTGAAAGTAACACGCGTAGAACTAAAGGCGATTAACCCTCCACCAGAAATCCAGGAAGCAATGACGAAGCAGATGAAGGCAGAAAGAGATAAGCGCGCAATGGTGCTTGAGGCAGAAGGAGTAAAGCAATCTGCCATACTTAAAGCGGAGGGAGAGAAACAATCGGCAATTTTAAAGGCAGAAGGTAAAAAGCAATCCCAGATTCTCGAAGCAGAAGGAGAAGCGCAGGCAATCGTAACTGTTGCAAAAGCAAAGGCCGATGCAGCAGAAGCATACTTTACAGGGATACACAAAGGAAATCCAACGAAAGATGTAATTGCAATACAATACATGGACACATTAAACAAAATTGCGAACGGCAAAGCAACAAAAGTTTTCCTGCCTTACGAATCGTCAGCTCTGCTCGGTTCTCTTGGAGCAATAAAAGAAATATTTAACAACGGAGGAGTCACTCAAAAGACAGATGAGAAGAAGAAATAACGCGCTGCAAGTCGTCGCTGCTATCCTATTTATACTCGTTTTAATTGCAGGAATGTATACATGGGTAATGTACAAAAAAAACACGGCCCCAAAAAGTGAATCCATTACCGTTTATTACTACGAACCAATTTCAATGGAACTTATACCTCAAAAGGTCAGTGTAGAGCTTCCTGAAAACCCGGCATTAAAAGTAGAGAAGGTTATAAACCTGCTAAAAACTCCCAGGGTATCTTCTGGCTTATTTCCCGTTTTAAACAAAGACGCCGCCGTAAATTCCGTAAGTTTTAATAACGGTATTTGCACAGTAGACTTAAGTAAGAAAGCAACGGCGATTAAACCTCTTACCGTCCGAATGGAAGCAATCACTGTATACGGACTCGTCAACACCCTAACTGAAATTAACGGCATAACTGCAGTGCAAATAACGATTGACGGGAGAAAACAAAAGTACTTCAACCACTACATAGAAGTTGACGAACCCTTAACTCACCTGTCAACTGCCCTTCCTGCAGGAAAAACAGTCTCCTTATACTTTGCAACACCCGACTTTAGTCATCTTGCAGTCGAAGAAAGAGAAGTCGTAAGCACCCAGAATCCCGTAACGCTGGGAAAGGAAATATTAAGAGAACTATTCTACGGCTCTATGAACGGACTTTCTCCAACTTTTCCAAAAGATACGAAACTAAACGACTTTTATATAAAATCAGGAGGTATAGGAGTAGTTGACATTAGTTCTTCAATCTTGAAGCACCCACTTGGCTCGGGTGGCGAACAACTCCGCATAATGTCACTGGTAAACACACTAACAGACTTACCTGACATAAGCGCAGTTAGAATTCTTATAGACGGAAAACCCGTAAATACGCTTTACGGAAGCGTAGATACATCTAATCCGATCCCACGCTTTTTAGGCATAACGCAGGATAACGATGTGGTAATACCCTATTACACCCTAAAGATAGGAGACAAAACCTTCTTCTGCCCATTAGTTAAAACCACCAAAGGCAAAGACAGGATAACTGAACTGTTCAATCTGTTAAAAGTGCCAGATAACGGCTTTGGGACATACATCTCTGCAAATACAAAACTTTCGTCGTTCTCCCAGAATAAAAACAGTGGGATACTTACGCTTAACATTACGACGGGCAATACATCCGAGAAAGATGTGAAAAATATTGCAAAAGAACTCGTTTTGTCTTATAAAGAATTCCCCGATATAAATGCAGTAAAAGTAAAAATAAATGGAGTATTAATAAATGTTTTTCAATAGAAAAAAACAGGAAAAAATTACATACACGGCAAAATTCGTTTACACAAATAAAACATTTAAAGAAAACTACAGTATATACACGGAAAACGGAAAAATTATAGAAACTGGAAACAGAGAGGCAATAAAAGAGCAGTTTCCTTTTTCTGAGGAAGTTAAATTAGACGGGATACTATACCCAGGATTTATAGATAGCCACATACACCTTAATGAACTCGCGCTGTCTCTGTATTCTTATAGTGGAGAGACGCTAAAGACATTTAACGACCTTAAAAATTTCGTTATTAAGCATTCTAAAAACGATACGATATACATTCAGAATTTCGACTTTAACTTACTTACAAAGGAAGATTGGCAGAAATTATTCGAGATTCCGATACCGGTATTTATTCAGAGCACAGACGAGCATTCCATTTTCGTCAATAACGCAGCTATAAAAGAGCATAAAGTAGAAGTAAAAGACTACGAAGGTGGGGAAGTCGTTAAGCAAAATGGCAAATTTATTGGCATTTTAAAGGACAATGCAATTTCAAATGTAAGCACGATTAAAAACAGGCGCGTTTCAAAAGAAGAAATCAAAAAAACAATATCGTATCTTCACTCAATGGGAATCGTAGGTGTTACAAACTTTGACTATTTAGTTTACGACACTCTACTTGACATAGACAGAGAAAAGGCATTGAATATGCACATTTTCCAGGGAATCCCCTGTGATAAAGCAAGCGATTTAATCAAAAATAAAATAACAACAGGCTCGGGAAGTAACTACCTTCAAATCGGCCCTTTAAAGTGTTTTATCGACGGTTCACTTGGCTCTCAAACACTTTTAATGGAAGAGCCACAATTCCAAAGTAAATTTCACGGACTCCAGACGATAAACGAAAGTGAACTGGAGTACATCGTAAAAGCAGCAAACGAAAGTGGGCTACAGGTGGCAACTCACGCGATAGGAAGTAAGGCAGTACACATAGCGCTCAAAGTTTTTCAAAAAGCCGGAAAAAGCAAAATGAGGAACAGAATAGAGCACTTTCAGTTCCTTAGCAAAGACGACGAAGCACTTGCAAAAGAAACAGAATTTATTGCATCTATGCAGCCACTCCATTTCAATGCCGATAAAAAACTATTTGAAAAATACTTTGATAACGGTTACCAGCACGCTTACGATTGGAAGTTTCTTTTTGAAAGCGGAAAAATCGTTGCTTTTGGATCGGATGCGCCTGTAGTTTCGCCATCCGTATTCAAGGGAATGGATAGTGCAATAAACCGATACGAAGAAAAGACATCAGCAACATCTGTTATAAGAGCGTACACGGAAGACGGGGCAAGGGCAAACTTTTACGAACGAAGTGGGGGGAGAATCGTAAGGAATATGAATGCAGACTTTATTTTATTAAACAAACCAATTAAAAAATACACCAACTTTTCAACGATAAGCGTAATTTCTACAATAATAGGGGGGAGAATCGTATGGACGAAGTAGAAGTAAAGTTAATAGGCGCTATCTTAACGGATAAATTCTTATTGATTAATGCTATAAAACACGGCCTAAATAAAGACTTATTTGAAGGAAACGAAGCAAAAGCTCTCGTAAACCACATCATTAAAACCTATGCAAAAACGGAAAGAACAGTAGACATTGACACATTGATCATATCACTACAGGAGGAAGGAATCTACAACGAAAGAATGAAACTCCTCCTGGAAGAAGCGCAAAAAGTAAAACTCATTTCGCTTGAAACGCTTATAAGCCTTATAGAAATACTGAAAAAACGAAAAGCAGAAAAAGAACTTCTGAAAATTAGTGAAAAGATAAAGAACTACATTGAAAGCAAGCGAAAAATAGACATTACTGAATTCAGCGGCAACATCATTAACGAAATTAGGAGTATCATTCAAGGTCGCGTAAGAAAAACTATTAAGCCCGTAAGGACACAGCTCATAATATTTTCAAGCGAAGTAGCAAACAGGACTGGAACGCAGTCGAACATTCTGGGATACTCGCTGGATCCTTATACGCGATTAACAGAATCTCTTTCTGGCGCACGAAGAGGGTTTTACTATGCTCTCGCTGGAGCCCCACGACGCGGAAAAACAAACTTTATGCTAAAGATTGCTACCCACATAGCAAAAAATGCAAACATTCCCGTGCTTTACTACTCCTGGGAACAAACTTCTCGTGTACTATTTCTCAGGATTTTCTCGCAGGAGTCTTTGATACCACCTTATAAGTTAGAAACAGCTGACATAGCAAACGACCCTGTCCTTGCAGAAAAGTTTAACAGTGGATACGCAAAAATTGAAGAATACATGAATTACTTATATCTCATAGAAGGCGGACGCGAAGACACGGTAAATAAAATACGAAGCCACGCATTCTCCGTAATGCAGGAAAACGAAACCGATAGAGTTGCGATTTTCATAGACTATTTACAGAAAGTCCCAACGACGATACTGTATCAAGACCTTGCCCAGCAGGTAGACGAAGTATCCGGCGGACTTGCAAATCTATCTCTTGAACTAAATTGCCCTATATTTGCCATATCTTCCTTCGACAAAGAGGGAGTAAAACTGGACAGCGAAGAAAGCAAAGTTCGTCCAACGATGTTCAACTGCACAGGCGGAGGTGACATAGAATACGATTCCGATGTCGCAATGGTAATAGTAAAGGACTTTAAAGACACGCACGCTCTGGAAGAGAAAATTGAGAATGCTATAAAAGAAGGCAGAATCAATCCAAAGCAGATTCCTCACTTCGAAATACTAAACCTGTACATAGATAAAAATAGAGATGCACCATTTGGTGGCAACATTATCATTCAGTACCTATTCTTAATTGAAGACAATAATCTCGTGGAAATAGGATACAAGAACTTGGAAGAAGAAAGAACTTATGCTAAAGTGTCAAAGCTGTTTAACTGGATGATGGAGCAGGGATATCTCCAGAACATGAGAGGAGATACCCCAATAAACGAATAAGAATATTAAGGAGGTGAAGTATGGTTACTCAGGAATTTATTAAAAAACTCGTAGTAAAGAACGACAACAAAATCGTCCTTCTCGTAATGGACGGCATGGGGGGACTACCCAACGAATTCGAGAAAACTGAAATAGAGTCTGCCTACACGCCAAATCTTGACGAGGTAGTAAAACACGCAATTACAGGTATTGCAGATCCTGTTTCTATGGGAATTACTCCAGGTTCAGGACCAGGGCATCTCGGCATTTTTGGATACGACCCGGTAAAGTGGGAAATAGGCAGAGGCGTCCTTTCAGCACTTGGCATAGGTTTTCCTATAAAAAAGAAGGATGTTGCAGCAAGAGGAAACTTTGCAACACTTGATAAAGACGGGAAAATCGTAGACAGACGGGCAGGAAGGATTTCCACTGAACTGTGCAAAAAACTCACCGAAATGATTCAAAACGAAATTAAAGAAATTGACGGCGTAAAAATATTTATTCGTCCTGTAATGGATTACAGGTTCGTAGTTATCTTACGCGGTGAGGGATTGTCAGACAAAATAGCAGATACCGATCCGCAGGTTACAGGCGTTAAACCACTTCCAGCAAAAGCGTTAAGCAAAGAGGCAGAAAAAACAGCAGAAATTTTAAACAAGTTTATAGAAAAAGCGCACGAAATCATAAAAGACCAGCACCCCGCAAACGGTTTGCTACTCAGGGGATTCGCTGAATATCCAGACATTCCCACAATGGAAGAGGTATATGGGTTGCATCCTGCTGCAATTGCAACCTATCCGATGTACAAAGGTCTTGCAAAACTCGTAGGCATGGACATTTTAGATGTGCCAGGAATGGAGATAACGGACGAACTTAAAGTCCTTAAAGAAAATTACGATAAGTATGACTTTTTCTACTTCCATGTAAAGAAAACCGATTCTTATGGAGAGGACGGCAACTTCGAAGCAAAAGTACACTTAATAGAAGAAGTAGACAAAACTATCGTGCCTGAAATTTTAAAACTAAAACCTACCGTGTTTGCAATAACGGGCGACCACTCTACTCCTGCAAGAATGAAACAGCACAGCTTCCACGGCGTACCGTTTGTGCTCTACTCTGAGAATGCAAGGCCAGACAGGGCAGAATACTTCTCTGAAAGAGAAATTGGCACAAAAGGCGGGCTTGGCAGGTTTGAAGCAAAAAACGAAATCATCCTTATGCTTGCCCACGCAATGAAGCTCAAAAAATTCGGGGCATAAAAAGTAATGCAAATTGCTCTTTTACTAATAGGTGACGAAATACTTAACGGTGAAAGAGAAGACTTAAATGCACATTACCTTATAAAGAAGCTTGGAGAAAAAAACCAAAAACTCTCCGAGCTTCTCGTCGTTCCAGACGAAATAGAGAAAATTAAATCCGGGATCCTATACTTAACAAAAGGAAACGACTTTATTATTACTTCTGGAGGATTGGGGCTCACGCCAGACGACAAGACGCTTAAAGCAATTGCCTCTGCTCTAAACCTCGAACTTAAAAAAGACGAGGAAGTAAAAAAACTTATAATGTCCAGCCTGAAGAAACTGGGGGTCAAGGTTAATCATTTTATCGTCGAAGAATTCAGTAAAAAAATAGACGACGCCGAAATCTTTAAAAATGAAGTAGGCGTTGCACCGTGCCAGCACCTCGTGTTTCAAGAATGTTCTATTTTCGTATTACCAGGAGTGCCCAGCGAATTCCGCTACTTCGTAAATAGTGTGGTTATGAAATACATAGAGAAAGCAGACAAAGAGAGAACTGAAACATTCCTCGTAAACGGAAGGGAATCAGACTTTGCAGACATATTGCAAAAGATAGAAAAAGAATTTTCCGTTAAAACTGCCTCTTATCCTCCAGTTGAAATTGGCGAAAAGTATGTGAAGGTAAAAATTACAGGCCAAAAAGACCTCGAGCCTGCTGTTAAACTGTTTACTTATTTATTAAAGGAAATAGGTATAGAAATTGAAAAGAGAATTTCCGCATAATCCAATTGTAGCTGCAGGAGGTGTAGTTCTTAAAAACGAAAAAGTTCTGCTCGTTAAAAGGCAAAATCCACCAGATAAAAGTATGTGGAGCATACCTGGTGGTGCAGTAGAACTTGGCGAAACACTTTCTGAAGCAGTTCAAAGAGAGATAAATGAAGAATGTGGAATAAAGGTAGATAACGGACAGATAATCGCAGTAATAGATAAAATTTATTCTACAGAACCAGGCATTCTGTATCATTACGAAATTATAGACTTTGAATTTAAAGATTTCATCGGAACTCCGTACCCAGGAAGTGATGCGTTGGATATAAGATTTTTTACATTTAACGAAGTTATAAATTGTGAGACTGTTGCAAAAAGCGTAAAGGAACTCATTGAAAAAATTTATATAAATCCCGCAATAAAAAAATCACCATTGTATCTCACATACAAAACAAAAGAATAATTTATTGCTTTCAGGATTCAAACTTTTACACGATAAAGAACGAGAAGAAATTTTTAGAAAATAGTTTACTCTATGTGTAGCCATTTACACAATTTAAAAATTATTTATCGAATATCCAAATAGATGCCAATCTGAAATATAGCAGGAGAAAAGAAAAAACATAGATTCTGGCACATAAATCACATAAAGAAGGTGAAAAGTAGAAGAATACAGCAAATATGAAGGTTAGGCTTGAAGATTAGCCTTTTTATACATACGAACAATTTTTCGATTCCTGGCCGGATTTTGCCCACTTTTGATCCTTAAGGAAGCCTTTATTTATAGAGGTTTCTATTTTCGGTAATTTTGTTCAAATTGATAATTTTGTAGAATTTTTTAAGAAGTGTTGATAAATACAGGCTTTATTCCAATTATCGTATGCCCTAAAATAAGGCCGTTTAACGCGTTTTGCAGGTATAATTACCCTAATTTTCTCAAGATGTGCCTCTACGGGCCTTAAATTAGCGATTTTTAAACGAAGGCTGATAAATACAGGGTTTGTTTGAGTTGATTTTGCCATAATAAGGTGTTTTTTTAAGAAATACTTTCTTTATAGTATCCAAACAAAGTAAAATCTCTTCTCTTTCCGTAACCTTGAGTTGCTTTTATGGAGAAACTCACTTTAGTTTTTTTACAGTTTCGCTGTTAAGGCAGAGACTCTTCGCTGCGCTCAGAGTGGCTCTTTTCCTGTCGTCCTCGAGCGAGCGTTCTCTCCTCCTCGTCGTCCTGAGCCGTTTTTGCGAAGGACCTCATAAGAAATTGGCATGTAGTTTGATGTTTTTAATATTAACAAAAGGTATTGCTGTTAGGATAGAGACTCTTCGCTTTACTCAGAGTGACGGAGATGAAATATTTTTTTGTTAAGGTAAAGATGTTTCACAAGGGATTTTTAGTTAAAATTTAGTTAAAAGCTAATAGTACATTTGTAAAATCTCTTACAAAAAATAAATCCCCCGCTTTTTCAGCGGGGGACCGAGGAGTGAATAAGGAAAGCGGTCACAGATCTGCTTTTTTAGGTAATTTGTACAGCACATCGTCGTAAGGTGTACGGTACAATTTTGACTTTAATAGTTTCTGGTCAATTATGTGCCCAATGATTCCTATGCTTCTTCCCAGCACAAAGAAGGCATTTAACAGACCAGCATCAATTCGTTCGTCTATCTCTTTGTCGGTAAGGTTTAAAGACTTCATCAGGTCCACTAACAAAACTCCGGTGCAACCGTCCACATTTAATATCAAGTTCTCTTTTTTCGAGGTCGTAATTTTTTCTACTTTAAGTGCGTAGTTTAGATAGTTAGTACTGGGGAAATTTTCTTTTGCAAAGTTCTTTAAAAGTTCTACGCGCTTGTCTGGATTACGGACGCTCTTAACTCTATGCCCAATTCCAGGAATTGGAATGCCGCGTTTTTTCATTTCATTAACGAATTCCATAGGAGAAAGGCCACTGTCCTTTGCCCACTTAAAGTAGTGGCCTGCCCCGTCAATTGCGCCGCCAAAACGAGGGCCAATCGTTAAAATTCCGGATGCAAGAGACGATACGAGGTCTTTCCCTGCGCGGGATGCAACAATTGCGTTGTGTGCACCGGAAACGCACGGGCCGTGGTCTGCAACGATCTGCAGAATCAATTCTATGAACTTAACTGCGTAATCTGGAAGTGACTTTTTAAACCAGAGCAGCCCAATTACATAGCCAATTCCTTTTTTGCTTTCTATAATTTCAGAAAGAGGTACTCCTGCATACTTTACTTCTTCTCCGCGGTCGTCTGATATCGTCGTAATAAATTGCCTGTGCCTTCTCACGAGGCCTTCTTTCACTGCTTTGTCAAAGTCCATAGGCACCTGCGGAGGTGTAAATTCTTTTATTTCAGGAATCTCACCTTTCTGCTTTAAGTTTTCGTACACTTCCTTAATCTTCTCTGGCAGGCCGTCAAACGACTCGGGAACAATTGCGCCAGCTTCTCGCAATGCAGCATTTTTCGCATCAGCAGTTTCTTTATCTGCACCTGCCCTTGCACCTGCGTGCCCAAACTGCACTTCTGTAGGAAACACCTTTGCACAGGTACCAGTAACCCAGGCAACTAATGGCTTTTTAATCTTGCCTGCCTTCAACGCATCCACAATTTTGTATTCTTCAAGTCCGCCGACTTCTCCCAATACGACATGGAATTTCACTTCTGGGTCGCTTTCAAATCCCATCAGGTGGTCCACAAGAGAAGAACACGGATACCTGTCTCCTCCAATTGCAATACCTATGTTTATTCCATTCGCATTGCGTGCAATGAGGTTAAACATTTCGTTAAGCATACCACCAGACTTCGTTACGAGCCCGACAGAACCCGGACGATACAGCTTAGACGCAATAATATTTTCGATACTGCCACCAGCATTTCCTATCCTGAACCTACCTGCAGCGATGCCCCCCACCGTTGCAGGCCCTATAATGACCTTTCCTTTCTCTCGTGCCAGGGCGCCTAAAATTCTTTCTTTTCTTTCGGGAATGCCCTCTGCAATGACTGCAATGATTTTAAAGTTTGGTATGTCAAGCGCTTCTTTCGTCGTTTCAAAAGCAGAGCGGTAAGAAGCAAAGTTTATCATAACTGTAGTATTTGGATGTTTCTCGGCAGCTTCAGTTATGCTTCTATACACAGGAATTAAAACTTCGTCACTTCCGAAAAATGCCGTTTCAAAACCTTCTGTAGTTGGATCGACAATTGCAGCAACAGACGGCACTGAACGCCTTGAAACATAGTCAAAGTCCAGCATTCTTTGAATAGCTTTTAACTGCCTGCCAAAAATTATAGCCTGTGTTTTCTCGTTAATTGCCTTCATTCGTGCCTCCCTTTAGTGCGAGAGTAACGACACGCGTCATCGGAAGTTCTGGCCCATACACTTCAATAGGTATGCCAATCTCCTCGCCAAGTTCCTTCATAAGCTTTAGTCCTTCTTTATAATTAGGGCCGCCTCTTCTTACATAAACCTTTACATTGTTTTCCTTTAGTTTTTCTTTATACTCTCTTAGTGCACGGATTATTCCTTTAAAGGTTTTTGCAACATCGGTAAAGTTTGCTATTCCGCCGCCAATGATCAGCACCTTTCCTCTCGGGTCTTTTTCTCTCGTCATAAGGTCAATAATAGTTTTTGCGTAAAGGTATGTTTCTTCTTCTGAAGGATTGCCAGAGTACTCGCCGTAATTTGCAAGTTCATTGCCGAAACCAAGATCCACTACCGTATCTGCATAAATAACGCTGGCACCTCCCCCGGCAACGAGAAGCCATACCCTGCCTTTCGGATTTAACACGGTAAGTTTCAGAGACGCACCGGTTTTTTCGTCAAGTTCCTTTATGAATTCCTCTTCTTTGGTGAAGGTGCGCCCGAACGGAGTGGGAAATTCTACATCACCCCACTTATCTTTATTCCAGAAGTATGCCGTATCGTCCAGCCTTGCAACGAGATCCAGAGGTATCACTTCGTTTCCAACAATAGTAAATGGGTTAATTTCAAGATAAGTAAAGTCCAGATCAACAAAAATTTTATAAAGTGCTTTAACAAAATCCCTGATTAAGGGTTCAAGCACACTTAAATCGACATCGTCGATACTTCCCAATATCGGAACAAAAAACTGCTTTACCTTTTCCCAGTTTTCTTCTATGTCTATACCGCCCTCATTTGAAAAGTATATTCTGTCTCCATCAGCTTCAGTCTTAATCGCAATGTAATATTCCTTGTCGTGCGGGACAAACGGTTCCACGAGAAAGTGCGTGAGAATGCCTTTCGTTTTGCCAACCTGTACTTCTTTGCCCATTTTTTCAGCAATCCACTGCTTTGCCTGTTCAAACGAAGCATTAAGAAGCACGAGCCCGTGTTTTCCCCTTTTGCCAAAAAGCTGGTCCGGCTTTACAGTTAAAGGAACTTCTTTAATCCATTTATTATCCTTCGCTGCCTGGTCTATTGAATACTCCGGAGTAACGAGTGCCACTTTCCCGTCGTAATGAAACTTTCCGTTGGAATACTCTTTTAAGTACCTTGCAAGGATCTTTTTTGCATGAAATTCCCTAATTCCGCGCTGTGCCATCCTCAGGCCTCCAGATTTTTAATGATGCGGTCACCAAATTCAGAGGTAGACACTTTTGTTGCGCCTTCTATCTGCCTCGCAAGGTCGTATGTTACATACTTTTCAGCAATCGTTTTTTCAATTGCGTCTATCAGCATATACTTTACCTTGTCCCAGCCCATATACTCAAACATTTCTGCCCCAGATAGGATAATAGAGCCAGGATTCACCTCGTTTTTGCCTGCGTGTTTTGGCGCTGAGCCGTGAGTTGCCTCAAAGAGTGCAATGTGCGTATTGAAGTTTATGTTTCCTCCGGGCGCCATTCCAAGACCTCCTACCTGTGCGGCAGCAGCATCAGAAAGGTAATCACCATTGAGGTTTGGAGTAACGATTACATCGTATTCGTCAGGCCTTAAAAGGAGTTGCTGGAACATTGCATCTGCAATTCTATTCTTCAAAACAATTTTTCCTTCCGGTGCTTTTCCGTCAAACTCAGATTTGACCCGTTCCTCGGTTATTACCTTATCTTTGTATTCTGGATCATCTGCAAGCGCATAAATAACATTTTTGAACAGGCCTTCTGTATACTTCATTATGTTTCCTTTGTGTACCACGGTAACAGACTTTCTTCCGTACTTCAAAGCATAGTCTATTGCTGCTTTGCCTATCCTTTTTGAACCGAATACGCTAATAGGTTTTATGCCTATGCCGCTGTCTTCGCGAAGTTCAACTCCCATTTTATTTTTAAGAAAGTTAGAAACTTCTTTTGCTTCGGCACTGTCGTAAGGCCATTCGATACCTGCGTAAACATCTTCAGTATTTTCTCTGAACACAATGACATCAAGAAGTTCGGGGTGTTTCATTGGCGAAGGCACACCTTTAAGATATCTCACGGGCCTGAAGCAAACAAACAGGTCAAGTTTTTGCCTTAGCGTTACATTTAAAGATCGGTATCCGCCGCCAACAGGAGTCGTCAAAGGGCCTTTTATCGCAATCACATATTCACGAATCGTGTCGATTGTTTCTTGAGGCAGAGGCTCGTTAAACTTTTCAATTGCCTCCTCTCCTGCAAGAATTTTTTTCCATTCGACTTTTCTTTTCCCGTTAAATGCCTTTTCCACCGCAGCATCAAAAACCTTCAATGCAACAGGCGTAATGTCCCTGCCGATACCGTCACCAAGTATGTAAGGAATCGTAGGGTGATCAGGCACCACCAACTTGCCGTTTTCTACTGTAATTTTCATTACGACCTACCTCCTTTCGCCGTGTAGGGAAGCAACCCTCCCTCGAGTATTATTCTTCTTTGCCTGTCAGTAAGGTAAATCTTTAACTTAAATTCTTTGTTTTTCGTAACATCTTTTGCAACGACATCTTCGGCGCCGCTTTCAACGGCTTTCCTTATGTCAGGTATTTCAATCTCGTCTCCCTGCTCTATCAAGTCGTAGTCTGAGGAATTTTCAAACAACAAAGGCGCAATACCAAAGTTTACGAGGTTTGCCTGGTGTATTCTTTCAATCGACTTAGCAATTACTGCTTTTACGCCAAGGTACATCGGGCAGAGTGCAGCGTGTTCTCTTGAAGAACCCTGTCCGTAACTTTCGCCGCCAACGATAATGTTATCAACGCCCTTTTCTTTGTTATTCAAAGCGCGCTGTGGAAATGACGGATCGATAGGCTCAAACACATGAGTTGCATACTTGGGCACATTCGAGCGGTACTTTAAGTAAGGGCCTGCAGGCATTATGTGATCTGTAGTTACCTTATCCCCTACTTTTATCGTAACGACACCTTTGATTTTGTCCTTAAGCGGATCATTCTTAGGGATAGGTTTAATATTTGGTCCACGGAATATTTCAACTTTTTCTCTTTCCTCTTCAGGAAGTGGGAAAATAAACATAGAATCGTCAAGAATAAATCTTTGAGGAAGTTTGATGTCTTCGTATTTTATGCCCATTTCTTCAAGGCGTCTTGGGTCTGTAATTTTCCCGGTGATAACGGCAGCTGCCGCCGTTTCCGGACTGACGAGGTACACCTTCGCACTGGGCGTGCCACAACGCCCTTTAAAGTTTCTGTTGTTCGTCCTTAAAGATACTGCATTTGTCCCTGGAGCAAAACTATTGCCTATGCAAAATCCGCATGCAGACTCAAAAATACGCGCGCCTGCTTTTACGAGCATCTCAAGGCCCTTTCCTTCGTCAACCATTTCTATTACCTGCCTTGAGCCAGGTGCAACGCCAAACTCAAGATCAGGATGCGCAACATGCCCCTTCAAAATGTGCGCAACGGTCATTAAATCTCTATAAGACGAATTGGTACAGCTTCCTACGGCAACCTGGTCTACCTTTATTCCTTCCATTTCCCTTACAGTTTTTACATTCCCCGGGGAATCAGGGCACGCAATCATCGGCTCTATCTCAGAAAGGTTTATTTGAATTACTTTATCGTACTGTGCATCGGGGTCTGCTTTGAGTTCAACCCAGTCTTTTTCCCTGCCTTCCCTTCTCATAAAATCGAGCGTCATTTCGTCGGAAGGGAATATTGATGTCGTAACTCCCGTTTCTGCTCCCATATTTGTAATCGTCGCTCGCTCTGGTACGGTAAGCGTCTTGACACCTTCTCCGCCGTACTCGATTGCATAGCCCACATTTCCTTTTGTATGTAAAATGGAAAGGACTTTCAGTACGACATCTTTTGCAGAAACCCACGGCCTCAATTTACCTGTAAGTTCAATTTTTATTACTTTAGGAAATGTCAGATAATAAGGACCTCCGCCCATTGCAACGGCAACATCCAGGCCTCCAACACCTACGGCAAACTCTCCGATACCACCTGCGGTAGGCGTGTGCGAATCTGACCCTATAAGCACCTTTCCTGGCTTTGCAAAGCGCTCAAGATGAACCTGGTGGCAAATCCCGTTACCAGGGCGCGAATATGTAATTCCGAACTTCTTTGCAACAGTCCTTAGATAATTATGGTCGTCTGCGTTTTCAAAACCTACCTGAACCGTATTGTGGTCCACATAACTTACCGCTTCGGTTTTTACTTCTTTAAACCCCATTGCTTCAAACTCAAGGTATGCAGCAGTGCCGGTTGCATCCTGCGTAAGAGTTTGGTCGACTTTGATACCGATTTCATTGCCTGGCTCAGGCACGCCCTCTACGAGGTGCGCCTCAAGGATTTTTTGAATAATGTTTTTCCCCATAAAAACTACCTCCCGTGCTTTTCTTCGTATCGTAATTCTCTTATGTAGTTGTAAATAGTAAAACGCGAAATGCCTAACTTATTTGCAACGAGGTCAACTGCGTCTTTTATCTGGAAAAATTTTCTTCTGTACAATTCCTTAACGATTAAACGGTTACGCTCGTGAGGTGAAAGGTCTCCTTTTGCCCCCGTTGACAAAAGTACCTCCTTAAAAATTTGTTTCATTAGCTCGTCTATAGAAAAAGAACTGCTCTTTGCAACATCTTCAGTAAGAACCTTTTCTTCGGGAAAATCAAGAAAAGTGTTTAAAATTTCGTGGAAGTTAATAAACTCGCCTATTTCAAAATTCATGCACAAAGCACCAATTAGCCTGCCTTTTTTATTTCTTACGGGAACGGTAACAGAACGGAGAGGCCTTCCGTTTGGTGCAATTCCTCGATATGGACCTACGATTGACTTCCCTTTCCTAACGATGTCTTCTATGATTTCCAACCCTGAATCCGTCAGTGACGAGCCGACTTTTCTTCCTGTGACGCGACCATTTTCGATTGCCACAATGGAATGTTCCATGTCTTTAAACGAGTGTAATACAACCTCACATCGGTTGCCAACAAGCAACGCAATTCCTTTTACGACAGGCTTTAAAGCATCTATTATTTCTTCGTCTTCTTTAGAGAACATTATTCTCCTTACACTTTTTTTAATAGCCTTACAAAATTTTTAATGCCAAGCTAATTATACATCTTTTAGCACCTCTGTCAACAAATCAATAAACTTTCGCAACCATAAGAATACCTAAAATAATAAATAAGATACCTCCTATTGTTTTCATAAGATTAGGAGAAACGAATTTTGCTACATAATCACCAAGAGCAACACCGATAAGTGATGTAGTCGTTAAAGCCAGTGCAGCACCAAGAAATACGATAACTTTGTTCATACCTTTTTGTGAGGCAAACAAAAATGTTGCAAGTTGCGTTTTATCGCCCAGCTCAGCAACAAATACTGTTCCAAAAACTACAAAAAATGTTTTCATATCCTACAACCTCCTTATTGCAATTTATCAAAAAATATTGTAAAATATTTTTAAAAAAACGCAAAGGAGGTGTAAAAATGCAAGGAGCAGCAAGTAGTTTTTCAAGCATAATTAATGCACTATTTTGGATTTTTATATTCTTTACTCTGATAACGCCGTGGCTAAAGCAACAGGAACTTATAAATGCAAGACTCTCTATAATAAGGCAGATAGAAAAGAAGAGAAAATCCCGTGTAATTGCTATGATCCACAGGCAGGAAACGATGAGTTTACTCGGTATGCCAATTATTAAGTACATCAACATCGAAGATTCTGAAGCAATTCTGCGTGCAATCAGAATGACGCCACCAGATATGCCAATAGACATCATTCTGCATACACCAGGCGGCCTCGTACTTGCAACAGAGCAAATTGCCCACGCACTAATTCAACACAAAGCAAAAGTTACGGTATTCGTTCCGCACTACGCAATGAGTGGCGGCACAATGCTTTCTCTTGCAGCAGACGAAATCGTAATGGACGAAAATGCAGTACTTGGACCTGTAGATCCTCAATTAGGACAATATCCAGCAGCATCTATTGTAAAAGTTATCGAAGAAAAAGATAAAAACAAGGTTGATGATGAAACACTAATTCTTGCCGATGTGTCGAAAAAAGCGTTAAAACAAACAAAGGCATTTGTTAAAAAAGTCCTGCTTGCAAAAAATTACAGCGAAGAAGATGCAGAGCGGCTTTCGCAAACACTTACAGAAGGCCGCTGGACGCACGACTACCCTATTACTTACGAGGAAGCAAAGGAATTAGGTTTAAGGGTTTCCACAAATGTGCCAAAAGAAATTTACACTCTAATGGCACTTTATCCACAGAACCCCGGCACGAGGCCTTCAGTCCAATACATTCCACTGCCGTATAAAAACCCGAAGAATACAAACAGTAAAAATGATTAGTGAAGAAGACGCAATAAACATCAACCCAATAGAAAGAATAATAAGAGTGGGGCTTGGCGCCCTGCTCTTTTACATGGGAATAGAAGTGCCGTATATTTCAGCATTATATACCTCACATTACTACAAAAGTGGAACCATAAAATACATATTTACTAAAGTCATTGCATCGTCGCCGTCAACATGGCAGATATTTGGCTGGACGCTCGGATTTATCCTTATATTTACAGGAGCAAACGGATTTTGTCCCATATACAAATTACTCCACATAAACACAAACAAAAAAGCAAATTCTTCTAAAAAGTAATTTATCCTATTACGGCCTTTTCCTGGATCAGACAACCGCTTCTAAAGCGCCTGAGATCTAAATTATTTGCTTCCGGCAGATACATCGTTCCGTGCATTATGTATGTAGCAAGTAATTTCCCAACGACAGGCCCCAGCATAAAGCCGTGCCCGGAAAATCCCACACCAAGTAGAAAGCCAGGCAGGTCCGTCCCTCCTAATATCGGGTGATGGTCAGGAGTTACCACATAAAAACCCGCCCATTGTCTCATCACATTCAGAGAAGAAATCGTTGGAAGCACGGAAAGTATTTCGTTTGCAAATTGCGGCAAAAATTCGTCAGTTGAAGATAAACTCTCCGTTGGCTGCTCGTTAAGATCCGTTCCTCCGATTATCCTACCTCTGTATGTTTGCGTAAAATACAACTCCCCTTTAACGACCATTGGTTCTAAAAATACCTTTACCGGCTCGCTCACCGCTATCTGGTGCCTGTAAAGTTTTAACGGCAAGTCTACGCCCACCATACGAGCAACTTTTCTTGCGCCAAAACCTGCAGCATCAACTACGAAGTGCGTGTTAAATGTTTCTTTATCCGTTACCACCTGTTGAATAATCCCGTTTTTTACTTTTATTTCTTTTACTTCCTCAAATTGCCTTATAAGGATGCCAAATCGCTTTAGCGCAATCCTCAACGCATCAATTGTGTCAAAAGGGTAAGCATTTCCGTCAGAAGGGCACCAGCTTGCTCCAGCAATTCCCTCTGTATTAATGTCTGGAACAATGAGTTTTACATCATCTTTACCTATAATTCTGCTGTTTACTCCAAGAATATTTTGAAGCCTCACATATTCCCTGTAAGCGTCCATTTCGCTTTCTTTCAAAAGCCACAGGTAACCACCCTGCCTGAAGTGCACGGACTTTGGTAAATTGTTTTCCCACTCTTTCCAGAGTTTTACGCTTTCACGCATAAGTATTATGTGTTCTCGTGTGGTAAACTGCTGCCTTATACCCGTGCCACACCTCCCAGTAGAGCCCGAGCCAAGATAAGATTTTTCAATTACTACAATATTTCTCAAACCTTCTTTTGCAAGGTAATATGCAGTGGAAAGCCCCGTGATACCCCCGCCTATAATAACGACATCTTTACTTTCCATTCTTTTTATCTCCTTTTAGAAAGATACCGAAGGGAACGGGGCTTTCAGGCGGCCGTGAAGTAACAACGCCTACATCTTCTACGCTCTTTTGAAGTTCGCGTGCAAGAATTTTTTCCGTAAGAGGTATGCAAGTTTTTCCCTGGCAGGGGCCTGTGCCTATCTGAAGATGTCTTTTCAGAGATTCCACATCCGTATAGCCGTCTTTAATTGCTTTTTTAATGTCGGCAAGCGTTACATCTTCACATCTGCAGATAATGACATCTTTATCATTCATTTCTTATCACTCCTACATTTCTTACAACTTTTATAAGAGATGGGTCGTCAAATTCCACAGTAATAATAGAGGAAGTCGTATCTTTCTCAATTTGCCGTATACTAATTACCGTTCCGGCGCCTACTATTTTTCCCTTTCTGCCCAGAAGGTTTACCGTATCACCCTTATTCGGTAAAGGCAGCATTTCATAGGGTAAACTTACCCGCCCTTTGCCTTCCTTTATATTTACTAAAAACATTGCAAGTCCGGGACATACGGCAACGCAGTTTCCACATCCAATACACTTTTTAAAGTCAACGTGCGGGACACCGTTTATTCCTTCCATTTTAATTGCATCTACCGGGCAGGATTCTACGCAGGGATTGCAGGGGATCTCCTGGACACACTCAGTTACCGCAACAAAGTGCTGTTTTACGACACTCTCATCAGGAAATTCTAAGTCAGATGTATTCAGATAACCAGTCTTCAGATAATCACTCATACTGCACCTCTTCTAATCCTTTGAGAATCTTCGTACCGAAAGGCCCACTGCGCAATTTCTCAAGTTCGCTGCGCGTTTCATCAATTTGCAGAGCAGCATCCTTTCCCATTTTTTTCAGAATAGAATAAGCAGCAAGTTGCCCTTCAAGGATTGCAGTGGACGCTTCCTCTACACCACTTACATCGCCTGCAATAAATATGTTCTCTTTTGTCGTCATAAGGTTTTTATTTCTTATCGGAACATAGCCACTTAAATAAGGAGAATACTTCATTTTGCACCCTGCCTGGGCAAGCAATGTTACAGAAGGAATTAAACCCGTAGATAGGCACACCGTATCAATGCCCCATTCCTTTTCACTATTTGGAATTTCGTTAAATTTATCGTCCAACGAAACTGTAACAGCCTTTTCTACGCGAGCTACCCCAATTGCTCTCTTAATTGTCGTGCTCGTAAGAATAGGAACGCCAAAGCGCCTGAGTTTTGCAGCGTGGACGAAGTACCCGCCAATACGGGGTGCAGCTTCCACAACTCCTGCAACTTCTACTCCAGCCTGCAATAACTGATAAGATATGATGAGTCCCACATTGCCTGCGCCCACCATTAAAACTCTGTTTCCTGGCTTTATGCCAAATATATTCATCATCGTTTGGGCTGCACCTGCACCAAAAACGCCAGGTAAATCGTTTCCTTCGAAAGGAATCATCCGCTCAGCAGCGCCTGTTGCGAACAAATAGTAGTTTGAATGGACTTTAATGTATTGATTTTCTTTAAATACGCCCAGCGTATCTGTCTCAGGATAAAAACCAAATGCACTGCTTCTTGCAAGTGTAGGTATTCCAAGATTTTCTACCTTCTGAATCATTTCTTTTGCAATCTTTATGCCTCTTATTCCCGCGCCTTCGTTCTTTGAACCAAAAAATTTGTGAGTTTGTTTTATAAGCTGGCCGCC
The DNA here is from genome assembly GCA_027023025.1 of Caldisericaceae bacterium. Classification (GTDB taxonomy): domain Bacteria; phylum Caldisericota; class Caldisericia; order Caldisericales; family Caldisericaceae; genus S143-107. Next base: position 19,185 of record JALVXB010000029.1, on the reverse strand, counting down.
AAGCAATGGGTTTTGCTCTATAACAAGAGGCTTAACGCCATTTTCGGCAAAAACAATCGCTGCGCTTAAACCAGCTGGGCCACCACCAATAATAGTAACCGTTTCTTCACGCTCAACAGGCGAAAGAAAGTGGACTACCCCGGAAGGCTTCTCGCCGAGTCCGTGTTGCCTTTCAACCTGCATATTAGATCTAACTGGCAAGATACAGGTTCGCACATTCGGAACGCCATTTACACGCATCATACAGGAGGAACACTTACCTATCGCGCAAAACATCCCCCTCGGCCTGTGCAATTTGCTGCTTTCTGAAAATACATTGATGCCGTTTCGGTAGAGAGCCATTGCAACGGTTTCACTTTGATACGCAGTGATTCTTTTGCCTTCGAAAGAAAATTCTACTTGACCTCCCCTATCAAAGTGCAGGATAGGGTGAGACTTTATTTCTCTCATACCCGCCCCTTTCTTATTCATTTGCCAATTTATTATAGACCGATTAAAAGTTAAAACAAAATGCAAAAAATTTTGGACGAGAAAAGAAACGGGATATTACGCTAAGAGACTATAAAAACCGATTTACTTAGAGAAGGTATAAACATTCGCCGCATTCCACATAAACCATGAACGCAGTCCGTTATCGTACACCGCCTTTTTTTCTGCTTCGACCTGAGGTTCTCCGTAGGTATGGTATAGAGAGAAATCCTGCAAATATGGAATAAGCTGGCACTTTGAGTGAATTTTTTTAAGCCTTGAAAGCCCGTCTTTTAATGCATGGTCAATCACGCCGTAAGGGTGCGCATCCGGGTCGCTATACCCAAAACTTCCATTCCAATAGTGCGAAGGATAGACCATGGGACAGATAAAGTCCGCATACTGCGCCATCTTCTCAAGATTTTGTCCAATACCGAGATCCGCTTTATTGCTCAATACGAGTCCGAACACATCTGCCTCAACTTTCACGCCATAAGGATGCAACTGCTCAGTCGCATACTTAAGAAATGCAGCAATGTTATCTGCTTTAGAAGTGTGGTTTTTATTTGCTGGGTACACGAGGTGCAATGACGAAGGCACGGCAGGAAACCGCACATAATCAAACTGAATCTCCCTGAAGCCTGCTGCAATAGCATCTTTTGCAATGTCTACATTATACTTCCATACTACTTTTGAATACGGATCAACCCAGGGAAGGCCGCTCGTATCGTAAAATATGCTTCCATTTGAATGTCTTACCACAATGTTAGGGTCGTGTTTTGCAAGTACAGGATCCTTAAACACCACAATTCTCGCAATAGGAAAAATGCCATTCTGAATACACTTGTATGCAATTTTCTGAATAGAAGGAACTTTTCTTCGATTGGAATGAATTTTTTTAGCAAGAGGAATGTCAGAATCATAAGATAGGTAACCAGTAGCGTCCTTTAAGTCAATTACGAATGCATTAATTCCATTTTTCTTTGCAAGATCAATTAACTCGTCAAATCTGCTCGTTCCGGCAGTCCATCCAGTAATGTAAATCCCGTGAATAACAGATGGACGGGCTACCCAATAGGTTTTCTTAAGATGCGCTCCACCAATCACAAGATCCATACTTCCGTAATACTTCTGCATAGGAGTATAAGAGCTGTGTTTAGGCACATAGTATTCGTTCACTTTTGAATAAGGAGAAAAGACAAAGATTAAAACAAGCAAAACAAATACAACTCGTCGCACGATAAATTTCATACAACCCCTAATTCCCTCAGTTCTTGTTCGCTAAGCCCAAAGTAATGTCCTATCTCGTGCATTAAAACCTTTTTAATTTTCTCTTTTAAAGGAATTTTCAACCTATTTGCTTCCTGAATAATAGGATACATAAATAGATAAATCCTGTCTGGCAGAACACCCTGATATCCTCTACCTCGCTTTCTTAGAGGAATCCCCACATAAAGCCCAAGAAGCGTACCTCTCCCGTAAATACCTGTATTTTTAAGCATTGAAACGGTAGGATAGTACATCGTGAGAAATTCTACATTCTCGATGTGCTTCTTAAAGTAATCAGGTATTTCGTCCAACGCTTCAGATACTAACTGCTCAAATTCTTCTTTTGTTATATCCACGAGATAAATTATAATTAAATATGAGAAATTTGAAACTACTCACATTTTTATTATTTCGCATAGGTCCAAAATCGTCAATTAAGTTTTTTCTAAAGTGCTTGAGAGAGAAACGCATCGTATATCACTATAAATTAAAGTTAACCGAAGTAAGCCCATATCCTGTAAGAGAGAAATTTGTCCATAAAGTATTTTACTCTTACGACGAATTACCAGATGAAGCAAAAAATAAAATCAAGAAAACATTTGGTAGAGAAAAATTAAATGTGATAAAGGAACGCCTTAGTTATACTACAAAAATGGTTGGAACATTTCTTAACGAAGAATTAGCATCGTATTGTTTCTTTGCTTATTCTCAGGAAAAATTTACATTTTTTACGCTTCCAGAAAACGAAATTTACTTCTACGACTGCTTTACATTTCCAGAATATCGAGGAAAGCGAGCCATATACTCAGAAGTTCGTTTCATTATAGATTTATTCAAAACTCACAATTACAGATGGGCAAATGTAGAAATAGAAAAGTGGAATAACACCTCAATAAGGGCGTTTTCTAAATTAGGGTTCAAACTTCACAGGATTTACATACTGAACAGATTTTTATTTATAGAAAGAATAATTGAGAAATAGCATTTAAAGTCAGGATGGCTCGCTAAAGAAAGCCCTTAGCCGTTTTTTAATGCGCTGCAAAGCATTATCCACTGATTTGTAAGTAATTCCTAACTTATCTGCAATTTCTCTATTAGAATAGCCTTTAAGGTACATTCTAAAAACTTTTGCCTCAAGATCCGATAACATTATTGAAAACTTTTCTATGTCGTCCTTAAAAAGAATCAAATCTTCCCACAAAACATCGTCATCCTTTCTGACCGTAGGAAGCTTCGCCTTTCTATTTCTCTTACGAAGGTAATCGTAAATTGCATTTTTCACAGAAATGTAAGCGAGATCTTCAAAGCGCCTTTTTTTGCCCACATCAAACGCCATAATAGCCCGCTGCAAGCCAATAAGACCCTCTATGTAAAGATCTTCCCTATCTTCGCGTGAAAGCATCATGGCATAATAACGCACGATGTCCTTCACAAAAGGAGAAAACTTGTAGAGAAGTGTGCTCAGCGCATCTTTATCCCCAGATTGAGCTTTTTTGATTAAAGCAGTAACTTCTTCCGCGTCAGTATTCATTATTTTTTTGTTTCTCTTCAAGGACTTTAAAAACCATTATACCTGCTGTAACAGAAGCATTTAGTGAGTTAACCCTGCCACGCATAGGAATAGTTACCACATAGTCACACTTTTTAATAAGACCCTCACGAATACCACTTCCCTCATTTCCTATAATCACGGCAAACGGCACACTTCTGTAGTCTACTTCGTAATAAGGCGTTTTACTGTTAGGTACCGTACCTACAATCCATACATTCTGTTTTTTGAGGTACTCAACCGCACGGGCAAGGTTTGGAACTTTTGCAATCTTTATGTGGAACACCGCACCAGAAGAAATCGACATAACTGTTTCGGTCACATCTACAGCATTCCTATCTGGAATAATAATCCCCGAAACACCCGCACACTCCGCACTTCTTACGATAGCACCGAGATTTTGCGGATCCTGAATCCGATCAAGAATAAGAATAATGGAATTCTTTTTTATCTTAATGTCTTCCACATCTGCATAAGCGTAAGTATCACCTACAGCCACTACCCCCTGTGGATTAAGTTGGTGAAAACGCCTTCTGAACCAGCTTTCATCCCTGTAAAGAATTTGGACACTCTGTTTTTTGGCCAATTTAAAAATATTTTTCATTATAGCATCGTGGTTTTTCGTTTTATCAAATATTACGAGGCGAAGCGGATAACGGGCACGGAGTGCTTCGAGCACAGGGCGCTTACCCACCACGAATACTTCCTGATTATTATTTTCCCTCATCTGTTTTCACCAATTTGTATGTAGTTCCTTCCTTTGAATCCTCGAGCATTACCCCAATTTTCCTTAACTCGTCCCGAATAAGGTCCGATATGTCGAATCTTTTCTGTTTTCTAAAATTCCACCGTAGATCAATAATTTCTTTCAGTATAGTGGCTGCGTCTCCTTCAAGCGAAATCTGCGAGAACACTTCTTTTAATTCGCTATTTTTTTGGGAAAGTTGTTCTACGAGTTTTACGAGGTCGTCTTTAAACGAAAGATTTACTGACTCTCTCTTTTCGCCGATATGCACAAATCCCAAAACATTAAAAACATTCTTGAGTAATTTATCAATTTTCTCAGCACTTTTTGAGGAAAGCGTTGCGCTATTTGCATTTATAAATTTAAAAATTTCAAACAAAGTGGCAAATGCAAGTGAAGTGTTAAAATCTAGATCCATTGCATTCTCAAAATCTTTTCTCCATGTTTCTATCCTTCCGTCCTCAACACTTGCTCCGTCTCGTTTATTATTCGCAATGTTTTTAAGTTTTGCATAACTATCACTGAGGTATTCGTAATTCTTTCGCGCCTGTTCCAATGATTCCACATCGAAATTTAAGGGCTTGTGATAAGAAATTGATATAAGATAAAGCCTTATTACTTCTCCGTCGTAGTGCTTAAGAAGTTCACTCATCGTAAAGAAATTCTTCAAAGACTTGCTCATTTTCTGTTTATTTACCGTAATCATGCCGTTGTGAAGCCAGTATCTAACAAATGGTACTTTGCCTGTATACGCCTCTGACTGGGCAATTTCGTTCTCGTGGTGGGGAAAAATAAGATCTTCTCCTCCACCGTGTATATCAAATCCATTGCCAAGGTACTTCAAACTCATCGCAGAACATTCTATGTGCCATCCGGGGCGTCCCTTCCCCCACGGACTATCCCAGGAAGGTTCACCCGGCTTTGCTTTTTTCCAGAGAGCAAAGTCAAGGGGGTCTTTTTTTTCCGGATTTACTTCTATGCGTGCACCTTTTCTCAGTTCCTCAATACTCCTGTGCGAGAGTTTTCCGTAATCCTTAAACTTCCGCACTTCGTAATATACCCCATCCGATATCTCATAGGCAAATCCTTTTTCCTCAAGAGTTTTTACGATTTCTATGATTGTAGGGATCTCTTCCGTTGCTCTGGGATACTTCCAGAGGCGTTTTACATTTAATGCATCGATGTTTTCCATATAAATAGCAGCATACTTTTCAGCAAGGTCTTTATAATGCATTCCAAGCTCATTTGAGCGCTTTATTATTTTGTCGTCTATGTCCGTGAAGTTCGAAATGTGAAAAAGCGTGTAGCCTTTATACTCAAGATATCTGTGCATCACATCGTATACCACCGCTGCCCTGCCGTGGCCTATGTGCGGATAATCATACGGAGTCACGCCACACACATACATATAGACTTTGCCTTCTTCGCGCGTTTTAAACTCGTCAAGATTTCTCGTTAAAGTGTTATAAACTTTAAGCATCCTTCATCAACTCCTTTATTGCTTTATCGAGCCGTTTTATAGTGTCTTCTTTACCTATAAAGTATATAAATTCGTGAATTTCAAGCCCTGCTCTACTTCCAGTAATTGCAAGCCTCAGCGGATAGTATAAATTTCGCCCTTTTATCTTTAGCTCTTTTCCGGTTTGCCTTATCGTTTTTAGTGTATTTTGCATACTCCACTCAGTTAAAGAAGCAATGTTTTCTTTAAATTTTTTCAATAGTTCCACAGGCTGATATGTTTTAAGTTCGTCCAGGACATCACTTTCAAAAGTAAGTTCTTCAAAAAACGGAGCGGCAATTTTTTCAATGTCTTTTAGCGTATTTAGATGCTCTTTTGCAACATCTATTAACTCAACCCACCATTCCTTAGTTTTTTTGGAAAAGTCTATTCCTATTAGTTCTGCTCGTTTTATTATCTCACCAGAAGATAAATTTTCTATATAGTGGTGGTTCATCCACGTAAGTTTATTGATGTCAAATACAGCAGGGGCTTTGTTTACATTCTCAAGAGTAAATAGAGAGATGAGCTCTTCTTTCGTGAAGAACTCTCTGTTGTCCTTTGGAGACCATCCAAGCAGTGCAAGGTAGTTGAACAGAGCTTCTGGAAGGTAGCCCATATCTCTGTACTGACCTACTGATGTTGCACCGTGCCTTTTTGAGAGTTTGCTTCTGTCAGGTGCAAGGATGAGGGAAACATGTGCAAACAGAGGATGGGGGAAGTTCAGTGCATCGTATATAAAGAGTTGCTTTGGCGTATTGGATAAGTGTTCTTCTGCCCTTATGATGTGGGTAATCTTCATCAGTGCATCGTCTATTACAGTTGCATAGTTGTATACGGGGATGCCGTTTGTCCTTCTTATTACGAAGTCAGAGAATTCACTTGAGTTAAACTTTACATTACCCCTTACGAGGTCATTCACTACGATTTCTTTATTTGCTTCCACCTTGAATACAACGGCAGGAAGTAAACCTTTGTTATTTTCTTTGAATGCTCTTCTTCTTTCTTCTGTTTCAGTTTCTTTTAGATATCTATAGCTAAACTTTTTGTTTTGCTTTACATACTCGTTTCTTATCTCTTTTATCTCTTCTTCACTGTAGTATAATTCGTATGCTTTTTCTTCTTTAAGCAGAATGTCTATGTACCTGTCGTATATGTCCATTCTCTCCGTTTGTCTGTACGGCCCGTATGGACCGCCTTTTAGGTACCCTTCGTCCCAATCTATTCCAAGCCACTTAATGTCTTCTATCATTGATTGTATTGCTTCGTCCGTTGAACGCTTTCTATCCGTATCGTCCAGCCTTAGTATCATCGTTCCGTTGTTGTGTCTTGCAAACAAGTAATTAAACAATGCACTTCTTGCATTGCCTATGTGTATGTGCCCTGTTGGGCTTGGTGCATAGCGTACTCGAACTGTCATTTAAAATTACCTCCAATAATTTATATTTAAATCACCTCTTAATGCACTTACTTAGTTCATTATACAAACTTACATTGATTATACAAAAAGTAACAGGTGTTGACATACGAACAAATGTACATATACTAAAAATATGAACAACGCTTATACAAAAAACCGCATAATTTTGCACATAGACATGGACGCATTCTTCGCATCCATAGAGCAACGGGACAAGCCGTGGCTAAGAGGAAAACCTATTGCAATCTCCAACATTCCGGAAGAGCGTTCAGTCGTTGCAACGGCATCGTACGAAGCACGAAAGTTTGGAATTCACTCTGCTATGCCCGTAAAAATTGCAAAAAAATTATACCCGGACCTAATAATTATTAAAACAGACATTGATAAATACAGAAAAGAATCTTATAAATTGCTCAGCATATTCAACAAATTCTGCCCATCGGTAGAACAAACATCGATAGACGAAGCATTTCTTGACCTTACTTATACGGTAAAAAATTTCAATGAAGCAGAAAACTTAGCCATAAAACTAAAAGAATTTATACACGATAATCTCCATTTGCCTTTAACTATAGGAATAAGTTATAATAAACTACTTGCAAAACTTGCATCAAAATTAGGCAAACCAAACGGATTAAAAATCGTTAAACCTGAAGATGCAGATGAGATATTAGAACCCTTGCCCGTCGGAAAAATAAGCGGCATAGGAAAGCATACTGAGAAAATATTAAGAGAAGTATTCAATGTATACACATTAGGAGAACTGCAAAAAATTCCTCTGCTTGAACTTGCCTCTGTATTTCACTCGCAAGCATTGTTTTTGTATAACGCGGCACGCGGTATAGACAAATCAAAGGTCGTCTCTGACTACGAAAAAGGTAATCCTAAATCCATAGGAAATTCTATAACACTACATACAGATACGGATGACGAAAAATACATAAAAAGCACATTAAAATACCTATCCGAAGAAGTAGGATTAAGAATAAGAGCGCATAATTTGTATGCAAAAACGATAACAATAGTTGTAAGATACAAAGATTTCAGTACATTCACACACAGAAAAACACTAAACAAACCAATAAACAGTAATTACGAAATCTACATTCACGCACTAATGCTCCTTAACGAAATCTGGAAAGGGAAAGAGGTGCGGCTTCTTGGAATATCTTTATCGAACCTCGAAGATCGTGTAGAAAGAGGCCTTTTTGATACAGAAAACGACCTGAGCAAGTTAGAGAGTGCATTAGATAAGATAAAAATGCGTTTTGGAAACAAAGCCGCCGATTACGGAAGTGTAATACTCGTAAAAACAAAAGGTGTGATATAATAACCCTGTGAAAGAAATTAATGGTATAGAGATTAACGAAGACGGCACTCTTACGGAAAAATTTATCGGCCTCGTAATAACGCTTGCTATCTGGGGCGTTTCCCTTATAGTAATGCACAAAATGAGTACAAAAGAGAGAAAGGATTAAAATTCTACGGACATTCCATCGCTTGCAGCGATTACTTCTATTCCTAATTTATCAGACATCTTTTGTGCAAGTTCAAACGGTTTACTTCTAAGCATCGTCATCCCAAAGTGCGTCATTATAATTTTTTTAGGTTTAACGCCCTCCGCAATTTTTTCCACATCTTCGAGCGAAAGGTGCATTACATTTTTCATAGGGGTAAAACGCACCACATTCATAACGAGGATATCACTATCTTTATAATAGTCGATCAACTCGTCAAAGTATAGAGTATCCACGATAAAAGAAATTGTTTTCCCTTCCGCAAAAAATTTAACGCCGTATGTTTCAGCAGTATGCTTATGCAAGAAAGTTTGAAATCTTAGTTTATCCCATACAAATTCTTCTTTGTGGGAAAAGGTATCAACCCTGTCAAGAAAATTTATCAGGTATGGAAGAATTACTCTGTTATCCCCGTGTAAGGCCTCATTCGTAGTAAAAAGCACTCCACCCCTGCTCAGTCCTCCTTGCGTAAATGCATCCATAATAATATTTGCATCCGTTGAATGGTCCAGATGTATGTGCGTAAGGATAATACCATTTATTTTCATTACATCAATTTTTGGGCGGGACTTTGCCATTCTTACCAGTGTTCCAGGACCCGGATCTAAAATTAACCTTTTACCAGATGTTTCAATATAGGTGCCTGCAGAAGAGCGAAGTTGTTTTGCAACGACAAAGCGTGCACCTGCCGTACCTAAAAATTTTATTAAACCCATATATAAATTCACCTCCATTTTTTATAAAGTTTTTTTAAAATAATAACATCAAAACGAGTACCCGTAAATATCAAATATCGCCAAAAGTTTTTCTTTTATTTCGTAATATAGTTATAATAGTTTTATAGGAGGGGCGTATGGAAAACTGCGACAGAGAGGTTAAGAAAACACTGGTTTATCTTCTTGCAGGTGGAAAAGGCCAGAGACTCTATCCGCTTACGGAGGAGAGAGCGAAACCTGCCGTACCATTTGGAGGAAAATACAGGATCATCGACTTTGCATTGAGTAACTGTGTAAATTCTGGATTTAGAAAAATTCTCGTAGTAACACAATATAAGTCAGCGTCACTAAGCAGGCACCTTGCAGTAGGCTGGAATTTTCTGAGCAGTACATTTGGAGAATACATTATGGACTTACCACCTCAGCAGAGATTTGGTGAAAAGTGGTATGTAGGAACAGCAGATGCAGTTTACCAAAACTTGTACTTTATTGATAGAGAAAAACCAGAATACATTATAATACTTTCCGGTGACCACATATACCAGATGGACTACAGATATATGTTAAGAGCACACATAGAGAAAAAGGCAGACATAACCGTGGGCACAGTTGTGGTAGAAAAACAAAAAGCAACTGCTTTCGGGGTGATGCAAATAGATTCACAGGAACGCATTATTAACTTTTACGAGAAACCGAAAGATCCACCAGAAATACCAAATAAAAAAGGATACTCCCTTGCTTCCATGGGCATTTATGTGTTCAATGCAAACAAATTAAAAAGCCTTTTAGACCACGATGCAGAAATCAGCACTTCTACACACGACTTTGGGAGAGATATAATACCATACGCAATACACAACAAATTGAATGTATTTGCATACAGATTTGTTGACGAAAACGGCAACGAAAGATACTGGCGAGATGTTGGAACGATAGATGCCTTTTACGAAGCAAATATGGACCTCATTGCGCCAATTCCTCACTTGAATTTATACGACAGGGATTGGCCCATCTACACTCATGCAAGACAATACCCACCCGTCAAGTTTGCTTCAGTAAAAGTTAACAATGAATACATAAACGGCAGTGCCGTAAACTCTTTATTAGGCGATGGTACAATCGTGGTGGGAGCAAAGATCAATCACTCTATCATATTTCCCGCAGTTAAAATTCTCGAAAACACAGAAATTACCGATTCCATTATTTTTAACGAGTGCCGTATAGGTAAAAATGTAAGACTTCGTAGAGTAATAGTTGATAAATTAGTAGAAATACCCGACGGAGTAAAAATAGGATATAATCTTGAACACGACGGAAAATACTTTTATGTTTCAAGAAATGGAATCGTCGTTATACCCAGAGCGTATAAATTTCCTAAGAACTTTAAAAATTAAATAGGAGCGGCAACATGAAAAAACCATACGAAAAAATGACAAAAAAAGAATTGTTAAAAATTGCAAAATTGCACGGCATAAAAGGCAGGCACAAAATGAGCAAAGCCGCGCTAATTAAGAAAATCAAAGAGAAAAACAAGCCCTTAAGGCAAATTAAGGAAAAAGAGGAAGAGATAAAAAAGAACAATCCTCCAGATAAGTATGAAGAAAATCATGTAGAACTATTACCAAAAGATGCTTCTACCGTTTACGTGCATTGGGAAGTGGTAGAAGAAAAAAGTCCAGTGCTCAGACTTATGAGCAAAAGAAAAGTGGAAATAGAAATTCCTCTAATGTCAAACCAGGGTGAAGGCTACCTAAAAGTTCAGGAAGGCAAGCCGTTAAGGGCAGAAGTCGGAATAAAGAAAGGCAATAAGTTTAAGAAAATTACCACCTCACCAGAAATTTTAGTACCACGCAGTAAGCCTGTAAAAAGTAAAAGCGTAAAGTGGGAATATGTGAACCCAGAAACAGGAAAAGTACAGAAAAAGAGAAAAAAAGAAAAAGTATCTCATAAAGCCCAGCTTGAGGAGAAGAAGAAAAAAACAGAAAAGACAGCTAAGAAGATTAAATACGTTCGTATTCCCAAAGGAAAATAATGCTTAATGGATAAAAATACCAGAATAGCCAAGGCGTTTAGCCACTGGAGGATTAAATGAATAAAAAAGGATACCTTGCAATTGTCTTACACTCGCATCTGCCTTTCATAAAACATCCGGAAGAGGAATACTTTTTAGAGGAAAATTGGCTATACGAAGCAATAACTGAAACCTACCTTCCGTTATATATAACATTTAATAAACTTGCGAAAGAAGGCATAAAATTCCAGATCACGATGTCAGTTACACCTCCCCTGGCTAATATGCTTACAGATTCATTATTAACGAAAAGATATGAGCGGTATCTGAAAAATAGAATTAGACTTGCAGAAGAAGAATACAAAACCGAAAACGCCGCAAATAAAAAAGCAGCATTTAAATTTTACGCAAATAGATACAAAACACTATACAAAACATTATTTGACGAACTAAACGGTAATGTGCTTAGTGGCTTTAAAAGGCTACAGGATGAAGGGTACATCGAAATTATCACCTGCACTGCAACGCACGAGATACTCCCTCTTGAGTTAAACGAAAGATGCAGGGAGGTGCAGGTAGAAATTGGGGTAAAAGAATACGAAAGATTCTTTGGGAGGCCGCCAAGAGGAATATGGCTTGGTGAATGTGCGTACACGAGTGGAGTAGATAAAATACTTGCAGATAACAACATTCGGTTTACATTTGTAGATACACACGGCATTTTATACGCAGACCCAGGCCCTGTATACGGAGTGCACGCACCCATATACTCAGAATCAGGAGTTGCGTTTTTTGGCAGAGACCCAGAGGCTTCAAAACAGGTATGGAGCGCACAGGAAGGCTATCCAGGAGATTTTAATTACAGAGAGTTCTATAGGGACATTGGATACGACATCAGTATAGACAAAATTAAAAAGTACCTGCACCCTGCAGGCTTTAGATTTGATTCCGGAATAAAGATCCACAAAATTACGGGAAAAGTGCCTTTAGACAAAAAAGAAATTTATAACAGAGAAAATGCGCTAAAAGTTGCAGAAATACACGCAGGCAACTTTATGTTCAACAGGGAAAAAGAAGCCGAATACTTGCTTTCTATAATGGACAGAGAGCCTATAATGGTTGCTCCATTTGACACGGAACTGTTCGGGCACTGGTGGTTTGAAGGACCAGACTTCCTTGAACACCTGCTAAGGAAAATATATAAATATTCTTCAGTAATAGAAACGATAACTCCGTTTAATTACCTTAAAAAGTATCCTACGAACCAGGTTGCAGAACCTACGCCCTCCACCTGGGGAGACGGAGGATACTTTAAGGTATGGCTAAACGAAAAAACGGACTGGATCTATCCACACCTTCACATGTTAGGCAAGAAAATGATTGATCTTTCGAAAAAGTATAAAAAACCAACGAGTTTGCAAAGAAGGATACTTAACCAGATGGCAAGAGAATTACTCCTTGCACAAAGCAGTGACTGGGCTTTTCTTATTACGACAGGGACGGCAAAGGATTATTCTACAAGTGCGGAAAAGTATCACATAAATGCCTTTCTTGCTCTGTTAAAAATGCTCGAAGAAAACAAAATTGACGAAGCATTTCTTTCGTTCCTTGAAAAGAAAGACAGTATATTCCCAAATATGGATTACAGAATTTACAGGAGGAAAAAATGAGAAAAGTAATGCGCGTGGTGAACAGGGCACAATGCATTGGATGTTATTCCTGTATGTATGCTTGCTCCCGCACCTACTTTCACATCGCTACGACAAAACTTGCAGCCCTAAGAGTTAAAAACTATGCAGGTGTAGAAGGTGCATTTTCCATCAGGATATGCATAGGCTGCACGCATCCAGACTGCGCAGCAGCCTGCCCTACGGAAGCCTTAACAATTAGAGAAGGCGGTGGAGTTATTTTTCACGAAGAAAAGTGTATACACTGTTATAAGTGCGTAGAAGCATGCACACTAAACGCAATGCAGTGGGACCCTATAGCAAGGGAACCTCTCGTATGCCATCAATGCGGTATTTGTGCAGAATACTGCCCAAACGATGTATTGGCCCTCGTAGAAGTAGAAGACGATAGGGAGGCACACAATGATTAATAGGATTTTAAAAATAGACCTGACAAAAAAGAAAGCAGAGGTATACTCAGACGAAAAACTCTACGAAGACTTTTTGGGAGGAACAGGCGTCGCAACAAAATTGCTTTACGAACAGCACATAGAAAAAATAGATCCTCTATCACCAGAGTCCCCTATTATACTGTCAATAGGCCCGCTGAACGGTATATACCCAATTGCAACGAAAACCATAGCAATGTTCAAATCACCTCTTACGGGAAACTTAGGCGAGTCACACGCAGGCGGAAGACTATTTATGTCTATGTACGACGCAAACCTTTCTGCAATTGTCATAACGGGGAAGTTGGACATGCCTTCCTACATAGCAATAGAAAATGAAGAGGTGCGCTTCGTTCCTGCAAATTCTATATGGGGACAGTCAGCCTCTGCAACCGAAAGAATTCTAAGGAGTGCAGAAAAAGGCATTGGTAAGAGAAGCATTATAAGAATAGGGCCGGCAGGCGAAAATCTCTCCCTTATGGCAAATGTCGCTGTCGATACAGGTAGGCACTTTGGCCGCCTTGGGCTTGGCGCCGTAATGGGAAGTAAAAATTTGAAAGCAATCGTAATATCGGGAAACTACAGGCACAAAATGGAAAACTTCGCTGAATTTAACAAAACTTACAACGAAATATTCTGGACCGCAGTAAAGTCGCCGGCTATGAAAAAATACCACAACCTTGGAACTCCACAAAATGTACTTCCTTTAAATAAAATAAATTCACTGCCAACGAGAAACTTTTCTCAGGGGTTCTTCGAAGGAGCAGAATTTTTATCAGGAGAAAACTTAGCAAAGAATTATCTTGCACAGCAAATAGCATGTGCAAACTGCCCCGTAGGATGCATCCACCTGGGGACTTTAAGAGAGGCATTTGAAGACGAAACGCACTTTAAAACACTCAAAATTCCCTACGATTACGAGCCAATTTATGCGATGGGAACAAACCTCAGCATAAATAACCCAAATGCTCTGTTCAAATTGCTCAACACAGTAGAAAAGGCCGGATGGGATGTAATGGAAACAGGTATTACACTTTCCTGGGCAACGGAAGCATTCGAAAAAGGACTGATTGGAACAAACCAAACAGAAGGGCTCATATTAAACTTTGGAGATGCCGAAACATATCAAAAAGTCCTCGGTTTTATGAAAGAAAACAAAAATGAATTTTTCAGCGACCTGAACAAAGGCTCTGCATACTGTGCAGAAAAGTACGGAGGTAAAGAATTTGCAATTAACTTTGGAAAAAATGGCTCCCCCGGGTACATTACCGGCAGGGATGCGTTCCTTGGTTTTCTAATGGGCGTAAGGCATTCACATCTCGATAGTGCAGGCTACTCGATAGACGAAAAGATCATTTCAGGTGATCTAAATGCAGACCCCGCAGAAGAAATAGATATGCTGATAAACGAAGAGGAATGGAGATTTATTTTAAACTCTCTTACGATTTGCTTATTTGCAAGAAAGATATATACGGAAGACCTCGTGCTGCGCGCTCTTAAGTCCGCAGGCATAAACAAAACAAGTGAAGACTTAAAAAACATTGCACGAAAAATCCACGCGTTGAAGTACAAAATTAAAATAGACAACGGCTTTGACTTGAATAATCTTAATTTCCCTGAAAAACTGTTTAATGTCCAAACAGGGAGAGGGAAAATGGATAAAGCAACTGTTCAAGAGATGATTAAAACTTATACAAACAGAATAAAATCTTTAGTAGAAACTCATGCTCAGTAAAGTATTTTATTACAGCGTTAGTGCTATAATTATAGAAATTTAGAAACTCAACAACGGGAGGTAGTTATGAAACGGGATGAATTATTCAAAACACTAAAGGAAAAAGTAAAGGACGAACACTTGATTAAGCATATGCTGGCAACAGAAGCCGTAATGAAGGCTGTAGCAAAAAGACTCGGCGAAGACGAAGAAAAGTGGGGTATTGCTGGCTTGCTTCACGACATAGACTACGAAGTAACTAAAGAAGATCCGGAGAAGCACAGCCTGATTGGAGCAGAATGGCTAAAAGAAATGGGGCTTCCAGACGATGTAGTTTACGCAGTAAAAGTTCACAACGAAAGACACGGCTTGCCGCGAAATAGTTTGCTCGACAAAGCACTGTACGCAGTAGACCCGCTAACAGGTTTCATTACTGCAGTAGCACTCGTTATGCCAGATAAAAAGATTGCCACTGTAAAAGTAAAATCCTTAAAGAAAAAGTTTAAAGACAAGAGTTTTGCAGCAGGGGCAAGTAGAGAACAAATTCGTACCTGTGAAACCGAACTTGGAATACCTTTGAACGAATTTTTTGAAATAGCACTTAAAGCAATGCAGGAAATAGCAGAGGACCTTGGCCTATGAACTTTGGCGAAAATGCAGAAAAATTTATTGCTCTATATAACGAAATAGACCACATTCTGCGCACGATGCTTCACGAAGAGGTGTGGGTAGGTTTTAGAGAATTAGTGGAGCGTTCTGCAAAGTTTAACCGTGTAGTACGCGAGTACGAAGACGACCTCAAACAAATAGGTGATCTAAGAAATGTAATAGTTCACAGAACAACAGATAAAATTATTGCTGAACCCTCTGATTTTATCATTGACCTTACAAAAAAGATAAGAGACTTATTAAAAGAACCGCCAAAAGTAATCCCACAATTTGGAAAAGAAGTCGTCCTCGCCTACGCCAATGAAAGTATCTTGAAGCTTATCCGCACAATGAAGCAATTAAACTTTTCTAAGATTCCTATATACGACGATGATAAATTCTTATTTCTTACAACTGCAGAAACAATAGTAAGGTACCTTGCTGATAATCCTGACGGGGAGTTGGAAAAAACTAAAATCCAGAGATTGGAATCGTTTTTGGAACACAAAGATAACTACAGATTCGTCTCAAAAGATACAAATATATTCCAGGTAGCAGACATCTTTGAGATATATTACAGAAACAAGCAAAAATTAGATGCCGTGATCATTACAGAGCACGGTAAAAAGGACGAAAAACCAATTGGGATAATAACTCAATTCGATGTTGGAGAAATTTATAAGTTGATGGAAATTCGCACAAACAACGACATCTAATCAAAGTCAGTCATACGATAATTTTACATCCATGAAACACTAACAATTAACTAAATCAAAAAGTAAAAGCCCCTCCACTTATCCACGAAACGAAGGGGCTGTATTTTTACAATCAATCACTAAAAGAAATTTTAACGCTTACGGTACTGACGCGCTTTCCTTGCCCTGTGTAAGCCGTACTTTTTGCGTTCTTTTTCTCTCGGGTCTCTCGTAAGGAATCCTTCTTTCTTTAATGTAGGCCTGAGCGTCTCGTCGTACTGTAGTAGTGCTCTTGCTATACCGTGGCGAATTGCCTCTGCCTGCCCACGGAAACCGCCGCCGTCAACATTCGCAAATACATCAAATTTGTTCTCGGTTTCGGAGACTTTCAAAGGTTGAAAAATTTCTTCAATTACAGTTTTGACGGCAAAGTACTCTTCCGGGCTTTTGCCATTTATTTTAACTTTCCCAGAACCAGGAACAAGCCGAATCCTTGCAACTGACCTCTTCCTTCTACCGGTTGCTGCATACATTTCTTTGCTCACGAACTTTCCTCCTTACTCTATTTTCTCAGCTTTTATTGACTCAGGATACTTATCGTCTTTGTAAACTCTGAGCCCTTTAAACATCTTCCTTCCAAGTTTATTCTTGGGGAGCATCAATCTTACTGCATGCTGAATTGCGTACTCAGGTTTCGAAGTAAGCATATCAGCAAGAGCAATTCTTTTAAGATTGCCGACATAACCAGAATGCCTGTAGTAGAACTTTTGCTGTAATTTATTACCAGTCACTTTAACTTTTGCTGCATTAATGATGATTACATTATCACCCATATTTACATGAGGACTGAATGTCGGCTTATTTTTTCCACGCAAAATCTTTGCAGCTTCCACGGCAACTCTGCCAATAGACTTGCCACTTGCATCAATCAAGTACCACTTTTTATTTACATCCCTGGGGTTTACAAATTTCGTAATTCTCATCATAAAAACTCCTCCCGTATATAACTTATCTGTATTCCGCTCGTTTTCAACAGCAGAATAATAGCATATTTTATAATTTTAGTCAACAACAAACCTCATTAAAGTTTCCAAAGCATTATAATAAAAAATCGCCAAATTGCAACAATTACTACTTGACGATCCTGTTTGTTATAAACATAACAATATTGAGCGGAAAAATTTTTGCAAAAAGTGAGAGAATTTTATTTAAAAAGCCAGGAATTATGCACACTTTTCCTTTAAATAGATTTTTTACTGCAACCTCAGCTACTTTCTCTGGATCCATTAATCCAGATGGATTAAACATGTGCGTGCCGATTGTTTCTGCAGTTTTTCCAAAATTTGTTCTCGTAGGCCCGGGGCACAGGGTGGAGACAATAATCCCGTCATTTCGCATTTGATAGTAAATAGCACTAGAGAAATTTTTTACATAGGCCTTTGTTGCTGCATAAACAGCGAAATTTGGGATAGGTTGAAAAGCAGCAGTAGATGCAACATTTAGAATCCATCCCCTTTTGTTTTTAATCATTTCTCTACTAAACAGATAAGTGAGTTTTGTGAGTGTTAAAACATTTAAATTAATCATCTTCTCGTATGTATCCAGATCAAACTTCAGAAAATTTCCGAACTTACCAAAACCGGCGTTATTTACGAGTAGATCTATGTGGATACCAAAGCTTTTAACTTTATTAAATACATCCTCTGCCGCTCCACCAATCGACAAATCAGTACTTACGATGTAACAATCAACACCATAAGCAACTTTTACATCTTTAGAAAACGCTATAAGTTTATCAGTGCTTCTTGCAACCAGTACGAGATTAAATCCCATTTTTGCAAGGGCACGGGCGATTTCCCTTCCTATACCGTACGATGCGCCTGTAACTAAAGCATTCACTATTCTACTCTCCTTATTCCATTTTTATAAAACACATCTACCAGGAAAAGCGGCTCTGGAGGAAGTACCTGTCTCGTGTACGGCGCTTCGCTAGTAAAAGGGTCTTTCAAGGTATTTGTGTCAATATACCCCGTCGCAGCCTTGATTAAATAATAAACGAGTCTCCTTACCATGTGGTAAAGAAACCTATTTCCGTAAAAGTAAAGGATTTGTACATACTTTCTATTTAAAATTCCTAAATCAAACAAATTACACACATTATTCCTCAAAGGCAACGATCGGTCTTTATTCGCAAACGGAGAAAAATCGTGCTCGCCCTTTAAGCCATTGATGGCAATTTTTAAGAGCTCTTCGTTAAACACACCGTTATAAAAATATACATTGGGGCTTAAGAACATTGCATGTTCCCTGTCATTGGAAATCACATAAGCGTACACTTTACCTTTAACATCACGCCTCGGGTGAAACAACAAGTCTGTTTTAAACATATCTTTTACAAATATTCCAGATGTAAAAAGCATAGAATTTATTTTCCTTTGCATTCTGTACAAGTCAATTGCTTTATCGTAATAGAAGTTAACATACTGATTAATTGCATTTACGCCTCTATCCGTGCGGGCTGCACCATTTGTTTTAATGTTTGATTGTAGTATGGTGCTTAAGGCTTTCTCCAATTCTCCCTGGACCGTCTTAACCTTGCTCTGCTTTTGAAAACCAAAAAAATTCCTTCCAATGTACTGCAACCTGATCACATAATTATTCATACGAACTCCTTCACCACGATCGAAATACTCATAACGAGTATCGTAACAAAAATTGCAAGAAAATCCGCCCCACTAAGGCGCATTTCCCTATACTTTGTTCGCTTTTGCCCAATGACAAAACCTCTTGCTTCCATAGCAGTAGCAAGTTTGTCTGCA